>CAYZRS010000129.1:0-1628 GCA_964480915.1 uncultured Pirellulaceae bacterium | reverse complement strand
GCCAAACTGGTGGCGCCTGACGAGCGATCGGCCCAATCGTAAAAGCGACGAATGAGCGGCAGTGTCACTTGGTAAAACGCTAAGCCGCCAGCCACTCCGACCACGTCGGCGATCCAATCGTAGATCGACCCGGTTCGACCCGGGACCGGGATCTGTGTGAGCTCGTCGATGGCTCCCATCGAACACAACATGATCGCGAAGAAGATCGCTGTGCGGTTGTTCTTCGCAAGCGACGGCCAAGTCAGCCATGTCAGGCGGCACAATGCAGCGAGGCCCGCATAAGCTGCAGTGTGCATCATCTTGTCGGTGATCTCGAAACCGAAGTTGAAATTGGCTCTCGGCCAATGAGTTCCCGTAACCAAGGCGATGAAGTATCCCGCCGTGACAATGGCTGGCAACTTGTGCCAAAAACTCTTGCTGTTGTGCATGGTAGGATAGCCTCAAAGTTCTTGCGGCAGCAATTCGACCATCGAGTGGTGGTTGCTACCCCGATAGGGTTGTTCTTGATTCGTGGTTGGGGTTTATTGTGCTGAAACGGGAAGTCAAATCGCCGACGGAACCGTGCCTTGTTGGCTGCCAGCGGCAAGGCGAGCATTCCTTCTGCTCAGCCACGGTCGACGAGATGTTGGTGGATGAGACGTTGGTGGATGCGAATCAGGTCATCATCTAAACCTACTCGACATCTGAACTCAACGGCTTCGCCAAAAATTCACGCACTTTCCATTCAGATCTTCATTTAGGGCTCGAATCGACATGCTAGGACCAGCACACCAATGACGGGGTACTCAGAGCGGCTGAAACGAGCAGCGTGGCGACCGTTTGCCACCCGACCTTCGCATACGCGGTTCGGCCGCCCATGGTTCAATGACAGCATCGTCCGTCGTCCTCCATGGGCTGCTTTAGTGTGCGCCATATTGTGGCATGCGGTCGTGATCCCAATTTCGAACGGTCAACAAACCGCGACCGATATTGCTGGTCAAACCGGCAAAGCGGATCAGGCGTCGTGGATGGAGCTGTTTGACGGGAAATCACTCCAGGGGTGGTCCCGAACAAACTTTGGCGGCGAAGGGGACGTAGAGGTCACAGAGTCGGATGCGGGCGGTACGATTTTGCTCGATTACGGTCATCCCATGTCGGGGATCACGTTTCGCGGCACGCCCGACTATGGAAAAAATGACCTGCCGAAAATTGGCTACGAAATCGAATTAGTGGCACGCCGAGTTGCCGGTAGCGATTTTTTCTGCGGTTTGACCTTTCCGTACAAGGATTCGCATTGCACGTTGATCCTTGGCGGTTGGGGTGGCCAATTGGTCGGTCTTTCCAGCCTCGACGGCGACGACGCCTCGCAGAATGAGACGACCGACTACCTTAGCTTTGAAAACGGAAAGTGGTACAAAATCTTGCTGCGAGTGAATGACGGAAAGATCGAAGCGAGGCGTGACGGCAAGCAAATCGTCACTTGTCGTATTGGTCAACGGAAAGTCGATACGCGCCCGGAAGTCGTGTTGTCGAAGCCGCTCGGCGTTGCTTGTTACCAAACGCAAGCCGAGCTGCGCCACATCCGCATTCGCAAGGTTAACCCAACAGGGCAGGGCGGAAACTAAAACACTTGGAAAAAGGCTGCTCCG
>CAYZRS010000128.1:0-2436 GCA_964480915.1 uncultured Pirellulaceae bacterium | reverse complement strand
ATTCTCCTGGCCGGCGCTGAACCGGAACCCCAACTCGCTAAACTATGCAGCCGATCGATCAGGCGCCTGCAACTCTGACTCTCGACCAACGATCAATGGACACGCTTCCCCCAGCGAGGCCAACGCGATCAGCGTTTGCCGATACGGGCTGTCACCCAACTGAGCCTGCCTGCGATGCAGTTGCTCTAGCCGTTCCGACAATCCAGGCGGCAACTGGCCGACAGCAGCCAACCCCATTGCCGCGAAACAGACTGACGCCGTTCCAACAGCCTGCGGCCATGAATTCTTCAGCAAAGCGACCGTCGCCTCGACTCGAGGATTGGCCCGTTCATCAGCCAGTGCCAACAGAGCCAGACCGGTCGGCTGGATATGCTCCACCAACTTTTGACCAAACACCAACGTGTTGCCATAGTTGCAACCACCGCCCGGCAATTGGCGATCGATCAGCAACCGGATACCGTTGCGGACTCGAGAATGCTGTTCCATGCCCAGCTGTTTCAGCCCCAACACAGAAAACGCCGTCGGTTCGAGCCAAGAATGAGTCCCGTCGACCCAGGGCCAACCGATCAGTTCGGTGTCGTGCCCCACCGTATCGCCAACACGCTTCGACGTCTGCCCTTGGAATTTCAAAAGAAATTCAACCGCGCGATCGATCGGCTCACGGAAGTCGGCCGAGGCCACTTGTCCGACCGCGTGCCAAGCACAGATCGCCAACCCCGTTGGCCAGCGTGGCCAATCCTGACTCTTCGTCACACCCACCGAACCATCCTTCGTGTGCTGCATCGAGACCAGTGCCTCGGCCGCCCGCACCGCCGCCTCATGTCGACCGTGCCCGCACAGAGCCAGCACCGCAAACGCCGTCGGCTCAGCCGCCGCCGGGCCGTCCGAGTGATACGGCCAGTCGAACCGACCAGCCATCCGCTCTACCAAATCTTCCAACCAAGCCATCAGCAAGTGCCCAATGAGTCCAAGATTCCCTCATCGGGATACATCGACCGGAGGCACCACCTGGAGCCAAACGATCGCCGGTGCAAGCACACAGAAAGTGGCACGTCCGCTAGCGGTTCGTTTTTACCGCAGATTTGCGCAGAGTAACGCAGATGATGTTCCCTGTTCACCTAAGAACATTCCCACGGAATCCTAGGCGTCAAAAAACCGACACACAACGGCAGCGCCTTAAAAAGCGACAATCCGTTCCCGGTCTCCCCAAATCTGCGTCAATCTGCGCAAATCTGCGGTTCCCATTCGTCCGTCAAACGTTGAACAAAAAGTGACAAATGTCACCGTCTTGAACAATGTACGACTTACCTTCGGTGCGCAGTTTTCCATTCTGTCGAATCGCCGCTTCGCTGCCGAACGCTTCTAGGTCTTCGAGCGTGAAGACTTCGACGCGGATGAAGCCACGTTCGAAATCGGTATGAATCACCCCCGCCGCTTCCGGTCCGGTGGCTCCGCGAGGAATCGTCCAAGCGCGGACTTCCTTTTCGCCAGCCGTGAAGTAACTGTCGAGCCCCAACGTTTGATACGCTTCGCGGACGAGCACACTGAGCGCCGGTTCGGTCAGCCCGACCGCGTCCAGCATCTCGGCCCGTTCTTCGGCGTCTTCGATCTCGGCCACTTCCGCTTCGATCTTGGCACAGACGGCCACGACGCCGGCCGCCGTTTGCTTGGCATGTTCGCGGACCTTCATCACCAACGGCCCTTCGCCGGTCAGGTCACCTTCATCCACATTGGCGATGTACAAGATGGGCTTGGCCGTCATCAGTCCGTAGCTGTTGATCGCCTTCTTTTCCGGTGGAGTTAGCTCCAACGTCCGCAGTGGTTTTTCCGCTTCGAGATGAGCCCGGCATTTCTCGATCACAGCCACGACCACCTTGGCCTCTTTGTCCCCCGACCTGGCCGTCCGCTGCGCCTTACTGAGTGCATTCTCTAGAGTCTGCATATCGGCCAGCATCAGTTCTAGTTCGACCACCGAGATATCGGCGATCGGATCGACCGTACCGCTGACGTGCGTTACATCAGGATCATCGAAGCAGCGCACGACTTGTAAGATGGCGTCGACTTGGCGGATATGACTGAGGAATTTATTCCCCAGCCCTTCCCCTTCGCTGGCCCCTTTCACGATGCCGGCGATATCGACCAGTTTCATCGTGGCCGGGATGACTTTTTGCGGGACGATGTGCTTGGTGATCCGCCCGAGCCGTTCATCCGGCACGGTGACGATCCCTTCGTTCGGCTCGATTGTGCAGAACGGATAGTTCTCACTCGCCGCCGACTTGGACAGTGTGAGTGCATTAAACAGAGTACTCTTGCCGACATTCGGCAACCCAACAATTCCAGCTTCCATCGAACGATCCAGGCACAACCAATTGAAATAACCAAGCTGGCCATCGTACCCACCCGACAGTCCCCGTGGGAGGCCAGCCAAAGAATTTG
>CAYZRS010000127.1:0-2898 GCA_964480915.1 uncultured Pirellulaceae bacterium | reverse complement strand
TAGGGGGTTGTTCCCTGTAGAATGAGACGCTGTTCCGAGCCGAATCGGGCGCCAAATCCACCGACAAGACGAATTGAAGCGAGCCCCCAGGTAGGGAATCACGAAAACATGACCAAAGACAGCTTCGATGAAGTGCTCGCCAAGTATTTGAACGAAGTCGATTTGAACCCGCACTTTTCGCTGGAGCATTTCTTACAGCGTCACGAAGAGCATCGCGAGGACCTCGAAGGCTACTTAGCCAGCCAGCACTGCCTACAATCGGCCATTCGGCGAACGCGCATCCAGAGCACCGACAAACGTCCGACACGACACGTCTTCGATGCGTTGGAACTGAAGACGTTAGGCGACTATCAGTTGCTAGAGGGGCTCAATTTTGGCGGGATGGGTGACGTCTATCGCGCTCGGCAAATCTCTCTCGATCGTATCGTTGCGCTCAAAGTGATTAACGCCGATACGCTCGCGGCCGATCGCGTAACTCGCTTCGAGAACGAATCGAAACTGGCTGCCCAGCTGGCTCATCCTCACATCGTCCAGGTGTTTGAATGTGGACGCGACGCGCAGCGCTACTTTTTCTCGATGGAGCTCATTGACGGTTTCGACCTGGACCAAATCGCCAGCAACCACGGCATGCAGCCCGAAGACGCAGCTCACATCATGGCAAAACTGGCCCGGGCGGTGCAGTACGCGCACGATCAAGGAGTCCTCCACCGCGACATCAAACCGTCGAACGTGATCCTCGAATCGGCGACGCACGAACCGCGGCTAACCGATTTCGGCCTCGCCACCAGTCTGCTCACGGCCGGTGACCTGACCGTCGCGAATGACATTGTGGGCACTCCGCAGTACATGGCACCCGAACAGCTCAGTGGTAACACGAACTCGAATCTAATCGACGTCTATTCGCTCGGGGCGACGCTGTACTTTCTCCTGGTCGGGGCACCCCCGTTTAAGGGCCGCGACGCTGTTCAGACGATGCATCTGGTGGCCCACGGACGATTGCAAAAGCCACGCGAACTGGATCGCACCATCCCGATCGACCTCGAGACGATTTGCCTCAAATGTCTCGATCGCGACCCCAAGTCAAGATACGCGTCCGCCGGCGCATTGGCCGAAGAGCTTTCGCGCTACCTCGAAGGAAAGTCCATTCTGGCGCGCCCCGCCGGCCGAACGAAACAGGTCGTCCGCTGGTCCCACCGCAACCCACTTATGGCGACACTCGGTTTTACAACGCTCGCCGCTTTGCTGGCCAGTCCTTTCGTTGCCTTCACCATCGCTACGAACAATCGACGACTCGCAAAAACCATCACACAGCTTCATGAAACAACCACTCAGCTGCAGGAACAAACCGATCGTGCCGAGCAAGTCACCGACTATATGGTTGACGCTTTTCGCACTCCTGATAAATCGAGAGACGGAAAGACGATCACGATCTACGAGACGCTGGTCCGTCAACTGAAAGAACTCGAAACACAATTCGGGGACAAGCCTCGCCTGAAAGCGCAGCTGACGCTTGCACTGGCGCGCTCGTTCCAAGGGTTGGGGCAGTTGGAAGAAGCGATTGCCGCCAGCGAGCGATCGGTCGCGCTGTACGAATCCAGTTTTGGCGACAAGGCGCCAGAGACATTGGATGCTCGCAATCAACTTGCCAAATCACTATTCGATGCCAGCAAAATTTCGGAGTGTTTGTTACTGCAAGAGTCCATTTTGGCCGACCGGAGACAGGTCTTAGGAGAATCCCATCCCGATACGCAAAGTTCGGTTAACAACTTGGCCGTCGCTTACCGCGCAGTCGGTCGGTTTGAGGAGTCGATCGAGATGCTAACAACGACCGTCCAGACGCGTACGCATACCCTGGGACGTCAACACGCGGATACTCGAACAACGATGCGCAATCTTGCGCTGTCCTATACGGCGGCCGGCCAATTGGATATGGCGGAAAAATGGGCCCAAGAATCACTGGCCGCATCGGACGGATCGAAAGCAGCGAACGATTTGGATGCTTGGTGCAACGAAGCCCTGGTCAACATCTTTCACGAAACCGGCCGGTACACACAGGCCCTGGATTTGGCACGAGAAATCGCTCAAGACATGGCTGCCATCCACGGCACCGAACATCCTCAATATTTTTCTGCACAGCTGCGTCTGGCCTCCTTGCTCGCCCCTATGGATCACGACGCAGAGGCGACAAAACTCTTGAAACGGGTCGTTCCCGAGATCCAGAAATCGCTGGGGAAGACTCATCCGATTGCGATCGAGGGCATGGCCAAATTGGCCATGCAGACCGTCGACACCGATGGCACGGCTTTGTTGGCAGAGACCATCTCCTTGGCCAAGGCTAGATTCGGCGAAACGCATCCGCATGTGTTCGGTCTGACCGGAAATCTGGGCCTCATCCTTGTGTCACGTGGCGAACATGCACAAGCGGTCGACTTGTATGAGCGTTTATTGCAGCAACAAACGGCCGCCTTGGGTGCAGAGCACGCAAGCTGCCTCATGACTCGCGCGAACCTGGGCTACGCCTATTTAGAAAATCGGCAACTTGGAAAGGCCGAACATTGCCTTCGACAAGTCTTGGCGGGTTACCCAAATGACAAGCATCCCAATGTCGCGTCATCAACTCGGAACCTAGGACTTGTCTTCTTGCAAACCGATCGCGCAGAAGAAGCGCTCCCCCTATTCCAAAAGGCATTAACTCTCACGCAAGCACAAAAAGGACCGGCCAGCCAAGCCACCGTCACCTTACTCCTCGATATCACGGAATGCCTAACTCTTCTTAAGCGCAGAGAGGAAGCGACCGACTTGCTCGATTCATCCATGCAGACGATCGCAAAAGAAAATCCTCAAAGCCCACTTCTCGAACAATTGAGAACTCACAAGGCGGAGCTCAGCAAAATGGAA
>CAYZRS010000126.1:0-3767 GCA_964480915.1 uncultured Pirellulaceae bacterium | reverse complement strand
ATTCGAAACCGTCCAGCAACGGAATGACTTTGGTCAGCCATTGCTGCGATCGCTTCAGTGCGGTCCGTTTGGCATCGTTAGAAAGTGGTTTGCCGCCTGGACGCCTTCCCGATTCGGCAAAGTTGTGCCAGCCTTTCGCCAAACCGAAGAGTTCATCTGCCGCCAATGATGTCGGTTCGGTGGCGGCCTGTTCCAGGGTGGCCAAGCGGGACAATTCGGCATGATTGGATTGGATCAAGAACGGGGCGGCTGTCTGCAGATCGCCTTTCAGCAATCCATGGTACCTGCCGATCGTCCAGAAGGCCTCCTGCATCCTGGTTTCAGCATCGGACGTACCATTCGAAGTGCCGGCCAGTTCGGCAAGCAGCGTGTGAGCGGCTTGAACTTCGGCATATTCGCGTCGTCGTCGTTTCCACGTCTCCCGAGCCGATTCGACGTTGGTTGCATGCTGCGAATCGGTACTGCGGCAACGCCTAGAGGCAATCGATAGAAGCTTGAGTAGTGCGTTGGCCTGTTCGAAGTCGTCACGGGCTATCGCCAGCTCACACATCGGCATAACGACTTGACAGTAGCGACCGCTGGCCCGCGCGGATCGCTGCTTTTTCAGCTGTCCAATGGTCTTAGCAACTCGTTCAGCCGATCGCAGTCGGACGGTCACTGGATCGACGTCAAAGTGCTGCGTGATTTGGCTGGCTGCCTGATCGGCGACGGCCGAGTTGCCGCTGTAGATTGCCAATTCGAGGCACTCTGATAGCAAGACGTACTGAGCCAACGGATTGGACTGCGTATGCAATCCACGTTGATACAAATCGCCCGACAGTTTGCCCAAGGCGAGCGGTTCGGCTGCAGCTAACGCCTCTTCAATGCGCGTGGCATAGACGTCGTCAAATTGGGAACGTGTCTTTTCCAGTTCGGATTCGGTGGGGATCGGCGGCAAGACAATGGTCCGAGGAATCGGTTCGGGCAACTCGGGCGACGAATCTTGCCCTTCCGACTCGGCAGGTAACGAGTCTGGATCCTTAGAATTGGCCGGATCGTTGGTCGGCAGGGGATCGGCCTCGAGATCAACCGTCAGCGGCGCCTCCAGTGCCTCCGCCGGCATCGTTTTCACTGGCGGTGTGGCGGGCGTATCTTCGTCGACGACAGGCTCTTTCTGCGTTGTCGCGTTGATCGGCGGATCGGTGATGGCTTCGCGGGAAGGTGTAGCCGGTGGCGCGGACAACTTGACCGTGGTTGGTTGCTGTATGTTCTGGAAAACGAAGGCGCCGATGAGCAGTATCACTGCAACAGCCACGATCGCCAGCAGCAGAGTCTGTTTGCGGCGACGCGGACTTGTTCGGCCCGCCGGTCGGTCGATCGAAGAGGCGACAGTCACCGCAGCAACCGACTGATCGACTGAGCCGGCGGCACTCGACTGTTCAATCGCTAGAGTTGCATCGTAAGACGCTTTCCGAATCGGATCGAGCAGGCAAAGCTTGGCAGTTGCCAGCTCGTTGAGTAGTTGTTGCGAAAGTGCGCTGTGCGGTCCGTTTTGATACTTCCGCACATGAGCCATTTGTCGGTCGGCCGCAGTGGCGATGACGTCTGGGTCAGACTCAAGTGGCTCCAGTCCCAAGAGTCGATAGTGATCGGGAGGCAGGTCGCCCCCGCGAATGCCTAGCCAGCGTAGATATGGATTGAAAGGCATGGTTCGTGCGCAGCCGGAGGAAAAAACCCACCACATTCTAGCATGAACGCGGCAACCGGCATTAGGTGATGCGACTTACTTGTGCCTAAGCCTGATTGCCATTTGGTCCATCATCGCCAAATTCCGCGAGTATCAATCAGGACTTTTTCTTGCAGGATTTGCTTCGAGACGCTGTAGAAGGGTTTATGATCGGTGAGTAGCACGAGGACATTGCATTCGTCCAGGACTTGATCTAGTGAGTGCAGCGGGAATTCTGTGAAACGGGACGAATCGAGTGTCGGATCGCAGACAAGCAGTTGTCCCACTTTCCGACTTTCAAGTTCGCGGACGATTTCGAGCGAGGGGCTTTCACGCAAGTCGTCAACATTGGCTTTATAGGTCAGTCCAAGGCAGCCAATCTTCGGCTTGGCGAATTGCTTGCTGAGTCGGCAGATGCGTTCGACGACATGCTGTGGCTTGCTGTCGTTGACTTCTCGAGCGGTTCTCATGAGCGGCGTTACATCGGGGGCAGCGTCCACGAGAAACCAGGGATCGACGCTGATGCAGTGTCCGCCAACGCCCGGTCCCGGCGTGAGGATGTTGACTCGCGGATGCCGATTCGCCAAATCAATGACATCCCACACGTCAACGCCCAGTTGGTCGGCTACGATCGACAGTTCATTGGCAAAGGCAATGTTGACGTCACGAAAAGCGTTTTCAACAAGCTTCGTAGTTTCGGCTGCAGCAGCCGTCGTGGGCAATACTTCACCGTGAACAAACGACTCATAAAAGGCCTTGGCGCGTTCCGTGCAATTCGCCGTCATCCCGCCAACCACGCGATCGTTCTGCACGACCTCTAAGAGGATTCGCCCCGGTAAAACTCGTTCGGGACAATGCGCCACGAACACATCGGTGCCTATCTCAAAGCCATCGGGTATCGCATGTTGGGCGACGATGTTTTCGGTTGTACCAGGAGGGCTCGTCGATTCCAGGATGATCAAATTTCCTTTCGCGACATGCGGTTTGATGGCTTCGCATGCCGCTTTTACGAAGGAGAGATCGGCTGTTTTGTTTTCCGTGATCGGTGTTGGGACGCAGATAGCAAAGACGTCGGCGGCCTGTGGTTCCGTGAAGGCTTTTAATTGGCCACTATTCACCGCCGAACGAACCAAGATATCCAGATCGGGTTCTTCGATGTGGATTTCGCCTCGGTTGATGATCTCTACGACGTCTTCACGGACTTCAGTTCCAAATACATGGAACCCTTTTGTCGCGAGAACACTCGCTGAGGGCAGGCCAATGTAGCCCAGGCCGATGACACATACTTTGGTTTCAGAAGGTTTAAACATAAAAGCCAGTTGCCCTAAATAGGTTTCCTCTTTGGTTCACTTTGCGAACTCGCACCTGCCCCACTTTAAGGGTTCTTTTCTTACGATCGGCGAGGCATTTTCAACATGAGTTCGACAATTCGATCGGCCGCTTTGCCATCTCCGTACGGGTTCTCGTCAATTTGATGTGCGGCATAGTCAGCTGGATCGGTCAGCAGGCTGGAGAGCCGTGTTACGATTCGATCGACATCGGTGCCGACCAACTCGCAGGCACCGGCATTCATCGCCTCGGGTCGTTCGGTCGTGTCTCGCATCACAAGCACCGGTTTCTTTAGCGAGGGCGCTTCTTCTTGGACTCCACCCGAATCTGTCAGGATCATCGTGCATTGGTCCATCAGCCAGACAAACTCGGAATAAGGAGCGGGTGGTACCAAGTGGACGTTCGCCTTGTCGGCAAGAAGCTTCTTGACTGGTTCTTGAACGTTGGGGTTGAGATGAACCGGGTAGACAAAATCGACGTCGGTGAATTTGCTCGCCAGCTGTGAAATGGCCTCGCAAATGTTTTGAAATCCGCCACCAAAGTTCTCACGACGGTGGCCGGTCACCAGCACCATGCGCTCACGCGTCAGGCCAGGGTACTTGGATTTCCATTGGTCGGTGTTGGCCCGTTCCCGTTCGACCGCTTCCAGTAAAGCGTCGATGACCGTGTTGCCGGTGACGTGAACGGTTGCCGGATCGACGCCTTCTTTTAACAGATTGTCGGCCGACCGCTG
>CAYZRS010000125.1:0-3773 GCA_964480915.1 uncultured Pirellulaceae bacterium | reverse complement strand
GCGGTCTTTGACCGCCCGAGTCTGGGGACAGACTCGGCTACGTGACGTGAAGTCTGGGGTTGTTTTGCTGGCCCTCTGATGCGTTTGACGCGAGCTTGAATTTGATCACGCAAGTTCCGTCGAGTTATTGGCTCACATCCCCAGTAGCACGGTTTCTTTCATTTTGCGGGGAAAGCTCGCTTTTGATGCGGGCGCTTCGGACCCGAATCAACCTTGCCGCCGGCTTTTGAATTCAAAATGGGGACCTCATGCTTCGAAAACGACTTATTGATCCAGACACACCATTCGAATTGAGCGTCGAGCCGCTAGAGCAGCGGCGGATGTTGGCCGGCAACGTTGTCGTCGATGTGAATGGTGACGATCTTAGTATTCGCGGCGACACGGCGGACAACGAACTCGAAGTGCATGTGACGGGCGGAACGATTTGGGTTACCGGCGTGAATGGGACGACTTTGGTGGGAGATGCGAACGGGGCAGGGAACGACTTCGATACTGGGATCGCTGCGAAAGGGCTCGACAACTTCAAAGCCATCCTAAAGAAAGGTAATGACCGACTGATATTGGCCGATTCGATGCAAATCAATGGCCGCGCAACGGTTTCTCTAGGCAGTGGTAATGACGCCTTTCTCATCGATGGAGCGACCGGCCGCTCGACTTCGAATTTCACCATCCGTGGCGCCAGTGGCAACGATCTGGTGGAACTCGATGGCTGGAAATTCGACGGCACAACAAAAGTTGCGCTCAGTGGTGGTAACGACACGCTGGGGATCGGCGTCGGCAGTACAGAGTTTACCAGCCCCAAGACGCGACTGATTGGCGGCGGCGGAGTGGACGAGTTGGCTCCGCTGGCAGGTGATTCCGACTTCGGGACGATTCCTTTGGGGGTCGATCTGGTGGTCACGACCGGCGACGTGTTAAGTGAGTTCGCTCCCGGCGCGGTCGGGATTGAGACGCTGGGTGTCGTTCAGAAGAGTTTCGAGACGGTGACATCCGATGCAAATTTGACCGCAAGTGATATCACGTTTACATCGGCCACGTTGGATGGAGCTGTAAGTTCGCTGTCCCAAGTCGGATTCAGCTACTCTGCGGGTGCCGGGTCTGACGGAGTGCTTGTTTTTGCGACGGACGGCGCGCCAGGGTTTGCCGGTCTCGGTGCCGCTGAAACAGCCAACGTCGAAGTCGCATTTACCTTTACCGTTGCCGGTCAGGCGGAAGCCGGTCTCCTCAAGTATTCGGTTTCCGCAACTGCTGAAGATTACGAAGCGACGGTCGATTTCTTGGGTCCAGCCATTCAGGATCAACCGGTCGAGGCGACGGTGGTGGCGGCCGTTGGTGAGGCGCTGCTGGACGTCAACGTCTTAGGCAGGGCCGATTTGTCGCAGACGGTGGCGGCGATCGATTTTCTAGCTCCGACCGCCGCCCTCAATGGGCTGGCCGATAATTCGACGTTGACCATCGCGGGAGCGTTTGCGGCCGAAGGTGCGGACGCGACGGCGACGGCCACGAATCGGTCAATCGCGATGGCGGCTGCCGATGATCTGTCGAGTGCGACGGCGGTTGCAGTGCACGACTCGGTCACGACGGCGACTGCTGTGCAACAATCGACCGTCTTCGCCAGTGGAAGTGACCGATCTTCGGCGACCAGTTTTGGTGGGGACAATGGTACGGCTAATGCCGTGGCCGAACAGGCTTCGATCGCTAATGCGGTCGCGATCAATGGTTCGGCCGCCAGTGCCTTTGCCGTCGAGGGGTCAGACTCATTGAGTTTTGCCAACGTTGGGTCGGCTGCCGATTCTGACGCGGTCAATGCGAGCAGCGCTGCGGCCACGGCGGAGACTTCTTCGGTGGCGACGGCCAATGCTCAGGCGGGTTCGACCGCGACTGCGAGCTCCATCCAAATTGGCTCGGCCACTGCCGTCGCCAGTGAAGATTCCGTGGCCACCGCGGCAGCAACCGACACTTCCGTCGCCACTGCGTTTGCAACGGTCGAATCGGCCGCCAGTTCAACGGCTGAGGCAACATCCGATGCGCAGACCGTCGCGCAAGGTGGCTCTTCCGCTGCAGTTACTGCCACTGATTTTGGTTCTGCCACGGCGTCGGCTGAAGACGCGACGATTGCCACGGCTCAGTCGATGGGATTCATGGCGGCTAGTAACACGGCCACGGTCGTTCCCGCCACGGCGTTTGCCGACGATTTTTCCAACCCTGTGGAAACGGTCCTCTTCTCCGGATTGCCAGTCGGAACGGTATTGTCGGGTGGTACATCCAATGCTGATGGAACCGAGTGGACATTTGCCGGCCCACCGCCAGCTGGGCTGACGTTGACGACGCCTGCCGGATTCATCGGTACGTTCGCATTGAACGTGATGGCAACGGATGGGACCGCAATTGCGACAAGTGTTCAGACGGTTGTGGTTTCGTAGTGCCGCGTGATGCCGATCGATTCTTAGTTGTTTGGCCACTCGGGGAGATCGAATTTCTTGATCGTGTTGGCCGTGTGCTCACTGTAGTGGCGCTGCATTTGGTTAAGTAATGCGCGGAGCGAGGGCCAGCGGCTTCCCGGGGCTCGTTTGTCTAGATCGAGATCGGCAAGCAAGTAAGCGAACCGGCGAGTGTATTGGCTGACGCGTTCCATCTGCCTGGCTTCTTCTTGGCCACTCCAATCGGGATGAGCAAACTCGTAATCGGGCGGCATCTGTTTCGGATTCAGATCCATCACCGGTAGCGTGGGCTCTAGCGTGTGGTAAATCTGCGAGAAGAATCCGAGCTGCCGGCCCATCATGTGCTCCGTATTCCAACGGGGCGTGTGCGTGCCATTGGCTGGTTTGAAGTTCATTTGATTTGTCGAGAGTTTGGCAAATACGACCTGCGAATCCTTGCTGGCCTTCTCCATGGCCTGGAACAGCTCGCCCAAGTCGGCCGGCATTTGCCACGCATCTGTCGTCAGGGTCACCAGCCGAGGCCTCGTAAATTCGTCCGAGCTTTTGGATAGCGCCAACGTATTGTGGTTCGTCTGCACGATCTCTTCTTCGGCCTTCACATCGGTCCTGAACTGTTCGATCTGTTCCTGGCTCAGAGAGTCGTGCAAATTGAGCAAGATAAGCCGTGGTTGGATCGATTGGACAACCGCAATCCATTCAGCCAGTGATTTGTCGTTCGGTGAGATGACGAGCAGGTCGACATTCGCCAACGTTGGCTGCGAATGGTCTGCCGCGGCGATTTTGGAGAGAACAACGATCTTCACTCCATCCGCCTGCAACTCGATCCCAAGCGACGTGCCGGCTTCGTCGACGATCGACTTCACGTGAACCGCATTGTCGTCCTTGGGAGCTTCCGACTTCGCGAGCCAGGAACTGTTTTCTGTATTCGGGAGTCGCGTCAGCACATGGTCGACCGATGCATCGGCCGACAGTTCCTGATCGGGATGCGAGCTCATTTTCCCTTCCGAGTCTGCCGTCGGATGAATGGCTATGCTATGTCCCCAGTGGGTCTCTAAAGAAATGGTGCCGGCAGGCCAAGATCGGATCGCCATGGGGTCGCCGTCGGCGGCGCTAAGCATCGCCATCGGTCCACTGAGAACGAGCAGCAGCACGGTGCCCCAACAACGGTTACTTTTGCACATCTCAGACCTCGGCAGTGAACGTGGATTTAGATTTGGACGAAGTAGGCAAGAATCTTCGTGAGCGAGTTTTGCTCCCAGTGGGGAACACGGCGGTTAATTTATACACGTTCCTCTGCCGCGTCTGTGACTCATCACACGCGAACCAGACGAG
>CAYZRS010000124.1:0-4938 GCA_964480915.1 uncultured Pirellulaceae bacterium | reverse complement strand
ATGTCGTCGCCGGGGCCGCCTTGAATAAAGTCTGGCTGAGTTCCTCCATCAAGCGTGTCTGCACCTGCCTTGCCGACCAACGCATCAGCACCGGCGCCTCCCACCAGTTGGTTATCGAGTGAATTTCCTTCGATGTTGTCATCGAACGGTGTGCCGATCACGCCCGAGATGGAATTGGCCGACATCGTGATGCCAACGCTTAGCGTTCCACCAGCCGCAACGGTCTGCGTGGTCGTCGACGACAGGTCAACGTCAATGGGGGACGCAAGATTAGAAAAATCGAGCGTATCCAGCGTGCCACTGTCATCGATTGCGTCGTTGCCGAGGTCTGCGTCGTCGGCGTACACATAGGTATCTGCTCCCGCACCGCCAATCAGATTGTCGTCGCCTGCAAACCCCTCCAGGTAATCGTCACCTTCGCCTCCTTGCAGCTGGTCGTTCATGGGACTACCCAATAACGTGTCATTCCCTGCGCCTCCCATGACAACGATGGAAGCATTAGAAAGCCCAGTCAGTTGACGAATATCGATGACATCGTTTCCATCTCCACCTTCAATCCGCAGTTCGTTGACATTGGCTGCCAAAATCCCTTGCGCGATGCCGTCAACAGATATGCTGCCGTTCTCTGTGGCGATTGAAATCGTCTCGGCCTGACCGCTGCCAGAAACTTCAAGAATCCCAGTATTGGCGGCCCACATGACATCGGCGGCCAAAAGGCGACGATCTTCTAGATGTTCGAGCTGATGAGCCCGACGTCTGGTGTCACGGGGACGACGTTTCTTAATGACACCTTTGAGAATGCGGTTTACACCGCGGTCTAGAGACTTTCGCGCGTTTTGCCCCATCGCTCACACCCTTCGAAAGGAAGCTTCGTAGCCACCTGGAGGTAGGGTATACCGAAAACAGTTGCCGTTTGTCAAACATCTTCACAATCTTGTCATATGCATAGTGTGTATCTTGAGTAAGCCCCTGGTCGTAATTGTCGCGACTGCTGCCGAATCAATACGGCCACGATCAACCAAATCCCGTGTTTATTGGCTTAAGGGCGAATCGCTCGCACTGTGCTGAATGTCCTGGCACTGAACTTTTCGGACCCGGCAGGCGGCCGGCGTGTGCTTACGCAACTTTATTTGAATAAGTAGCTTCGTTTTGCAGTCGGATGAAACCGCAAGATTCTGCAAGGAGCGAGGAAGCAGTACCTCCGGCTTAATTTTACGTTTGAATTTTGGCTTGTGAACACTCGCGGCGGTCACTTGAATTGGCTCACTTCCGCGGCGTCTTGTACTACGATATGACGGCAATCAGATTCTATGATTGGGGGCGGGTCCTGAGTCGAAACTCTTGCGCTGCGATTCGTGGCTAAGAGGGTCAGGTCCATGTTTTCGGTCTTCGCTGGAACGGGATGGCATATTGGGCTGGCCGAAAAATGGACCTGACCCTTGCCTGCGCAACCTTTCAATCGTGCGATCCGCCGTCGCCGATCGTGGTTGTTTTCACACCGGAATTCGGCCCGTTTGAAGAATTTTCAGGATCTGTGCGTCATCACAGCTCCGAACCTCGCACTACTCTCTGTGATAAGATGCTTGCAGATGACTCAGATCGGGGCATGGAAATGACGGAAGCCGAAATTTTTAGTGCGGCACTCGCGCTGTCGCCAGAGGACCGCGCCGCTTTTCTGGATCGCGCCTGCGGTGATAACGCGGCGCTGCGTGCCAACGTCGAAGAACTGTTGCGGCTCAACAGCGACACCAAGGGCTTCATGCAACGTCCGGCGGTCGAAATCGCCGGTCTGGAACAAAACGTCGCCATTCCTGGCAGCCAGATAGGGCCCTATACGCTTGTCGAGCAAGTTGGCGAAGGCGGTTTTGGGTTGGTATTTCGAGCCACTCAGGCCGAGCCGGTCCAGCGTACGGTCGCGATCAAATTGCTGAAACGGGGAATGGATTCCGAAGCTGTCTTGAAACGGTTTGAATTGGAACGCCAATCACTGGCCGCGATGAATCATTCCGGAATTGCTCAGGTCTTTGATGCCGGCATCAGCGAATCGGGACAACACTATTTTGTGATGGAATTTGTCGAAGGCAGTTCGATTACAGATTTTGCCGACGCCCAGCAGCTTGCGGCACGCGATCGGCTGGAACTGTTTGCACAAGTTTGCGATGCCGTGGCGCATGCTCATCAAAAAGGCATCTTGCATCGCGACCTGAAGCCGTCAAATGTTCTGGTGACCCAAGAGGAAGGTCGCTCCCAAGTTAAAGTGATCGACTTTGGGATCGCAAAATCGATTGGCGCTGGTGAACGGAGCGAAACTCAAATCACGCAAGTTCCCATCATGATGGGAACGCCGCAGTACATGAGCCCCGAACAGGCGGCCAGTTCGCCAGTCGTCGATACTCGGACCGATGTCTACGCGATGGGCGTGATGCTGTACGAACTGCTGACCGGTCGGTTACCCTTCGAACCGGCGGCACTACGCAACGCGGCCCAAAACGAAATGCTGCGGATCATCCGCGAAGAAGACCCACCAAAACCGAGCACGAAGCTCAGTTCAATAAACGAGCCGGATCAGGCGACGATCGCCCGCCAGCGATCGACTCAGCCGCGTACGTTGATTCGCGAGTTGCGAAGCGAATTAGAGTGGATACCACTCAAAGCGATGCGCAAAGATCCCGACCACCGTTATGGCGGTGCCAGCGCCATGGGCGAGGACATTCAGAATTACTTGGCTGGCAAGGCACTTGTCGCCGGGCCTGAGTCGAGCGCTTACCGTGCACGCAAATTCGTACGACGTTACCGTTGGCCCGTGGCGGCTGCCGGCGTGATTAGTTCGCTGTTGATCGGAGGCATCGCCGCCACCAGCTGGTTCTATTTCCAGGCAGCCAAGGAAGCCAAACGTACCGCCGACGTCTTGGAGGTAGTAACGAACGCATTCGAAGCGGCCGACCCGTACTGGGGCGGCGGAGATCGGACAACAAGCGCCAAAGATGTACTAATCCACGCGTCAGAAACTGTCGGCGACTCGGAACTGGATCGCGAAGGGCGCCTCGAAGTGCTCAAGAAACTGACCAGTTGTTTCATTTCACTGGGCGAGTACGAATCGGCAGCTCCCACGGCCAAAGAGGTGGAAGAACTGAGCCGGCAATTGCTGGGCGAAGAACACACGGAAACGATCGAAGCGATGCGCCTCCATGGTAAAGTCCGTCGCTACCTGGGCGATTCGGCCGCTGCCGTTCCGCTCTTGGAAAAAGTGTTGCAACTGAGCAAGTCGAACCTTGGTGCCGAGGACCGCCGCACCGCAACCGCAATGACTGATTTGGCCCATGCCTATTTCAACGTGGATCGAACAGACGAGGCAATGCCATTGTTTGAAGAAGCATGCCGCATTCAAGACGCAACGCGTGGTCCGGGAGATTCCATCGCGCTCTCGGCAAAGAACGACTTAGGCACCGCCTACCTAGAACTGGGACGCTTGGATGAGGCCATCCCCTTGTTCGAGCAAGCCCGAGAGGACATGACACGAGTCCACGGAGCCGACCATCCAGAAACACTCGCCGTCAATCACAATCTGGCGAATGCCTATGAAGGAATGAGCCGACTCGATGAAGCGATCGAGCTGTATGAACAAACGTTGAAGCACTCGCAAGCCAAACTGGGTGACGAGCACCCCGACACATTGAGCACGATGAACAGCCTCGCTTCCGCTTACGAGACGCAAGGCGATTTCGAAAAGGCAATTCCGCTCAGCGAGGCGACCTGGCGAGGCTTAAAATCCGAACTGGGCGAAGACCACCCGTATTCCTTGTCAAGCGCCAACAACTTGGCATTCACTTACCGGAATGCAGGAGAGCTCGACAAGGCGATAGAGCTTTACACTTCGCTCGTCGATCACTTCCGCGCTACCTTTGGCCCCAGCCATGGCAACACCCTGCTGCTCGTCAACAACTTCGCCGAGACCTACATGAGAGCCAATCGTTTCGACGAGGCCGAACCGCTACTGCGCGAGTGCCTGAACACCGTCAAAGCAGATGACCCTGAGGGCTGGGCCGCGTACTCGCTCACGTCCAAATTGGGTGAATGTCTTTTGAAGCAAGGAAACGTGGAAAAGGCCGAACCGCTGTTGCGAACTGGATTTGCCGGATTACAACGCGTGGCGGGCGTTGAACCGAGTGCCCCGCAACGGCAGAAGTTGGCAGATGCTGCGAGGCGGCTGCAGAATTGGGCCGAGATTCAGGGAGATGACGAAACGGCAAATAGGTGGCGGCAGAATGCTGATCGGTTTGATGCAGAAAATTAATTTCTGGCGATTCGACCTCACATCAATCTCGTAGAGGTGTCTACCAAATGACAGGCATTGCGATTCCGCGCAGCCGGCCTGCGGGATATTCCAGCAACCACGGAAGAGGAGGCGAGTCCGCCAACTTCATGATATTCGGTCCCGATTTCTCAAGTCTTGCCATTTCGTTCGTGTTGACGACTCCCTTCGCGTTCCTGCTGTTCATGTGCGGATTCTGGCTGGGCAACAAGACGGTCGATGCACATCGTTCGAAAACACGCAATGCATTCGCCGTGCTAGTGCAATGGTGCATTGTCATTCCCTTGCAGTTCGTACTGGGCCACCAATTGAGTCGCTGGAGCCCGGGAGCCTCCGAAGCAGTGTGGATTGCCACGCTCATGAGCGCCGTGCCACTCGCTGGCATCGCTGCAGCGTATTACGTTCTGCGCCATCGACCCAAGCAGGCCATACTTGTTGGCGTGGTCAGCAGTGTGGTGGGAATGGTCACCTCCGTGGCGGTCCTTGGAACAGCACTCAAATACGGCTAGAGAACCATAACGCCACGCAAAAGTTCTGGGCACTTTTGTTTGATACAACCATCTCGACAGGATCGATCAATCAACATCCGTGTAGATCAGTGTCAATCTGTGGCCTAAGTCCTTCCG
>CAYZRS010000123.1:0-5618 GCA_964480915.1 uncultured Pirellulaceae bacterium | reverse complement strand
CTAGTAAACTTGTTAGCAAACTCGACGAATTCGCTCGATTCGCGCCGTCTCTCGATGCGGCAGCTGATTTTTTAAGTGTCCTTGGACGCCGGGACTTTCCCTACCCAAAAAGCGTCGAATCGGACTATTCCAAGCAATATGCTCGGCTCTTCATGCAGCAAATGGTTCCTGTTGTACTGACGCAAGATTCTCTGATTCGACACCGAATCGACCCTAACCAACTTGCTTTTTCGTATCGAAAGGCAGACAATCGGGCATCTCTTCACAAGGGAAGACGTGACTCTGGCGAACAGGTTGAGGATCGAGTTTGGCAAATACCAAACTATCTTGATTCGATCTCAGTAACTTTCTTTCGCATCTGCCCCTGAAGTTGAATTCAAGACGGGCCGAGATTGTTTTCGGGCCGCAGCTTAGGACGCGCACGGGCCGCTATTTATAGATCGGCACCGTGTGCAAAGAACACAAAGGATCGGACGTATGGCTGAAGGCACTATCAAGCGAATCACTGACAAGGGATTTGGGTTTATCGACAACGGTAGCGACAAAGACCTTTTCTTTCACTCCTCAAGCGTTGAAGGAGCGAGCTTTGATGATTTGCGAGAAGGGCAACGCGTATCGTTCACGGAAGGCCGTGGACAAAAAGGCCCTTGTGCGGAAAACGTAACCCCTATCTAAGTAAAACGATCTCACGATCGAGAATACTCCGTATCTATTCCTGGTCTTAAATTCATTTGGAGCAGTTAGGTATGGGTGATAGGGGAAGCAAGGACAAAGGCAAGAAAGAGAAGCAGAAAAAGCCTCTCATGACAGCCAAAGAAAAGCGCAAAGCAAAGAACGACAAGAAGAGAAAGTAAGCCGCTCCCCGCCCTTTGCAGTTTCGATTGCTAAGATCGCGAGAACGACCCGCTCAATTGCCGCTCCGAATCGCTTGCAGGTGTTCAAAAGAACGCCCCATCGTCGGTTCGAATGAGTCGTTGTCAAAAACGAGGACTCTGAAGCGCATGCCAACAAGGACCAGGACGACGTTAGTCCTGGTCCTTTTTCATTGGCATCCATCCATCGGCAGACGAGAACACGTCGCCAGATGGCCGACTCGAAGGTGTCCGAGCCGGCAAATCACAAACGTCCGGCCCCATTACGATTCCCATCGCCTTAGCCCGAGTAGTCCGCCCAATCGAATGTTTCGATCTCGGTTTCAAAAGCCGCTTTGACGAAGATTTTTTGATAGAAGTAGTAGTCTTCACTTTCAAGATGAGCGGTCAGCTGATTCGCAAGTGTCCCAGGATCAGGAGCCGGCCCATCGTTGCGTGGCAAGTCGGCGTAGTCAAAACCCCTCGCGAGGTTGGCCGCGACCAACACATCGACGACGTCAAAATTGGCGCTCGGTGACTGGTCGTAGTAATCATCAACAACCCATTTCGTGAGCGTGCCGCTGAGCGTTGGCCTCGTGGTACTCGTACCGGCGATTGTGAAGACATCGGCCTCAAAATTTACAATGCCGGCCGGCGGATTCTGTCGATAGGGCGAATCGCTGTAAAGAAACAGCTTGTTCTGATAACCGAAGCCACCTTTGCCACCGTCCAAATTCAATGTCGCACTGTCGAGGTCGACGTTGTTTTCAATCGCCAGCAAGTCGAACAGATTGCCCATATCGACGTCGATACGACCGTTCAGCGTCGTCCCTTCCGCGACGTAGATCGTATCGATCAGCCCACCCATCTGGGCCGCCAAGTTGCCGTCCACGATCGAGTCTTCAAGGTAAATCACGTCGCCACCACCACCGGTATTGAAATTGGCGGTGCGGCCACTATCGAGAGCGAAATTTGACATCCCAATAAAGTCGACACCACCACCGGTGACCGCATCGATGTCACCACGAAAGGTCGCATCGACAAAGTTCATATAGTCATTGCCGCTTCCCGTTTTCAAAACGGACAGGCCGTTAGCCGTCGACTGAAAAAATCCGAGCGAATCACTTTTGCCGCCCGGCTTGTAGTTGAAGTCACCGTCGATCGTGATGTCTCGCAAAATCACGAAGTCATTGCCACCACCCATCGAAACGGTAAGTTTGCCCGAAAAGGTCCCGTTCGTGGCATCGAGTACGACTTCCGAAAGGATGTCTCTTCCCTCCTTGATGCCAGTCGCTTGCCCAATCGTGTCTTCCGTTCCTCGGATCACGATGTCGCCAGACACGTCTTGCGACACTTCGACATGGTTACTTTTGCCATCGCCTTTAATCGTCACGTCACCCGCGTTGTTGACCAATACACGGATGTTTCCAGCAAGCATTGTCCGGAACTCCAATGCTTCGACCGATAGTTCGAGCGGCGAGCCCTGGTGGAGTAATTGTCGATCGTCTTTTCGTTTTTCTTTTCGTTTCATAACGGAGCCCCAAACATTGGTGTTGTTGGAGTCCAGTCTAATAATTCACGCGACTCGATCAAGAACATCCGAGGATACTAGCGAATGTTATTGGGAAGCCACGCTTGCCACGCTTCCTCGATTTGAGACAGGCTAGTGTGGAGCTCGCTATTGATCGCCTGTTCGATACTTGCGCCGGCTCCGAGCTGCTCCAGCACCAGTTTGATGCGATAGAACGGATAGGTATCGGCCAAATAAGACGCCAACGTGTACGACTGCTCATAGGCCAAGTGGGCTCGATGCCAGTCTTTGTCACGCAAGGCCGAATCCAATGCATGGATCGAGATCAATTCGTCGGCGCGAAAAGCGACTCGCAGTGATTCCAGTGATGGACGCTCAAGCTTGCTTTCTTCGAATTCCGCCAAGCCCTCATTAAGCCAACGAGGGCAGTGGTTGCCGGCCAGATGGTGAATGATCGCGTGGGTGTACTCGTGCACAAGCGTCGATCGGAAACCGGGCATGGGGTACTGGACTCGGATTTTTCCGTCGTAAACGCCGACAGCCCATTCGGGACCTCGACGCACTTTGGCAAAGCCTGCTTTCGAGTAGATCAAGACGACCATCCGACGATCGGGCCAGAAACGGAATTCGCGCCCCACCATCTTTCGAGCGTCCATTAACGCTTCGAGCAACTCGTCCGCTTGCTTTGGGCTCATTTCATCCTGATACCGAAGATCGAAATAGGCATTCCCCGCACGAGCCAATTTTTGCTCCACAGCCGCTTCCGACTTCAATCGGCTTAGCCGCTTCGCGACGCCGGCTGACGGGCTTAACTGCTGAGCCTTTTCCCAAGCCAAGCGAGCTCGCTCCAACCGCTGACTGGCATACTCAATGTCGCCAATCAACGTGTAAGCGTCAGGCGTTTTCGGTCGGTCTTTCAATGACCGCTTGGCCAACACCAATGCCTGCTGAGCCGCTTTTCGATCGTTAGTGTCTCGACTGGTGAAGAGATGGTACGCGCGATTGAGGCAGGCGGTCGCCGAGTTGTTGCGGTACCTCTTGTTGCCAGGATCCAGCGTCATTGCCTTTCGCATGTTTCGCTCCACCAATGACCATTGCCTGTTCGCGTCCAAAGAGAGGGCATAGTTGTTGTAGGCGATGGCCAGTTGCTTTCGACTGGCACCTTGCCGCTGCATGTCGCGGATGGTCTTTTCCCAGTCGGTGGCAGAGGCGACGTTTGGCATCGCTGCCAAGGCTAAGAACAGACAGCCAAGAAAAAGTGGGGAACGAGCATTGAGATTTTGCAAACCAAAGACCTTCTAAGTTGCGGTACGATGCCAGTCACCACGATGCAATGGCCAGAAAAGCTTAGAATCCGCATCGAAGATGGGCGCAGGAGGACCGAACATTGCCCCGGTTAAGACGGCAGGCTGGTTCGGGTCGTGAGGATCGTCCGGAAGGGCGAGTCGTCAGATGTCGCGCCTTGGACCACGGACGCGTGACTATTGGTCGCCTAGGCCAACGAGTTCTAAGAGCTTCAAAGCGTTCGTTGTCGGAGAGACGCCCTCGCGCAGTTGGTAATCGAAACTCATTTCGCGCTTGCCGTCCGTTTCGGTGAACTGCTCGCGAAAATGGACCGTATGGCAGCATTCTTTCAGCTGCTGGTCATCGGCCAATTCGAGATCGTGGGTCGAGACGGCACCGATGGCCGGTTGCCGGACCAAATGCGAGATAACTTTGGCGACGGCGATTTGGCGTTCGGCCGAGTTGGTCCCTTGCAGGATCTCGTCCAGTAAGAACAACAGTCGAGTCCCATCGGTCTTGTCGATTGCCCGCGACTGGTCGACGATCGATTTCAGTCGCTTAAGTTCGGCCAAGAAAAACGAAACGCCATCGTCCAGGGAATCGGTAACTCGCATGCTGGTGGCCAATTCGACTCGCGGCATGGAAAGGCGCGTCGCACAAACGGGTGCACCCGTTTGAGCCAGCACGGCGTTGACACCAATCGAACGCAACAGCGTACTCTTGCCAGACATGTTCGATCCGGTGATCAAGAGAAAAGTCCCGGACGGCCCAAGCTCGACATCATTCCGCTTGCAGGACGCCCGCTTCAACAGCGGATGTCCAATTTCCTGTGCCTTGAACCGTTCGCCATCGACCGAGACATCTGGGTAGGGCCATGCGGGGTGATCGGCTGCCATGTTGGCTAACGAGGCCAAAACCTCCAACTCGGCCACTGCGTCGAACCAACCGCTGACGTGCGAGCCGTAACGAGCCTGCCAGGATTCGAGCCATTCCAGAACATGAAAATCCCAAAAAACCAACACTTGGATGAAGACGTACGGAATCCCAAACGTCGCGCTCTTTCGACCGCCGGCGAAGAACATGATGCGCTTCAATTCGCCAAAAGCCGATTCGTAATTGACGTCGCTGCGATTTAATTTCTCTCGCAGCGAGGCCAGCTTCGGATCATCGGTCGGCAGCTGATCCACAATGCCAAACAACTTCCCGTAGTGCGCAAGCTCGTTCCGTCCTGCGGTGATGCGATTGAATAGTTCGTGAATCGCTCCCACAAAAACAGCGTTCACCAGAATATTCACCGCGAGCAAGCCAATCATCAGCAACCAGCCACTCGGCGGCAGCCCTCGAAACACCATCACGATTGGCAACGTGATCGTCACCAGAGCCAGTCCGCGCACGACCCAACGCAGCAGGACTCGATCTTTGTATTGGGCGGGCCCCTCGGCCCACTGCACAAACCCTTCTGGACCCGACTCACTGCCCGAGAGCAAGTAGCCGTGCAAATCGATGTCGTCGCGAATTGCTCGCTCGCCCGCAAGTCGCTGGACTGCCGCCTGCCGTTCCGCAATTTCGTCCACCGACGGTGCGGCGAGCAACCAATCGCGAAGTAGGGCTCGACCACGGGGGGTGTGAGCGCGACACAACCACTGGTAGACGCTGCTCGCACCGAGCAGGTCCAAATCGGCAACGGCCGCCATTTGCTCGGGTGCAACATCAGGCGTTTCGATCGGCAACTTCGACCAATCTCGTTCGTAGCGCGCCAGTTGCCGATAGTCGAGCACTCGGCGCGCACGTATTCGAGCCAACCGATCACGCATCGCTTCATGGAATCCAACCACGGCGACGAAGCCAACAAAAAAGACGCCGGCCATCACAAACATTGGAAACGGAGGAGCCCAGCCGAACCAGCCGGCGAACGCCAACGCGAGCGAGATCAAGAACACGAAACCGCGTGC
>CAYZRS010000122.1:0-5807 GCA_964480915.1 uncultured Pirellulaceae bacterium | reverse complement strand
GTTGCCGGCCGAGCAGAGGAGCTGTACTTGTCGATGTCGACGAGCGAAGCCTCGTTCCTTTCGTGACCAGGAAACTGTTCGCTCGACCTGAGTCGCGCAAACAATGCTGCGCAGCGCGTCGATGTTCGTGAGCACACCGACGACCAACTCGATCCTGAAGTGCGAACGAATTTCTCGGCCTCCGTTCGCAGGCAGAACCTCTAGTCATCGATTTTTAGGTCCTCGGGGCGATCGTGGGCAGGCTCGAATCAGACTTCCCGCATGGTGAATCTGCGTCATTCGCCGTTGGCATGCGACGAAGTCATTAAGTGGCGGTGGCAAACGCCTTGCGAACGCCACTTAATCGGTGAGAATATCGGCGATGCAGGAACTCAGGGGCAGCGCTGCGTTGGGACCGCTGTTCCGGTTCTTCATCCGGTGGTCTAGCCTGGACTCCTTCATGGTGAACCCATCCAGAATGCTCAACGGCCGCTGGACGTTGACCGCGATTTTGAAATAAGCCATGACCAACGGCGAATCGGCTAGTTACGGACAGGGCCTACGGCAGGTACCGGCGGCGTCTTGCAGACAGGAAGTTCAGATGACGAGTAAAGCAGAAGCGATCGCGAAGGACATTCGCGAAGCTGAGGCCGGTGGCCAGACGATCCCGCCGATTAGCGATCAGCTGCAGGCCGCATCGCTGGATGATGCCTACGCCGTGCAGCAGATCAATACGCAATTCCATCTGGCCAGTGGGCGCCGGATGGCGGGACGGAAGATTGGACTCACATCGCCGGTCGTGCAAAAGCAGTTAGGCGTCGATCAGCCCGACTTCGGAGTGCTCTGGGCCGATACCGAATATCAGGACGGCGAAGAGGTTCCGTTCGAACGTCTCATGCAACCGAAGATTGAATGTGAAATCGCGCTGATCTTGGGGAAACCGCTGGCGATGGAGCAACCCTGTTTGTCCGATGTGGCGCGGGCGGTCGATTACGTCGTGCCGGCGTTGGAAATTCCCGGCAGTCGAATCGCCGACTGGAAGATCAATATTTACGACACGATCGCCGATAATGCTTCCTCCGGTCTGTACGTGTTGGGCGGGCCGGCTCGCACGCTGAAGGATCTCGATTTGCGATTGTGCGGGATGGTCGTGGAGCACAATGGCGAACCGGTGTCGACCGGTTGCGGAGCCGCCTGTCTTGGGCATCCGCTGCACGCCGCCGTCTGGTTGGCGCGAAAGATGGTAGAAAAAGAAATGCCACTGCAAGCGGGCGACGTTGTGCTGACGGGGGCGCTCGGTCCGATGTTCGATGTGCAGCCGGGCGATACGTTCTCGGCGCGGATTCACGGGCTCGGATCGGTAAGAGCCACCATTTCGGCCGCTTAAGGGTTTGTTTAAGGGTTCGTTTAAGGATTCGTCTATTTACACGTCGGCAGGACAGGAGCCTACGCCATCAGCAATGCCAAGATAAAAGCTGCGATCATCGGTTCGGGGAATATCGGTTCCGACTTGATGTTGAAGATTCAGCAGCGCTCCGACCTGCTGGAAGTGGCCGCCGTCGTGGGGATCGATCCGGCATCCAACGGATTGGCTCGGGCACAAGCGCTGGGGATCGACACGACGCATGAAGGAATCGACGGCCTGTTGAAGCTGCCGTCCTTCGCCGATGTGCGTGTCGTGTTTGATGCGACGAGTGCTAAGGCGCATGCGAAGCATGATCAAGTCCTACGCGACCACCAAAAGCAGATCATTGATCTGACTCCGGCCGCCATCGGACCTTACACCGTGCCCGTCGTGAATCTGGAAGCTCATCTCGAGTCGCCCAACGTCAACATGGTGACCTGTGGTGGCCAAGCGACGATCCCGATGGTTGCGGCCGTCTCGCAGGTGCAGCCGGTGGCCTATGCCGAGATTGTCGCCAGTATCTCTTCCGCGTCGGCCGGGCCGGGGACTCGGGCCAACATCGACGAGTTCACCGTCACCACGGCGCGGGCGATCGAATCGGTCGGAGGTGCGACGCATGGCAAGGCGATCATCGTCTTGAACCCGGCCGATCCGCCGATCTTGATGCGAAACACGGTTTTCTGTTTGGTCGCGGGGCGAGCCGACGAAGCGGCGATCACCGCTTCGGTCGACAACATGGTCGCCAGCGTGCAGCGCTATGTGCCCGGTTATCGTTTGAAGCAACAAGTTCAATTCGACGCGGTCGAGCAACTGGTCGACCCGCGAGTCGCCAACGTCGGCCCAGGAACGAAAGTGTCGATCTATCTTGAGGTGGAAGGGGCAGCTCATTACCTGCCAGCCTACGCCGGTAATCTGGACATCATGACCTCGGCAGCGCTGCGCACGGCCGAGCGACTGGTGGAGCTGCGTGGCAAGGAGCTATCGGTATGACCTCATCACCTTCCTCGTCGCCGGGGCCGCAGCAGAAGCTGTACGTGCAAGATGTCACACTGCGCGACGGCATGCACGCGATCAGCCATCAGTATCAACTGGATGACGTTGTGGCGATCGCCAAAGCGCTCGATGCGGCCAAAGTCGACGCGATAGAAATCACGCACGGCGATGGATTGGCAGGAGCCAGTTTTAACTACGGATTTGGTGCTCATACCGATTGGGAATGGATCGAAGCGGTCGCCGACGTGCTGGAGCACGCGAAGTTGACCGTGTTGCTGCTGCCCGGCATCGGCACGGTTGAGGATCTGAAACAGGCACAAAGGCTGGGAGCCCAGTCGGTGCGAGTGGCGACTCATTGCACCGAAGCGGACGTGGCGGCTCAGCATATCGAATGGGCCCGTTCGCACGACATGGACGTGGCCGGCTTCTTGATGATGGCTCACATGAACCCGCCGGACGAATTGGCGCAGCAAGCGCAACGGATGGAACAGTACGGAGCACATTGCGTCTATGTGACCGACAGCAGCGGCGCGATGACGATGGACGACATCGCGGCTCGTTTTCAGGCGTACGACCGCGTGTTGAAGCCGGAAACTCAGAAGGGAATGCACGCGCATCACAATCTGAGTCTCGGTGTCGCTAACACGGTTGTGGCGATCCAGCACGGGGCGACACGGATTGACGGTTCGCTCGCCGGGATGGGCGCTGGCGCTGGCAATGCGCCTTTGGAAGTTCTGCTGGCTGTGTGCGATTTGCACGAGTGGCAGCATGGCTGTGACCTGTTTGCCTTAATGGATGCGGCCGATGATTTGGTGCGGCCGTTGCAAGATCGGCCGGTCCGTGTCGATCGCGAGACGTTGTCGCTGGGATATGCGGGAGTCTACTCTAGCTTCCTGCGACACGCCGAAGCGGCCAGCGAAAAATACGGCATCGATGCGCGGACGATTTTGGTCGAACTGGGGAAACGGCGGATGGTCGGCGGGCAGGAAGATATGATCGTGGACGTGGCGCTCGATTTGGCGAATCAACAAAAATGACATTCACTACACAGAAGGCGTAGGGCACTCTCGATGACCACAGCGGACGAAACGATAACGGTCGAACAATACGCGCGGATCGTGGATGATGCGGCACATCATGCTCAGCCCATCAGCCAGTTTCCTGAAGGCGCATTTGACGTCGAGACCGCTTACGAGATTCAGGCTGCCTCGATTGCCAAGCGGGTCGACCGGGGCGAAGTGCGGACCGGGATCAAAATGGGCTTTACGAGCAAAGCCAAGATGCAGCAGATGGGGGTTCACGATCTCATTTGGGGCCGCTTGACCGACCAGATGCAGATTGCGGAAGGGGATCAGGTCGAGCTGAATCGGTTCATCCATCCGCGTGTCGAACCGGAAATCGCTTTCATTCTGGGCGATGACCTGTGTGGCAAGGTGACGATTCCGGAAGCGATGATGGCGGTGGAAGCGATCGCTCCGGCGCTCGAAATCATCGATAGTCGATACGAGAACTTCAAATTTTCGCTGCCCGACGTCGTCGCTGATAACGCCTCTTCCAGTGGCTACGTTATCGGGCCGTGGGTGGCTCCGGAAGAGACCATTGATAACCTGGGAATCGTCATGTCGATTCGCGGCAAGCCGCGGCAGATGGGTTCGACGGCTGCGATTCTGGGAAACCCGGTGCGTTCGCTCGTGCACGCGGCTCGGTTGGCCGAGTTGGCGGGAGAGCCGCTGCAAGCGGGGTGGGTGGTCATGGCGGGTGCGGCGACAGCGGCCGAGTTCCTCTCACCAGGCGACAGCGTCACGGCCGAGTTTCAAAATTTGGGTTCATTGGCCTTTTCCGTGGCGTGAGTTCCGTTGTGGAAGGATTGTCGAGTCGAAACGGGACGATGGACGATAGGTATCGTAGCCTGCATTTCCCTGAACGCCCTTTTATAGAATCGTGACATCATGGCGGACCAGAGTTTCATGTCGTCCGAGGCGCCTGAGCCGGTGGGGCCGTACCCTCACGCGCGACGAGTCGGCAACTTGCTGTTCCTATCTGGCGTTGGCCCACGGAAACGGGGGAGTCAATCGATCCCGGGTGTCGAATTGGATGCCGAGGGGAAAATGGTCTCGTACGATTTCGAGACTCAATGTCACGCCGTGTTGAACAACGTAAGGACGATCGTCGAGTCGGCCGGCTCCTCTTGGGAAAACATCGTCGACGTCACCCTGTTCTTGACGAACATGTCGGACGACTTCGCGGCGATGAACAGAATCTACGCCGAGCATTTCGCAAACAACAAACCGTGCCGGACGACGGTCGAAGTGACGGCGTTGCCGACGCCGATTGCGATCGAGCTCAAGTGCATAGCGACGGTGGACTAACGTGACAAAATCGTTTCCGACGATCGACATTCACACGCACATTTTGCCCAAGACGTGGCCCGATTTGGCCGAGCGTTACGGGTATGGCGGTTTCATCAAGCTCGTCCACGAGCGGCCCGGTTGCGCTCGGATGATGATGGACGACGAGTTCTTTCGCGAGATCCAAGAGAACTGCTGGGACCCGGCCGCGCGGATGGCCGACTGCGACCAGCATCAGGTCGACCTGCAGGTGCTTTCGACCGTGCCGGTGATGTTCAGCTATTGGGCCCTGCCGAAAGATGCGCTCGATCTGTCCCGTTTGCTCAATGATCATATCGCCGGCATCGTGGCCGATTTTCCAGACCGTTTCGCCGGGTTGGGAACGTTGCCGTTGCAGTCGCCCGACTTGGCCGTTCGCGAGCTAGAACGTTGTGTTCGCGAACTCGGTTTACGAGGCGTCGAGATCGGTTCGCACGTGAACGACTGGAATCTGAATGCGCCCGAACTGTTTCCAGTCTTCGAAGCGGCGGCCGAATTGGGTGCGGCGATCTTTGTGCACCCGTGGGATATGATGGGAAAGGCAAAAATGCCCGATTACTGGCTGCCTTGGCTGGTAGGCATGCCGGCCGAGTCGAGCTTGGCGATCTGTTCCATGATTTTTGGCGGCGTCTTTGCGCGGCTGCCGACGTTGCGAGTCGCATTTGCCCACGGAGGCGGTTCATTCCCGGCGACGATTGGACGGATTGAACATGGTTTCAACGTGCGTCCCGACTTGTGTGCGACCGACAACCGCGTGAACCCGCGCGAGTATCTGGGGAAATTCTATTTGGATTCCCTGGTCCACGATCCGGACGTTTTGCGATATCTTATCAGTCTCGTCGGGCCCGACCGGATCGCGTTGGGAACCGATTATCCGTTTCCTCTGGGTGAGTTAGCACCGGGGAAGCTGATTCGTTCGATGGACGATTTGGATGAGGCCACGAAACAACAGTTACTGAGCGGCTCTGCACAGGAGTGGCTTGGGATTTGAGATCTGAGATCTGAGATCTGAGATTTGAGATTTGAGATTTGAGATTTGAGAT
>CAYZRS010000121.1:2631-6073 GCA_964480915.1 uncultured Pirellulaceae bacterium | reverse complement strand
ATTTCAAATTTCAAATTTCAAATTTCAAACCTGAGCTCCTATTTCAAAAGCAGGGTTTCCACAGTTGCGCTGGCCAGACGCGAGTGTTTTCGGTACTTCGTCGCGTTCTGGTTATTCCAGTCTCCGGCGATCGCTGGACGGCTCACTCTACCTTATCGGAAATTTCTGGCTCGTTGGGCAATTTGGTTTTCTGTGTCGCCGACGAATTCCCCGAAATCGTACAGCTGTTTGACAATCACGTGAATCACGGAGTGGCGAGATTCAAGCGTGCCGCGGGCGATCCAGGCTGGCGACCGTTTGGCGATCGGGTAAAAGCGTTCCCAGGTTGCTTGATGGATGACGAGGTTGGTGGTGCCCGTTTCGTCTTCAAGGGTAACGAACGTGATCCCTTTGGCGGTCGAAGGGCGTTGGCGCAGGAGGACGATCCCGGCGACTTTTACGATGCGGTCAGACGGTAACTCGGCCAGATCGGCGGCGGTCACGACATGCTTGGTTGCCAACGCGGTGCGATAAAACGAGACGGGATGATTTCGCAGCGAATGCCCCTTCGTCTGATAGTCGGCAAACACGTTTTCCAGCGGTGCGAGTTCTGGCAAATCGACGGGCAATTCGTCTTCGGCGATCAGTTGGTCGAAGAGGGGCGTGTCGCGTGGTGCCTTTTCCTGTGCGAGCGCTTCCCACAAAGCTTGCCGCCGGTCGCGGCCGAGCGATGCGAGGGCGTCGGCGGCGGCCAACTGCTTGATGACAGATCGAGGTAATTGCGTGCGTCGTGTGAAATCGTCTTGCGAAGTAAATGGCTTGGCTCCGCGCGCTGCGATCAATTGTTCTGCATGGCGATGCGAGAGTCCCGCCACGGTTCGCAAGCCGATTCGGATTGCCGGCTGGTGATCGTGACCTTCCGTGAGCGGTTGCGGAATGTGCGCTGGATTGTTCACCACCGGCATTTTCCCCAAGGGGGCAGGCTCTTGTGAGATCGCGCTGGTTTCGAGGGGTGTGGCGGTTTCTGGATTCCGTCCATTGTTTGAAGATGCCTCTAATGAGAAATCCCAATCACTATGGTTCACATCGACCGGATTCATCTCCACACCGTGTTCTTGCGCGTCGCGAATCAACTGAGCCGGTGCATAGAATCCCATCGGGTGGCTGTTGATGATCGCGGCGCAGAAGGCGGCCGGGTAGTGATGTTTGAGCCAGGCCGAGACGTAAACAAGCAGCGCAAAGCTGGCGGCATGCGATTCGGGAAAGCCGTATTCGCCAAAACCGCGGATCTGCTGGAACACTTGCAAGGCAAATTCTTCCGTTAGGCCTCGCGCGAGCATCCCTTCAATCAGCTTTCGACGAAACGTATCGATGACACCGGTCTTCCGCCACTTTCCCATCGCGCGACGGAGTTGATCGGCCTCTCCCGGAGTAAATCCGGCCGCAACGACGGCTAATCGCATGGCCTGTTCTTGGAAAATCGGTACGCCCATCGTCTTTTGCAAGACTTCGCGAATCGCGTCATTGGCATACACGACCTCTTCGTCGCCCGCTCGACGACGCAAATAAGGATGCACCATCTGTCCCTGGATCGGACCCGGTCGCACGATCGCCACTTCAATCACCAGGTCGTAATAGCAGCGTGGCTGCAGTCGTGGCAGCATGCTCATTTGAGCTCGACTCTCGATCTGAAACACACCGATCGTGTCGGCTCGACAAATCATGTCGTAAACGTCGGGATCGTCAGGGGGAATGTTGGCCAGCGTCCAGCGCCGCCCGGCGTGTTGATCGATGAGGTCGAACGCTTTTCGAATGGCGGTCAACATGCCCAGCGCCAGGCAGTCGACTTTTAAGATTCCCAAATCTTCTAAATCGTTCTTATCCCAACAAATGACTGTGCGTCCTTCCATCGCTGCGTTTTCGATCGGAACGAGCTCGCACAGCGGCCCTTGCGTCATCACCATGCCGCCCACGTGTTGCGAAAGATGCCGCGGGAAGCCAACTAACTGCTCGACCACAGTCAGCAGTTCTTGCCCCTTCGTCGAATCGGGATCAAATCCGACCTGCCGACAGCGCAAGGGCAAGTCTTGATCGGTTGAGTAATACCCGTCGACCTGTTTGGCCAGCGCGTCGACGCAATCGAGTGACAGTCCCAACGCCTTCCCGGCGTCGCGGATCGCCGATCGCAAACGATACGTCACGACGACCGCTGCCAAGCCGGCTCGCTCACGTCCGTAGCGTTCGTACAGATACTGCAGTACTTCTTCACGCCGTTCGTGTTCAAAATCGACATCGATATCGGGCGCTTCGTTCCGTTCGCGACTGATGAACCGTTCGAACAGCACGTCGGTTGTTTCCGGGTCGACGGCGGTGACTTCGAGGCAAAAACAAACGGCCGAGTTGGCTGCCGAGCCGCGTCCTTGACAAAGAATGTTGCGGCTGCGGGCGTACCGAACCAGATCCCAAACGGTGAGGAAGTAGGCTTCGTAGTGCATGTCGTGAATCAGCGCCAGCTCATGATCGATCAGCGCGCGAACTTTGTCCGATATGCCCGTCGGATAACGCCGAGCGGCTCCTTCCCAAACGAGTTTTTGCAAATACTCAAAAGGAGTCAGGCCGTCAGGAGCCAGTTCTTCGGGGTACTCGTAACGGAGCTCGTCCAACGAAAACGTACAGCGATTGGCGAGCTCGCTTGTGCGTGCGAGCGCCTCGGGCACGGAGCGATAGATATGGGCCAGCTCGTCGATTGAACGCAGGTGCCGCTGCGCGTTGGCAAACCGAGCTTCCCCCAAGCGATCGACCGAGGTTCCTAGACGGATGGCGGTCAGCACATCATGCAGCAGCAAACGTTCGGGCGCGTGGTAGTGGACGTTACCCGCCGCCACGAGCGGTAAATGGTGGTCGCGTGACTGTTGTTTCAGACGCTGCAATTTGCGCTGATCATCCGGTCCATGATGCAAATGAGCCAGCAAATAGGCTCGCTCCCCAAACAGCTCCCGGTATCTGTCCAGCGATTCTGGCGGTGGATCATCCGCCACAATCCCGGCCAGCATGCCTGCCGCATGTGCTGCCAAGTCTGCAAAGTAGAGTTCGCAAGAACCTTTCTCAGCACGCCGTCGCCCCACGGTCAGTAACCGACAGAGCCGGCCATACGAGGCTCGATCGGGAATCCAGACCACCACCGGTGGCGCGTCGAGCAAATTTAGTTGAGCACCCACGATTAGGTGTAACCCAAACTCTTTCGCCGCCGAATGAGCACGCACAATCCCCGCAATCGAATCGTGATCGGTGACAGCCAACGCGTGATAGCCCAGTTCAACGGCGCGCTGTACGAGCTCATCCGCATGCGAGGCTCCGGTGAGGAAACTGAAGTTGGTGAGGCAGTGAAGTTCGGTGTATTTGTGCATGGAGAACGGAGGCAGAGGTAGAGGCGAACGGAAAACGGAAAACGGAAAACGGAAAA
>CAYZRS010000121.1:0-2531 GCA_964480915.1 uncultured Pirellulaceae bacterium | reverse complement strand
TCGCCAAACGAATCGCCAAACGAATCGCCAAACGAATCGCCAGACGTTTGTTCCGTTAGGGCCGTCCCTTCGGGACTAACGCAATATTTGATGTGTCTCTCGTCTCGTGTCGCTCGTCGCTCGCTCACCCAAAAAAACCATGCAAAAACCACTGCCGCCTTTCCAGGTCTCGAAAAATCCAATAGCGACACCCGTGTTCGTCTTCGACTCGGTAATAGTCGCGGCGGACGGTGGGGCCTCGCCACCAGCCGGTTTCGATGCGTTCGGGGCCCCAGGTGTTGGTGATGTGGTGCGTGTGGCCACGGTGTTGAAAGGCGGCGGGGTGGACGGTCCAGGTGCGGTGGCGAGTTTGCGGGGTGGAGGCGAGTTCGATCGTGCGTAAGGGGATGGGAGACGGGTAAAGATGCAGAGGACGTAGTCCGGCGGTGGCGGCGTTTTTGCTGATGGCGGTTGGAGTGCCTCCAGTGTTACGCTTCGCTTGGCCGGCAAGCGGCTCGTAGCGGTAGTTGCTTTCCGGTTGCGGTTCGGCCAGCAAGCGAGTCGTGACGACTCGATCGCGTCCGAGTCGACTGCTGAGTCGTTCGACCAAGTGGGCCAGTTGCTGGGAAACGTGCGTCGAGCGGTCGTCGAGGAACGAGCGCTGCTTATCGGTAAGGCGTGAAGTCAACGTGGCTCGGACCGTGACTTCTTGGACGGCGGCGGTGAGGGTTTGCCGGTCGAGCTGCATTCGCATCAGGTCGAAAAGATGATGCGGATCGCAGGTGGGGCGGAACAGTCCGACATGAATCAGGATGGGACGCCGTTCGATCGAAATCAATTCGCTTTCTAACTGGATGACTCCACGATTCTGGTCACGCAGCCGATGAGCCAGTTCGGTGAGCAGTTCCTGAAGTAGATGCTCGATCACCTCCCGACGATCGGTAGCGTGTTCGAGCGAATGAAAAACTTCTAAGGGGGCGATCGGGCGGTAGGTGGGAATGACTTCGCTGGTCTTGCCAATCGCCTGATCAAGCCGTTTAAGCACCGCATCGCCAAAACGCGACCGCAAGCCGCCGCGGGGGAGCGCCAGCAGTTGGCCGATGAGTTGGACGCCCAGTTGATGAAGCAGGTCGAGCGTGTCGCTGTTCAAGCGCAAGGCTTCGATCGGTAGTGGCGTTAATGCCGTCGTGTGTTCCGTCGGCGGTACGATTTCAATGTGAGGGATGGCCAGCCGATTTTCAACATCGAAGTGCGCGACCGCCCAAGCGGCGCCCAACGTATCGGCCACACCGAGCCGCGTGAGGTAGTGCCGGCTTTGGAAAGCGCGGACGATGCGTTCGGTGAGTTTGGTTTCACCGCCCAGCAAGTCGGCCGTGCCACCGATGTCGAGTAGGATGGAACTCGGTTCGGGCGTTTCGGATGCGTTGTTGAGGCTGTTTTCCAATCCGACATGCGAACTGAATTGCTCGCAGCGCATCGCCAGTTGTTCGATCTCTTCGAAGTCGGCTTGCGGTTCATGTTCGGCGAGGTGCATGACTTTGGCGGTGCTGTGTTGGAGTAGCGCCTCGGCTTCGGCCACTGGCATGGACGGGTGAATGCCCAGTTTGCGGGCGGCGGTGGAGCAGTGACAAACCAGCTGGCCCCGTCGCGCGTCACGGCGAAACAACACGACCGGATGAAATTTAAGCTCGGGCCGAGCGACGACGATTCGCTGGACGGGCCAGTTCGGCAGCCAGATGCAGAGCGCTCGTTTCATGGGTGGAGGGTGTCAGCGGTTGGAGTTGTCCAGAGGTTTCTTCCATTTGCAACAAGAGGGACCCGCCCGCGGTCCCACCGCGACACCGTAACATCTGCAATTCCCAGGCTCGGCGATAGGGCCGCGGCGATTGCGGGACCGGCTCGTTGTTCGGTTCGTGCAGCTTGCCCGGTTGAAGTGAACGTGGCCGGACCAATAACTGCACGTCGGACCAACTGGGTTGTCCTTGGGCCGACGCCGGCCGCACGAATAGCCCCAAGGTGGCTCCTTCTTCGGCCGACAATTGCAGACGGCGAAAATGGCTGGCATCGATGGTTTCTAATCTTGTCCAGACGGCGGTGACGGCCGAGCAGCGTAGTGCTTGGTTCAGCGCCCACATCGTGTCGTCCAGGTTCTTGGGTTGGACAATCATGATTTGTTCCGGTTTCAAACCCCAAGCGATCGCTGCCGAAGGGTAAAACGTCCCGTCCCGATCGACCACGACAATGCTTTGGGTAGAACCGGACGGGCAGTTTGCGTCACGAACCGATCGGATGGCAATCACCCAAGCCAACGCCGCCGCCCCACTGCCGGGCCGACTGCTGAGCCACTCAATTAACTGCCCCGGAGCAAACCCGCCTTTCGGTAACCAATCATCAAACGCCTGGCAGCCGCTGGAAATAGGCTCGACCAAGCTCGGCTTATGGTGCTTCGCTTCCCAGTGTTGAAGCTGGTCACGGAGCGCGTCGATGGTGTGAAGAGGCGGGTGCATGGGCTGGGGGACTAAGAAGATTTGAGATTTGAGATTTGAGATTTG
>CAYZRS010000120.1:0-7026 GCA_964480915.1 uncultured Pirellulaceae bacterium | reverse complement strand
CTAGAAAACGGCACCGATGGTCACCACGACAACACGCGAAAGGGCTGGAACACTCCAGCCCTTTTTGCTGTCTGGCGCCCGCTTTCCGCCGGAACGGCATTTAATTGGTGGCCGCAGCAGGAGCCGTTTCATCGGATGCGTCCGTTTCCGAATCGTCCGTTTCCGAATCGTCCCTCGCGGGTGCAGCTGCGGGAGCTTCTGGCGCCCAATCGATCAGCGAACCGGCCGTTTCGCCTTCACTCTGATCCAACGGTTGGCCGATGGAGGTCTCAGCGAACGTGCCCGATTTTCGCATCGCCCCTTCATGCCCAAATTTCAGGATCGGCGCCGGGTCGGATCCGAACGAGCGCACATAGCCGCCCGCCGATTCGGAACCTAGCACGATCCGCTGGGGTCGGCGCGCTGGCGACGCCGCAATCGGTCGTCGCTCGGTCAATTCGTCTTCCGGCACGGCGCCGTAAACCACCAACAATCCAGACTCGTCCCCAGCAGCGGCAGAGCTGCTACCCAATTCCAACAGAGGGCGACCGTCGGCCGATTCGACCGTCAGCTGATTGCACGTTAACGATTGAAATTCGCCATTCGTTGGCAACGCCAACTGGTCCTTCAAACTGGACAGCAACGCGAAAAACAATAACGGATAAACGACCCAACGTTCTCGTGTCGACATGTAATTGATGGCTCCCACAAATCTCGATTGCTACAGACGTTCTACCGCGATCGATCAGCGATCGACAGAAGTGAGTAGCTTAGCCGATTCGTTCGACAAGATGTTCCGGTGGGCACGAGCTGACAGGCGTCTAACGACTCAGTTTCGCCTCAACACGTTCCAAAGCCGCATAGATTGCCGGGCGCCGCTCGTCCGCAGACCCATCCGAAGATTTTCGCAGTGCGTTGCGCAAGTGGTTCTTGGCCAGCTTCCATTTTTCTTCTTGCATGGCGGTTTTCGCTTTGGCTAGCAAGAGCTCGACCGGGTCAGCTGCCGCACGTTTCTGCCGCCGGATTTCCGCGACACTGATGTCGCCCTGCTGTGCAGAGCTGACTTGCCTTTTCGGCGCGCTGACCAATCGATGCGGCTGTGGCTCGTCAGCTGACGGCGGCAAAGCGCGCGTCTCGGCGAACCGTTGTTGTATGGAAGGCCCCTGCAACACTGGCCGACCACCGATGACAGGGACGAAACTGGTCACGAACGGTTGCAGCTGCGTGTCGATGAAATATCCGGTGCCACCGTTGGTCAATGTGACCGACGGCGTTTGGGTCACCATCGATTGTCGACTTCCTTGGCTACCAAACAAACTCAACGACAACGGACCCGCTCGGATGTTGAGGCGGGCGTCGTTGCTAGGATCGTATCCACCGAACGGCGGCACGGCGCTCGGCTGCCAGCTAAACTGTACATTGCCGTCGTCGTACTGAATGCCCGTGCCAAAGAACTCGAAGTCACCGGTGCTTTGAGTCTGCGTCGGCGACGTAACGACGACGTTTTGCGCCCAACTTGGCGATGAGACGCCCAAGAGAACGATCACGCTAAGGTAGGATCGGAGCTGGGGAGGTTCACACATAACAGGAGCTCTCGTGGGGGAGAATCGGGACACCTGCTTTATAAGGAAGCATCGATCCGAGGGTCAAACATTCGGTCTTTCGGCGGCGATGGGCGAGCGAGTCACTCGGCCCGATGACTTAATCTCGGCGAAAGGAGAAGAAATTTCGAAGATCCACGCCAATCTCTACGCCAATCGAATTCGGTCCCTTCGCGGACCAAGTTTTGGCTCTCAGGCCCAAATGTCTATCGCTCGTCGTCGCCGGCTAGGCTAGGATATCCAGGTAGATTACGCGATTTCGAGCGTTAACCATTCGCGGCTGTGGGTGTAGAACTTTGACGGCGATTATCTCCGAATTTCAGATCGACCAATTTGGTGGCGGAAATCCGTTACGGGTCCTCGATTTGGGCAATGGATTGAATGTTGCTTTGGCGCGATCCGAACGTGGCCAAAGACAACTATTGAACGTTATCCCGTGCACGCTGTATGGCAAGCAGTTTGTCCCCCCAGTGCCGGGCGACCAGAGCGGGGAACTCGACGGTCATTCGGCCAGTGCCGTCTTGCTCCGCACCGACAATGGTGTCTTCACCGTGCGCCGCAATTGGGTCGACGGGCAGGTCCGAATCATCGCTGCCGATGGTTCTGAATTTGATTCGGACAAGATGAGCAGCTTGCTCGACAATATTGGTTACTCCCGTTATCGCCGCGTCTTCACTTTCAGCTTGGCCAGACTGGCTCAATTTGCCTCGGGTGAAGAGACCGAGTACTTGGTGAAGATGGCCGATTACTTGCGCCGCAAGTCGCCCAATGTGGAAGTGCCAGTGGTAGCCCCGTTAAGCTCCATCGGCGAACTGCGTGCCGTCTATTCGGGGCTCGGTCAACTGACAGCCCTGATGCAGCAAGAGGCCGAAACGGCAGCACCGATCGTGGAAGAGGAAGAGCCGCGCGATCGCAAGAAGCTAAGCCAAGACCTGAAGAAAGTCGAATCGTCACTCACGGATGGCCGCGCGAGATACGAACATCTGGAAAGCGAATTGGACGAAACGCGAGCGGCGTTGACCTTCAATCGGGCCACGCAGCATTTGGCCGCCGTCCAGACGGAACTGGCCGAACTCGAATCGCGACGCACCAACTACGAGTCGGATGCCGGCACGCGGAATTCGCTCGATCGGCTGGTGGCGAAACTGGATGACTGCAAACTACAGCTCCAGCAGCTCAAAGAAGAGTACAACGACATCCGTCGGCAAACGAAAGAGCTGTCCAATCGACGACGCGGTGCGAAGTCGGTAGCACAGATCGAAGCAATGCTGCTGCACGAAAAATCGCTCATTCGTGAAGAGGAAGCGATCGAGCAACTGAAGCTACGCATTCAAGATGTGGAAACCAAACTGGAAGTCTCCCGAGACAGCGCTTCGACATCGAACGAGTTCTCGGGCCTGAGCGATTCCCAAACGCGCGCCCGGATGGACGATCTGGCCGATCGCATTCGTGATGCCGAACGCGAATTGGAAATGGCCGAACAGACGCGCTTGCGTGCTCAGTCGATCCCGATTTCGACCGCCAGCGCAGCACTCCACCCGACCGTACGCCCTGAAGATGCCGTCGCCGTCCACGAAGCCGAACAGCACGTTCTTCAGCTACGGGAACGGCTCGGTCTCGACGAACAATTGGCCCGATTGGAAGCGGAACGGGCCAACTTGATGGCGCAAGTAAGGCGGCTTTATAGCAATCAGCTCATGCCATTCCCCATGGTCATGGCTCTGGGTGTGCCATTCATGGTGGGCGTCGGCATGGTGCTGTACAGCCTGTTCATGACGAACGGGCTGGTGAACTGGCAGTTGGTCATGTTCGGTTTCGCAATCGCGATGTTCACTTCGCTAATCAAAATGTCGATGGATCGGGGATCGGTCGAGATGCTTGATTCGACGCGTGGACGATTGGCGCGTGTCGATCACCAGATCGAGCAATTTCTGGGTGCCCGAGCTGATGGTGAAACGAGCGGCTCGTTGCAACACGAACTGGAAATGGCCGAGCGACAACTGACCGAATTGCACGCCAACTATTCGCCCACCGGAGCCCAGCCGGCGATTCATGCCTTCGAGAGCGGCCCGTCACTCGAATCGGCTCAGCTACAATTGAATTCGACGCATCAGCGCCTGAGAGACCTCAAACACGACTGGCAACAGTTGCTCGTCCAGTTGGGCCTGCCCGCGACGCTCACACCCAATAAGGCTCGCGAAGCGATCGCCGATCGAGCCATCATGGCGGCCCGTTCGGGCGGAGTCAGCGAGTATGACCAGCTCAATAGCCAACTCACACAGCTTCGAAATGAAGAGACGCGACGTCAGGACTGGCTGAACGTACTTGGAAGCCAAGCGCGTCAATTGGTAAAAGAGCTCGGTTTTTCCAGCGGCTCTGGGACGATGCCCGAGCAGTTCGACGCCCTCCGCGATGCGCTGCGCGACGCACGCGAAGTTTCAGCAACCAAGAAGCAGCTGCACCGAGACCTCAAACGCATCCGCCTGAAACGAGACCAGCTGAAGGAGAGTGGTCGCCGTTTTGCTGAGCAACATCGACGCTTGCAAGATGAGCTGAAGCTGAAAAAAGAGCGGGCCAAGTCGAAAGACCTGATGAGCAACGAACGAGCCAAGCTGCTGCAGGAACAACGCGAGCGGTTGGAGCAAGAGATCGAAGAGATTCGCGAACGATATCGGCTCGAATCTCAATCGGCAATCGCCGATCAAAGCGACGAAGAATTGGAACAGCGACTCCAACACCAAGCCGACCAGTTGGAAAAATTACGTGACAAGCTGCTCAAGTATGCCGAGCAACGTGGTCGGGTCAGAGCCCTGCTGTCGGCCGATGCTCCGCAAGTCAAAGACGATACTCGCACCGTGTTTGACGCGATCCGTCAGCGTACCGAATCGTTGGCTCACCAACTCAAAACGGCCGCCAAGCAGGCGGAACTCGATGCTCTGGCACAAGCCCAAGCCGCGATCGGCCAGCCAGAGTACCTTCAGCGGGCCGGCAACTATTTGGCCGACCTTTCTGATGGCGATTTTGGTCGCATTGAACTGTTCGACGGGCAGGCCGGTCTCGGCCTCGTCAATCAACACGGTCAACTCGTGCCGTTGAATCAAGTCGATCGACAGCACTACCCGAATCTGTATTTCTCTCTCTGGCTCGCGCAACTCGAATCGTACGTCGATCGGGGTTACCACTTGCCAGCGATTGTCGAAGATCCGTTGGTCGCGACGAAACGGGCCCGTCAGCCGGTCGTGGCCGAGTTGCTGCGAGACTTTGGCATTCGTGGTCGACAAATCATCGTGGTCACGGCCGACGGCGCTAGTGCCGATGTGTACGGCCATTTGGGTGTTCCCATCGCCGACCTGTCCGATCGCTTGGTTGTCAATGACGAGATGCCTCATTCGGAAGGTAACGGAAATCGGCAGCACGACGACGACGCTTCTGAATGGCGACATGAACCCGATCGGCCCAGTTTCTCGCCACTCGGTTAGCAGCAGCAACGGCTCTCGCTCAGACCGCCAATTCCCAGGCAAGTTCTCGGGCGGGACGATTTTTACCACACCGAATCACGTTGAGGATAAGTCGGTGCCGGCGCGACCGGACGGGCATCGACGGGACGCAACGGACGGTCCGCTTGGAAACGACTTGGCGGAACCGGCACGAGGCGGCGATCATTCGGCGTGTCTTGTTGCGGCTCAGCAATCGGTGGCAGCTCTCGCTCGTTCGGTGAAGATTCCAGCGGCTGACCAGCGAAGGGTACCTGCTGCGGAGCTTCCGACACTTGGCGACTGGCAGCTACCGGCCTGGGATTCAGCCGAGTCTGCTGGCGTGATTTTGAGGCCAGGAAAAACGTGGCGACTGCGGCAAACAGCAACCCGGCAACTCCGAATCCGATCCCCGGTGCACGATGTGCTTCATCGGCCTCCTCGCCACTTTCGCGTCGCCGCCCACGATCGAAACCGACCGCGTAGCCACGCATCGACCCCTCCTTTGTCCCTTCCCGTTTCCCATCATTGAATCCGGCATCTTGCCCGGCTTGAAAGCCGGCCCCGTGGCCCATCCAATACGCAGCCACGACGGCACCCAGTGCCATCAAGATTCCAATCAATGCAGGCGAAGCCATGATTTGATCCACAAGATTCCGTCGTCGCATGACCAGCAGATGTCGCGGTGATCGCACCGAGAAACAACGTTGCCCATCAATCATCTTCGGCAAATTGAGCCAAAGCACTCGAACCAACTCGTCTTGGGGACAGGCCAAGTTTGACTTTTGTAACGATTCCCATGGCGTCGGGTGAGGAATAGACAAGTCGCGTCGAGTACAACTACATTTTCGCCAACGGTTTCGTACTTACCGTTCCCTTTTCTGTATCGAGAATGCAGCGAGAATTCCCATGGAATGTTGTTCCCGCCTGATAGGGCTGCTCGTATGGGCCACACTGGCGACCCAGGTTGCTGCCCAACCTCTGGCGCCTCTGTTCCGACGTGCTATCGACGCGACCAGCGACGATCCGGTGGCCATTCCACTTTGGAAGGGTACGATTCCAAACCAACGTGCCGAGCTCGGAACACGGCAAACGAAAAACCGTGGTGCCGAGAAGAAGGTTTACCAGCGTTGGATCAGCGGCATCACGGTGCCGCAGCTGACGATTCACCCGGCGGCGCCGACCCACCAGCCGCGGCCAGCCGTCATCATTTGCCCCGGCGGTGGTTACTACGGATTGGCGATTGACAAAGAGGGCCATGACACTGCGCGTTGGTTGAATTCGCTGGGAATCACGGGCCTTGTCCTTGAATACCGCACAGCTCCTTTCCATGTCGGAGCTCCCAAGCAAGACGTTCAGGAGGCTATTCGCGTCGCTCGAGTGCGAGCCACCGAGTGGCACATCGATCCCAACCGTTTAGGCGTCTTGGGCTATTCGGCCGGAGGTCACCTTGCCTCCACCGCCGGCACGCACTTTGGCGACAACGAGAGCCTGCGTCCCGATTTTATGATCTTGATCTATCCTGTCGTTTCGCTCGAAGCATCGATCACGCATCAAGGATCTCGCAACAACATCATCGGGAGAAATCCGTCTCCTGAGCTCGTACATGAGTACAGCAACGAAAGACACGTCACCGATCGGACGCCACCGACGTTCATCGTCCACGCCAAAGACGACAAGTCGGTCCCTTGGGAACACAGTCGACGCCTTATCGCTGCGCTGCAAGCATTCGGAACCGCCGCGACACTTGACGTTTACAAAACAGGCGGCCACGGCTTTGGCCTGGGAGTTCATGGGGGCGAAGTGACCGCTTGGCCCAAGAATTGTGCCAAATGGCTCGAATCGATAAAAATCATAGCCCCCCAAGATGCAGACATGACGCAATAATTGACTGGCGGTGATGGTCTTCAGATTTCAGATTTCAGATTTCAGATTTCAGATCTCAGATCTCAGATCTCAGATCTCAGATCTCA
>CAYZRS010000119.1:0-7237 GCA_964480915.1 uncultured Pirellulaceae bacterium | reverse complement strand
CCGCACTAAGACCCAAGTAAATATTATTTCCCTCACGGACCGCTGGGACTCCTAATGTGACCAGTGCGTAAGAACTGCACATGCTGCCGAGCGTTTGGAGCGGACGAGTGATGCCATCGTGCAACACACGTGGCAATGGGAACATAAAAATCAAAAAGACAATCGCAGGGCCAGCCCAGCGAAGCGTCGGTAAGCCACCCACCATCACGAAGATGCCCAAGATGCAAGGAATCAACGAGAGGTTGTTAAAACTAAACTGTACAGCGATCGTACCCCAAATGCGTAGTGCCACACCGAAAACGACCAGCCCAACACCAATCCAACGGTGCGACATGGGAACATCGCGAAATGGTTCTCGCCGCATCCAAATGAGTGCGACAGCAAAGAGTGGGATAAGCCAGCCGTGCGAGTACTGGTCCATGGACCAGGTGAACAGCAGGCTCTGCCCACCTTCTCCCGCGATCATGTTCCAGTAGGCGTAGATCAAACCGGCGAGTAGCGCGAGAATGACGATCCAACTTGTTTGTTGCTCGGCCTCACCCAGTACCGGATACTCGGTTTTCTGCTGGATGGCGTGGGGCTGGAAAGCGGTATTCATACCTTGTTTCCTGAAGTGCTTCTGAAACATGATGCAGGCGCAGACTGCGAACAGACGTCAACGAGTGACCGATAGTTGCAACGCACGTGCCACTTCCAGTGCTAGCGGGTTGGTGAAAAGCACACCTCAGGTCTACGCAACTCGCAATCGACCTGTTCAATGGTGTCGAGATTCACTGTATCCGTGCGTCGTAAGTCTGTCAAACGAAAGACGTTACGACCTAGAGAGTCTGACGATGCGCGGAAGATCTAGGGTTGTAGGGATCGTACCTATCAACCGAGCGCTGGGGATCGCCTCCGTTTTTGAAACCGTCAGAGATGGCGAGGCCTGTCGACTCAGAACCCTCCATACGCGGGAAATACACCCCATTCGGGCAGGCAGGCCAATTCCACTCAACTGTGCGGCAAAGAATGCCGATTATCCGGAATGAACGGGATCTTCCGTTCGTAGCGGTGCGAGTATGCCACCACACAAAATTGCATACACACCCGGATGAAAAGCCATGGCCATATTGTTCAGAGTCCGAAATTTCGATCTTGGCGTTGAGAAAACAACTCGTCGAGTTGCTTTCTTGCTGTGCCTGGTAGCGATCACGACCGTCGGCTGCGCGACCAATTCGATCGGAATTTCGACGACTGCGCAAGTCACGGAAAACCTGTCAGCAATTGCCGCCACCGGCGACCCGAACGCCTGCCTGGCCGAGACCGATCCCAATATGTTGCCACCAACGGAACTTGCCAAAGTCACGCTGCCAACGTATCGCATCGAACCACCCGATCTGCTGATTGTGGATGCAATCCGGGCCGTCCCCAAATCGCCCTACACAATTCGTACGCAAGACGTGTTGCAGATCATCGTTGGCAACGCCCAACCCGATCAACCGATTGCCGGAGCCTACCTGGTTGAGGCCAACGGCCTGGTCAACCTTGGTCCGTCGTACGGTCCTGTAAAAGTGGAAGGGCTCACGATCGACGAAGCGACCGATGCCATATCGAGACACCTGCGAGCCACGGTTTTACAACCTCTAGTTGCGGTGTCGCTACAGCAACCAGCTTTGACGCAACAAATCGTTGGAGAACGGGTCGTAGGACCCGATGGAAGCATTCGATTGGGTGTCTACGGCTCAGTCTATGTCACGGGGCTCACCATCGCCGAAGCAACGGCAGCGATTGAAGAAAAGCTCAGCGAACACTTTAGTGATGTTAAGGTCTCCGTTGACGTCTTTGGCTACAACAGCAAGGTCTTTTACCTGATTACCGAAGGTGCCGGTTTCGGTGACCAGGTGATTCGCCTGCCGATTACCGGTAATGATACGGTCCTCGATGCTGTCGCTTCGATTGGTGGACTAAGCCAAGTGGCCGGTTCCAAGATCTGGATCTCACGTCCAGCACCCCACGGCGTCGGTTGCGATCAAGTCCTGCCGGTCGATTGGGAAGCCATTACAACGGCCGCCAATACCTGCACGAACTATCAGATCATGCCGGGCGATCGCCTGTTCGTGTCACAGGATCGAATCTTTGCACTCGGTTCACTTTTGGGACGTTTACTTAATCCAATCGAGCGAATCTTTGGATTCGGCCTGCTAGGTTCTCAGGCGATCAACTCGACGAACAACCTAGGATTATTCAACTAAGCCACGTTTGACGCGATCAACGGACCTGAATTGGACGCTTGAACTTTTGAAATTTTGACAATCTAAAGGGTCGATTCACTACCAAAAGCAAACCGAGGCAAGATAGAAATATCCCGGCCGATGGCTCCGGCACTGCAAAAGTATCGGACGAAGTGAATTTGTTAGCGTTCCAGAGAATGAAATCGGCACCATTGACGACGCCGTCAGCGTTGAAATCGCCGTCGCACCAGGCGGGAGCTAGCGTGAACTTGTTCGTATTCCACTCTAAGAAGTCTTGTCCGTCGACATTGCCGTCTAAATTTGCATCACCGTAAAGAAACGGATTCCCGCCGGTTACAGCCGCGTTGGATGCGCCGGCGCGGATCAGCCATTCGGCCAAATCCTGCGTATCGACGAGCCCATCATTTGTCATATCGAATGAGGCTGTTCCACTCCCGCTCGCGATTTGAACGATCAGTGCATCGATATCTTCACAATCTAACAATCCGTCGTCATCAAAATCACCGTTCACGGCTGGAACCAGCCTGACGACATATCCTTCTCTCCCCCCTGCCCCGTCAAATCGCCAACCGAGAACCATGATCTCGCCGTTGTCATCTTCGTTGACACTCCAAATTTGATCTGGCAGGCTGGCACCTGACGCATCGAAGACAAATTCTCTCATTTCACCGGTCGTCGTATCGCCGTAGAAAATTCTCGCCGGAAAACTAGGACCACCATTGATGTCAGCGAAGACGTACTGTCCTTGCAGGCCAAAGAGCTCGGAACCTTGATACACCGCGCCGCCGATGACCGATCGACCATCAGCGCGGGAATATTCGAAAAGCGGTTCGATAAAACCGTTTGCCTGAGCCACATCTCCGACGCCGTCGCCATCATTATCAACGTCGACCGAGATATTCTTGGTCAATTTGTCGTAGAGAAAACTCCCTTCTTTGACATTCCATCCGTAATTGCCTCCGGCAACAATTCGATCCACACTCTCGACTGCCTCTTCCCCAACATCCGCTGCCAGTAGATCACCGTTGAATGGATCGATGGCCAATCGGTGCGGATTCCGTAATCCGTAGGCATAAATTTCTTCCGCGACGGTCGCTGTCCCGACAAATGGATTGTCGGCCGGGATCCCATACATTCCATTGGCACTGTTGTTTCCTAGCGGATCGATCCGGAGAATCTTGCCGTAGATATTCGTGAGCATCTGACTGTTGTCAGAAGTCTGCACCGCCTGGCCCGATTGCACATCACCGTCTCCAGATGAAATAAACAGCGTTGCATCGCCGTCGAATAGGAGGTCGCCCATATTGTGATGCCAACCTGGCTGCGCAACGCGCATGACCGGCCTTTTCGAACTGGCACAGGCCGCATTGCAAACACTATCGGAAGCCGACTCCAGGGTGTACTCGTACAGCACTTGCTGATGTGGAAGGAAACTCACAGGAACAATCGAATTGTCGAAATCGGGCGTTCCTGCGCCCTCTGGTTCTGATTCGAGCGTATAGAACTTTCCGTATCCAGGTGCGCCAACGGTTGCGTGACTGGGGTGGAACGCGAGCGACACGAGACCGTTGGCTGCCTGCACTTCAAAATTGGGATTGTACGAATCGCTGGCCGGATTGGCCAAATCGAGAAACGGCGTAGGCGACATCGTCCCATCGGCAGCGAACAAAAACGCTTCGCCACCAAAATTCGTAATTACCTGTTTCCCACTTCCACCGGGTACGAGCGCCATATCCGTGGCTCCCCCTACATTAAACGACACACCAGCCACCGGCAGCCCGGTCGCGTAGACCTCGGCTTTGACTTGTATGGTCCCCGTGGTAACAGCCGGAGGCTGCGCCACGCCGGTTTTTGTTCCAAAAAAACAAAGCAATAGTAGAAACAAGCATGGTTTGGTTTGCATGTTTGGGCCCGTGCGTTGCAAGTGTGCGGAGAACGGAGAAAAGGCCAATCTTAACGACGACTTCGCCGGAAGACAAAAACACACCCCTATTTGGGGTATGAAAGTGGTGCGGAACGAAAGATCATCACGACTGCATACGCCTGTTAGTCTATAACAATCACAAACCGCGCAGTTCACCCAACACAACTCTGGAACGTATCGACAATCCGTTGTTTGTCGCCGTCGGTCATGGCGGTGCCGCTGGGGAGTGAGAGGCCCCTGGCGAAGAGTTTTTCTGAAACCGCCCCGCCCACCGAACGGCAGTCGGCGAAGGTCGGCTGTTGATGCATCGGTTTCCAGACTCGCCGTGCTTCGATGTTGCTCTTTTCCATCGTTTGGCGGACGTCTTCGCAGGTGATGCCGAATTGGTCGGGGTCGATCAGCAGCGACGTTAACCAATAATTGGGCTCGCCGAATTCGGCCTCGGGCATGAACGAGACGCCGGGCAGATCGCCCAGATGCGATTTGTAAAAATCGAAGATCGAATGACGGATGGCGACTCGGTCGTCTAAAGCCTCTAACTGAGCCAGTCCGATGGCGGCCAAGACGTTGCTCATGCGGTAGTTGTAGCCGTACGTTTCGTGTTCGTAATGAGGCACCCCCGGCTGGCGGGCCTGAGTCGAGAGAAAACGGGCGTGTTCGATCAATTGCTCGTCGTTGCTGCACAGCATGCCGCCACCGCTGGTGGTGATGATCTTGTTGCCATTGAAACTGAACGTGCTGCACCAATCGGGGTTGTCAACGCAGCCGCTGCCAACGGGACGGCCTTTGTATTTCGCGCCCAACGCTTCGGCCGCGTCCTCGATGACGGGAACTTCGTACTCGGCCGCCAAAGCGCCGATCGCATCAATGTCGGAGCTCTGGCCGAGCAGATCGACAAGCACGATCGCTTTGGGCAACTTGCCTTTCGCAGCCGACGCTTTCAATTCCGATTCGACCAAGTTCGGATCCATATTCCAACTGATTTCGTCGCAGTCGATGAAGACCGGTTGGGCGCCTTCATAAATAATCGGGTTGGCCGACGCGCAAAACGTGAACGTGGAACAGAGCACTTCATCTTCCGGTTGCAGGTCGAGCCGCCGCAGCGCCAAATGCAAGGCGGCCGTTCCGCTGGCAAGGGCGACGGCATGCTTCACTCCCACATAGGCAGCAAACTCTTGTTCGAACTTGGCCAGATGAGGCCCGACGGGTGCGATGTAGTTCGTATCGAAGACTTCGGCAATGTATGCTTGCTCGCGCCCCGACATGTGAGGCGGCGAGAGGAAAATGCGTGGTGGGTCGGGCATGGAAGAACCGTCTTTTGTAGTTGGAGAAGAGCCTGTTTTTAACATGGAGCCGGGTTCGCGTGCCACGGCCAGACCATCGTGGTCTGGGCGATGAGCCAATCGGTCCGCGGCGACGTTGCCTGTCAGGGACCGTGGGTTGGTGGAGGACTCTTGGAGAAGTAGGTGACTTGTAGGACGGCGGGCAGAAACGGGCCTGGCCGCAGCCGAACCATGCTGGCCAATCGCTGGTGGCTCCTGCCAAAAATTATCGCTTGGTCTTCCCTGCGTCGCTGACTGCGATTTCGGCGACAAGTTGTACCAGACGTGGACACTCGTACGGCTGGAGCGCCTGGCGACAAGTTTGCTGGACTTTCGTTTTTAATTCGCCCGGGTCGACTCCTTCCGCGGCGACCAGTTCGCAAGCGACCAATTGGCCGGCAATCGATGAGCTTTGACCGAAGACACGAACGTCGGCGACCCCGGCCACCGTGCGGATCGTCGCTTCGACCATGGCGGGGCGGACCTTGTTACCACCCACGTTAATCATGTCACCGGCTCGGCCCGCAAAGAAGATACGGTCAGGCGTACATTCGACCAGGTCGCCGGTTGCCGTCCAGCCGCTATCAGCGTCAGCTTCACTTCCGGCGTTGGCATGTCGGACGGCCGGCGAAGCCGATTCGACCGCATGAGAACCGTTCTTTGGTTTGACAAACAGCTGCCCATCTTCCACTTTCAGCAGGGCATCGACATGCGACGGGCGCCGTTGATCATCGGTTTCCAGGTAGCTGACAGGAAAACCGGCCAGGCCGTCGGTAACGGCGAAGCAACGACCGAGTTCCGTCGTCGCGTAAATGTGGGTGAGGCGTGCTGGGGGAAATTCGGAACGCAACGAGTCGAGAAGCGGTTGGTCGGATAGCTCTCCACCGAGCGTGATCTGCCTTAACGGCACGCGACTGAACACGTCGCGGTCACCGAAGAGCAGCAGGCGTCGCCAGAAGGAAGGAGTGGCCGAGGCACTGGTGACGCCCGACTGGGCCATGAGCCCGACGATCGCGGCTGGCTCGGCAGCGGGTGATGGTATCACGCACGTCTGCTGATTGAGCATCGCTTGCAGCACGACCTGCATGCCGGCATACAGATGAATCCGATAGGTGAGCAACCAGACGTCGCCGGTTGGCTTGTTCGCGATACGGACCGGTCTCGCCAACTGCGGCCAAGTATAGGTGGCCGCTTTGGGGACGCCTTCGGTGCCCGAGGTGAGAATCGTCACGGTCGATTCACTGCTTGAATCGGCGGCGCCAGCCGCCACGCTGCGAACGTCGCTCACCTTCCACTCTTTATTGACGCAACTCACAATCGCTGGCAGTCGGAACCGTTCGCACAGGGCGACGATTTGGTCATCGGTTGCGTTTTCATCGATCAAGTAAGTGTGAGATTTCGTTTGGTCGAGCGCCGCCATGGCCGCGATGCCACTGGCCGACGCCGGCACGCGGAGACCAATTCGCTGGCCGGTGAATGGTGCCACTCGAGCCGCCAACAACTCGATCTGCCCGGCCAATTCTGACCAAGTGACCGAACCGTCGCTCGTGATGACGGCGGGATCATTGGATCGAACGGCGGAGAGTGTTTCGGCGAGCATGAGATTTGAGGATTTGAGGATTTGAGATTTGAGATTTGAGATTTGAGATTTGAGATTTGAGATTTGAGATTTGAAAGTGGGTCTGCTTGGCTACCAGTTCGCCACCGGAGCAGCCTTTTTCCAAGTGTTTTAGTTTCCGCCCTGCCCTGTTGGGTTAACC
>CAYZRS010000118.1:0-7443 GCA_964480915.1 uncultured Pirellulaceae bacterium | reverse complement strand
ATCTGAGATCTGAGATCTGAGATCTGAGATTTGAGATTTGAGATTTGAGATTTGAGATTTGAGATTTGAGCGTCGCGCTCCCGCAGAATCTGCCTCGACTTCCCAACTTTCCCGGTGGAATTGCCCCGACTCACACTCTTCCCGGTTTCACCTAGCACCATCCCTGAACGTCCGGCTGACCCCAAGATATTGTGGGTGACCAGACGTGTCACGTGCCTCGCTCATGCTCGCATCCTTGTGGAAACCACGGTCACCCAGGATGCGAGCCCAATCATGTGGAACACGTTTGTTTGTCGGCACTACAGTGTGCAATGGATCGATTCACACACCTGCAATTGCCAGAATTGCGGCAAGTACGGCCACTATTTTGAAGACGGTTTCGCATTGTGGACCAAGGCAGCTCAGCGACCGACAGACGAAACTGAGTCGGAACGTCAGTACGCCAAGAAGGCCGGTTAGACGGTGCCACAGAACCGCGACGATCGCTAGCGATGCCAGTCCAAGCACGCATAGCTGGCGTTGCTGAATAGGTGTCGTCTTCCTGAATCGCAGCGCACAAATCGCGTGCGGGTGCCTGATTTAGGCGCGCACCGGCGAGCTGGTCGAGGTTGCGAAAGCTAGTGCCCCCAATGTGTCGTTGACGTTGACTCATTGGTAGCACGCGAGTAACTCATCAGCAGGAATTTTGTGAATTTGGCAGCCAAGATCGATCTGTTTCGATCGAATCATGAGTCGTGCTGTTAATGGGCCCAAGGACCTAGTGAATCGGAGCCAAGGATGGTTCGTGACACTCGCTATCTGTTGTTTGCTTTGCTGCTTGCGGTTCTCACGGGCTGCGCTAGCACGCCGATGTACCAAGGGAGCACACTCCAAAACGATGCTCAATTCGAACGAGGTTGTGAGAACGAGCTAGTCGACTTGGCAGGCAACGTGCTCTCGGTTCCTCAAAAATTGATGATGTGGGACCGTCGAGTCGACAACCACTGCATCTCCTACAGCACCGAAGCTCAACTTCGCGAATACGTTTCGAACAATGGCATCACGAGCAAGGTTCGGATCAATCAGTACGCACCGATCGAAGAATGGAAACGGCTGGGGCAGAATCAGAAGATTCCTATGCTCGCCCGTTGCACACTAGGGACGGTGCATACGCTTGCGTATACGCTGTTCCCCGGACGCCTGTTTGGTGGTGACAAATACAATCCCTATACCGATACGCTGAGTGTCTATTCCGATATTGCGCCGCTCGGCATGGTCGAAGTGGCCTATGAAAAAGACCTGCGCAATCGGTCCAATCCAGGTTGGTATGCCTTCGGTCAAGAATTTCCCATCATCGGCTTAGTGCATGAGACCAAAGCGACCGACGACGTCATCGCTTATACGGTCGCGACGCAGGGTGCGGAACGACAACGCGAAGCCTATCAGTCGCTTTACCCGCGGTATGGTTATTCCATCGGTGGAACCGTGGGCGAATTCGTTCCTCAGGGCGACACGGCCATCAAGCTGGTCGGTGGGATCATTGGACACGCGGTTGGTCGTAAACAGGCCAGCCAAGTTCAAGATGCCGTCTATTTCGAAGATCTGGAGCAGTAGATCGCTGCCCGTATCCTCGAGAATTCTTCTTAATTTCGGCCACACTCCCGAGTAGAATGACGTCGGGGCAGATGCCCTGGGGGAACAACCTGCCAACAGCGTTAGAATCGCAATGTCTGTCCCATTCTCGTGGCACTCGACACATAAATGGAGATGGATTTCGAGCGAGGGTCTATAAAGGAAAGCGAAGAGGCCATATTCAATCGCACTCCTGCCGCATTCCCACCGACAAACTTTCGTTTCTTTTTCTCCTGACCGCGCTGCCTCTTTTTTCTCTTTGTAAGGATACATCGTTGAAGCTTCACTTCGAACCACTTGAACGTCGTGATCTTTTGACGGCGATGCGGATTGCTTCCTGGAACACTGCCAATAACCCTGACGATCCCGTCGGTGACGCGGACTACGCGATGATTCTTGGCGCGATCGGTGACGAATCGGTGCAAGGCAACTCGCTGCCGATTGATCTACTCGCTTTGCAAGAGACCGATGTTCCTGGGTCTGGCGGCGATTCGATTGGGCGCATCGAGACGATCCTTGAGGGATTGTATCCGAGCGTCGATTTTGATTTCTCGGTCAGCACGCTCGACGGTGGCGGTGACTCGACCGGATTCGTCTACAACACGAACACGCTTAGTCTGTTGGACGCTCAACAGCTAGACGCTGGACTCACGCATACGACGATCCGCGGTCTATTTCGTCCCGTCGGTACGACCGGTGATGCCGATTTTTACATGTACTCGACTCACCTCAAAGCCGGGCCGACGGCGGGTGACCAGTCGATTCGAGCCGCCGAAGCCAGCCTGCTTCGTGCCGACATCGATAGTTTGGGGATCGGCGCCCAAGTCATCTTGGCCGGTGACTTCAACATCCAGTCCAGTAGCGAATCGTCTTACGTTAGCTTTCTCGCAGACGGCCCCGGCCAATTGCACGACCCGATCAGCACGCCCGGCGACTGGCACAACGATAATGCATTTCGCAGCGTTCACACGCAGAACCCAGCCGATCCGGCTTTGGGTGGCGGCGGGATGGACGACCGCTTTGATTTTCAGCTGATTACCGGCGAGCTCATGGACGGTGTCGGAATCGATTACGTCTCTGGTTCGTACCGCGCTTTTGGTAACAACGGTACGCACTCACTGAACGGTTCGATCACATCGGGGACCGGCGCTGCGGTCGCCGTACTCGATGCGTTGGCGGTTGCGAGTGACCACTTGCCGGTTGTGGCTGACTACGAAATCCTCGGAACGACCGCCGGGATTACTATTTCCGAATCGGGTTCTGGCACCGTGGTGGCCGAAGGTGGTGCGATCGATACCTACACCGTTTCGTTGACGTCGACTCCGGTCAGTGATGTTACCGTGACGGTTATGCCGGATGTCCAAACCGATCTGGGAGCAGGACCAGGGACTTCGATCTCGTTGGTGTTTACTCCGTCAAATGCATTCACCGGACAATCGGTGATCGTCAGTGCGAACGATGACCTCATCGCGGAAGGGACTCACAGCTCGCTGATTACGCACGCTTCGGTGAGTAACGATCCCGACTATGACAATCTATTGTTGGACGATGTGAACGTCACGGTACTGGATGACGAAGCGCCCACGATTGTCATCAATGAAGTGGATGCGGATACGGAAGGAGTCGACCGGCTCGAGTTCGTCGAACTGTTTGATGGGGGCATCGGGAATTCATCGCTTGCCGGGCTGACCGTCGTATTTTACAACGGCGCAAACGACGAATCGTATTCATCGTACGATCTTGATGGTTTCTCTACCGACTCGGATGGCTTCTTCTTGCTGGGAAACAGCCAGCTTGTCCCTAGTCCGAATATCGTCTTCAACGACAACCGACTACAAAACGGTGCGGATGCGGTGGCACTGTATGCGGCCGATGCGAGTGATTTTCCCAATGGTACCGCGATTACGACGGCCGATTTACTCGATGCGGTCGTCTACGACACGGACGATGGCGACGATGTCGAATTGCTTGGCCTGCTGTTAGCTGGCCAACCACAGATCAACGAAGATGAAAACAATAACCAGATCTTTGATTCGAACGCTCGTGTGCCCGACGGCGGGTTGCCAAGAGTTACAACCAGCTTTCAGGCACAGACACCTACGCCCGGAGCATTCAACGCACAGCCCGCGACAGGCATCGTCGTCGTGCAGAGTGGAGGGCGTACCGACGTTGAAGAGGGCGGTTTGGTCGATTCGTATACGATTGCGCTCGCCAGCTTTCCAGATGATAATGTCACCATCACCGTTGCTCCCGATGGGCAATTGGATTTGGGAGCAGGTCCTGGGATCGCGATTCAACGAATATTCACGCCGACGAATGCGATCGTTCCGCAAACGATCGTTGTCATGGCAGTCGATGATTCGGCGATTGAAGGGCCGCATACTTCGCTGATCGCCCACACGTCGAGCAGCAGCGACCCGGCCTACGATGGTATTGCGATCGGAAATGTCGTGGCAAATATCGCCGACAACGAATCGGCACCAGAAACGAACGTTGTCATTTCTGAGATCATGTACAACCCAGATTCGGATGAGACGAGCCCCGGTGTCGCGGAGTGGATTGAGGTTGTGAACAAAGGGAACGTACCGATCCAGTTGGATGGTTGGAGTTTCGACGACGAAGACAGTACCGATTGGGGCGCCTTCCCGGTCGGAACGCTGCTCGACATAAATCAAGTCGCGGTGTTCTTCGACAGCCAGTTCACGACTGAGGCAGAATTTCGCAGCAGTTGGTCAGTGCCGGCGGCGTCTTTGGTCGTTGGCATTCCTTGGGGAAGCTTGTCGAATAGTCCCACACCGAGTGACGAGATTCTGCAGTTGCTGGATAACAGCGGCCAATCACAAGATTCGGTCAATTGGGACGACTCGGGCGATTGGCCCGGCGACAACCCGGACGGTGCCAGTATTCGCTTGTTGGACACAGCATCCGATAATAATCTCGGTGTGAGCTGGGCGAAGTCGGTTCTGGGGAGCGACAACGCGGTGACCCCGACATTGCCATTTTCGGCAGAAGATGTGGGCTCACCCGGTTTTGTAGATTGCCCGATAGCCGAGATCGTGGTGACCGAATCGGGCGGATCGACAATGGTCACCGAAGGTGGCCCCGGCGACTCGCTGCAGATAGTACTCGCCGGATTGCCGACGGCTAATGTGGAGGTGACGCTGGCCCCGACGAACTCGCAAATCGATTTTGGCATGGGCCCGGGAAGTCCCGTGACGCTGACATTCACACCGGCCAACGCGGCCACGTCGCAATTGGTTGCTGTGACGGCTGTGGATGACGCAATTACCGAAGGCGGCCATTCGTCTTCGATCGTGTATTCGACAAGCAGCACGGACCCCGTTTTTGACGTATTGATTGTCGGAACGACCACGGTTGCGATTGAAGACAATGACAGTGCACTCGCTGACGGCGATTTTGACAACGATGGTGATTACGATTGCACCGATATCGACACGCTGGTTGCGGAAATCGCTTTCGCTTCGTCCGACCTCAGTTTCGATTTAACCGGTGATGGTTTCATTGACGCTGCCGATCTTGATGCTTGGTTGTTAGAAGCTGGCGAATTTAATCTCGGCCCCGGGCGAGCTTACCTTCCTGGCGATGCCGACCTCAGCGGCGCCGTCAACGGAGCCGATTTCATCATCTGGAACACAAACAAATTTCAGACGACGAATGCATGGTGCCGCGGTGATTTCAATGCCGATGGCGTAACCAACGGAGTCGATTTTGTCGTTTGGAATAGCAACAAGTTTCAATCGTCGGACAGAGTGTTACGGGAATTGAGTCAGTTCACCGGGGCGGCTGGCGTTGAACATGAAGATCGGCAGAACGAATCGGCTCGATTAACCCAAGGGACGATTGAGGCGCCGCTGCAATCAAATTCGCCGCTGAGATCGGCGGTTCCCACCAAAGACGTGGAGCAACCGTTCTCAAACAGGTTCACCCAGCGGCGAACAACCAGCCCCGCGAACAAAACAGGGTGGAGCTTCCTCCCATTTGGGCAATCGCCTCGACTGTTGGTGTCAAGTTCACCGAAGACGGGTGAATCAATCGGATCGAGCCGGAACGGGTAACTGCAGCTGCCTCCCGCAATCATTCCGATTCGATGTTCAGTTTATCTTCGCCTGGCTCATTGCAGGTGCGAGCATTCGAGCGAAGCCGGTTGATACGCTGTTCGCTTAGGCGGTTTATCTCCTTTGCTGCGGCGTCTTGATTGGTCGTTGTGCGGCTTCTCGCAAAACTGGAGTTACTCTCAGGCTGCGGCATCCGGTTTTGGATAGTCGCCCAGATTTTTTCTCTTGACGGGGGAAATCCACTCACGCGTTGCCGTTGGCCGTTTCTTTCCTGTTATGGGCCCGATTACACGGGCGATTGTCACCTTCTACCGGCATCCATTCAGGACAGGCTTATCATGGCTCGAAGCGAAACAAAAAAGAATCGACAACCAAAAACACTTCAAAGCAATGGGCAGCTCGATCTGGAGATCGAACCGCTCGAACAGCGGCAGATGCTGGCTGGGAATGTGACGGCGGTCATTACAGGAGCCGGAGATCTTGTCATTACCGGGGATTCAAGCGGTAACCAAATTGATGTCGTGATCGGATCGTCAGGTGAGGTGTCGGTCGTCGGTTCCGGTGGGACGACGGTCGATGCGAGTGAGCTCATGGGAGCTGAAGTCACCGGCGACGTCAAAATCGACATGGGCGACGGCAATAACGTGGTCACCGTCGACGACTACGGCGCCGGTATCCAGGACGTTGATTTCAAATCAGGGGCAGGTGCCGATTCGATCGAAATCTCTTACTTCGAGACGACGGGCAATTTCAAATTCGATTCGGGTGACGGGAATGACATCGTCAACATCCATGGCGTCACTGTCGAAGGTAGTGCGACAGTGGTCGTTGGAGGCGGCAACGATACGCTAGACCTTGATCTCGTGACGACGGGTAAGAAAAAGAACATCACGGTTTCCGCATCGAGTGGAGACAATACGCTCAACCTTGATGACGTCGAATCGTATGCCGGCAAGTTGAACATCAAGACCGGCAGCGGGGCCGATACGATCAGCGGCTATGGCTACGGGAAATACGGTGCAAAGGTGAATACCGGTGCAGGAAACGATGTGATGGAATTTAGCATCTCTTCGTTCAAGAACATCGCTGTGGCCACTGGCAGTGGCGATGACTTCGTCGATCTGGAAGTTTCAACACTATACGGATCGACAAAAGTCGCAACCTCCAAAGGGAACGACACGATCTCCGTGGAAGGAGATTCCAAGAAATTGACGATCGCGGCGGCCAGCGGAGACGATGTGGTCGAGCTTGATGACTTTTCTTCAGACGATGACTCCGCAGGAAACGTAAAGGTCGCGTTAAGTGGAGGGAACGATACGTTTACCTTCGGTACCAACATCGATAACACGAACGTCAAAGCGAGCGGCGGCGGTGGGCTTGATGAATTAATAGGCGATGATGAAGATCCGATCCTGAAGCATTCGGCTTTTGAAGAGTTCATGGCCTAATCGGCATGAGCAGAATGAGTGTCGCTGAGGCAGGCCTTACGCGCGGCAGTCGCAAGGCGTCGGCACCATGTCTTGGGTGGCATTTGGACTCGGATCGTTGATGTTTGGACCTCGACGTTCGTCGAATCGCATCTGACACATTGAAAAAAACAACGCGTCACGGAATTGTCCGTGACGCGTGTTTTCTGTTGAAGCCGTTTTCGGCAAGCGATTTCGCGGTACTTCTAGAGTCGGGCTGACTGGATTTGAACCAGCGGCCTCTGCGTCCCGAACGTAAAGGCGATGAGCCGGTCGGCTCACAAAACAAG
>CAYZRS010000117.1:4727-7499 GCA_964480915.1 uncultured Pirellulaceae bacterium | reverse complement strand
AGCCGGTTGTTCAGCTGCCAGAACGGCCCAAGAGAATTTTGATCTTTGTTCTTGAGGAAGCGGCAGCCAACCGGGAAGCGAGCGACTACCGGCTCACGCAGCTGCAGACATGAGGAAGCGGCAACACGCCAGCCAACTTGTTTCAATTCGATGGCGGATTCTGAGCAGCGATTCGCCTGTACCTCATACAGCAAGAGCTCGTTGGCTCGCTGGGCTTCCTGGCCACGCCACACGTTTGATGACGCCTCTCCCAAAGGGTCGTTTGGCAATCCGTGGCCACCCCACCCCGGTCCCGGGGTGGGTGGAAGTTTTTTCACACGCGGTGATCCTATCTTGGTGACTCGGAACTCTCAAGCTCCTGAATCGCCATGATGCCGGACTGACTTTCCGGATTGAGTTCGACCGACTTTCGATAACTGGCCAACGCCAATTCCCTCTGATGATTCTTGAGATAGGCTTCTCCCAAGCTGTCATAGGCGTTGAACGCGTTTGGGAACAACTCCACATTCAACTTAAAAATCACGATCGCATCTTCGACTTTGTCATTGCCGAGCAACTGATAGCCGAGTCGATTCAGAGCCTCTTCGCTATCAAAGTCGTACGTGTCTGACTGGTCGTTCTTAAGTGCGCGATACTTTGCGACCATCGCCGCGCCCCCTTCCTTGACCATTCGATAGAGCTCGTCAGCAATGGACTTCCTGGCGCCTTGAAACGGTCGGTCATTGAGAATATCGAAGATGGCATTGGTAATATCTTCGTGGTAGCCACCCTGCTCGACGTTGTCGAGGATCACAACTACGTGGTCTTGTTCGACGGCATTAGACAACAAGCAATGAAAGCCGTTGATTCCGCCACCGTGAGAAATCACTGTTGTCGTCTCTCCATCCTCGCCAGTTTCGCGTTCGCTGATGTCGACGCCATAACCGTAATTGCGAAGATTCGGCGAGTACATCCGCTGCTTACTCTCAGCCGACAATACCTGATCGGTGCGTAGCGCTGTTACCCATTTGCGCAGGTCATCAACGGTGGAGTACATCGAGCCAGCGGAATAAGGAATGCCCATGTCCAGATATTCTGCATTGCGGTAGCCGCCGGACGACGTGGAATATCCTTGGGCGCGCTTCTTGAGAATCGCGGCGGTAACATCAAAACCTGAATCTGACATTCCGACCGGTTTTAGGATGTTTTCACGAAGTACTTCGGCGTAAGTCTGCCCCGTAACTTTTTCGATGATGGCACCCAGCAAGTGGTATCCCGAATTGCTGTATGCATACTCGGAACCCGGTTCAAACTCTAAATCTCCACTTGCGAATCTTTGGACGAATTCAGTGAGCTCGTACGATTCGCGACTGTGTTTCTCAAAAAACTCGGGCGTTGTGTAACTCGGAACACCTGACGTATGACAAAGCAGTTGGTGGACGGTGACTTTATCGCCTGTCTCTTTGCGGTAGTCGGTCAAATACCTGGTGATCGGCGCAGTCAGCTCGATCTCCCCTTGCTCCACGAGCTGCAACACCAAAGCCGCCGTGAATTGTTTTGTGACGGACCCAATTCGATACTTCGTGTCGGGGCCGTTTGGAATGTCCCATTCCCTATTGGCCATGCCGAACCCTTGCCGAAAAATCGTCTCCCCTGCTTCAACGACCAAGACGGTGCCGTTGAGTTGTCCATAGTCAAAGTACCGATCCAACAGGCGTTCAATCTGCAACGCATGTTGCTTGGTCGACCCCTGTTTTTCATCCAACGTTTCGGCCAACGTCTCGGCCATCGACTGGGCCGTGCCATCGCTCGGCACCAAGAAAACAAAGGACAGCAAGACTCCCAGTGCGAAGAGACGTTGCCGTCGACCAACCTGGAATCGTTCGTTCATGTTCATCTGCCGTTTTCGAGTTGCTTGTTATTCCTGGGCTTACTCGCCGACCAACGAGTAGAGCGACCCACCATCACGTTTGATTTTTCCTTGTCGCGCCAGTTCTTTCCAAACGGCTGGAGGAAATTGATGGGGCGGAGTGATCGACACGATCCTCGACTTCTGCCCGGAAGACGTGGGTCCGTATCCCATGCGAGATTCATCGTCCAGTCGCGTTAGCCGCAATCGTTTGCGAAACGCCTTCAGCGCTAACCTCAGTTCTTCTGTCGACGGCCCTGCGGGAAGGGGCGGCTCGGCCGACGCTTCGGCTGTTTCCGGTGGGGTGGCCGTCGGATCGGGGTTTTCGTCGATCGGATCGGTGGTCTCTGCGGGCTCAGTCATTGTTGGTGCTTTCATTTGGATGCCGATTCATACTTCGCCATCGCGACGAATCGAATCAGCCAATTTGTGATTTTGGTCGCCGTCGACAGTGAGTCGAAGGCAACCGGGTCAGGTGACGATGCCATTCGATCATGACAACAGAACGCAGACCAGCCCTTGGTTGGGGTCACCCATAGAATACACCAGCCGTTCTACGAATGACCGGACCGTTGGCCGGTGCTCTCCAAGGCGACCCTTCTTGAAGTTGGAGTTCCGAAGGATTGAATTGACGCGAGCCTTCTCTGCAATGCTGAAATACAGAATCACCTTCAAAGTCTTGTCAGTTCGGTTCGCTCTGGCATAGACCGAAACCTGTTTCTCTGAGTTTCAACGCAGAAAGATGGGGGCCCGGGTTTGCCAGAGGCCGTTCGCGAGTCTTGGCGCAATCCGTGTTGATCGGTGTCAATCCGTGGCCCGTTATCGTTGGCCGAAGGATTGAATTGACGCGAGCCTTCTCTGCAATGCTGAAATACAGAATCACC
>CAYZRS010000117.1:0-4627 GCA_964480915.1 uncultured Pirellulaceae bacterium | reverse complement strand
CCGAAGGATTGAATTGACGCGAGCCTTCTCTGCAATGCTGAAATACAGAATCACCTTCAAAGTCTTGTCAGTTCGGTTCGCTCTGGCATAGACCGAAACCTGTTTCTCTGAGTTTCAACGCAGAAAGATGGGGGCCCGGGTTTGCCAGAGGCCGTTCGCGAGTCTTGGCGCAATCCGTGTTGATCGGTGTCAATCCGTGGCCCGTTATCGTTGGCGGTATTGGCCACAGATGCACACGGATCAACACGGATGACTTTGACATCCGACGGCCGTGTAAATCCAGACTTTGGACAGGGTCCAAAGGGTGATCCAAAGGGTGACACCCATCCAATACACTGACGGGCTCACCGTAGAGGTTACGCCATTTCGATCTGGTGCAGGCCGCCGGCTGGAATCGGTTTTTGCTCGGTGGGAGTGCCTGGCGATGGCGGCGTACCGATGCCGATGCCGAGCTTTTGTAAGATCGGCCAGATGAGATGAGCGTTGTCTTTGAGGTAGCGGGAGCGGAAGTAGTATTTGCCGAAGCAGCGGCCGTGTTGTTCGGCGACTTGGTCGGCGGTTAGGTGCTCGTACTTCAGGACCGGATTGTAGACGCTGTACTTGGACCAATCGTGACTGGCGATTTGGTCGGCGATCTGAGTGTAGAACTCGGTACCGGGGTACGGCGTGACGACGTTGAAGTTGGCGTAAGTCGGGTTCACTCGGCGGGCGTAGTCGAGCACTTGGTAGATGCTTTGTTTTGTGTCTTCCGGGAAGCCGATCATGAAACCGGCGACGGTGCGAATCCCCATCGAACGGCACTTGGCGACGAAAGCTCGTTGGCGATCGTCATTGACCGGGGCTCGTTTGTACTTCTTGAGGGTGACTTCGTCGGGCGATTCGATGCCGACGGTGATGCTGGTGAGACCGGCTTGCTTGAGCGCCTGGAGCGTTTCGTCGCGCATGAGGTCGATGCGCGTCTCGACCGAAAACTGCACTTTCTTTGGCAACTGGCCGATCAGTTCGGTCATCCGTAGGACTCGTTTGCGATCGAGCCCGAACAACGGGTCGCGGAATTTGAACGAGCGAAAACCGTAACGCTGCATGCCCATTCGCATCTCGTCCACGACCGCTTCCGGGTCGCGGAAGCGAGTCTTGTTTTCAATCATGATGTACGGACAGTAATTGCAAGTGAACGTGCAACCGCGGCTCTGCTGGATAAACGCAGTGGGGAATTTCCAAAAGTCGTATTTGATTTTGAATTTTCGATATTGGAATAGCGACCAATCGGGGAACGGCAGTTCGTCCAAATTTTTCACACTGCCAATGGCGACTTCTGAAAATTCTGCGGGTGCCTGCATCACATCATCGAATTTGGTGAGCAACTGTTCAGGCTCGCCTTTGGCGATCGTAACGTTCAAGCCTTGGAACGCTGCCGACATCGAAAACGCGATCGGACCGACGACGATGATCTTCGCGGACGGTTGCGTCCGGTTGATTTGCTCCATCGTCTCGCGTTCAATCGCCAGCGTCAGCAGCGATGGGTGAAAGACGAACACATCGGCGGTTGGCAGCTCGTCTTCCACGTAGTCGACATCGTGGCCCAGCTGTTTGAAAATCGCCCCCAAGTAGGCGAAGGCCATCGCGACAGGTCGATAATCGCGGCGATACCAATGGCGCACCAAACGGCCGCGAAGTCCGCCTCGGCCGGGGAACATGCCTACGCCCATACCACCGGCGAAATCTTTTTGTGCGTCGTTGCGTCGAGTGTCCCAGAGTACGATTTTCATAGTGCTGCTTTCTGCTACTCGTTGGCTCGTTCGTAATCTCTTGGCTGCTAGGCAGCTTGTCGCCAGCGTCGCTTGTCGCCGGCCGCGTTGGTTTGTGGTCGCTGCTGGGCAGCTCGTTCAGCCGGCGTCGGGAATTTCAGGATGACCGGTTCGTCGCCGCTCGCGTCGTATTTGCGGCCGATCAATTGACTGCGACCTTCGGGCGAAACGAGATAGCTGATGCCGCGCCAGCGAATGCGACGGCCAACCGCCGAGCTGAACAGCACGAACAGGTTGGCCAGCGCTACCAGCGGGGCAGCCAGCGTATCAAAAGTGCGAGCCGACTTGAGGTGTTCGGCGTTATCGGGCGTGTAGATGTCGACCAAGTCCTGTCGCATCTTGGCTCGCCAAACCGTCATCGCAATCAGGCCGACCGAGCTCGCAAACAGTATGGCTCGCTGCCACACGGCCAAGCTGGCGGTAAAGGTCGCGAAGTAAATCTGTCCCCAGAAGGCGGCTTGAGTCACGGTGCCGGTCACCACGGCCAGTATCCACCAACGTTTGAGATAGAGCCGTGAAATTCGATACTGTCGCTGTGCAAACTCGAGCGCGCCGCTCCAATCGAAATCGACGGGAGTCGCCACCATGCACTTGGGCTCGAATCGGACCTGCAAGTTGGCCTCCCGCAGCGCTCGATGAGCGACCAGATCGTCACTAAGCGTCCCTTGCCAGGCGTTACGGATGTCGATCGCTTCGAACACGTCCCTCTGAATGGCCCATGCTCCACCCCAGACAACGTAGTGACTACCGGGGCCCAGCAGGCCGGCCAGCGCACTGTTGATCGAGTAGAGCGTCAGGTTCGGTAGACTGTCGTTTTTGGGAACAAACCAACGGTATCCGGTGACGGCGCCGGTCCACGGCTCATCCAAGCGAGCCACCAAATTGCTCAGCCACATCTGGGGCGGACAGGCATCCGAATCGGCGAATGCCAAAGTTGTTGTCTCGGCCGGCAATTGTCCGGTTGCTGTTACAAGGTTATGGACTTTCTGGGCACTTTCAACGCATCGCCCTGCCACCACAATCCGCGAAGAAACTTGCGAAAATTGGCGACGGACGCGTTGAATGAGCGCATGAGCCGGATCGTCCTCCGATTCGACCACAAAGACGATTTCGAAGTTTGGATGATCCTGCTGCAGGAAGGCAATCAGGTTCTGCTCACCGTCGAGATCGAAGCCTTTACAAGGTACGATAAGCGTCACGAGACCCGGTTGGAGAGCGTCATCGGTTTCCGCTGAGGCTGAGTTTGAGTAGCCTTCAACGGGGCGGCTGGCTTCGTTCTCCAGCGAGCATGACGCCAACCGCAGACGACTGCGAGCGTAACGCCGGGACTCGTGCGTTTGCAGCGTGAGTAGCGTTTGAGCTACCCATGCTGACAACCCAAGCAGGAGAATGAAGAGTGTGATGACCATGTTCGTTGCTAACCCCAGAGCGGGCCACCAGCGAACGGTCAGCCCTCCGAACCAGAATCGACAGACCACATCGTTAAATTCAACGAAATCGGAAATGTTTTTGCAGACCACCCACACTACCAACCGCTAGCTAAGCCACCAACGACATGACAAACACACCCGAATTACAAGCCGCGATCGATGCGGCCGCCGACCAACTCAACGCCCACACGCTCGAAATGATCCATTGGCACTTTGGCGACGACACCGGCTGCCCCTTCTGGCTAGAGAAGAAACGTGAGCTGAATTTCGATCCGCTCACCGAAATCAAGTCGTACGATGATCTGAAAAAATTCCCCGAATTCGAAGATGAATGGTTACGCGGTGGTCCCGTTCGGCGTTGGGTGCCTCAGAAACTGGCGAACGATTCGATCTACGTGTTCGAAACGGGCGGGACGACCGGAATCCCCAAAAGCCGCGTCGTCGTTGACGATTTCCGGATTGATTACGAGTTGTTCAGCGAGACGTTGCCGGATCAGTATTTTCCACAGGGTTCAAATTGGCTGATGCTCGGTCCGTCGGGCCCCCGGCGACTGCGGTTAGCCGTCGAACATCTGGCTCAGTTCCGTGGCGGCATCAGCTTTTGCATCGATCTCGATCCTCGCTGGGTGGTCAAGCTGATCAAGAAAGGCTGGATGGAACATCTCGAAGCGTACAAGCAACACTGCATCGACCAAGCGGTCACGATCCTGACCGCCGGGCACGACATCAAGTGCATGTTCGCGACACCAAAACTGCTGGAATCACTCGCCCTGGCCCTGGAGGACAAAGGGACCTCGATTCCGGAAGTCGGTATCACCGGTATTTTCTCAGGCGGCACCGAGTTTACGCCTCAATGGACGCGTTACGCGGTGGAAGAGTTGTTCGGAGGTCCACCGGAAGAGAGTGGCGTTTACATGACGCCGACCTATGGAAATACGCTGATGGGTCTCGCCTGCAGCAAGCCGGTGACGGCCGCAGAGAAGTACAAGATCAGCTACTACGCACCGCAGCCTCGCGCGACGACCGAAGTTGTTTCGTTTGACGATTACAACAAGCTGGTCGGCTTCGGAGAGACTGGACGGGTGAAACTGACGACGCTGACACGCGAGTTCTTTGTCCCCGGATTCATGGAACGGGATGAAGGCGAGCGCGAAGCGCCGTTTGAGACATTCCCATGGGACGGAGTCAGCGGCGTCCGTCCATTCCACGAACTGGAATCGGCAACGACCGTGGGCGTCTATTGAGGCGGAGGCAGACGGTCCGGCGTGATTTCTGGGCCACGGTTGGCTTCGTTGGGAAATGGGAACACTTCAGGCGAAGACCAACTGCATCACAAAACAAATCTGCGTCAATCTGTGAAATCTGCGGATCATTGTTCTGAAAGAGATC
>CAYZRS010000116.1:0-8088 GCA_964480915.1 uncultured Pirellulaceae bacterium | reverse complement strand
CATGTCCGTCTGGGACAGACGGACCTACGTGACGTACCCAGTATCGACGGAGAACGAAGACAACGACTGACGGTTGCCGCGACCTTACGATGCGGACCGAGCGACGGCGTCAAGATCGAAGGATACGTGTCCCGTTCTGTTTGCTTCCATCTTCAAGAACTGGACCTGCCCCGTTTCTTCTTCAATCACAGCACACTAACCTTGAATAAGGAAATCTGTATTCAAGTTTAGCTGAAGCTTGCAAGAAGGGCCGGCCGTCTGGAAAAATGCCAGGGCTAAGACTTATTCGATTTTCACGGAAGGCTGATTCAAACATGAGACTCATAATTCCGATCGTCATCGCAATTGTCGCGCTGCAACTGCAGGCAAACGCGCAGTCACCGGTAAAGGTGGAAGAGGAACACAAATGGCTACAACAGTACGTCGGTGAGTGGAACGTCACGTCTGAAACCAAGATGGAGCCGGGCGCCGAACCAACAAAAACGACCAGCACTGAAAGCGTCCGCCCGATCGGTCCGTTGTGGGTCTTAGCCGAGGGGAGCGCCAACGCCGATGGTAAACCCTTCCGCTCGGTGCTGACTCTTGGTTACGACCCGGAAGAGGAATCATTCGTCGGGACCTGGATCGACTCGGCAACGCCCTACTTGTGGACCTTTGCCGGCAAGCTGGACGAGGCTAAGAAAGTCCTGACGCTTGAAACGGAAGGCCCAAAGTGGGGTGTCGTTGGAACAAAAGCGAAGTACCGCGAGCAACACGAATTCGTCAACCCCAACCATCGAACGACCGCGTCGTCGATCCAGAACGACGACGGCACGTGGTTCACGTTCCTGCGAACCGAATGTCATCGAAAGAACTAGCGAGACTGCCAGGAAGACAAAGATGACCCAAAAATAAATGGGAACTTTGTACTTTTTCAAACTCGTCCGATGCGCAAGAAAGTGGATTGGCAATGCCGCCATTCTGCCAGTTTCGCCTAAACGGTCAGAGGCCACGAATATTCTCCGCTACTCGGATCCAGGACCGTTTCCAAAGAAGACGGAACATTCGTTGGCTATAATTGAGACCGAATCCACACAAAACACTCTTCGTTTGCAAACGGAAGCTCGACATGGATCGGCAACCAACCGACCGCTGGGGGAACGACATCTGGATCGATTGGTCCATCCGAATATTGCTCGTCACGTTGTTGCTACCTTGTGTCGTTCATGCTGAACGACTTTCGCCGAGGGACTGGCCGCAGTTTCGTGGTCATCGTGCCACCGGAGTTGTCAATGGCCGGCAACTGCCCGTCCAATGGAATCTAGAGACCGGAGAAAATGTTCGCTGGACCGCTCCGATTCCTGGTATGGGGTTGGGCAGCGTGATCGCTGCCGGCGAACGGTTGTTTCTGATCACCGCTTTCAACGGGAAAGAAGAACAAAGCTTGCGCGTCGGCCTCTACGGAGACATTTTGCCGGTCCAGGATGAGTCAGAGTATCAGTGGCATTTGGTCTGCCTCAGCAAACGAACCGGCAGCGTGCAGTGGTTCCGCAAGTTGCATGAAGGCATGCCTGCGATCAAGCGACACACCAAAGCATCTCATGCAAACACGACACCGGCGACCGATGGATTTCACGTCGTGGCGTTTTTGGGTTCCGAAGGACTTCACTGCTACGACATTTATGGCAACCTCTTATGGAAGAAGAAGTTTGGCGTGCTCGACTCGGGCTATTACATGTTGCCAGGTGCTCAATGGGGTTTTGGCAGTTCGCCGATCATTTATCAAAACATGGTGTTCATCCAATGTGACGTGCAGAAAGACTCGTTTGTTGCCGCCATCGACATCAACACGGGATCCGAAGTTTGGCGAACGAAACGCGACGACGTTCCGACATGGAGTACACCGACGATACACGCGGGCTCGCGAACTCAATTGATCCTCAACGGCTACAAACACTCGGGAGGCTACGATCTGTGGACCGGAGAAGAGTTGTGGAAGATTGCTGGCGGCGGTGATATCCCCGTGCCAACGCCTGTCGTTGCCAACAATCTGATCTTGCTTAGCAGTGCCCATGGAAGCAAGCGTCCGCTCCGCGCCATCCACGTGGACGCGGTAGGCGAAATCAATCCGGAAGAGGAAACTGCAGACGAACACTTGGCCTGGAACAACCCCATGGACGGCGTCTACATGACCACGCCAATCGTCTATCAAGACTTGCTTTACGCTTGCCGCAACAACGGCGTTCTTAGTTGCTACGAAGTGGACACGGGCGAACGAGTTTATCGCAAACGACTGGGCGGGGCATTCACGGCGTCTCCGGTCGCTGCCGATGGCAAGCTATACTTCACCGACGAAGACGGCACCATTTCCATTGTTCGAGCCGGTAAGACGTTCGAGCTGATCGCCAAACATTCGGTCGATGAGATCTGTCTAGCAACACCGTCGATTACCGGCGACATGTTGTTGGTTCGCACAAAAACCCAGCTGATCGCCTTAGGAAAACCGGCGGCTGAACGGCCCCGCCCGACCGCTCCCCTCATGACCATGGCGGACAAACCGGTCGTCTATCCGACAGAGCAACTAGTATCGCAACCGCTTGCTCCGTTCGTCGAATGTGAATCTTCGGCGACTTGCCGCACCGCAGCTTGTACAGCCCCAGTCGGATGTGGCTGCCGTCCAGGACATGACTCTCGCTGCAGGCAATTCCTTCGCTTGTTCGGTCGCTGTCGATTTCGTTGAACCAGCCCTGCACTTTGGAGAATCTTTGGAGAACCAATGGGGGCAATGTGCTTGTTTGGCGGTTGTCGTCGCTTGACTGTTTGCCAAGTTGCGTTCGAGCGCATGGTCCGCCGAAGAAATGAGACAGGCTCGCCTGCTAAGTCGTCATCGATTGACTCGCGGGCGTCGAAGAAACAAGACAGTTCAATTAGTAATTGGCTTTGGTGAACAATCCCGCTTCGTCGAAGATCACTCGATCTTCGTAATCGTTGAACCAAATCGCGTCCGCATTGCGACCGACGATGGCGACTTTGCCTTTGTCTTTTGCATCCGCTGCGTTTCGGTACAGCTTGAAGATAACGACTCCGTTCTCGCCGCCGGGTATCCCTGGTGCACCGCTTGTGACAGCGCAGACTTCGGTTTTACCTTTGTAGTGAGTGATCGAAAGTTTCGCGTGCGCCTCGATGCCCGAAAGTCCTTTTTGTGACTCGTTGAGAATCTTCCAGGCGTTTTCGATCGTCAGATTAAATGCACGATGTCCGACGATGTCTCGGCCACAATAAAAACGTGAGTTCTCGATGCCGTTGCGTTTCAGCTCGCGCTGAAGGATTTGTAACGCTTTCGAATCGTCGTTGATGCCCTTAATCAGTGGCGACTGATTGTCCAGATTGACCCAATGCCGACTGGCCAATTGTTTGACCGCCTGCGATGTGTTGTCCAGCCATTCCAGGCCGCCTCCCGGACTGGCAATGAAGTTTCCGTCCGCGTCCTTTTTTAGGAATTCATCCGGATGATTAAAGTGCACGACAAATCGCAGGTTGGTCTGCGGGTAGTTTTCATGGAACCGGTCCAGCATGTCAAAGAACGCCGCATCGAATCGGTCGGGGTAGAAGGCCAGCTCCTTCGTACCGATTCGGATGTTCTCGATACCAGCATCTGACAGCGACGACCACCAGTTGCCGATGATCTTGTTACTCAGCACCATCGGGTCGCCACCCGACATGAGGATCTCGCGAAGCTTCTCGCGTCCAGTTTCTGGATGAACGCCACCGTTGGCTGCCACGATTCGATTGTGCTCGACGATGTAGGAACAAATCTCGCCGACCTGAGCCAACCCTTTGGGCGCCATGGCGCCGTCGGGGCGGGCCACATCCTTCTTGGCAATCAATTCTTCGCGGTAACAAAACCGGCAGTGAGCGGAACACGTCGAGGCCACATAGATCAAGCCGATTTCATATTTGTGAAGCAAGCCTTCCACCGGGCTGTAATCCATTTGCTTCCCCGGATCTTGCGACCCGGCAAGATCAAACGTCTCTTCAGGGCTAGCTTTGATCAGTTGCTGCAGCGCCTTGCTGTGCTTCGCCTGGTCAAAATAATGCCTAGTGATTTTGACGGGCATCCGAGCCTCGATGTCCCGCTCGGTTCCTTTGATCTCGGCCAGCGCGGCGAGTTCCTCGGGGGAATAGAAATCCTGCATGTCGACAGCGACTTTCTGGTCGACGAACTTGTCGATGCCAGCTGTAATTTGCCGATCGTATTTGCCCTTGCCGATCGATTGGACAAATGCCTGAGCTTTTTCAGATGCAGTGAAACTTGGAATCGTGGACATGTGCGGGCTCGGTCGTAGATCGATGGACAGCTGGAAGGCGGGCGTGGTCGCGAGGCAGAGCATCAGTCAACGTACGACTCAAAACACGAAAGGGACGACTCACTCGCCTTGCAACAGATTGATCATCCACTATCAATAAAGCACGTGCAACCGTCGAAGCGGTGCGGATGATTCAACCGGCCAAGTTCGCCAAACATGATGTCAACGATCCAAAATGCGCTCGACGATGCGCGTGCCAGGTATGGTGCTGCCAATCCGCTCAGCATGGCAGCACACGAGACGGCCAAACGTCATCTGCCTGGGGGAAACACGCGTTCGGTTTTGCACTACGAACCGTTCCCGCTGACGATGGTCGCCGGTGAAGGAGCCGAAGTCGTTGATCTGGACGGCCATCGATATCTCGATTTCGTAGGCGAGTATTCGGCCGGACTCTTTGGCCATTCTGACGAGGTGATCAAATCGGCGATCCAGCAAGCACTAGAGAACGGCATCGGCCTGGGAGCACCAACTCACTTAGAACGCGAATTGGCCAGTCTCCTTTGCGATCGTTTTCCATCGGTCGAACAGATCCGATTTTGCAACTCGGGGACCGAAGCCAACCTCATGGCGATGACCACCGCCCGAGTTGTCACGGGTCGCGAGAAGATGCTCGTCTGCAACGGTGCCTACCACGGTGGCGTGATGAAGTTCCCCACGGGCCACTCGGCATTCAACATTCCGTTTGAGTTCGTCTATGCAGACTACAACAACGTCGCACAAACGGCTGAGGCGATTCAGCAGGCGGGCGAGCAGTTGGCGGCCGTTGTGGTGGAGCCGATCTTGGGCGCCGGAGGAAATATTCCTGGGACCTACGACTTCTTGAACATGCTGCGCCAAACAACAGCGGACGTCGGAGCGCTGCTAATTTTCGACGAGGTGAAAACGGCCCGGATTGGCCCGGCGGGTATACAGGGCCTGTTGGATATCCGGCCCGATCTGACCACGCTAGGAAAGATCATTGGTGGCGGGCTGCCGACCGGCGCGTTCGGCGGAAGCGCAAAGTTCATGTCTTGCTACGATCCGACACGACAAGACAGCTTGAAACACGCCGGCACATTCAACAACAACGTCTGTTCCATGGCTGCCGGATGTGCTGCGATGGGCAAGGTCTACTCGCCCGATCGCGCGACCCAGTTCCTTGATGCGTCCGAATCGACTCGAACCGAACTCAACCGCATGTTTGCGGCCAGCGACGTGCCTATGTACTGCAATGGACTGGGTTCAATGTTTGCCATTCACTTTACTCGTCTGCCGATTACGAGGATGCGTGCCGTCAGCGACGAGTGCCAGGCCTTACACCAACTGTTGCATCTGGAACTACTTCTGGATGGTCTGCTGATCATCGGTCGCGGCGACGTGTTCCTATCATTGCCCATGACTGACGACCACCTGGCAAAGTTGCGATCTGGGTTAGAGCGTTTTATTGAACGCTTTGGCGAACTCGTTAGCCGTGTTGTGGACGCCTGACCCAGCAGGCAGTTATCGCCCAACCGACTTGCCAGTCGTAGAACACGTTACTGATTCCATCAATTCAGAACGGACATTTGTAGTACCGGCTTCAGCCGAAAATGGTCAGGCACATGTTTTCGGGCGAAATCAATCGGTTGAGTCCGAAGGCGCTGGCCGAACAATGTTCCAGACCCTGGCTTGAATTTCCTCAGATTCGTGCGGACAACAGACCAAGTTTCTTCAGTCATGTCCTTTTACCAGTCGCCAATTGTTTTGAGAATTCGTGCAAGAAACGGCAACCAAGGGAGAGGGATACAATGTACCGCTTTCCTATTTCTCTTGCCGAGCCTGAACCCTATGCGATATGGAATCCTGATCAGTTTGCTGGCTGTTGCCTCAGTTGGACACGACGCTCTTGCCCAGAAAACTGAATCTGCCGTTTCGGCCGAAGTAGCAGAGGCGGAATCGCCCAAACCGCAATCGCTGGCTCAATTCGTCTTCGATACGATTGACCAAGTCGGCTTGCAAGAAGGGCTGGCCGTACTGGAAAAGTATCAGAAGTCAGACCTGTTCTATTTCCGTGAGAGAAACTTCTATAAGACAGCTCATGTGCTTTATGAACGAAACCAGATCGAGCAGTCGCTGGCGGTTTTTGAGGTGTTGGAGAAGCAGTTTCCAACGTTGAAGCAATCGCTCGCCTGTCAGCTGTTTCTTGTCGCTCATCATGAAGGAGCAGAGAAGGCCGAACTCTGGTTGGCCGACCGGCGAGACGATGACAACTTCTACCTCGAGCAATACGAGCTCGAACTTGGGCAAGCGGCGTTCACTCAACGGCAGAAGCTTTCAGAAGCGAAGCTGTTTGCGAAATTGTACGTGCAAGAGTTTCCCGATTCCCCAGACGCTCACGAGTTGATGGCGAATATCCACCTGGCCGAGGGCAACAAGGCGCTCGCACGACAAGAGTTTGCCCACAGTGTCGCGTTAAGTGAGAAAACGACCTTCTTTACATTGGCGATGCAGGAACCAACGACCTACCAACCGACCGTCGTCCCCCGAGATGCGACGAAGCTGTTCCAGGCAGAGGGCAACGAAGAGAGCGCTACGGTGTTCATCTTCGTGCAAGGTGGCCCCGACCCGGCACTCGGAGTTTATCGAGAGGATCCGCTGACGCTGCTGCCAAACCAAGACGACATCTTGCGAGTGCATGTGCTGGAATCGCAGATTCTTAGCCGCAACCTGCTCTGCTCGAAGCCGGTCCTGACCGAAGAGCAGAGCCTATTTGAACACAACCAGAGTGCAGAAATGCTGCATCGCACGGTGGCTCATTTTAAGCAGCAAGGGAAGCAAGTGTTCGTGATCGGCCATTCGTACGGCTGCCTGATTGGAATCGACTACCTGTACACAAAACCGAATTTGGCAGATCGAATCGTGCTGATGGGATCCGATTTTGATGAAGACTTGCGAAACTACGACGAGTCGCTCAAGGGGCAAGGAAAGCTCGTCCGCTGGATCGATGGTGTCGAGCCCTACGCCAAGTCGTTCTGGGGCGACTTTACGATGCTTCCGCTTATCGCTGAAGACCTGAACCGTATTTTCACCAACACCGATCTGCTGGTCTCGGCTCATGGTAAACGGCGTTTCACACAGCTGCTGGCTGGAAAGGATCTGAGCAACGTCATCTTCCTTCACGGCCGCTTTGACGAATCGAATGGCCGTACGAAACCGCACGAGCTGGAGTTCTTGCACAAACATGGTGCCAAAACGGTCGAAACCTACGGGGATCACCACAGCATGTTGTCGTCGGCCGTGATGGTGAATCTTTACGAACACTTGCTGCATGACAAGCCGCTAAAGAAATCGCTGGCAGCCGAGTTGTCAGATGCGATCGATGAGGACGGGCTGGAGTCGGCCCTGGTCCAATTCGAACGGAATAGAAAATCAGACCAGTTCCATCCAGTCGTGGAAGACGAATTGAACAAGCTGGGATACTCGCTGATCGCGGCCGAAAAACTGGTAGAAGCGGTCGCTGTGATGGCCATCAATGCCGAAGCTTTCCCGCAATCTTGGAATGCACACGACAGTTTAGGGGAAGCGTATCTGGCAGCCGGCCAACGTGGGCCCGCGCGAGAAAGTTACGAACGGTCGGTCGAGCTTCACCCGGGGAATCGGTTTGGGCTAACGGCACTGGAGCGGCTGGCTAAGAACAGCGTCTCTGCGCAGCCATGAAGCGACTCGTTCCTAAGAGGCGATCGCCGTCACGTAGCCGAGTCTGTCCCCAGACTCGGGCGGTCAA
>CAYZRS010000115.1:0-8664 GCA_964480915.1 uncultured Pirellulaceae bacterium | reverse complement strand
GCGGCAGCCCGATATTGGAGCCGGGGTGCGAGAGCTTTTGGGTCGCAGCGACTAGTCGCCACTAGGGGGCTGCGCCGGCCGTTTTCTCCCAGGTGCGCCAAGCGTCCACGTCGGCGCCGAACTGTTCGTCGGTGATCTTTTTGAGCTGCTGAGTGACCGCGGGAACGTTGTTTGGATCATCCAGTAAGCTGATCAAGAAGCTGGGCGAATCGGTCAATCGATTCGCTTCGATGAATTTCAAAATGTCGGCGCTTTCCTTGGCAGTCGCTGGCCCCTTCGACAAGATTTGTTCCATTCGTTCGCTGACTTCCAGCGATGCCGTTGCCCGCGCGGCTGCGTGGTTCTTGATCGCCTCTTCAAATTTGTAATATTCTTCGATCAGTTGTTCGGTCGCCTGTTCGCGTTCGTCGAAATCGTCTGCATCCAGACTTGCCAACAGTTGTTTCGCTTCTGAAGAAGAATTGCCCTGCCAAGTCTTCAGTCGTTCCACAACCGCAGCGCGAATGACCTGGTCCACCGGTGTTATGGGAGGTCGCACGCCCATGTGTTTCATCAAAGGGATGAGCCATCCACGCACGGCATCGGGATGCTCATCCTGCAGAGTGGAAAAATCTTTGGCTTGAAATGAATCGACCGAGTCGTCGGAAATTCGTGTGAGTCGCACCGTCCGATCTGGTTTTTGCCGGAGTTCGATTGTGAATTCGTCGCCCAAGACTTGGAAATAGAAGCGACCCTCTTTGGTGTCCTGTACTCTTAGGTCACGGCATGAATTCTCTGTTTCGGAAAAGTGAAAGCTCAAAGTACCGACTGATCTCGTCGCAGTGCCGCGCAGCAGACCTTCATAAGAAATCGTCATTTTGTCACCTGAGCCACGGCGGCCGGAACCGCTCGACTGAGGATCTGCAGATCGCACGGCATCGAACGCCTGTTGCAGCGGTTCAGGTAAACCGCCGAAAGCGTCGTGCCTATCTTGCATTGCCAGCCGGCGTTCGGCGAATTCCTTCGGCAATCCTCGGTCGAGCATTTTTTTCAGCTTGGCAGCCCGGATTTCTTCGTCCGTCAGATGGGCGAATTGGTCGGGCCAATCGCGTGCGAGCGAGAGTCTGCCATCCAACCACTGAATCCTGACCAGCTGTTTCATTGGTTGACTGACGAACTGCAATGGGCCGTCGGCGAATTCGGGTCCTTGGGTGGTCAGCGGTTCTGCCGGGCAGGATGCCGGCGGCGAAGCTAGTACGACTGCGATTGCCAACGCGAAAGACAATGCCAAAGCCAAAGCCAATGGGGGCAGGAATTGGCGGACCATGGTTGAGCCTCCTAGAGCGAGCATCGTGAGCCGAGTATTCTTCGTAGCCGGTGCCACGGTATCAAGCAAGCGCGGCCGATTTTACCGGGAAATGGCAGCTCTCAAAAGAACCGGCAGTGACCAATGCAGCCAATTGTTGCTCCGCTGCTGTCGCTGCGCGCAAGCCGCTGTGGTACGGCTGTGTTCCGCTGGGCTGTTTTGCTACAGTCTCGCCACTCGTGGGGCGAGAAGCAGTAGACTTAAGTGAAATCGGTAGGTGGATGATGTCGCGTTCTGACTCTGGCGATGGCTTTATTCGATTCTTGGGCGGTTCGATTTTGATTGGACTGTTGGGATACGGTGGCGGCTGGTGCTATACGAATTTCTTTAGCTCGAACTTGCTCTTACAGCAGAAACAACAAGAGCTTGCCCAAGCGCAGTCCGATTTACTGGTGGTTCAAGAGAAAGCTGCCAACCAGGCGTTGATGATTGACCAGCTGGGCACCGATTTACAGACGAGTCGTGAAGAGACGGCCCGCCTGGATACTTCGCTGCGGTTGCTGAAGACGAATCATCGAATCGGCTTTGTGCAAGTCGTCCGACAAGAGACTCATCCACAGTCGGGCGATATCACGACCGAATTCCAATTTGTCGAAGTGAATGACCAAGGCCAAGCACTGGCCTCCCCTCGCACGTTTCGTATCGACGGCGACGTCGTCTACTTCGACTATTGGGTTGTGAAGTTTGCGGACGAACTGGTCGAGGGGGGCGGAGTCGGTTCGCTCTGTCTCTTCCGTCGACTGTACGGCGAATTTCAAGAACCGAGCCAGGGGTATACGCTCGACGAAACGAATGTAAGACCCGCGGCGTACGGTGAAGGTCCGATCAACGAATACGAACGCGAGATCTGGAACAACTTTTGGAACATCGCCAACGACGTGCAGCTGGCAGCCGGCTTGGGCATTCGAGCAGCGCATGGCGAGGCCGTCTCGATGCGACTACTGCCCGACCGAAAATACCAAGTCGTGCTCCGCGCTTCGGATGGACTTACCATCCGCCCGCTTCCCGCGCCAGAGACGCAAGCCGCGACCTAGGCTCTTTCCTTCGAATTCGATAATCCCAGCGCCGCTCACGTTGTCGTTTTGTCACCTTTCGTCGCCGTCGTGACGATCTTCAGGTACCAATGTGAATCGGCCAACGCGACTCGGTATGGTCTTAACGTTTCTAACGTTTGTTTCGTTGTCTGGGGCTACTGGGTTGCCCCCATCATAGGCGTTCTTTGACCCGTGCTTGGGGGTGACGTATACACTTTGGGCGATTTGCGCGGAATCCGTGCATGCCCATCGGGCGGAATCGGATTCGATTGGTGCTCCATTGGTTGGTTGAGATCTACTTTGCCAGCGTGCGGAACACGTCTCCGAATCGACAAACATTCATGTGGATGGGCTGGCTGCGGTCGGCCTCTTGGCGCGGTACGAAATGACAGACGAACAAACACTGACCGAGCAACTTGAGTCGACTCGATCGCAAGCGAAAGAAGCCGTGGCTTCGCTCGTTTCGCGACTTGAGGAATTCGACCAACGCATCGAGTCAGAACTGGGCGCCGTCGAGGGTCGCATCGAAGAATGGGAAAAGCACGACGCGGAAGTGTCGCAACGTGAATCGGAATTGGCTGTTCGTGCCGACGAATTGAATCAACAGCAGGCATCGCTGGAAGCTCGCGATGCCGAGTTTTCCACCAAGCGGATGAAGATTGCCGAGCGGCTACAACGTCGCCGTCAGTTTTTGCAGAATCGAGCCACCGAACTAGCCCAAGCGGAAGCGGTGGAAGGGAAGCGGGCCGAGGAATTGCAGGGCCGCCTGAACGAATCGTCAGCCCACGCTGAGTCGCTTGAAAAGCAGTTGAGCGAAGTGACCGCCCGCATCGAAAGCGGCCAAACGGAGCTCAAATCGTGCCGTGAAGAAATTGTGTCGCTCCGTGTCGAAGATACCAACCTTCGTGAGCAATTGGCTGAGAGCCGCCAGGCGCTCCATCAACGTGCCTCCCAGTTGACCGAAGCTCGCAAACGTATTGAAGAGCTCATTCAAAAAGAGAGCATTGCCGGCGACCCCGCTCAGGCGGAAGAGGTGATTCAGCTGCGACGTGAGCGAGACGAGTTGCAAGACTTGCTCACCGAACTGAAAGCAAAAGTCGTCGCCGACTCGGCCAACCAAGACGAAGGTGCGCTGAATGATCTCCGGCGTCGGTTTGAACTAGCCGTGGAAAGCGTCCGTTCTTTGAAGAGTCGTAACGAAGCGCTGACCGAAGAGATCGGTCTGCTCCGAGCCTCCGCAGAAGCGGCGGCAGCGGCGGCCGCCGAATCGGCAGCTCAGCCGGCCAGCAGTGTCGAACAGGAAGTGCTGGATCAGCTCAACTCGTTCGACTGTGTCGAGCAGCCGCGTTCCGAACAGCCTCAAACAGAGCAAGCGTCACAATTGTCCGACCGCTTACTGGCACATAAAGACCAGCAAATCGCCCACTTGGAAGCGACCGTTCACGCGATGCAGCAAAACGTGGCTGCCATGCAGAATCAAATGCAAAGTGCGACGGCCCAACCACCACAAGTCGCAGAAGGGGCCGGCGAACCGCCGGCCGCTAACCCTGGCGAGTTGGATCGCCTCCGCCAAGAATGGTTGGAAAAGCAGCGGGCTTCCGAAGTCGAAATGGCAGTCGAGCGAGCTCAGAATGCTCGCATTCGGTCCGAGTTGGAAGAGAAGATGCGGGATGTCGAGGCGCAATTGGCGCTGGCTCGCAAAAAGTCCAATGCCATCAATACGTCTTCTCCAGCCAAGTCCAAATCGGGTTGGCTCGGTCTACGTCGTAACGACGAAGAATAACGATTGGCGAATCGGAACAAGCCAAGGCTCGCGACGCGAAGCCAAGCGGACGCGGTGTTCGGCCTGAGTGGCTCACTCTGTTATCTCTCGGCTTGGTGACGCTGCGAGCGAACCGCCGACTTCTGGTCTTGCTCGCTTGAGCCGCTGATGATGTGCGAACAGGCTCAGAAATGTGGCAAGGCAGCCCGCTTTCCAAGCCAGCAACCACCAAGGACGCCAAAACGCGCCGGTTTGCAGTTCGACGATGTCGGAGATGCCGAACAGGAAGAGGGTCAGACTCCAGAGGTATGTGGAGATGCGACGCGGTTGGCGTCCGAAGAACACAACCACAAAGGCCATGCCGATCCACAGGGCGGCTTCTACGGCGTTGAAGGCGTCGACATGGCTTTGCACGGCAATCGCCTAACCACGCCGAAGATCGACGACTGCAGGTGTCGATCGATTCACGAGCCAGTGCTTCCAAGCAGCCCGATCGAATTGAAAATTGACCCCGGCGACGTTCACCAACGCTTCGAGCACAGCACTATTTTGAAACTGCCGTTGGATGATTTTCGGGCCGCCCCCCATGCCGAATCCCGACACGCCTTGCCGACCATCGCTGCCGGTTCCCTGCGAAGCATTGATTTGTCCCGGGCCACCACCCTGGCTCACTTTGAATTTGTGTGTCGTCACCAATGCGTCAATGAGCGACTCGATCGCCGTCTCGTCGGCGACGCGCTTTAGTCCCAGGCCGGCTCGTTGTACTTTGAGATTGTCGGAGCTCTTGAGTTGAGCGAGGAACGTCTGCATGGCCAGTTCGCGACCGTGCTCGACCAATTGGTCCAAACATAGCTGACGCGTTTCTTCGCGATTCGATTCGAGCGCCAAGTTGATCAGCGCTTTGAGGGCATCGGTCGTTCTTAATCGGCCTAAGAGCTCGATGAATGCCGCTTGCAATCGAAGGTCGGTCTCTTGCATCAGCAGTTCGATGACACCGGGAGCGGCGAGCGGATCTTCGAGACTGGCGAAGTTCTTTCTCGCATCGGCGTCGCGCCGTTTGCCGATCCAGCTGCGCCACAGCTTGATTTCGCGATTCCATTTCTTGACCGCCTGGTCGTCGTTGTACCGCTGCTTGATCAAGTCGACATCTTGCGGCAAACGCCAACGGTTCTTGTATTTCACATATCCCCGTTTTTGCATCAGCTCAGCCGGTTTGCCCCACTCACCTTCCAACTGCACATGCCCCAACGCACGGTGCGCTTTCTCGTGCGTCGGATCAAGCAGCACCACCTCTTTCAGATGGAATTTGCGTTGCTCTTCTAATTCTAGCTGTCGGCAGAATTCGGCCATTTTGAAATTGCCCTCGGCCGAATCGGGCATCTTTTTTAGAAGTTCGAGATACCGTTTTTCGTTCGGCGAAGAGGAAACGACCTGAGCGACTTGAGCCGCCTTCAGTGTGAGGAGGCCACCACTCTTGAGCTTTAATTCGAATTCCGTTCGAGGTTTCTGTTTGGGGTTGAGCAACTCGCCCTCGACGCGACCACCTGTCTTCAGCAGCAGGACTTCTCCACGCACCGGGGGCGAAACGACGGCGCACAGCAGCAGCGTCAGGTATGTCGCAAGCGTGACGGCGGGTGATTTCAGAGTCAGAAAGGGCATATTATTGCCTCGGTTGTTGCCAGGCCTCTATTTTAGTCGCAACGAGCGAAAATCGGAAAGCAAACCATCGTTTCGGGACGAACGGTCCCGTTTTTCGAACTAGACGGTGACCGACAGCAAGCGGTAGATGCCAAATCCATCTTCCATAAAGTCGCGAATCTCGGCCGCTTTGACTCGCTTGCGCGAGCGAAACACGATCAATCGATTTGCGGATGCCTGCACGCAAAGTTTCTGTTGCGATTCCAGGTAGTCGAGAATCTCTGGCCTCATGAGTTCACGGATCCGCGATTCGTTCGATCCGCGTAGCAGATAGTCGGCTGAGAATTTTGGATGCGATTCGAAATCGATATCTTGGTAGCCCATCTTTTGCCCGATCTTATGGAACAGGTTTTCTGGGCTCAGCGTAAAATCTGGCAGCGAGAGTTGGGGTGATTGAAAACTGACGACCGTTTGTGTGTGAGTCGTCTGATGTTTGCCGTGGCCGGTGGTGAATTGATATCCGAAAATCGCCAGGTCGAGTTCTTCCGTCGTGCCGCGCATCAGGTTCTTGATCTTTCGCCCCCTGCCCTGGTTGAACAGTGGTAGTGCGCTCAGTGACTGCTGGAGCGATGGATCGCCATGAGGGGTGAAGAGGATTCCCATCTCATCAGCGACGGTTTGCAATTCGGCTGTCCGATTCTTTTCATAGCGCCGGGCCGTCAGCCAGATGGTGACCAGGACAGATAGGACGCCGGCAATGATGGCCGCAATGTGCATAGCAAGTGTGGATGGATGGTTTTTGTTGACCTGCCAAGAGAGCTATCGGAGCCTAACCGAAACCGCAGCACGTGAAAACTGGCCAGCCGTGGGTGGGTCGGTATCGTCGGTGTCTCGGTTTCGTCCCCAACCAGGCGAAGATCGTTGAGATCCGGTTGTGGCGGTGTTGGGTGCAGTCTAGGTGTCCGTAGGTGAAGCGAGCATGGCAGGAACAGGAATGGCGAAGGGTTGCCTGCCAAACACCATGGGGACAGCGGCGCAAACAAAAACCCCGCCGCGATGAGCGGCGGGGTTTGTGACTTGAAAACGTCAGGCTGGCGCCTGGCCGTCCAGGCGGTTAATACATGTCGTGTCCACCGCCGTGGCCCGATTTCTTCTTATCGTCCTTCGGCTTTTCAGCGATCAGAGCGTCGCTTGTCAGCAGTAACGTGGCCACACTGGCTGCGTTGGCAAGCGCCGTTCGCGTGACCTTCGTCGGATCGATGACACCCGATTTGACAAGGTCTTCGTAGGTGTCGGTCAAGGCGTTGTAGCCGTTGTTGCCGTTCTGCGAAGCAACCTTCTCGCAAACAATGCCACCATCTTGGCCAGCATTTTGGGCGATCATGGTCAAAGGAGCTCGGCAAGCGCGAAGTACGATGTTGTAGCCGACCGATTCGTCGGTCGTCAGTTCATCGCTGACCTTCATGGAAGAAGCGGCCCGGAGAATGGCAACACCACCACCTGGGAGGATGCCTTCTTCGACGGCTGCACGAGTGGCGTGCAGGGCGTCTTCAACGCGAGCTTTCTTTTCCTTCATTTCGCTTTCGGTCGCTGCCCCAACGTTCACCTTGGCAACACCACCGGCCAACTTGGCCAAGCGCTCTTCCAGTTTCTCGCGATCGTAATCGCTGGAAGTGTTTTCGATTTCACGACGGATTTGGTCGATGCGAGACTTAATGTCAGCGCTCTTGCCGCCACCTTCGATGATCGTCGTGTTGTCCTTGTCGATGATCACTTTCTTCGCGCGACCCAAATCGGTGATCGGCAACGTTTCCAGCTTCAGTCCCAACGCTTCGAAGACGGCCGTTCCGCCAGTCAACGCTGCGATATCTTCCATCATCGACTTGCGTCGATCGCCGTAACCGGGCGCTTTCACAGCAGCACACTTGAACGTGCCACGCAAGCGATTGATGACGAGCGTTGCCAAAGCTTCGCCGTCGACATCTTCGGCGATGATCAACAGTGGCTTACCCTGTTGGACAACCGCTTCCAAGATGGGCACGAGATCCTTGATGTTGCTGATCTTCTTTTCGAAGACAAGCACGTAAGCGTCTTCCAGAACGCATTCCATGCTGTTGGGATCGGTTACAAAATAAGGCGACAAGTAACCGCGATCGAACTGCATCCCCTCGACCCATTCGACTTCGGTATCGAGGCTCTTGCCTTCGTCGACCGTGATGACGCCATCCTTACCGACCTTTTCCATCGCGTCAGCCAGTAGTTCACCGATTTGACGATCATTATTCGAAGCGATCGAGCCGACATTGGCCATTTCGTCTCGGTTCTTGATCTTGATCGACATCTTGTGCAGCTTGGTCGTGATATCTTCGACAGCCTGTTCGATGCCGGCCTTCATTTGGATCGGGTTGACGCCGGCAACAACCGCTCGGAGCCCTTCGTTGAAAATCGCTTCCGCCAAAACGGTAGCCGTTGTGGTACCGTCACCAGCGACGTCGCTGGTCTTGCTGGCGACTTCACGGACCATGCGAGCGCCCATGTTCTCGTAGACGTCTTCGAGGTCGACTTCTTTCGCGACAGTGACACCATCTTTGGTAACGGTAGGTGAGCCGAAGCTCTTTTGCAGGATGACGTTGCGTCCCTTGGGTCCGAGTGTCACTTTGACGGCTCGTGCCAATTTGCTTACGCCGCGACGAATGGCTTCGCGAGCTTCCTGATCAAAGGCGATCATTTTGGCCATGTTGAAAATTCTCCGTGTTGATGTGTGAGCGGCTTAGTGAAGCTGTAAAGCGAAAGGCGCTCGTTAAATGGACTTCGTTACTACGTACTACGATTTGCCGTTTTGCCGTTTTGCCGTTTTGCGTTTCCACGCGGGGATCAGTCGATGA
>CAYZRS010000114.1:0-9112 GCA_964480915.1 uncultured Pirellulaceae bacterium | reverse complement strand
TAGCCACGGTTCCATCGAAATCAAACCGCGGCTAACGCCGTGAGGCTTACTCGCCTCCCGAATGTGTTGCAAACTTCGGCGACAGCCTCGCTGGGCAAACTCTAACGTTCCCCGAGACCGTCCCTCTGACCATTCATTAACCGAACGCCGCCTCGAAACTGCGAACGCTGCCGACAAGGTCCAGTGCAGGTTGCAGACCGGCCGGTTGAAGTGTGTCAAAACCGCCACCGCCGGTAACATTCGCCGACTGGACTCCGAAGAAACCGGAAACGATGCCGCCGCCAACAATCAATTCCAAATTACCAATCGGCCCCTGGACCAGATAGCCATTCGATGTCACGGCAAACCCATCGTCGCCGCCGCCCAGGTTGACGTTTAGGTGGGGTGGCGACTCGGCAACAATAAGCGAACTAACGAACGCGGCGGTGAACACTCCATCCAACTCCGCAACTAAGCTGTCACTCACCTTGCCGATGTCGATCCGCATCGAATCATTACCACCGCCTAGCCGGATATTGTTTTGAGCAAAGATCGAACCGCCTTCGATCGTCACTTGATCATTGCCACTGCCGCCCACGACACGAGTCTTCGTGTGAAAACCGCCGTAGTTCAGGACATCGTCGCCCGACCCTAGTTTGATCAGCGTGTTTTCCGAGCCAAGAGGTTCTCCCGCCGCCCCCCGCACCGTCACGGTATCGTGACCACCTCGCATGTTGATCGTTAGTTTGTTGAGCGCTTGCGAACTGTCCGCAAACACAACGGAGTTGAATTGCGTCCCGTTTGCGTTGCTGCTAGAGACCTCAAGATTTCCATTGGACGCCTTTCCGACAAAGACCGAATTGTCGGTATTGTCCCCGTCGATTTTCAGCGTTCCCCGTTCCGCGTTGTAGTCGACGGTTACTCCTTCGATCAGCTGCATCCCTGCCAGCAAGCGGCGGTCCTCGAGCGGCTCGACAGCCAAATCAACGTGTTCAATCGGTGAATTCTGCGGCTTGCTGCGGTCCCAAAACATGGTGCGGTTCTTTCTTTCATTTTGAGGAGGGTCTGTTGGGCGCCGAACTTGGTGCCGTCTAACTATGTTCAACTGAACCGCGTTACGCGAAAAATCAGGACCCACCTTAAAACGTTGGACGGTCGCGACTTACGGCGACTTCACCGCACACCATTTCCGGCAGACGAACGCCAGAAACAGCAGAACACCGGCGAACTTCTTGAGACATCTCGTCAGCGACTGTCGCACTACTTTCCAGACACCGGCGTCCGGCGAGCCGCGGGGACAATCAGGTTATCGCCGGAAGCAGCGGTCGGTCCCGCATTCACGTCCCAGAGGACCTCTTTGCTTGGCGCGGCGCTGCAGAAGCTCACGATGAAGTACGGCTTTCGATGAGCCACGGGTTTGACGAAGCAGACTTTGACGCAACGTTATTCGACAATTCCGTCGTCCAAATGACGGGCGTCGAAGTGAGTTAGACGTGAAGTTTCTGCGGGCGACTGCTTTCTAAAGTGAGTCGCACGTTGAACGACACCAGCCAACGCGTCGGCACGTCCTTGATCGGTCACGTTGGCATACCCAAGGAATCTACTAACGGACTCGTAAGCAAACCAAGGCGGCGATCAATAACAAGCCGCAAATCGTCGGCTCAGGTACGGCGATCGCATCGGCTGTTTGGAACTTGTTTGCATTCCACACCAGAAAATCCTCGCCATTCGTCTCGCCATCCGCGTTGAAGTCGCCCTGGCACCACGCACCTGTCGGTGAAAACTTGTGCGCGTTCCACACGAGGAAGTCCTCGCCGTTCACGGCGCCATCCAGGTTGGCATCGCCTGGCAGATAAGCATTGCCCGCATCCAGATTTTCGGCCCCCGCTTCCATCAGCCAAGCGTCGAGATCGGCACTGCTCACCTGATTGTCACCGGTCAAATCAAATTCTAGATCGACCGACCCCGCGGCAATTGCGGCCGTCAATTCGTCGACATCGGTGCAGTCGAGTTCTCCATCATGATTAAAATCACCGTCGAAGAGATCGAGCCGAGCGATCGTCAGACCGGCCGGGCCACCGTTCCCGATAATCGTCCCGCTTTCGAAGAAGGGGTAGACCGACCACAAGAACAAACCGTTCGCCGAACTCGCCACCTCGGTCAATACATTGTTCGCCGGATCGGTCTGCTCGAGCACCCGCAGCCCATTAAAGAATGTTGACGCGTAAATGTACTTCCCCTTGGCATAGAGGTTGTGATCTTCACCGTTCGAAATCTGTGGCTGGTTGCCGATGTATTGTGGCTGAGCCAGATCGCTGACATCCAAAATGTGAGTCCAGCGGCCATCGGTTTCGTCATTGAAGTAGAAGTAGTTCCCATCTTCCGACAACCAGCCTTGATGAGTCGTACTCGCCGACGGATAGCTGGTTCGTGAAATGAGCGATGGATTCTGCTTGTCGGTCACATCCACAATCGTGACCGTATCCAGATTCGAGGCGAAGACAATTTCTCGCCCTTGAAAATTCGCGTCGGGTCCTTCGTAGGTGACGATCTGTGCGTCGTGCGTGTAACCGTCACTCGCAAACTCACCGGCAAACTGAGGCGCCGCCGGGTTCGACAAATCGAGAATGTGTAACCCACCACCCGATTCATTCGATCCCACCAAGTAGGCAAATCCGCTCTCTTCATTAATGGCAATATTGTGCGCGCTGCGGATCCCGTCATAGTTTGATGTCGCAGAAAAGACCGTCGGCGATGTTACGCCTCGCAAGTTCGTAAGGTCGAAGACCTGCATTCCGTGGGGTCCGTTCAGATCAGACACAATGTAGGCATGGTTGTCGTAAACCTTGACGTCGCGAAAGATGATGCTGCCAGTCCGCGATGGCAAATGCCCCACGATGACAGGCGAAAAAGGGTCCGTGACATCGACAAAACTGGTCCGATCCGTCATCGCAGCCAGTGCATACTCTCGACCGGTAAGCGGGTCGGTCCAACCCCAGACATCGCTGCCTTCATTGGTGCCCAAATCGGAGGCACTCACTTGGGACAGCATCTCGAGGTTAGTCTGAGCCAATAATCGAGTCTGACCTGCGAGTAAAAGGCAGGCAACGAAGAGCACGTAGCGAAACCGGTTCATTCAATTTCCTTGTCGTAGAGTCCGAGAGAACCACATTTTAACCGGTACGGCGGCCGCCGAAAAGAAAAGATGCTGACGATTGTTCCGTAATCCACAGATCAGACGTCGATGTGAGCTCGTCGAGCGGATGACGGACGGGCCGCCAGCATGCGTTTGCCGCTCACAGCTCGGCCGCCGCGAAGACGGTATCGAAAAGCGCTTCGCAGCGAGCCCTCTCGCGAACACGCTCGTCTCTGTTTTCGTTTGTTCGGTTGGGTCGGTTCGGTTTGGCGATGTGCACAGGGCGACTCGAATGACGATCGGCACTGGTGAATTTATGATCGTTCCAAATGACAAAATCCTGGCCGTTGACAAAGCCGTCCGCGTTGAAGTCTCCGTCGGTCCAATGGAAGTTGTTCGTAAATTTGTTGTCGTTCCAGACCAAGAAATCTTCACCGTCTACCGCTCCATCCAAATTGGCATCGGCCAGCAGGTAAGCATTTCCCGACGTTAGGTTTTCAGCACCGGCCAGAATCAACCACTCGTCGCGATCGGCGATGGTCACGATGCCGTCGCCGGTCAAGTCAAACGCCAACGCGTCGGCCGGACCGTTGACGAGGATCGAATGCAGGGCGTCAATGTCGGCTCCATCACAATCGTAATCGGCGTCGAAATCACACGTGAGGGGTGTTTGGGATTCGAACGCGCCGATGTCGATGCGCGCGTTGGCGACTCGGCGGAACGGTTCGCCTCGCTGGTCAAATTGCGGTGGCGCGGCGAAGCTGGGATCGCCGGCATTGATCGCCGGGCTGCTGGAAAGTAAGGCGTGCGTTAACGTCGGCCCGCCGTTATCCGCAAGGGAAGCGAGCCCAGGATCAACGGGTACTGCGTCGGTTCCAACGATGTTGCCCAAGACTTGGTTGAGGATGTTGCCGCCGCTCCCGTTGCCGATCAGGTTGTGGCTGGCAGTACTGAGGTAGGCCGAGCTAATATCCGGTTGCTGCATCGTAAAGGTCACATTGCTGGCGATGATCGAATTCGTCACGCTGGCGACGGTACCTGGACCGGACCTGAAATGGAGTCCACCCCCAGCCACAGTTGCCGTATTGTTTGCAATGGTCGAATGGTGAATGTCGAGCGTGCCGCCGCCAGGATAGACGTGGATGCCGCCACCGAATCCGCGTGTCGTGTTGCCAGAAATCGTCGAATTCACGATCTCGAGCGAGCTTGAGTCGGCTAGGGAAACGCTAACGCCGGCCCCATCCAACCCTTGCGAAGTATTACCGGCGATCACGGAATCGGAGACCTCGATCGACGCAGATGAGAACGCCGTAATGTCGAGGGCTCCTTTGCCGTCGAACATATTGTTTGTGATCGTCGCCTGATGCAATTCCAAACTGGCATTGCCGACGACAAACATCGAAATGCCGCCACCGCGTTGATCTGCCTCGTTCCCGTCAACGACGATGCGGCTCATTTCCGTGACAGAATCGTCGGCCAACCTAAGGTCCATTCCCGCAAAGCCGAAATTAAGACGACGGTTGTCCAACACCTGAAGCCGGTCCAGATACGTCTTCGCACCCCGTCGGCCGACAAATCTAAATCCTCCGGCGTTGTTGCCGGAGATGATCGAGTCGTTGATGCGAACTTCGCCAAAGTAGCCGGAGTTCACCGAGAGTCCCGCGCCATCTTCATAGCCATCGTTGTTATCGCTAAAGGTGCTGCCGGAGATCGTCGCCGAGGATTCGTCGCGAAGAAAGATGTAGGCTCCGCCGTAAGAATTGTCGGTCACCTCTAGGTTAGAAATCGTCAATTCGGATTCGCCAGTCAAGTAGGTTCGCAGTCCTGACGTGCCGGCAACACTGCCGGTGATGATCGAATCTTCGATGGCGATGCTGGAATCGCCTTCGGCATAGATCTGAATGGAATTTCTATTGGCAAGTTGAGCCCCACCTCCATTGCCGATGAAGGTCGAGTCTTTGATCGAAATTTGGATGTCGCGTCCAGTCGCGAGCAGCGCCCGAGGACGAGCCGTCTCCAGGCCCGTGACGATGGAATTTTGAACCGTCACCCGCTCCAAAGTCAGGTCGGCGTTGACCGAATCGATCTGACCCAAACTTGAACTGTTGATCGGGTCGTCGAGCGAATCTTCCAAAGTCAAGTCACGCAGCGTCACGTGCAGCTCGGGGCCGGGGCCGGGACCGGGGCCAAAGATGGAAAAAATGCCGGGCCCGCCGTCGGCCGAAATAGAGTGTCCGCCGGGAACGTTCGGCCCTTGCACGATGACAGAATCTGTCACGGTAATCCCCCCGCCATCGAGCATCGAATCCGCCAAGCCGGGGGCGAACTCGATCGTGTCTGTGCCGGGGTTCGCATTGGCCAATGCCATGACACGGCGCAGACTGCCTGGGTCGTGATCAACGGAACTAGTAACCGTAAAGGTTGCCAACATTCGCCGCGACTCCAGTGCCTCATGCCGAAGGCGTCGAGTCTTTTTCTTTGAACGTACTGACTTCCGCATCTCGATTGCCCCCGGCCACCACTCGACTGCAACGACGAACACTGCTGCCAGTCTAGCCGCAACTCGAGTGGAAGGCGAACAAGCGGCTCCAATTCCTGCACACTGCAGCTGCTGGCCAAATCTGTGCGTTTCGAAGAAAACGCCGACGCTTCTAAACCTTCGCGACGCATCCAGAATTCCTAGCTGACTTAGCGCGGCACGTCGCCGACTCTGTCCTTAGACTCGGACGAGCAAGATCGCGTCGAATTTCGAAGGCGACTCGTCGTTGCGTCAAAGCGTCACGTCCTAAAACAAATCCGCTTTCGCGTGCGGCACGAACTTACCCGCCTTGCCTTATTCGGTGCCTTGCTTGGCACCTTGATAGGTGCGGCCGAGCACTTTGATCGTCACGCCGGTGACCTGGCCGTCGTCGTTGCGAGTGAATCGGTAGCTGTGGTTACCATAATCGCCGATGTGGAAAAAGAGATCGGGCGCTTCGGGGTAGATCTGTACTCGTTGATTGTCCATTGCCGAAAAGAGATAGAACCGATCATCTTCCAACCAGAATTTGGCGATCACTTTCTGTGCCATTCCGACATCAAAAAGGTAGATTCCGGCCAACTCGCTCATCGCATCGGAATCGATATTCTTGGCCCGCCGCGCCGCTGTCTGGCGGCGCATGCCTTGCTCGCGCTTAGACTGAAAGGCGGTGAATTCTTCGTTGGCGGAAAACAGAGTTGGCAAATCGGTCTCGTGCGCGCCTTTTGCAAGCTCCTCTTCAAGGTTGAGGCAGACCACTTCCTCGAAATTGTGGAAGTGGTAGAGGTAGACGAGTCCCTTTTTCAAGTCGTAAACGTTCGAGTATTGCGTCGGCGCACCGCCGGCTTGCCGCGTGGTGGCCAAGACGTCTCGGCATGAGTCGATCGAAACGGGCTCGCCTCGACCCAACGACCCGACAGCGGCCAGGTAGCGTGGGCAGCTGGTTTTGTCGGGCGAGGTCAACGACTGGTAGAAGTTCGTAACGACCTGGTGATCGCCTTCGATCCGCAAGAACTCATCCCCTTCAATGATGACCGAATCGCCATGTCGATCAGCAAACATCAGCATGGCATGTTCCAGGAATGACAGGTCGTATTTCTTAAATACCGCGATGACTTCCTCAACCGTCTTGCAGTGGGCCATCACGTGATCGCTGATGTTGCCCGCAAATCGCGGTTTGCCGTCCGATTTTTTGAGTTTGTTTTCCGACGTGGCAAACCCGTCGAAGAAGAGGCCGGCCTCATTCATGCCGCCTTGCGGAAAGAAGTTGTCGAACCCGAAATAGACTCGGCCCAGCTCACCAGCCACACCTCGCTGGCTACCTTCTTTCGGCACATACCAAACCTTGGTTTTGGTGACCCAGAAGTCCTCGTTGTTGCCCGCCAGCGCTAATCCGTTGCGATAAACAACAAAGGCCGTGCAAGCCTGCAGGGGTGCGGCCAAGAGGGCAATCATGAGCAGGCTTTTGAGTCGTCGTGAAATCATCTTCCTGTTCCTGCTGTTTGAGGGACTGGATATTGTATCCGCAGATGACGCAGATAGGCGCAGCATGATTGGCCCTTGCTTGCGGTCGTTGCACACGCGGCTGACACCGCTTGGTCACTTTGCCAACGATTGTTGCGGTCAGCCACCCGGTCTACGCTGGCCTCCTGGCCGATTTCCGCCAGGCCTGCCACCTCCAGGTCTTCTTCCGCCCGCCCGGCCACCGCGGCCCCGCTGTCCCATCACTCGTCCCGCGTCAGGATCGCTCTCCTGAGTCACCACGAATTCCTGAGTGAGACTTTTGCACCAGGTTTCTTTGTCATCGCAAGCGACGTAGGTCAACGTGACGTTCACTGGGCCATCATCGATATCGATGAGAAACTCGCGCGGATCGGCATCCGCTTTCTCGGCAACTTTGGGACCTTCGTGTTTCTTGCCGTTGACATCGACCTGGACAGGCCCCGCTTGATTATTCCAATGCACCTTGTGAATAGGATCGACAAAGAAACCAAGGTACAGCTTGCCTGCTCCGTCACCCTCCGCGCGCAGCTTGACGTAAGCCGGGTTGCCTAGCGGCTGAGTCGTCTTCACCTGATAGGCCGTCATCCGACCTTCTGGACGAACCCGTTCGACGACCCCGCGAGCCACTTCTGTTTTTTCGAAACGAGTCACCATGTCCAGGTCGCGCGGATCGGTCGGATTTTCGACCGGGCCGACCAACTCGGTCAGATCCTTCCGCAGCGCCGCGGCGTTACTCCAGTCTCGCATCCGGACGATCTTCCCTTCCGGGCCGATCACGAACTCCGAGTTATTCCGATTACCCATCGCATGTTTGAATTCGTTCTCCATCGAATCGGCCAGCCAAGGGATCGTCGTGCCCAGCGCTTTCTTGGCCGCTTTGACATGCAGCAGCCGCTCTTCGATCGTCGATGGCCGCACGTAACCATTGCCTTGCGGATGCGCGAGCGCCTTGTAAACGAAATAGAACTCGACGCCGTTGCCTTTGTAGTCGCGATACGTTGCTTCCAAACTGGAAGCGTTACGAACAAAAGGCGGTCAGGTCAGGCAGCCAAAGACAATCACGGTGTGCTTACCTTTGACATCGGCCAATCGAAACTTATCACCCGCTTCGTCAAAGATCGTAAGATCGGGCAGCGGCTGACCAAGTTTAAGACCAGCCCGTTCCAACGTGTCGGAACCCAGCGTCCCAGGCCGCGAACCGCCGCCTCGCCGTTGACCTCTTTGCTGACCCCCCTGCGGAGGCTGTGCAGTTGCAATCGAACAGCACAGCGCAGCCAATGCGAATAGCGAAAAAATTCGTTTCATAGTGAGCCTTGTATTTTCCAGCCAGCTTGGAGATAGATCTTACTGAGCAGTTGTCCGAGTTATGCGATCGAGTCGATTTAAAAGTCAGAGCGATTCTTAGCCACCGATTTTCACGGATTTTCACGGACTGTTGTTCAGTAGATCATTCGTTTGAATTCAACTTTTTCTTTTCCGAAATTGATGAGCAATCCAACTTTTGTGCCTGTGGCTTTTAGCTCGTTTAGTAACTGAGCCTCATCGGCAGCGTTGTAATTCTTCGCTACCTTGAGTTCGACGATGACAGTATCGTCAACGAACAGGTCGGCGAAGTAATCTCCAACGATTGCTCCCTTATACCTGACCTCAATTCGATGCTCCGTCTGACAATCGCAACCTCGTTGAACAAGCTCCACTTGCATCGCATTCTTATAGACTTTCTCAAGAAAACCGTAGCCAAGTTGGTTGTAAACCTCAAACGCCGCTCCGATGATCTTCTCGGTAATTTCTTTGTGGAGCATGACGTTCACTTCAGTGGCGCGCAGACTCGGTGGCGAGCAGACTCGATCACTCAGTTTGCCGAAACAATCGAGGTTCGTCCAGCATCACCCGTAAAGAACAATATTCACGCATCGCCAAAGCCCCAACCCGGCCAGCCACCAGAACCGCTCTAAGACAACAGCCACAGATTATCA
>CAYZRS010000113.1:0-9443 GCA_964480915.1 uncultured Pirellulaceae bacterium | reverse complement strand
CGTTTGGAAAGTCGCGATCGTGCGACGCAGTTCGCCTGGGTTTCGTCGACCCGATTTAGTAAGTTGAAGCACCAGCGGTCGTTGATCGTCAACTTCAGAATCACATTTCCAAAGAATCAGGCCCCACGGATGGTTTACAAGAGTTTCGACGATCACGAACTTAGTCTGTCCGATATGTTGGCCGTTGACCGAACGGCGCTCGCCAACGAGCGCACCCTGTTAGCTTATTTGCGAACGGCCATCATGCTGGGCGTTTCGTCGGTTTCTCTGATCAAGCTGTTTCCGGACAGTGTTTACGCCTTCGCGGCTGGCATCATGATCGGGCCGCTGGCGATCTTTGTCGCGATCTTAGGGATTCGGCGCTACTTTGGGCTGTTTCAATCGCTCGTGCAGATGCGACGTAAGCGGCGGCGAACGAAAAACAGGCCAGAGCCGATCAAGGAATGACCGATCAAGGAATAAGCCGTTCAAGTCAGCTCGAGCTGCTGTCGACTGTCGACGACTCGCCTAGCTGGGCGTTTTCGGCGGTGAGAACTTGATCTTCTCGATCAGTTTGACGACTTGACCATCTTCGGCCACCTTGCCGGTCACTGCCGTGATCGCGGCCACGACGTATTCGTAGTTCAGGCCGTAATCGCAGTCGAGTTCGATTTCGGCGCCTTCGAGTGCCGAATCGGGGCCTGTGTCCGTGCCGACGAGATTGAGCACATGTTGGTGCAGTTGGTCAAAGTTCTCGAACGACCGTTCATTGAGCCGGATGCCGGTCATTTTTCCATCGACACCGGCGGTTAGCCGCAGCGTCATGGGTGGTAAAAGGTCGTCGGTGGTGCTGCTCTGTGCGGGAGCCGACGTGGGCATGCGAATGTTAAAGTCACCTTCGAGCGAGACGATTTTGAACGTCATGATGAAGAAGATCAAAAGCTGAAACACGATGTCAATCATCGGTGTCATCTGCAGTTCGATCTTTTCGGCTTCGTGTTTGTTACGAATCTTCATGGGACCATCGGTTCATCAGGTTCGAAATATGTCTCGGTTGCCGCAGGAATATCGCGGCGGCGCGCAGCAGTCGTGGATGAAGTCGTCAGTAATCTACTTTCTCTTTGGCTCGCAGCGCAAATTTCTCAAAGCGTTCTTGCTGACACACTTCGATCAGTTGTTGGACTTTGCCGGTGGGAGCTTCGGCGTCGGCACGGATGATCACCGTAGCTTGATCGGGTGTCTTCTCGTTCAGCGAAAGGACCTCTCGTTCGCGAACCAAGAAGCGTCGGACTTCGTCGAATCCGACCAGTTCTCCATTAAAGATGGCGTCCCCGTCGCGTGTCAGGTGGATCGTGATTGGGCTTTCCAGCGGTGCGCCGGGCGGTTTGGCGAGGACACTCGAAGGGAGCTTCACTCGCTCGTCTTGATCGGCTTCTGTGAAATTGATCAAGACCATGAAAAAAGCGATCAACTGAAACGTCATGTCGATCATCGGCGTCAGATCACCTTCGGCGATATTCGATTTGGGTTTCTTGATACGCATGATGGGGCTCTAATTTTGCGAAGGATCGAATCGAATGCTGACCAATGGCCTAGGCCTTTTTCGCCGCGGCCGCTTTTCCGACGTTTTGGAAGCGACTCATCAAGCCTTCGCTCAAGATGCCGACTTCTAACACCAGCCGGGAAATGCGATTCTTCAAAATGCTGTACAGTGCCAAGGCCGGAATCGCGATTGCGAGCCCAATCAACGTCGTGAATAACGCGGTCGAAATACCGGTCGCCAATTCGGACGGTTTGGGCGTCGTGGGCGAGTTGGCGATGACGCTAAAGGAATTGATCATGCCGTGGACCGTGCCAAAGAGGCCGATCATGGGGCTCAAGGTCCCAATCAGTGCCATGTAGCTGAGCATATGATCCAGCTTCATATTTTCTTCTTCGCCGACTTCTTGCATTGCCTCGATCGACTGTTCGTAGCCAGCCGAGAGTTTCGCCAATCCGGCCGATAGGACGCGACCGAGAAAAGAATCGTCACCCTTGGCCAGTTCGTAAGCGTCTTGGTATTTCTTTTCGTTGAGATGATTCTCAAAACCTTCTACCAAATCGGTAGGGCAAACGTTTTCGCGCCGCGCGGTCAGCAGATTCATGACGAATAGCGCCACCAGCGTGAATGAGAGCAGTAGGAATATGGCCGAGTACATTGGCCCCAAAGCACCGTAGCCCCAGCTGAGCCAACTGATCTTCTGCGGCGCCTCAGCAGCGGCCTCTTGAGCCAGCACGACACATGGCGTCAGTAACGTCATGGCTGTCGCAACAGTGACTCGAAGAAAGCACTTGCTGTGCGACCGCGAGAATGGCGATCTGCTCATCGTCTACTCCTATTCCTACCGGCAAACAGGTCGCCGAGTTGTGTTCTTCCGCGAGACGCGAAGTCACGAGACTCCACTAAGCTCATTGTAATTGCACTGCGAAACTTTCGTAAAGCTGTCCCTGGTTAGCCGCTTCAATCGCTGCAATCGGACGTACCGCAATTGGCAGCTGGGCTATTTCGACGCCCAAGCCGAACCACCGTACTTCGACTTGAGAAGCGCTTTCGCTTGAGCAGCACGATCCGGGTGCCCCGTTTTTCCCCAGAGTTCGCCCAGGTAAAAGAGCGCTTCGGCGTGTTGGTCTGCCTGTTTCGCATACAGGAGGTCAATATGCAGGTAGGCAAGCACGGCCGCGTTGTCTTTGCCACTGACTCGATAACAAGCGCCCAACGCGATATACGCGCGAGCCATCACTGCGTTTTTGCTCGGACTGGTTTGAGCGATGATCTCTTCGACTGCGGCGATCCCGACCTCGCCTTGCCCCGTTTGAGCTTGGCAAAGTGCTTTTCCGAGCAGCGCCGCCGTGCGGCCGTCAGAATCGGCAGGACTCGCCTGGAGCATCGCCTCGTAGCGTTTGAGTGCTTCGCCGTAATCGCCACGAGCCATGAATGCTTCGGCCAATCGGGACATGCCTCGTGCGCGAATGCTGGGCGACGAAGATTTTTCCAGGGCGCCAAAGAACCGAGCGGCCTCTTTCTCCTGTCCCATCGATGTTGCCAACTCGCCCAGCGCCTCCGCCGCATCGTAAAAATGAAAACTCTTCGGATGAGACTTCACGTACGCCAGCAGTTGCTTGGCCGCAGCTCCTTTGTCGTTGCCCGTTTGCATCGCCCGTTTAGCTTTTACATAAGCGACGTAGAACTTCGCATCCATCAGGGGCAGGTCGCCCGAGATTTTGGCAAGGTCGAGCTTGGCGAGTGTCTGTTCCGCTTTGCCAAAACTGCCTTTCGAGACCGCGTCACGGATCGAACGCATTTCTTTCGGTTCGTCGCTAAAGAGGACATAGCGAATGTCGTCGGAGCGGATCGGTTTGCCATCCACCAGCAGGCCATCTTTCGAGCTCTTTTCGATCTTGCCCCGTTGCTGCCCCCCCGATAATTGGAGGACCGTGTCGGCCTGCGCGGTGCCAAAACAGAGCAGGGCGGTTCCGACAAAGTTGACCGCCAGGGCCAACCGAGTGCAGCGGAAGTGTCGAACATGGCGGCGTCTTGTCACGGCGTTTCCAATCCAGTCGCTTCTTCGCCCAGAGAGCTCTGGACCTCTTTCATGAGTTTATCAAATTTACGCCGCCACGATTCACCACCCAGATCGGGGTAGAGGTTGGCCGTCATCGAAATCGCGCGCTTGGCGGCTGTTAGCCGTTGTGACTTCGTCTCGCCTGCGGAGCCAACGCCTTGTTTGTAACGACAACGTGCAATGTTGTACCGTGAATCAAAAAACACATCGCCAAACTTGCTGCGAAGTTCGGGGCTCTTTCTCATCTGAGCCGCCGTGATCTTCGAAATTTTTTCCCATCCCCAAATCACGTTCTTATTATCTTGAGGGCGATCCCCTTTGACCGCTTGGTTGAACATGTCGACGTTGCCCCGTTCAGCCCCTTCTTGCAAAGCTCGGGCAGCTTCGACTTGGACGTTGAGCATCGTGTTCTTCGTCGCCAGCACCTGTTCGTAGAGATCGAATGCCTGCTTGTATTTCGCGGCCCGTAAATTGGCTGCCGCGGCGCGGACTTGTACTTGCGTGACCATGGCGTCCGCGAGTGTCAGCGAGCCTTGCTCGTTGCGCTGCAACAAATCGGTGAACACGGCAGCAGAACGATCGAAGTACTCTTGGGCTTTGGGGGACCGGGCCGATAGGTCTCGTTCTCCCTCGGCTAAGCTGAAATAGGTTTCTGCCACCCAGTTGAGCACGCTTGGTTCGCTACTGCCGGACGCTACTTGATTCAAGAACGATTCGAAGGCTTTGGCGATGTCGGATCGCGTCTCTGCGGTCGACAATTGTAATTGTCGCTGCAGATCTTTTGCCAAGCTAATGTAGGTTGCGGTTAACCTCTGTTTTCCTTGAGGCGAGTCGCCGACCGCGTCCGACAAGGATTGCATCGTATCCATCGCTTGCTGGACCGCTTCCTTGGCATCGACGTTTGGTTGTGCCAGGGAGCCGATCTGGGCTCGCAGTGCCGATTTGTATGCTTGCTCTAAGAATCCTGGCGTACTGCCGATCGGATCTTTCTTTTCGATAAGCGTCAGCGGCCCGAATTCCGAGTCTTGCAGTAAAGCGATCGCTTTGTCGGGCGAGTTCACATCGACATAAATTTGCGACAGCGCGAGTGCTCCTTGAGCCGTCGTGGCGGTCACGGCCTTGCCCCGCGTGCGGTTGATGCCTTCCAGTAACAGGCCTTGGGCGCGTTGCTTCAGCTGTTCGGCGTTTGCGACCGGTTCCCCATTTGCTGATTGCATTTGCCGCAAGTAGCTTCGCCAAATCGCTTGTCCAGTCCGCAATTCGGCTTCTGCTCGTCGAGGCGATTCGGACGGGATCTGCTGGAGGAACACTTCGGCCTGGGCGATGTTGCCATCGTTGACCATGAAACCGATTAACATCGTGAGCGAATCTTGCGCTTCTTGTGAATTGGGCCATGTCTCGGCGATGAACGTGGCAATGCGCACCAGGAAGGCGGCCTCGGCCGAATTGTCGGCACCCGCTCTTTGATACAGCTGAACGTACGAAGCCAGCGCGATGTTGGCTGACGACTTAGCGCTGGGCAAGTTGGGTGCGACTTGAGCCGTATATTGACCCAGCACTGCCGCCTCGTGGAAGGCTTCGGCTGTGTAATAGACATAGCAGCAGAGATAGTAGGCTTCGTGGACTTGGTCCGGGTTGTCATGCTCATCCGCCAAGGCGAGCGCGTTGCGGAAAGCGGCGATCGTCTCTTTCCGCTTAGAAATCAGTGCCTGTCGTGACTCGGCGATTTGCGCTGCGATTTCGGCTCGGTTCGTCGGATCCGAACTGCGATCGAGATTTTCCTTCAGTAACTTTTCGGCGTCGATCAGAGGTTGAAGTTCCGCACGCAGCCGCTCGGCGTTGTCCTTTGCGGCGGTAAACGATGTCGCTTTACCGGTACTGCGTGCCGGCCCATTGGTCGGATTCAGCCCGATCGATGCCATCAACTGCAACGCCTCGGTGCGACCGCTGCCACCGGCCTGCTGAGCGTCGGCCAGCATCTCTTTGGCAGATGCTTTCAGCTTCCGAAGTTCGTTTTCGTCTAAACTGGGCAGGACAGCGACGATCTGTCGCCCTGCTTCCAAACGGACCGCTTGGGCGGGCTGAGAATTGGGAGCCGGGTTCCGCGCCTGAAGCCAGTTGATCGCCGTTTCGATTGCCTGCTGCGGAGCCTGTTTGTCGTCAACCGAACAAGCCATGCTGCGCAGGACGGCTTGTGCCGATATAGAATCGGGCAGCGCGAGTTCGTCGATGATTTCTTGATAGATGTCGAGCGCATCGTCAATCTCGTCCAAATCTTCGTAGCAACGCGCTTGGTAGATTTTTGCCTGGACGCCGGCCAGTCGTTTTGACTGTTCTACTGCCAGCTTGCCTAAGGAAGCTTTGGCGACTTTGAGTTGAGCCTTATAGTCCTTCTTATTCGTCGCGACCGTTTCGGCCAATTCGTAATCGATGAGTGCTCGATTCAACTCGCCTTCCAAATAGTAAGCGCGATACTGGTCGCGCTGATGAGTATCGAGCTGCGCCGGAGCCAACTTTTTCATTTCGGTCAGCTCGGCTTGGAAGAAAGCGTTCGATTGCCCAAATGCTTCCTGTGCCTGGCGAAACATTTCGGCCGCCGGCTTGCGAATCTTCCGCTTGGCCGCACCGCTCATATCATCGGTGACCGTTTTCAACTCACGCCGCGCCTTATCGCTCAAGATGCGTCCGAGCCAGAAGTTGGCGATCTTCGCTTCGGACAGGTCACCGTGCGAGGCGACGAATTCGCTCAGCAATTTTTCTGCTTCCGCCGTGGGGGCCGCAGCGGCTGCGGGTGATAATTGGGAAGCACTTTCGATCAGCGCGACGCTCCGATGGTAAGGAATCCGAATTCGCCATGATTCGTTGATCAGGGGGCTCTCATTGGCCCATTCGAGATATTCCAGTGCCGTGTCGTGATAGCCGCGCAACCGGAGCGCTCCCAAAAACGCATCGGCCGGCTCTGCAGCGCCAAGTGGCACGGCGAGTGATAGCCAAAGTACCGATGCTGCCAGACCAAATCGGTTCGCGATCCTCGGGAGGCGGTTGCGAGTGGCGACGGTTCGAGAAAATGGCAATCGCATGGAGTGTTCCAAAACGGCTTGAAGCGAAAAATGACAGGCAAGCCTTGCCAATCGAGGAGCTGCCATTCGGTCGCGAAGGCACCTCATTCCTCGATCTCTACCTTACGAATTGCACAAAAAAACGACAAGCAGACTTAACTTCTCGCCGTCTAGCGGCCATCCAAAAAATCGATCAACGTGAGAACTTCCAAACTGGTCGTGACTTTGTTCCGCACAACGTCAAAATGGGGCGTCACCTTTGGCAAGCGGTCGAGATGAGCGCCGGCGGTTAAGATAGAACCAAGTGGACCGCTCTTTACCGTCTTCTTCCTTACTCACGCGACGACAAGAATTATCATTTGACGAACATGGATCAGCCGTCGCCAAAGGCCAACCAAGATAGCAGAGACGATGCGCCTGTTGGTCCCGCTTCCAAGCGGACGAGGAAACCTCGCAATTACTTCTCGCGCCGTGAACAATATCGCTTGTTGTCGCTGGTCTTCACGCTGTTGCTCGTGATGTTGTTCATGAGTGAGGCGGCCAAGCCGAAGAACTGGCAGTGGATGTGGCAGCTGGGCGGGCCATCGATCGCGCACGATGCCTCGTTCGAAGAGGCCGACATTGATACGCGGCTCGCCCCGCGAACCAATGAAACCTTGCCCGCCGACGTGTTTGTTTCCAAACCCAATTCGGAGCCGCCCGCCAGCAACGCCGCGGTGCCGCTCGAACACCGATTGCCGGCGCTGTCGAATTTAGACTTCGCTTGCTTGAAGGACGATACGGTGTTCCGCGGAGTCGAAAGTGCCACTTGGTACGGAATCCTGGGCGCATTGGCAGAAACATCGGCCAGCGAGTTGCAGCGTCGTTCGCTCGGCAATGTAGGTTTCACCCAACTGTTTCGACAAACCGCAGCGTACCGCGGTCGTACGGTGACGATTCGTGGTACCGTGCATCGCGCGTTTCCGCTCGAAGCGGGCAAGAACGAATCGGGAATCGATTCTTATTGGCAATGCTGGTTGCAGCCGGACGGCAGTCAAAATCCTATCGTCGTCTATTCACTAGAGATGCCGGCCGGATTTCCGGAAGGGTTGTCCATTCGAGAACGTGTCGTCTGGGATGGCGTCTTTTACAAACGCTGGGCCTACGCGGCCAAAGAAGGGACGCGCACGGCGCCGCTCGTGTTGGCAAAGCGTCCTGAATGGACTCGTGCGCAAGCTACCGTCACGACACCGAACGCCAACACGCGAGACATTGTTGGCGTGACGCTGGCGTCACTCGCCGCCGCATTGCTGCTGACGTGGATCATCTATGTTTGCACTCGGACGAAAAATCGCAACCTTCCGCTCGATACGATCGCTCCATTGCTATGGTTTGTCTTTCTAGTAGCCCCGATTTCACTTGTGGCGCAGGAGAATGCACCAGCGCCGACCGACTCGACGATCGATTCGCTACGCTCGTTCCTGTCGCTGTACGACATCAGCGATCAACACCTGGCCGACTTGGGGAACGCGGCCGATCCGCAATCGGAAGCGGAGCTCACCAAACGAGTCTTTCAATGCCTGCGTCGCTGCCCGCCGAAAATTTTGGAAACCGATGTCTACTCGCTGAACGAACCGGAAAGCTTGGCGCAAGCCGCACGCGGCGATTTTGTGCGAGCCCGAGGGCAATTGGAACGCATCGAACCGGTCGCCATGCCGGACGAGCTGAAGGATCGCTATGACGCCCCATTCTACTCCTGCAGCTGTTTGGTGCCGCTTTCCAATGGCGAGTCGCAGCGGATACGGCTTTTAGCGAACAAGATTCCCAAACGCTGGCAGGCGAGATTGGGCAGTGTGGTACTTGCGGAGCAAGTCACCCTAGACGGGCTGGTCCTGCGTTCGCCTCCCACGGGCGAGTTGGTACTGGCCACCGAACGGCTTCGCTGGCACCCTCAATCGATCAGCGATGATCTGGAAGTGACCGCCGACCATGTATTGCTCGGGGCACACGGATTAGACATTGGTCAGTTGGATGAGCTGCGGCCGAAGGGACCGTTGTCGCCTCACGACCGAGCCGCCTTCTACCAGACGTTCCTCGCAGTGGGACGCGTCCCGTCTGCCAAATTGCAGTCGGCGGCCACTACCGTTAACGTGACCGATTTGCTGCAGAATTCAGAACAGCATCGAGGGGAGCTTTACTCGCTGACTGGCACCGTCCGCCGCTGTGTGCGAATTTTGGTTGACGATGATGAATCGAAGCAGTACGGGATAAGCAGTTATTTCGAACTGGTTTTGTTTCTCGACCCCGATGCGCACGTGATGATTCGGTCGAGCAAGGAAGCAGAGGGAAAACACTTTTCGACCTATCCGGTCGTCGTTTGTGTGCGCCAGCTGCCAGAAGGTTTTCCCGAAGGAGAAGAGATCCACGCCGCGTGCCGAGTCGTCGGCAGTTACTTGAAGCTGTGGGCCTACCCGTCCGAGTTCATGCAATCGGGCGATTCCAAATCGTTGCAATTCAGTCCGCTTCTGATCGGCAACGAACCGGCGCTCGTCGAATCGGCGGCCCAAGACCCGCTCAGTGGCCCCGGATTGGCCATCGGTTTTACCGTCACGCTACTATTCCTGGCCGGCCTTGTTGGATGGTGGAATCGCGGCGACGCGAAATTCAAGCGGGAGACCCTGTCGAAGAAGTACGAACTGCCAGAAGATGTGAGATTGGATCACGACAGTTTTGGCCCGATTGAAGAGACGCGGTTCGATGAGTAGCGTGCGACACTGATCAAACGGCTGCGTTCGCCAAGTTGCCGGAGCTACGGTGCCAAAAA
>CAYZRS010000112.1:0-9499 GCA_964480915.1 uncultured Pirellulaceae bacterium | reverse complement strand
CCCTCAGTTGACACGATCTCATCATAGTGTACAAAAAGTCACTATGCAAGATTTGGCAACCACACTCCCCATGCGAGTCAAAGACGGCCCGGTTACGGATCGTCCTCGCGAACGACTGTTAAGGCACGGTGCAGCGAACCTGCGCGTTGCTGAACTGCTCGCGATCTTGATTCGCTCGGGCCGGTCTGGCGAATCGGCAATGCAGGCCGGAGAGCGCATTGCTGCGGCGTTCGCACATCGGTTGGATGAGCTTAGTGCTGCGGGGCAGGGTGAATTGAAAATGGTCTCGAAAGCGATCGGTCCCAGTGCATATTGCCAGATCATGGCTGGCATCGAATTGGGCCGCCGCGTGGCAGCGGCCAATGCCGACACGGCTCCCAAACGGCTGCTCAGCACGGAAGAGGCGAAGCGATTCTGCCAGAAGAAATTTCATCGTCTGGCGGTCGATCACAAGCACGAAGAATTCCACATCGTCACGCTTGGGACAAAGAACCAAGTGATCGCGACTCATCAAATTTCGGTGGGCACGCTGGACGCCAGCCTCGTGCATCCACGAGAAGTCTTTCGACCGGCCATCAAAGACGCGGCCGCCTCGGTCATTTTGGTCCACAACCATCCCAGCGGCGATCCGACTCCCAGCCAAGAAGACATCTCGGTCACCAAACGGCTAGAAGATGCGGGCAAAACTCTCGGTATCGATGTCCTCGACCATATCATTGTGGCCGGTGACCGCTCGTTGAGCCTGGCTCAGCATCGGTAGCATCTGTCGTCAATCGATCAGCGAAAAGAGAAGGCTGAGGGAGAAGGCTGAGGGAGAAGGCAGGAGAGGAGCGCCGCCGTCGAGAGCGGTATGGTGAATTTGACGGCAGCGATTTCTGGTGAATACACCGGTCGGCGGCGTCCGAATCGATTCACTCTGGCGAGTGAATGGCCGACAGCCCTTTGAGAAGCGCGTTGAGTTCATCCTGGCAACAGGCGCACTGTTCTAGGTGGACCTGAACTGCCCGCATCGCTTCTGGAATGTCACGAGAAGCCAAATGCAATTCAGCAAATTCGGCAACTTGAGTAAGGCAGCTGTCACAATCCAACTCGTCTGGCTCGACGTTTGAAATCATCGCAAGCAAGTTGGCAATTTGTTCTGTTGATAAACCCATGTGTTATGCTCCTCAGGCAAAAATCGCTTGGATGTCGTCTGCGGCGATTCCCGACTGAAGGAAACCTTCCCTTAGCTTAGTTCGAGCGTCGTGTACGAGTTTGTAAACGGCATTCCGGTTGCTGCCGCTTCGATTGGCGATTTCTTCAACCGGCAATCCTTCCAACAGTCCTCGAATCGCGAGGCGTTGTTTTTCGCTCAATTCTGTGTCGATGAGCCCGCTTAATTGCTTCAGAATGACTTGCTGGTCCATTTCCTGCCCGGCAGGTTCTTGCTCGTCGCTTAGGTCGATTCGCAAACTGTCTCCGGCAGCAATGCCTTCAAGCGATATGTCTCGACAATGCCGGCGGCGAAGTTCGCTGATACCAAGGCGAGTCGCAATGGTCATCGCCCACGTCGTAAACCGGCTGCGACCTTCAAAGGTGTCGAGCGCGTTCAGTATTTTCAGCAAAGCATCTTGGGCGATGTCTTCCGGATTAAATTTCCGATTTCCGTAATGGCCATTCAAGGACCGCGAAAGACCCCGAACCAAAAGGTCTCGCAAGTCTGCCAATGCAGCGTCGCGAATTTCGTCGTCTTCGCTTTTCAGTCGCTCGACCCAGTCGTCTTTGGGAGTGACGGATGTCACATTCATTTCCTCCATGCTTGCTGCGAACCGTGAGTTGGTCACAAAAGCGGAACAGGCAACTTCGCACGGACTCGATTTCCCGTTTCAAGGAAACCCCGACGACGCCAGCCCCGAACTTCTAACCAACCCCACTCAGTAGATGACAATTATTGCCCACCTGCAAGACCCGCTTGTTCTGTCGGTATTTGCGAAACGTCTGCGGCATCTTTGCTCAACTGCTTGCAAAAGGAATGGCCTGCTTCCGATCAGTTGAAATGGGCTCCGAGCGCTTCCCGAAGCTTCTGTTTACTAACGACACCGGAAATGCGTTCTTTAATCTCGCCGTCCTTAACGACAAAGAACGCCGGTATCGACTGGACGCCGTACTCGGCCGCTTCATTCGTCAGTTCGTCGACGTTGGCTTTGATGACCGTCGCTTGCCCGGCGACTTCATCCGCAAGCTCATCGACAACGCTGCTCATGGCACGGCAGGGGCCGCACCACGGCGCCCAAAAATCGACGAGGATCGGATGGCTTTCTTGCTGGACAGTGTCGGCGAACGTTTGTTCCGTGGCTTGAAGGGCGGACATTGTGTGCTCCTTGAATTAGCGATTGACAGTGCTGCTATCAAGAGATGGAAGCTCGTTTTGCAGCGGCTTTTTGTTGAAGCCACATGTTTGACGCAGGGCAGGGGAAGAGTCTTACCACCGATCGTCGAAGAAAATATCGCTGTGATATTCCGCACGTTGGACATACATTCACCGGCCATGTCGCCACATTCGTCTGAAAGTGATGGATGGTCCATTCGAGCGACGTGTTGGTAAGACGGTCCCCGTGCCACGCGTCGGAGCAGTGCCGCTGCAATCTGTGAATTGCGGCAAACCGAAAACGCCTCGACTGGAGCACCGTTATGAGCCTTCGTTTCATCACAAAAACGATCCACGCCTATCTCGATTACCCCGTTGCCATGGCACTCATCACGTTGCCGTTCGTGCTGCGGCTGGGGACATCTCACCCGTTCAGTTTTTGGCTGAGCGTTCTCACAGGGGTGGCCGCTTTGGTACTCACGATTTTCACCGACCATCGGCTCGGCCTGTTCAAAGTCGTACCGTACTCTTTCCACCTGATCGTCGACTTCATGGTTGGAATCGTCTTCCTCGTCGCGCCGCTCGCTATGGGATTCACGGGGATCGATGCTTGGTTTTACTGGCTGAACGGCGCCGCCGTGTTGACGGTTGTTGGGTTGCACCAGCCGGAGGCAAGTTTGGCCAGTTGCCGCGTCGCTGCTGCGAACCTCTGAAACAAATCACGATGAACGACGTGCGGCCATGATCGAGAACGAGCCCCCGTGCCAATCGGCCGGGGGCTCTGTTTGTTGGGTGAGAGCGAATGGCAATCAGACACCGCGAACCACTGTAGGTCTCAGACGCATGCCCCGGCCGCGGAGCACCGATTTTCGCTGGTGACGCGGACTCTATGGTGTCCGGATGACCAAGTTGCGAATCTCGGTCATATCCTCCATGGCAAAAGCGATTCCCTCGCGACCGAGTCCACTCTCTTTGACTCCGCCGTACGGCATGTTATCGACTCGCCACGACGGGACATCGCCAATGATGACTCCGCCCACCTCGAGTGTGTCCCAAGCTTGTTGCATCTTGTAAAGATCGCGCGTGAACACGCCGGCTTGCAGCCCAAACACGCTGTTGTTCACTTCCGCCAGCGCCTCTTCAAAGTTCCTGAATGGACTCAAGACGGCCACCGGCCCGAACGCTTCCTGAGCGCAAATGTCTTGACCGGAGGGTACATTTTCCAACAAAGTCGCTTCAAGGATGGCGCCCTCTCTTCCGCCGCCACACAGTAACTTGCCCCCCGCCGCCACGGCCGACCCAATCCAATTTTCCAATCGGGCCGCTTCCCTCTCCGAAATCATCGGACCGATGAACGTCGCTTCCTCCTTGGGGTCACCGGTGACCAGTCGCGAAGTCGCTGCGACCAGTTTCTCTTTCAACGTCTCGTAGACCGCCGCGTGGGCGATGATCCGCTGGACTCCGACACAACTTTGCCCCGACTGATAGAAAGCGCCAAATACGAGCCGCTGCACCGCCTCGTCCAGGTCGGCATCCGCATCGACGATGCAAGCGGCGTTGCCACCCAATTCGAGCACGACTTTTTTCTTTCCCGAGCGAGCTTTCAAGTCCCAGCCAACGGCAGGTGAACCGGTGAAGCTTAGTAACTTAAGCCGATCGTCGGTCGTGAATAGGTCGGCACCGTCGCGCGAACAGGGCAGGATCGAGAACGTTCCTGGAGGAAGGTCCGTTTCGGCCAAGACCTCACCAATGATCAGGGCGCCGATCGGCGTTCGACTGGCCGGCTTCAACACGAAAGGGCAGCCGACGGCGATCGCGGGAGCCACTTTATGAGCGGCCAAGTTCAGCGGAAAGTTGAACGGCGAGATAAACGAACAAGGGCCGATCGGAACACGTTTCCACATCCCGCGGTAGCCCCTGGCGCGAGGTGAGATTTCGAGGTTCATCAATTCACCCCGCATGCGCACCGATTCCTCGGCCGCGATGCGAAACGTGTCAATTAGACGGGAAACTTCGCCCCGAGAATCGCGGATCGGCTTGCCCGCTTCGATGCACAACGCCAATGCCAGCTCGTCAAATCGTTCTGTAAATCGCTGCACGCAGTGATTGAGTACCGCCTGCCTTTCGTAGGGTGCCATTCGCGCCAGTGGCTCAGCTGCCCGAACGCATCCGGCAATCCCGTCGTCGATCGCTTGCGGGTCGGCCAAGGCGACGCGCGTGGCGACCTCTCCAGAAAATTTGTCGGTGACTTCCAAGTTGGTATTGGGAGTATGCGGTTCATTCGCCAAGTAGTAAGGCCATTCCGGCTTCAACATAGCTCTCATCCGTTTGCTGCTGTGTGTTGCATCGCGCTATGGGGGCCATTCAGGCCTGCGCGCTGCGTTCTTTGATTTCATGGTTGAGAATGCGGTCGTTGTCTGCATAGTCAACCGGAACCTCGATGACGTGGACGCCCGGTTCAGCATGGCATGATTTTAGGATGCTGAGCAAATCGGAAGTGTCCGAAACTCGATATCCTTTGGCTCCGTAGCTCTCGGCATATTTCACAAAATCGGGGTTTCCATAGTCGAGCCCGAAATTGGCGAATCCCATATTGGCTTGTTTCCATTTGATCATGCCATAAGCGTTGTCTCGCAAGATCAGGACGACGATGTGCAGGCCGAGCCTTACCGCAGTTTCTAGTTCTTGTGAGTTCATCATGAAACCACCGTCGCCGCAAACGGCAGTCACCATGCGATCGGGATGGACGATTTTGGCCGCCATCGCTGACGGCAGGCCGGCCCCCATCGTCGCGAGAGCATTGTCCAAGAGTACCGTATTTGGCACGTGCGCCTTGTAGTTGCGGGCGAACCAGATTTTGTAGACACCATTGTCCAACGCCACGATGCCACTCCCTTCGGTTGCGGTTCGGACGTCGGCGACAAGCCTTTGCGGAATGATCGGAAAGCGATCGTCGTTTGAGCCCTCCTGGACTTGCTCTTCGCCCGCGGCGCGGATTGCCATGAATCGTGAGAAATCCCAGTGTGATTGCCTGGTAAGCAATTCCGAAATTTGCCAGATGCTATTGGCGATGTCTCCGACGACTTCAATTTGAGGAAAGTAAACCGGATCGACAGCCGCTGTCGAGAAATTGATATGAATCACGTCGACTCCGTCCGCATGCATTAAGAACGGAGGTTTTTCTACGACATCGTGTCCGACATTGATCATCAGGTCGGCCGCTTCGATCGCCCGATGTACGAAGTCGCCCGATGACAGAGCTGCATTGCCTAAAAAAAGCTCATCACGTTCGTCGACGACTCCTTTACCCATTTGTGTTGTCACAGCTGGGATGCCGAACTTCTTCACGAACGATCGCAATATTTTGCATGTCAGTTTCCGGTTGGCGCCGGCGGCCACGATCAAAAGAGGATGCTTCGCCTCGGAAATTCTATCGACAGCCTGTTGGATCGATTTTTCTTCCGCCGTGGGGCGTCGCACCAAACTGGCGGAAATGATTGCCTCATCCGTTTGTTCGGCCGCGATGTCCTCGGGAAGCTCAAGATGAACGGCGCCCGGCTTCTCTTCTTGCGCTTGGCGAAATGCTTCACGAACGCGAGACGGAATATTGGCGGCGCTGACCAGTTGCTGCGTGTACTTGGTCAGAGGTCGCATCATGTCCACGACATCTACGATTTGGAATTGTCCCTGTTTGCTATGTTTAACTGGCTTTTGGCCGGTAATCATCAGCATCGGCATACCGCCCAACTGCGCGTAGGCAGCCGCTGTCACAAAATTCGTCGCGCCCGGCCCTAATGTCGATAAGCAGACGCCAGCCTTACCGGTCAGCCGACCGTAGGTTGCGGCCATGAAGCCCGCTGCTTGCTCATGTCGAGTCAAAATAAGCTTGATCTGTGAACGGGAAAGCGAATCGAGAAAGTCGAGATTTTCCTCGCCGGGAATGCCGAAGATGTATTCCACACCTTCGCCTTCGAGTGCTTTGACAAATAGGTCGGACGCTTTCATCTTGATTTTCTCGTTTAGCCGTCCCAGGTTTCCGTCTTGTCGCGGAGGCCGGATGCCACGACGCTGTGTTTTCGAAGCCGATCTTCCGTTGCTGACATTCTCTGGCTCGTGCGACTTCACGCATCGAGTGTTTCGTTTGCCGAGTCAGGATTTTTCCAGAACTGCATGATCTTCTTCACGGCGATTGGGAAAATGCCCAGGATCACAAACGCAACAATCAACTGCGGTGTCAAGATTCCACTCGTCCCTTTTTCTGCGAGTGTTGTCAAGTCGGGCAGTTGCGATCCCGCGAAGACGTATGCCATCGTCCCTGGGATCATGCCCAACTGACTGACCCACCAGTACGTCGTCGTCTTCAGTGGCGTCAGCCCCATGACGACGTTGATGACAAAGAACGGAACGGCTGGAATCAGACGCAACGTAAAAAGATAGAACGCGCCTTCCCGTTCAAGCGCCTCATTGAAGGATGTGAGCCTGTCGCCAAAACGAGTTTGGATTGAGTTCCGCAAGAGGTAGCGACTGAGTAGAAAAGCGACCGTCGCGCCAGCGGTTGAAGCGAAGCTGACCACCAACAAAGCGCGGCCGAAGCCAAAGTACCAACCGTAAACCAGCGTCAGCGCCGCCGCCCCCGGTAATGATAATCCGGTCACCAACACGTAAACAATAAAGGCAAGGCCGTAGACGAGATACGGGTTGTCCGCTTGATACTGTCGCAGTCCCGATTCCTGCGTGGCCAGATTTTCGAGCGATAACAGATGGCCGAAATTCTGGTAGCCGAAGAAAATCGCAGCAGCGACTGCGACGAAGACGACCACGCGAGTTGCCGTTGCCGACGACGTGCTGGACGGCGGATGAGATGCCGTTTCGCTTTTGGGTTGATCGTTGGAGGGTTGGTTCATCGGCCTGCCTTTTTCCCTTCGTCTTCCTTTAGCTTCGTTGTCGCCTAGTTTAGGAGACGAGCCTTCATCGTTTCTCAATCTTGCCGGACCGGCTCCGCCCAAACGGCTCCACGAGACAACTCCACCAGACGACATTCGAAAAGGTTGTTCATCCAAGTTGCCGCGCTGTGGTTACCGAGTCCACGTCAGCCACTTCTGGAACAGCGACTTGACGAAAGGTGTTAGTCGCGTCTTGTTGTAAAGATCGCCGACTTTGCGGATCGCTTCACCCTGAGTTGGGTAGGGATGGATGGTGGAACCGATCTGTTTTAGGCCCAGACCATTCTTCATCGCCAACGTCATTTCGCCGATCATGTCGCCCGCGTTCGTGGCCACGATGGTAGCACCGACGATCTTGTCGGTCCCTTTTTTCACATGCACTCGTACAAAACCGTCGGTTTCGCCTTCCAGAATGGCCCGATCGATGCCAGACATCGGCTGGGTATACGTGTCGATTTCGATGCCTTGCTGGTTGGCTTGAGCCACACTCAGTCCGACGTGTGCCAGTTCGGGCGAAGTGTAAGTTGCCCAAGGAATCGTCAAGGCGCTCGCTTTTCCACGACCTTTGAAGAGCGTGTTTTGAATGACGATCCTCGCCATGAAATCGGCCGCGTGGGTAAACTGAAAGCGAGAGCAAACGTCGCCGGCGGCAAAGATGCGCGGATTCGTGGTGCGCAGATTGTCGTTCACCGTGATGCCCTTCCGTTCGTGGAACTCGACGCCGACCTCTTCGAGCCCCATATCGTTGACGTTAGGCGCCCGTCCGATACCGATCAGCAACGCATCGCCCACCAGTTCCAGTTCTTGACCGTTCTGTTCGACAACGACGACTTTTTCCGTTCCCCGTTGTTCGACACGTAGTGTCTTTGCCTTGAGTACGAACTGAACCCCATCTTTTTCCATCGCAGCTTGGACGACTTGGGCTGCCTCCGAATCTTCTCGGGATAGGATGTGATCCGCTTTTTCGATCTGAGTCACTTCGGAACCAAATCGGGCAAAACTTTGAGCCATTTCGCACCCGATCGGCCCACCACCCACGACGATCAAGCGGCGAGGCAACTCGGTCAGCGAAAAGATACTCTCGTTCGTCAGGTAATCGACCTCGGCCAAGCCGGGAATGGGCAGCTCGGCCGCTCGGGCTCCAGTACAAACGACAGCCCGTTTGAATTCCAGTGGTTGCCCGTCAACCTCGACCGTGTTGTTCGAGGTAAATCGACCGTCGCCGATGAAGACATCGATGCCTAGGCGCTGAAATCGATCGGCCGCATCGTGATGTGCCATGTCGGCCCGCAACCGTCGCATCCGTTCCATGACCTTGCCGAATTCGACATGCCACAACGCGGAGACATGCATTCCAAACTCGTGCGAGTCACGAACGGTGGCCGCGACGCGAGCAGCACTGATCAGCGCCTTGGACGGGACGCAGCCAACGTTCAGGCAATCGCCCCCCATCAGGCCCCGTTCGACCAAGGCGACTTTCGCACCCAGTCCAGCCGCCCCGATCGCCGTGACCAGACCGGCCGGTCCGGCACCGATCACGACCAAGTTGTAGCGGCCGGAAGGCATCGGATTAGTCCAATCACGTGGATGAACGAACGACTCCAATTTTTGGTTGTGTTCGTCGTAAGGCTGTAGTTGTACGAGGGTACTCATGGCCATCTTCCGTGGTTGAAGTGCATCATGTGTGTTTCGGTAAGGCGCTGCCGCTTCGTTTGACCACCAGTTCGGCTGTTTCCTTGGTCGTTCTTATGTCGTTACAAGGTACCAGACGGGCCGCTCGTCGATTCCTTACGATGATTTATGAGGTGGCTCCAAAGGAGCAGAATTTTCCCTGTATCTGGTCTGCGTGACAGTCGAACCTCGTATCGCGCATTCGGTCCTGATTTCAGCCGCCGCCTGCAACCGAGATTTGCAAGCGGGCCATCGCCTCAGTCTCGATTCGTAATCATCGTAACGATTATCGTCCCACGAACCGTGCCTCTCGGCCGAAGAAGTCGAAGAGCAACGCGAGCTGCGATGAAACGGCCGCTGTGGTAAGCAGCCTACGTTCGAGTAAACCAGCAGTCACCCGGCACACGGGCTGCCCGTGACGTCACAGATCGGCACGCATGCGAGGACGTTTTGCCCATGGAAAAAAACGTCGCCGGAGAGCCGTTCAAGCCCCTATTTTTGCGTGCTGAAAATGATGTAAACTGTCCCATTCACGAAC
>CAYZRS010000111.1:0-9643 GCA_964480915.1 uncultured Pirellulaceae bacterium | reverse complement strand
GCTCACTTTTCGCTCGTCATGCTTTCCTTCAGTGCAACCAAAGCGATGGCAAAGCAAGGCGGTGGAATCGCCACCTCGCTCGCTAGAACAACTCATCCAGGTCGAGCGAAGCCAACAGTTCCAGCGCGACTCGCTGAGCATACGGTCCCACCGTTTGCCAGGCGGCAGCGTCTAGCTGGCTCATCTCAAACGTGCTCATGGTTTCGAAGTCGCTGAATTGAGACGCGTTGACGCTCAAGTCGGTTTGCTGCCATGCAACACGATGGCCGTTCTGTGCACCGCTACCAACATGCGTCTCGACAATCGAGGCCAAGTCATTTCCGCGACTGCCCTTAACTTTGGCATCCGCAACGCCCGTTGCGACCAACGTGGCGGCCGGGGTAGCGAAGACGACGCTGGCATGTCCAATCACCAATGCATCATCGCCAGAACTACCTTTGACTTGCAAAGTGTCATTACCGCCTCGCGTGTCGACGTGAGCGGAAGCAAAGTCGGTGGCGGTGACACGAGCCCCCTTCGTGGCAAGCTGCACTCTACCCGCCTGCCACTTCACTCGATCCTGAGCCTCCGTCCCCTGCAACCGAATAACATCGTTGCCACCTCCACCAACGACGGTGAACTTTGATGTCGTCGGAAGAATGTCGAGCGTGACTCCATTAACGGAAGCGGTCGAATTGGCAACATCGATTTCAAAGACATCATCCAAGTGAGAGCCATAGAGTTTCGCCGTGCGACCCCGCATGACGACCTTCACCTCGGCCAACTGTTCGGAAAGTGCAACGGCCGCAGCCGCATCCAATGAGCCCATCGAATTGCCGTCCACGGACGCGGTGGCGCTACTGACGAGCACTTCGCGAATCTGGGCTGCGGACAGAGCCGGGTTGGCCGAGGCCACCAGCGCCGCGGCGCCCGCCAGGGTGCCGGTGGCAATACTGGTGCCTTGGAACGTCCCGAACTGCTCGCCCGGCAGATTTCCGAATTGCCTGCCAGAGGCATCCAACTGAACAGCTGCGGTGTCACTGGCTCGATTCGAATCGGTGAGGAGCAGACCGTCGTGCGAGAGGGCCCCCGCCGAAAGGATGTTCGCGTAGAAGGCGCTTTGGGACGCTACATAATTGGGCGATTCATCTCCGCCGTTGCCGGCGGCTGCCACAATCAAAACGTCGAAGCTGGCTGCGTATTCAAGCGCAGCTGCAATTTCTGGCTGGTATTCGATCTCGATCGGCAAGGCGATCACTTGAGCCCCATTGTCGACCGCGTAGCGAATCGCTTCCGCCACATCGCCCGAGTATCCCGTTCCGTTGACACCCAGCGCTCGCAACGGCATCAGCAGCATGTCACTGGCGATACCACTCAGGCCGGTACCATTTTGAGCCGCCCCCATGACGCCCGCGATAAATGTCCCATGCCCGTGAAGATCATCCGGATTGGCATCGCGATCAACGAAATCATAACCACGAACATCGTCGACGTACCCATTTCCGTCGTTATCGATGCCGTCACCGGCAATTTCCAACGAGTTTGTCCAAAGGTTCGCCACCAATTGCGAGTGATCGAGATCAATGCCCGTGTCGATTAGCGCCACCAAAACGTCAGCCCCTGTCGATCCGAATGATCCATTGGCTTGGACCGGCGCCGTAGGTGCCGCCGTGAAAGCTACCGCAGCTTGCGCCGCATCGAATTGGAAATAACCATTCGTGTGCAGAATCTCGCTCTGCCGGAAGCCGGGTGTCACACCGTCTGCCGGCAACCAAGTACCGGTTGAGAAAACGTTCGGATCTTCTGTCTGATAGACAACGCCATTGATTTCGATGCGGTCAATCTTGACGTTGTAATCAATTCCATTTGCCGGGTCGTAGAAATCATTCACAAAATTCAGTCGCACATCCTCGGCATCGATCGCTTGAGTCGTCGACCAAGTCAATTCGACAAACTGTCGTGCGTCATAATCGCCCACGTTGGCCCCGAAATCACTCAGCTCGAAATCGGCAACCCGAATGCCGTTGACGTCCAGCCCGACGATTTCGTTCGTCGATGTTCCGGCAGCGAAAATACTGATCGTCGTATTTGTCGAAACGTTGTTGGCTCGGCCCGGTGTTCCGTTTATCTGGTCGCTCGCCACCCAACTGCTCGCCAAGCTGTTGTCCAAGTCTGGATCGATCAGCGAAAGAGTGAAGCCGTCACCGTCTGGCGAAGTTGGCCATGGCCCAACGTCATCGTAGCTGACCGTGTCGATCAGATCGCCAGACGCATCGAATAGCGTGATCGTTTCCCCACCTCCACTTAAGCCGCCCGAGTACTGACCGCCAACAAACACGTTGCTTGTGGTGGTCTGTTCGCGAAATTGGAAATCGTTATCGGTGAATACGACGTACCAGCGGGGCAAGATTACCGTTCCTGTCGGGATCGTCAGACCGATGCCGTCGATGGTCCAGCCGGACAAATCGACGGAGAGGCTCGAATTGTTGTAAAGTTCGATGAACTCGGCATCATCCCCGGCCGAATTGTAGTGCAGCTCGTTGATGACAATGTTCGGATCATTGTTGGTCGAACTGGGCAATCGCGGTTCGTTTGCAAAGGCGGCTCGGCGACCGTCAATCGCCAATTGCCATTCATCGACCAGGAACTGGTTGACCGAGATATCCAATCGATCCCACCGGTCAGCCTCAAGCGCCGTATTTGTCGCGCCGATTTCGTCAATCAACTCTGCCCGGCGATTCATCAGGCCATCGTCGGAGAGATACTTTTCAACAAGCGTATCGAGCCGGCGCCAGTACATGTCTCGGAATTCTTGCACTTCCCAGATCGAATCCATGAACGAATTTTCGACCGCTTCGACCGTCGTGAAGGGCGTCCCGCTGCCACGGATTTCGTAGGCATCTCGCCACGCGAGATCGAGATCCCATTCGACATGCTCCCAGCGACCCGTCTCGCCATCTTTCGCCGCGTAGAAGTTTTGCGAACTTTGATCACCATGCCGCATCAGCGCCGAAATCGCCATGTGGTTGATCATGGCGGGAACATTCGCGTTTTCATAAAGCCAAGCGGTTTTCGAAGGAGAGCTGGGCGCGGTCAGAATGTCACGTGCCGCATCGATATCCGTGAAGTCTTCCTCATCAGGTTCTTTTTGATCCCAACCATTGGATGTTTCCCAACCACCTTCCGCCTGAAAAAACTGGTCGTCGCCATGGCCGTTGGCATCACGCCATGTTCCGTCATAGAGCTCTTGGAAGCGATAAACTCCATAGAAGTCACCGTTTTGCTCGACACGCGTGAAGAAAGATGAGGTTTGTGAATCGGTTTCCGCGTTCCAAACCTCCCATGCGATTTGAGCACTGGTGAATGTCGCATCTGCAAAGTCTGAAACGATGCCAAACTCATCGACAGGAGTCGCCGCTAAAGGCGTCATGTCCAGCAAATACCCGTCAGGCATTTCAAACTTGAAGCCCAGCTTGTCGAAGTTCCTGGAAAAGTTGCCACGAATCCTAACGGTCGCGTTATCAATGACCTGATCGCCATAGGCCACGACCGCTTCAATTTTCGTATTCGTGAACCTTAGATTCTCAATCAAATTCTGAAATTCGGCCGGGTCTACGAACCAATGGAAAACTGGCAGCGTGTTGTCAACGACGTCGGTGGGAGAGACAACAACACCAAGATAGTTAATCGTATCGCCGTCGAACGGAGCCATCGCGACGTCCGAATCAATGCGGTAACGGACGAGATCACCGGCAGCTTGGCCTGGCACATCGGCCGACCACACATCGCCCCCGATGTTCGTCATGGCGACCGTTTGATCGACGCCAAAGTTTATTTTGTAGGTGAGCGTGGCTGTCGTCGCGCCGGGAATCGTTGCCGAGATGGAAAATGCCTGGTTGGGAAGCGGCGTACCGGGTGTCACGGTAATGTCCGTGATGTCGGCCGCTGGCTCTTCTGCAAAGATCGAGTTTTGAGCGCCCGGCGTCGGACCAGGCGTCGAGACTCCCCAGTTGCTGGCCACACTATTGTCGAAACTCGGATTGACGAGTTCCAGCGATGGCCCATTTCCATCGGGAGCGCCCGGCCAGGGACTGGCGTCGTCATAGGTCACCTCATCCAGGACCGTCACGCCGTCGGCAGCGATCAATTGAATCGTCTCGCCACCGCCCGAAATCCCTCCCGCCGCAAACTCAGCTATGGGCGTCACACCCCACTCGGCTTGAGCAATCGCAATCGATGGACTGACGATGGCATACTGCCCAGCGCCCAGGGAGGTGCCGGCCGCGAACGTTAAATCGAAACCGACGAACGATGCGCCGGAAAGATCAAACGCTTCGCCTCCCGGATTGAAAAGCTCGACAAATTCCGCGTCAGGATCGGACACGCCATCGGGACCAGGGTTGTAATGGATTTCGTTGATCACAACGGAGCCGGGCCCCAAGAGTCCACCCGCGTACTGAAAATAGCCATTGGTATGCAGAAACTCGTTCTGCCGAAAACCGGGCGTGACGCCATCGGCCGGCAACCAGGTGCCGGTCGAGAAGACATTGGACGCTTCCGTCTCGAAACGAACGCCGTCGAGCAAGATCGCGTCGATCCGAACGTTACGGTCGATATTCGCTTGCGGATCATAGAGATCATTCGTAAACGCAATCCGCACATCGTTCGCCGAAATCACATCAGCCGTCGAATATTCGAGCGTTACAAATTGGGCATCGAACGCGCCCGTGCCCAAGCTTCCGTAACTCCCGACAACCGCTCCATTCACTTCGAGATCAATCACCTCTTGCCCCGTAACTCCCGCAGCAAGTATCTGAATCGTTGTGAGCAGCGTTCGCGCCTCGAGTCGCTCGCAGTCAAATTCAAACGCTGGGGCACGACCTGCGTGGGCGTTCGCTTTGCGGAGTCTTAGATTCATCGATAAGGACCTTTCCAAATTCAAGGCGAATGCGGCCGAATGGCGAGATAGAAGTAGGAGTACAGAATCGAAGCTGGACAGGCGATTGTCAACAAACTTTATTCCCGAACCTCCTAGATTTATCGAATCTCTCGGCCTCGATCCGATTAGCGGACCGAAACGAATCATTGGAAGGAACGCCCGCCACTTTTCCTGTCGAATTCCACCGCAATGACTGACACTTGTCACCGCGCCCTTCGCGGATCGACCGCGATTATGAGCGACGCTTGTGCGGAGCAGGCGGCTGCCGATGCCGCTACGAACGGCGATCGATGGGACCACCTGTCGCCATGCGGAAGCCGATCGGTAACAGCAGCGCGACCGAGATCAACAGCACCGTGCCACTGAATGGAGTCAGGTCGAATCGTGAGCGACCGCCAAACGTCTGGCAGAGGCTGAAGCCCGTGAACGCTGTCAGCGACGCCAAAGCCAATGCGATGCACCGCACACGCCCTGTTTCTGTGACCTTGCGAATGTTCAGCCACCAGGCCAGCAATGGAAGGTATTGAATTGCGTGAATCGGCATGCCGTGTGGGAATTTCATGACTCCATTTTGACCGTAAATTCCCGGCGCATGACCTTCCGCCACCCGACCGTTTCCATACCAGACCATAAACAGGCCGAATAGGCAGGCGAAGACCAGCAGCAACATGCCGCCTCGTATCGCAAGTCGCATGTCGCGTGTCGACTCCATCGGCCCGACGCAGCGAATGGTGAAATAGCAGATCACCACGGTTGCAAATAGGATCAGTCCCTCGATGCCGGTGAGAATCAACGCATCGACCGGCGTACTTCGATTGAAGTGAGACGGCACGCCGCGCCACACCTGCGCCGTAATGAGAAGCACTTCGACAAACATGCCGATGGCAAAGAGCGCAAGGAGAATCGAATCGCCGACTCGCTGCTTCAACTTCCCCACAACCCAGCCGATCGAAAAAACCGTCGCTCCCGCAGAGACCCCAAACAAGATCGGCTTCCGCCAGGAAACCGCCCCTTCCCATGCGCCTCCTTCCGCAAACCAGATCGCGGTGTGGACAAGACCGCTCAAGACAAGTAAACCGGCCAGCAGGTAGGCGATTCGTTGCGCAAGTGTCGGCGTCTGCGGTATGTCTTGAGGAAGCGGCGTCATAGGTCTCTGCGGAACGGCATCTGCCAAAGAAGCATCTGCCAAAGGAGCATTTTTTCTAAGCAACGGCCCGGGGAACCGGTGCCACATCATAGGGGCCACCATGCAATTCACCACACACCGAAAACGGCCGTTGCGGGAAGGCGACGAGGGCGGTTGCGCGATATTGATAAAACGAAAACGGACTGAAATCACCACATGACGAACGACCTCCGATCCTCCCTGCCCCATTCACTGCGGGAACGCTGCCGAGCCGTCAACGACCTGCCGGTACCGCCCGATCGCGAGTTTGGTTTGTACTGGATGGCGACTGCCGTCCGTGCAGACGAGAATCCGGCACTGAGTGCGGCCGCTTGCCTGGCCAACGACCTGGGCATTCCGCTGCTTGTATATCACGGTCTGTCGGAACGGTATCCCTACGCTTCGGATCGAATTCACACGTTCATTCTGCAAGGTGCTCGCGACGTGCAGCAGCAAATGCAAGCTCGCAACATCGCCTACGCATTTCATCTTGAGCGACCTGTTAATCGAAATCGGGTGCTGCGCGAACTGGCAAATCGCGCAGCCTTCGTTGTCACCGAGGAGATGCCGGTCGAACCGGTTCTCGGATGGCGCACCCGCTTAGCAGCCGCGAATCTCGCGCCAGTGATGGCTGTCGATACCGCGTGCCTTTTGCCGATGCAACTTGTGCCTCAAGCGTACACTCGCGCATTCCAATTTCGCAAAGCGACCGAAGCCCAACGATCGAGCAGACTGCATGACCGTATCGTCGATGTGTCTCCGGAAAAGTCGCTGTCACTCGATTCATTGCCGTTTGAACCTATCGACTTGCAATCGAATGATCTCTCCTCACTGATCGCATCGTGTGATGTCGATCATGCGGTCGGCCCAGTCCCACATACCGTCGGAGGGACGACGGCCGGCAACGCCCGCTGGAACGAATTCTTGCAGCAGCGGATTCGGTCGTATCACAAACACCGCAACGATGCCCTATCGGACGGCGTCAGCCGCATGTCACCCTACCTGCATTTTGGCATGGTTGCTCCGCAGCGGCTGGCGCGGGAAGCGGCCGAAGTCGGTGGCGATGGAGCCGACAAATTCCTCGACGAATTGCTGATTTGGCGCGAGCTGGCCTATAACTTCTGCTTCCATCGTGACGATCACGAACAACTGACGGCCATTCCGGAATGGGCGCGGGAAACACTGCGCCTGCACGATTCGGACAACCGGCCAAGCATCATGTCTTGGGAAACGCTGGCACGCGGGCGATCGGGAGACGCACTTTGGGACGCGGCTCAACAATCCTTGCTTCAGCAAGGCGAACTCCACAACAACGTGCGGATGACCTGGGGCAAGCAGTTTCTTTCTTGGACCGCCAACGCCGAGTCGGCACTTCGCTTGATGGTCGATCTGAATCACCGGTACGCGCTCGACGGACGTGACCCGTCGTCCTACGGCGGGTTGCTATGGTGCCTGGGGCAATTCGACCGCCCCTTCACGCCAGAACAACCGATCATCGGGACCGTGCGACCGAGACCGACGCACGAGCACGCTCGTCGGCTAGATACCGAATCTTATCGGACCCAAGTGACCCGATCGTACGCCGATCCGATGCCGCGCGTGGCCATCGTCGGCGCCGGCATCTCCGGAATGATGTGCGCTCGAACATTGGTCGATCATGGTTACCACGTCGAAGTCTTCGAAAAGAGCCGCGGGCTTGGTGGGCGCATGGCGACCCGGCGCGCCGACACTCGGCAATTCGATCACGGAGCCCAGTATTTCACCGTTCGCGACGAACGATTCGCCCGATACGTCGCTAGTTGGCAACAGGACGGAGTGGTCGCCCAGTGGGAAGGTCGTGTTGCCGTTCTGGGCAAGTCCGAATCGATCGAGTTCTCGGAAGGGATCGACCGCTATGTTGCCACGCCCAGCATGAACACATTGGCAAAGCATCTGGGTCAAGAAGTAACGATTCGGTTGCAAACGCGCATCGGCAAGCTGATACGGAAGAACCATCGCTGGCAACTGCGGGGGGAACAGCATGAGCATGAGAACTGGGGCGAGTTTGATTTTGTTGTTTTGGCAATCCCGGCGGGGCAAGCAGCCCAGCTGTTACCTACCGACAGCCCACTCCAACGGCGGGCGGCGGCCTGTTCCATGAGTCATTGCTGGGCGGCCATGTTTGCCTTTCCACAGCAGCTTCACGATTCATACGAAGCGGCCTTCGTACACAACAGTCCAATTTCGTGGCTCGCACGCAACGCGAGCAAACCGATGCGATCATCAGACCAAGAAACTTGGGTCGTGCACGCCGCGCCCGACTGGTCACGCGCCCACGATGGCGAACCGAAAGAGCAAATGGCGGAGCGGTTACTGCAGCAGTTTGGAACGGTCTTAGGCATTCCCGACCTGGAACCGACGTACGCCACCGCCCATTTTTGGCGTTACGCGATTCCCACAGCGCCGCTGGCAGATTCCTGCCTGTTCGACGACGAAACCAATTTGGCCGCCTGTGGAGATTGGTGCGCCGGCCCACGCGTCGAAGGTGCGTTTCTAAGCGGAGCCGCCGTCGCTGGTCAAATCATGGGACATTACAACAATGACTGGTCGGCGGCGCTAGCTGCCGAGCGATTGCCAACCTAGCTTCTCCCGTGGATCGTCGATGAAATTTAGTGCCGAAGAAATCGAAATCGCCAGAGCGATTCGCGACAAACTTGATTGGGTCCCGCGAGCCGGACACTACGTTTACGACGAAACCGAATTCTGCAAACAGGCTTCGCCGTTTCAAGATCGAGTCTATTTCATACTCAATTATGACTATTTCATGAAAACGGTCGGCGGCGTCGATCGCTTCCAGGAAATCATGACTTGGCTGCCGACTTGGTACGATTGCCGAGAGATTCTAGAATCCCAAAACAGAACCCCGGCAGAGATCGCAGATCAGCTCCAGTCGCTGGACGCGATGGCGAACGGCACAGAACGACTGGCGCTCTACCAGATGATCGCGTCCCACTTGAAATAGTCGCGTGAACATTGTCTGGCTCAACATGCCACACATCGCGTCATGTGCCGGCCTGTGCCGCAGCCGCAAGCGTCGTGTCACATCGAAAGATGCGTCGACAGGGCATCCGTCAACGATCGAACTCGCCTGAATCAGATGAAATTCTCAAACGACCAAATCGAATTAGCCTGCCAACTCAAAACGTCGGGACTGCCTTGGCAGCCGAGCGTCGGCCACTACGCATTTGATCGCGAGCGGAAGATCAAACCGGGCTCACCTTTTCAAGATCGCATCTACTTCTTTCTGGATTTGGCTTGCTTCATCGACTACTTCGCGGGAATCGAACGGCTGCACGAATCGATGGTCTGGCTGCCGACCCTCGAACAGGCGACCGAGCTGATACGCGAACTGGGCGGCGACACGTCCAGCCTCTTTACTCTCGACTCGCTAAATTCCGCCAGTGAACTTGACGTTGCGTACCGGCGGTTGCTGAAACTGCGTTCCGAACAAACAAAAATCTGACGTTAGCCACGGTTCCATCGAAATCAAACCGCGGCTAACGCCGTGAGGCTTACTCGCC
>CAYZRS010000110.1:8521-10008 GCA_964480915.1 uncultured Pirellulaceae bacterium | reverse complement strand
GACTTATCGAAACGCTGGGTGTAGCCGGGAGGGCGTCTTGCGTGAGCGCTGAGTTTCGCGATGTTCTTGGCCCAGTAACGGGGCTCGTTGATCGCTGTTCACTGATTCGAGGGCGATTCGACGATGAAACTCATATGCATTTCGGCGTGTCGGAGGTTGAATTGGTTCCATTCCTCAAGCGTGATCTTGCCGAAGCCGGGATGGAACGCTCGTTCTTCGGTTTCGCTTTGCCGAGCGACCGCTTTGCGAAGCATGCCTAACGCTGCCGTGACCGGTGAATCATCGGGGACGAGTTCCGTAGGTGCGTTGAAGCCGGCGGGTAGGGCGCGCTGAGTGAACTGTTTCTTGAACAGCAGCCGGAGGATGAATCTGACGGGCGCTGGCAGAAGGGGCGCTCCATCAATCGAAACGTCCAGCGAACGAGCCAGGTGTTCATAGATCTGACTTTTTGACCAATTTCCCAACGTGCGCGTTTCGATGGGCGCCAATCGCTCTGCGTCTGTCAGGAAATCGACCATGGATTCGTAGCGGACCGATCGGCGGCCAGCGACATGTTTGGACTGAACTTCTTCGGTTTCTTCGGACATGAGTGCCTTTAATCGCTGCCGTGTGAGTTCTGTCGTTGTGCCACGAAGTCATCGTGGTTCGGAGCACTACGCTCGATGCTTCTTCGTCTTGGGTTTCCGCTTTTCTTGCGTCGCTGTTTCGGCCGAGTCTTTCACTCGCAGTAACGTATTCGCCCAAAATCCCTCGTACTTGCCGATCCACCGTTCGATAACCTCTCGAAGTGGAGCCGCGTTTAGCGAGTTGATTCGCTGCCGGCCTTCCGTGCGAGTTCTCACCAGTCCGGCGCTGCGAAGGACATCAAGGTGCTTCATGACGGCGAATCGCGACAGGTTGGGAAAGGCTTCGACCAAGTCGGTGGTAGGGCGGGGGCCTTCGCGTAGGAGGTCGAGGAGACGACGCCGAGTCGGATCGGCCAGCGCTTTCCAAATGGAGTCTGTCTCTTTAGCCATGGATCACTCGCGCTGGGCGAATTCGCGTTCGGATGCCGACTATGCTTCGGCCATTTGTTTGATCGATTGAAGGTAGTGTGTCCAGCCTGACTGAACTCCGGCCCGATGCTCTTCTTCAATAGCACCAATCGCTTGGTGCCTCAAAGCGACTTCGGAACCGCCCGGAACTTGTTCGACGCGAATTTGCAGATGACCGGCAACGGCGTAGGACATGAACATGGGGCCTTGGATTTCTATCAGGTTAGGCGGTTTGATCACTTGAACAAACCCCCACAGATGCCCCTGGCCATTTCCCAAATCGCGAAACCAACGTCCGCCGGGCCATTCCTCGAGGATCATCGGCATCGGTCGGTTGTCAGGGGTCGTGCTTTCGTGCGTCAGCCGTCGGATGATCGCCGCATAGGCATCCCCCACAGGAGCTTGAATTTCGATGCTCTGCGAAACATCCAAAACCATTTCTGTTTGTAGCGT
>CAYZRS010000110.1:3864-8421 GCA_964480915.1 uncultured Pirellulaceae bacterium | reverse complement strand
TTACGTTACCAAATAGTAACGTATTGGTGGGCAGATGTCAAAGTTTGCAAATGCGTTTCGATCTCGAACGAGTTTCGAGCCTTGTCTCTTTGCCGCGAATGCCTGAAGAAAGCTCGGGCTGGAAGCGTCGCGGTAGGAAGACAAGAACCTATTTTCTTCGACAGAAACTTAAGGAGTTGCACGATGCCTTCCCATGTGAATCCCGTGAATTGGTTTGAGATCCCCGTGGTCGAGTTGGGTCGCGCACGTGAGTTCTACGGAACCGTGTTTGGTTTAGAAATTCTAGAAACGGAAATGGGGCCCAACAAAATGGGTTGGTTCCCCATGGAGATGGGCGCCAGCGGAGCAGCCGGTACGTTGATCAAGGGCGAAGGTTTTAAACCGTCTCATGAGGGGTCGTTGGTTTACTTTCACGTGGATGCGATTGATCCGACTTTGGAACTGATCGGAAGCAACGGCGGCACGGTGTTGATGCCGCGTACGAGCATCGGCCAACACGGGCACGTTGCCCATTTCGAAGACACGGAAGGTAACCGGGTCGCTCTGCACGAATCGCCCGGTGCGTAGCTGATCTACCCTGTCTCGAATTCTGGGAAATTAGACAAGGAACAAAGCGATGAAAACGACAGACTACATCAAGATGGCGTTGGAGAATGGCAAGGGCTGGACGATGGGGCTGATTGCCGACATGCAAGACGCTGCGTTGACGGCGCCGACTCCGAAGGGAGGCAATCATCCGTTGTGGGTGCTGGGGCACTTGGTTCATTCCGAGAGCAATCTGCTCGACCAATTTATCCTCGGCCGACCAAATCGCTTTCCGGAATTAGAAAATTGCGGCATGGGCTCGGTCCCTTCCAACGTCGCCAGCGACTATCCATCGATGGGCGAGCTGATGGCCAAGTTTGAAGAGATTCGGTCCGCAACGTTGGCTCATTTGGACACCCTCAGCGATGAGGATCTCGATCAGAAGAGTCATGCGCCTGCCGAATGGGGTGAGCATTTTGGCAGTGTGGCCAGTTGCTTCGCCGCCATGCAGACTCACATGGCATTCCACACAGGCCAAGTGGCCGATGCGCGGCGAGCGGCAGGTCGCGAGCCATTGATGGCGTGACTCAAGCGTGCGAACGAAGGAAAACTAGAACGGCAGTTTTGCTGGCCGTTTGGTCGCCAAGTGGGGCGTCGTCGGTGCCGTCAAATTCGAGACGCGCCAGTCGACAAGATGGATCTCTACATTTCGCCGGCCACGGAATTCGTTAATGACGGGACGGTAAACGATATCGATGGGGCCGTCGAGCTCTTCTAGTTCGTCGGCCCATTCGGCTTGGCCAAAGGCGAGGGCTCGCATCGTGACGTTATGGTGGGTGACTTGCAGGCTAAGATGGCGTTGGCCACCGCCCATTTTCTTGGGTTGGCCGAAGACGGTGACGCCGGTCGCACACAACAGTGGGCGTGGGTTCTCTTCCCCGAAAGGAGCCAGCTGTTCGATCTGACCGACGGTGCGCAAGGTCAGTTGAGCCAGCGGTGATTCGGCGTCGATGGCGATTTCTGCGACCCGGTCTTCCGTTGGGATTCGGTCGTGGACGCGCTCGCAAAAGATCTGGCGAAAGTCATCGAGGTTGGCAGTATTGATCCGCAGACCGGCCGCCGCTTTGTGCCCGCCGAATCCTTCGAGTTTTTCAGAGCATTCGGAAAGCGTCCCGTGCAGATCGAGTCCGAGTGCCGATCTGGCCGAGCCCGTGCCGACCGCTCCTCCCAGTTCGTCCAGTGCGATCATGATCACCGGGCGAGCGTACTTTTCTGCCAGGCGCCCGGCGACGATGCCAATGACGCCCGGATGCCAGCCTCGGTCGGCCAACACGAACGCGGCGTCTTGTTCGCGATCGTATTTCTCTTTGATCTGTTTCGAGGCGGACAGGTAGATGCTCCGCTCGATCGACGTCCGGCTGTCATTCAATTCGTTCAGGTAGACGGCCAAAGCTTCGGCCCGTTCGGCATCGTTCGTCGACAGCAGTTCAACGCCCAGTTCGGCTTGTCCCAGTCGGCCGGCCGCGTTGAGCCGCGGTGCCAACATGAAGGCGACATCTTCACTGGTGAGTTTGGATCGCTGGTCGAGCTTGGTCGATTTTGCCATCGCCGTGATGCCAACGAACGGACGATCTTTCAATGCGACCAGGCCGTGTCGGACGATCAGGCGATTTTCGTCTTGGAGCGGCACCACGTCGGCGATCGTGCCGATCGCACAGATACCGATCGCTTGCATCAAGAAGTCGCGGTAGGCGGTCGAAACACGTTCGTTTCCGCTGGCTCGCTTGCAGAGCTCCCAGGCCAGCTTGAAAGCGACACCTGCGCCACACAGACCGGCGAAAGGATAGTCGTGGTCCGGCAATTGAGGGTGCACGATCGCGTCGGCCGCAGGCAAGTTTTCGCCCATCGCGTGGTGATCGGTGATGATCAACTGGAGGCCCAATTCGCGTGCCAATTCGGCTTCGGCGACGCTGGTGATGCCGCAATCGACCGTGATGACCAGTTTCGATCCCCGTTCGGCAATCTTCCGCAGTGCAGCGCAGTTAACTCCGTACCCTTCGTCGACACGATTCGGGATGTAGAAATCGACCTGGGCACGTAGCAGTCGCAAGGCTCGCAGTAAGATCGCCGTACTGGTCATGCCATCGGCGTCGTAATCGCCGTAGATCGTGATCGGTTCGTCGGCCGTGATGGCGGCGTGGATGATTTCAGCCGCGGCGGCGAGGCCGGGGAGTTGATTGGGATCGCGCAGCCCCGTAAGTCGTGCTTCAAGGAAGTGCTGGACTTCGTCCGGTGCGGTGATGTTGCGAGCAACCAACAGTTGGGCCACCACCAACGGCACTTTGGCGGCGCTAGCCAGATCGGCGGCCGAGGCGGGATCGAACGAGCGAAGCTTCCATTTCTTTGCCATGGGTCCGCCGTGACCTTCAGTTGTTCGAGTGATATCGCAAGGCGTTGCCGCTATGCGGTGCTTTCTTCCGTTGAGTTTTTAGGCTTGATCAAGCAATGGAACCCAACGCATTGTTTTTCGTCTTGTCGCTTTTTCGTGGCGCCGGTCAGCAATTCTTGGACTTGGCTCATCACGCTCGGATCAAGTGCCGCCGTCACGACGCGTTGTTGCCCGTCGGGACCGGAGATGACGGTGGTGAGGACAGCGACCGTGTCATCATGTTGCAAGGCGGAGATGATGTTCTCGCCGACTTGCTGTTCTGCCGTTTTGATCGTCGTCACGAAATGCTGCAGCTGCTGGTTGTCGGCTTTCTCGACGACGGCCGGCATTTGAGAATCCTTTTCCGTCGCTTCGTCGGCGGCTTTCTTTGACGGTTGTTGATTCATCTCGATTCCAGTACTCGACAAGTGCCAGGCTGGCGACCTTGGTTATGACGCAGCCGCAGCAACCTACTTTTTCTTTTCCACGTGAAGCGTGTGCTTGCGAAGGCGTGCGCTGTACTTTTGCAGTGACAGTTTTTCGCCGCCCGGTTTGCGTTTCAGCGAATAGTTATAGTCACCCGTTTCTTGGCAGACCAAAAAGATCGTCTCTGCCTTCTTCTTGCTCCTGCCGCTTTTCTTCTTAGCCATGATTCTTTGTCACCACTTTTGGGGTAGGTGAACTCCTGTGAGAGAACGCGACCGCCACAGCGGCCTTCTTCATGTTGTTGCAATCCCGCAGTTTATCAGAAGTGGGCCCCTTCTTTCTAGGCACCTCAGCCCCATTTCTGGTCTTGCGAGGCCCTTTTGGTGGCGGGTCAATTGGGGAAGGAGTACCATAAGTGCAGGCATAAACGGTCGGTTGAGGGCCGCGGGTCCGTTTGAGTTCTGGGGAAGTTTCGGTGTCATGACGCACGATTCGGACATACCGCAGCGCATTCCCAAACGGCCCATTCAAGAAGGTCGAGCGGTTCCGGCACAGCATTCTCAGCCGCCTGCGGCGGCTCAGCCAGCACCGAACATCGACAGCGCCAACATTCCCAATTCGGGGGAACCGCTTTTACCGACCGATTCAGCTGGCCAAAAGCTGGCCCAGCCCGCTGCGGAACGAGTGGCGCAGGCCAAACCGAGAACCAAGGCGACGGGAAAAGTGGCTCCGGTCACGACCGCTCCCAAATTGCAGACGGCAGACCGAAAGACCGACGAATCGATCTGGGGCCGATTCCGTGCGTGGATGAAAACGGCGCCGGCGCTTTCCTTCAGCCTGCTCCTGCATCTTGTTGCCTTCCTCATCCTAGGCGCAGCCACATTCGTCGCCTGGGAGCCCGAAAAGGAATTGCTCATCACCGCCAGTTCGGTCGACGTCAGTGAAGCTCCGATCGAGGAGCTGACGGAGATCGACATGGGCGAGTTGGAGGATTTCGAGGAAGAGACGTTTGAAGAGGAAGTCGCCGAGATGTCGGAAATCGTCCTCGACGATGTTTCGATCGATGCGCCGATCGCCGATGCGATTCCCGAAGTGGTCGGAACGGCTCCGCCGGTTGGGACGAGTGCCAACAAGGGGAAAGAGTCGGCTACCAAACCGAAGAAAAAATCGTCGAAGAA
>CAYZRS010000110.1:0-3764 GCA_964480915.1 uncultured Pirellulaceae bacterium | reverse complement strand
TGTCTACTTGAAAATTCTCCCGCGTGCGGCCGGCGCATTTGTTTTGCAGCATTCAAGCTTGCTCGACTTGCTCAACCTTTGTGATAATCCAAGCCGGGTGCTGGCAGTTACTACATTGAGCGAGATTGAGCGAGCAAATCTGCGTGGAGAATCATCTCGACATCGTTCGAATCGCCCCCGGATCCGGTCGCAAGTTGCCGGCGTCTGACGATGAATCGCCTTCCAAGCGACGTGGTAAGTCGTCGTTGGAGACTGCCCTTGGGTTACTGACGAGCTTCATTCTGCATCTGGTCGCGCTGGTGGTGCTGGCACTCATGCTGCAAGTCGTGCCGATCATCAGGCGTTCAGCAGAAATTGTTTTGGCTCCGGCCGGTGAAGGAGCGGCCGAATTCGATGGCGTGGTGTGGGGCGAACCGTCACCGCCTCAGGCGAATCTGCAGGCGGATTCGCAGGCCGACCTGGAGCCGAACACACCAGAACCGACCGTGACGCCACCGCTGACCGCGGACGTTGTCGAGGAAGAGACCGCCGAGCCGATCGAGGTCCCACCGCTGCGCGTGGCGACTTTGGAACCGGTCGTCGTCCCACCGACGGACGCTCAAAATGGCAGCGGAAAACGAACCGCACCAGCTGAACCGAATCTACAAATGGATCTTGGCGATGCGCTGACCGGCCGCGTTGGGGCTCGCAAACAGCAGCTGTTGGGTGAATCCGGCGGCAGCGAAGGTAGCGAACTGGCCGTTCAGTTGGCGCTCCGTTGGTTGGCCAATCATCAAGAAGCGGACGGAAGTTGGCGGTTAGATTTCCAGGCTGGTCCGCACTGCGGTGGCCAATGTGGTCAGCCCGGCGGGAAAGCACCGGCTAAAAACGCCGCGACCGCGCTGGCGCTACTGCCGTTTCTCGGCAGCGGTTACTCGCACAAACAAGGTCCTTACGCAGAGGTCGTCGAACTGGGGCTCGACTATCTGAAGCGGAGTATCCGAAAGGAAGCGGCCGGCGGCAGTTTCATGGACGAGGGGCAGATGTACTCGCACGGGTTGGCGACGATTGTGCTCTGTGAAGCGTTAACGATGACTCAAGATCAGTCACTGTTTATCCCGGCCCGCGATGCAGTGAAGTTTATTGTTGCTGCCCAAAATGAATCGAAGGGCGGCTGGCGTTACCGGCCGGGTGAAATGGGTGACACGACGGTTACCGGTTGGCAATTGATGGCGCTGAAAACGGCCAGCATGTCTTACATCAATGTTCCGTCCGCAACGATTCGTCAGGCGTGGTCGTTTTTGGATGCGGTCGAAACGCCGCTCCGTTATCAATACGGCTATCAAGAAGGGGGCCGCTACGAAAAGCAAAAGCGGCGCCCGGCCAAATCAAAAATTCACGCAACGACGTCAGCGGTCGGCTTATTGAGCCGCATGTACCTCGGCTGGGAACCTGAAAATAGAGTCCTAACCGACGGTGTGCACTGGCTGTCCGATTTGGGCCCGAGCGTCGATGGCTCGGCCAATCTTTACTACAACTACTACGCGACTCAGGTCATGCGGCATTATGGCGGCGAGCCGTGGGAAGCGTGGAATCCTGTCATGCGTGACTTCCTGATCGCGTCGCAATCTCAGAACCGACACGAAAGGGGCAGTTGGTTTTTCCCAGGAGAACACAACGAGGCGGGAGGCCGACTCTACTGCACCGCAATGGCGACGTTGATCCTAGAAGTCTACTATCGCCATCTTCCGCTCTATTCGAAGCGGGCGGTGGCCGAGAAATTTCGTCTATAAAACAATGTTAACTCCCCCGGTCACGCCGACGATTATTCCGGTCATCGATTTGCTAGGGGGCCAAGTCGTCCATGCAGTGGCCGGAGCTCGCGATCGATACCAGCCCATTCGTTCGTCCTTGTGTGATTCGTCTCATCCGTTGGATGTCGCCAACGCACTTCGCGACCACCTACAGACCAACGAACTTTACGTCGCCGACCTGGACGGAATCTGCGGGAATGAGCCGGCAATGTCGATCGTCGAGGAACTGGTCGCGAACGGTTTTCAACTTTGGTTGGATGCGGGCCCCAGTTTGTGCGGTGAGTCCTATCCTGCGGTCACGATGGTGCTCGCCACGGAATGGACCGCTCAAGACTTGCCTGCTGACAAGCTGGAATCTTGGCAACAGCCTTGGGCTCTGGGAATTGACCTGGAAAATGGACGAGTCAAAAGTCGCCATGCAGGGTGGGATCGTCAACTTCCACTTGCGGTCGTGGACCAAGTCTCTCCTGAATCTATCATCGTTCTCGATATCTCGGGCGTTGGAACCGAGCGTGGCCCCGCCGCATCGGTCCTGCACGCATGTGAACAACTGAAAACAGCCCGGCCGAACGTCAAGCTCATCTCCGGCGGCGGAGTCCGCAATCGGACTGATGTATCCACATTTCATGATGCTGGTTGTGATGCTGTCCTTGTTGCCACGGCGGCCCATCGGGCACAACTCTGATTGCTTTAAATAACTCGAACGACGAGAGTTTTCTGCTGTACGGAGGGTACTTGGAATCAGGCCACGCTCAGAAAGAGTGTTATCCAAAATGGACCGCACTTGAATTTCGAACGGCGTTTCCGGTTGGCGGTTATCGCTTAGGGAGCTGACATTAACCCAGCGGTGACACAACTCAGTAGCTGAAGCGAGAGATTTATGAATCTTCCAAAATTCGTTTTTTTGATGGTGCTCGTGATTAGTCCAAGAGCCGAGGCTCAAGTGGCTCAGATTGATCGAGCCGCGTCAGCGACAAAGCCTCTCGCGGTTACTAACGATTGGCACAGGCTGAAGGCCGAGCCGTACCCTGGCAAGCGTGACGACATCAGTTTTGCGACTGCATCCCACGGCTGGTACGGAACCGGCAAAGGAGACCTTTACGCGACAACCGATGGTGGCGCTAGTTGGAATCTTGTGACAAGTCAGCCCGGTACGTTTATTCGAGCCCTCGCATTCCTCGACGAAACGTTTGGTTTTATTGGCAATGTTGGCACCGATTATTACCCTGGAGTTCAAGATGAAAATCCTCTCTACACGACGAATGACGGAGGGAAGACTTGGACGGCAGTTGATCTAGGCGAAGAGACGATCAAAGGTGTGTGCTCCATCGACGTTGTCGAAACATCTCGAATATTCCAAGGGAAGCTCGTTCCGCACACCGTGATTCACGCTGCAGGCCGAGTTGGCGGACCGACCGGAATTCTTAGGTCGATTGACCGGGGCAAGACTTGGACGGTGATCGACATGACGTCCCACGCTGGGATGATCCTCGACATCAAGTTCTTCGACGACATGACTGGATTGGTCTTTGCCAGTACTGCCAGAGACGAAACGAAAGAAGGTCTTATCTTGCGCACGACCGACGGTGGTGCAACCTGGAACAAAGTGTATCAATCGGGCCGAAGAGAAGAACTTGTTTGGAAAGCCTCTTTCCCGACGAAGGATATCGGTTACGCTACCGTGCAAAGCTACGACCCGGCCCGTGCAGAGCAATTGATCGTGAAAACGACCGATCGAGGTCTCAGTTGGCAAGAGCTGAAGCTAGTGGAAAACGCCGCGGCACGGCAGTTTGGAATTGGGTTTGTGGATCCGGATCACGGTTGGGTCGGTACGTTGGAGGGCGGGTTCTACACCTCCGACGGCGGGGCCAGTTTCAAGCCCGTCGCCATCGCAAAAGCTGCAAACAAGTTTCGCATCGTTCCTACGGAAGCCGGCGTCGATGTGTTTGCGATCGGAACCGAAGTGCAGCG
>CAYZRS010000109.1:0-10135 GCA_964480915.1 uncultured Pirellulaceae bacterium | reverse complement strand
CTAGCAACGGACTTGGGCCGATGCGGCCCTTCGACGTTGGAGAGATGTTTGGCTAAGGAACGGCCAAACTGAAAGCACCCAGGGCGCCGGCGAAGATCATCACGACAAATATCACGCCATAGATAACAAAGATGATGGCAAACATCATTCCTACGAATTTCCAAAACGACTTCTGCGCGGTGAGCGCCTCGTTGAGGCTGGGAACCGTCCGGTTCTGCTCGAGTGCACGGATATGTTTTGCGTAGCGCAGCAAGTAGATCGACGGGAAGATGTAAAGTAAGCCCATCACACCGTAAGTGATCATCATACCGATGCCAAAAGCGGCGCCTCGTTGCTGTGACATCGTCACGCACAATCCAATGCCTGCTAGAATCATCAACACGCAACCGATGAACCCCAAGATGCCCAGCAGACGCACCCACGGGCGCGTCTGCTTTAGTAACTGAATCGTCTCGTCCGATACTCCACTGGCACCAACGCTCACCGATCCGATCGACCCGGTCGGCGCTGGTGATTCGTAAGGGTTTGACTCGAATTCAGATGCCATTGTCTTCCTCGCGGTTCATGGAGATTGTGTCGTGTTCGCATCGTGTCAGGCTGTCGGTCAGCGGCGGATCACAGCCTGTGCGTCCATTCTAAGACGCTCGATGGCCACTGCAATCAGAAGCGATGTCCTGTTGCTGGACGTGAAGAGAGGCACTTCGCCTGTGCAAAACATCGGATCGTGGCCGAATGAACGCTGCGGCCGGTTCCGTCTCGGTTTTGCAACGCACGCAAAATGGGCATCCAAGGAGGCCAGCAGCGTGGGAGAGCCGAACGATCGGGCGCTACTCTTCTGGTGTGGGAAGTACCTCAATGAATTCATCTGCGAAGACCTGCGGTGCACCGAGGTCACCTTCCGTATTCGGTGTCGGTAGACGATGGACCCCTTTGGCGTAGATTCCGGCGTCGTATGGCTCTTCCTCGACAGACGTTTCTCCCATGGCTGTCGAGTCGGCATACGGCTGCGACGATTGACCGAAGGGAGATTCAACCTGTTCGCAGTGCTCCCAGCTCGAACCTTGTCCCGAAACCGGCAGCGACTCATCGGTCACCTTCCCCGGGTCGATCCAGACACCGTCCTGATTGAGTTCCATCGTGCCCATGTCAAAGTCGAGCGAGCGTCGTAGCGATTCGTGACTAATCCAGACGCTCAGGAAGTCATTTTGCACACTGAGCAGATCCGACAGCGCTGACACGAGGTCGCGCGCGGTCGTCGCGCCCAGGCGGGACTGTTCATTGGGGCGCGGCGGCTCACGCAATCGCAAGCGGGCCAGTTCAACTTGGGCGATCGCCACTTCAACCGCCGCACGGCGGAACTCGAAGTTGAGCTGATTGATATCCAAGGTCCGAATCGTGGCCCGCAGGTTCGAAGAAATCGCATCACGGAATCGGTAGAACTGTCGACGGGCTCGCTGGTATTCGATCAACGCTTCGCGGTACGTGTTACGCTCGCCCAACCGTGAGAGCGGCGCGTCGATTTCGACTCCGAATCGTAACCGGCCGGTGTTGTCGCGAATCCGGAGCGGATTGTCGCCGCTGTTGCTGATATCGCCGCTGAGGACCAGATCGAGTTGCGTTTCTAACTGGTCGGCCGTGATTTCAATCTGCCGCCAAGTGTCGACCAAACTGGCGCGGGCGTTCATCCAGTCGAGCCGATATTCGCGAGCCGCGCTGTAGGCGCGAGGCCAAGTGACTTCGACCGGGACCAGCGTCACGCTTTCGGTTCGAGCGCGGGCTTGAACCAGGGTCAGGCTCAACACATTCGCAGCCAAGTTATTCAGTTCATCGGGCAGGCGTGTGAAGACCTTGTCGCGAATCTGTTCGAACAAGTCGTCGTTGACCGTTTCGCCTTCCGCGTCGGCGATCGCTTGCTTCACTTCCTCAAACGCCTTTTTGAGTTGCCCGAAGACCAGTTTGACATCGGCCAGCGTCCGTTCTAACTGCTCCGGCAGTTTTTCTAATCGCTCCTCGTCAAAGGGCAGCATGTCCTCAGCGTCTTCCGAGGAGACTTCGGTGGCCATTTTGTCGACATGCCATTCATGCTTTTGAGACGAGAGTTGCCGCTTGAGCTGTTCGATCGATGCTTGGCGATCCGATCGCGACTCGCTCAATTTCTCAATGTCATTGGCGACGACGTCCATGTCGTCACCGGTCGCCTTATCGATCACATCGAGAGCCGTTTCGACCTGCTGGGCCAGTCGTTGGAGCAACCCCCCAACAGCCCCTGGCGATGGCTCGCCCCATTCTGATTCGGCCTCGTCGCTGCCTGTATTGCCCTCTTGGGAAGGGTTGGGACCCGTTTTCGACGGAGCCTCTTCCCGGTCGACCGTGTCGGACTCGTCTTCGTCGTTCTCCTGGTCTTCGACATCCTCTTCTACTTCGGCCGGCGTCGACTCTTTCTCTGGACGGAAAGCGTCCAGTAATTGCACGATCGTTTTGCCGACGCCGCGCTGCAACAGGGTCAACCGATTCTGCAGATCGACCGCGGCCGGATCGACCAGTTGAAACGGCTCGATCAGCTCGTCATCGATTTCGATTTCGAGGCTGGGCGGCAGGCCCAATTGGATTTTGAATTGGTCGAGCGCGTTGGCGTAGCTCAGTTCGGCCGTCAGCAGTCGACTTTGGGCGTTATAGAACGCCTGCCGTGCCAGTTCGACCTGGAAATAGTCGATACGGCCGGCGAGATAGAATGATTCGAGCTGAGCCACACTGCTTTCGAGTGCGGCTAAGTTGGCGCGCTGGTTACGAATGGTCTGTTGGGTTTGCAGCAGTCCCAGCAGCCCGTTCGGGTTGCTGTTGGCGAAACCGGTTTGCGGAATCCCCACGCCCCCTCGTGCCGGACCGGCTCCGGCGTTGCGGCCGACAAACACATTCAAATAGAACCCGCGGCGGAAGCGTTCCATTTGTCGCACATTGGCGAGCAGGTCGCGTTCCGTTTGCGTTAGTTGCTCGAGCACGATCTCGCGTCCCGCGCCGCGCAGTAAGGGCTGCAGCAACGTGAAGTCGATCAACGTTGTCGCCGAGTGCGTATCGGGGCCGGAAAACTGCCAAACGAGCGAATTGGCAAAGCCGACAGCCAACTCGGCACCGCTGGCAAACAGCTTTTGAGCACGCCAGTTACTGGTCGACAAGTCGAACGTTGTTGCCGAATTGCCAACTCCACCCCGGTTTCTTCCATCGAGCGTCAGGAATCCGCTGTAGCCGCCGAAGAACTGAGTATCGAAACGGAAGCGTTGAAAGCTGACGTCCAGCGCCGAAAGGTAAAGATCCTCGACTTCTTGTTGGTACTCGGGCGAATGCAGCAGCGCCAACCGCATCGCCGAGTTCGGATCGATTTTGACTTTGCCTTCCTCCGACCAGGGAAGCAATGAGCACCATTCTGAATTCTCGACCGACTGCGCATCGCCTCGGTGATGCCAACAGGGAGAGCCTTCCATGCAGTAGACGCAGTGCATGAATTCGTGAGCCGCCGGATCATCGGGAGGAATCGGTGGACAATCTGGGTCAAACGGATCGAACATGCGCGATGCGACGTCCGGATAGACCGAAAATTGTTCTAACGGCCAACGAGGATCGTTTGCCTTCTGTCGGATCAGGCAGTTGGCCTGGGCATCGGCCTCCTGTCGATACAACGAGCGGTGGCAACCGGCCATCGCGACAAGCGACATGAGAAAGCAGATCAGCAGGACGTCCGATGCGCTGTGGCGTTGCCGCACGATGGCAGGTCGCCGCGCGGCGTCTGATTTCCATGCCGGCGCGCAATTGGCCAAATGCTGGTTGTTACGAGGGCGCGTCATGCGGCACGACCCCTCGGCCGCAGGGATGCGTTTGTTTGCTGGGCCCCATCGGGTAAGGGTCCCGTTTTTGCTTGATGGAACTGACGCAAAGACTGGATCAGTTCCAAAGCGGCCTGAGCATCGAGAACAGCCTCGGTGATCGATAGGTTCAACTGTTGGTGCAATTGCTGGCCATCTGGGGTCAGTTCCCACAGTTGCCGACGTCGGTCGCTTGTGTCTCGCACAGGCTTTAGTAGTTCTCTCTGCCGAAGCGTCTCGAGCAGGCCGCTCATTTTGGCCGGAGAAACCTGGACAAGCGACGCCAATTGGCGTTGGCTGGCACCGTTCGCTTGGCCATGACCCAAGAAGCTAATCGTGAGTGCCTCTTCGAGCGACAGCCGCTGCTCCGCGGCGGCTTGGGCAATTTCTGTTTTCCAGCGTCGGTGGCTGGTCGCCAGGCACTCCCAAAGGGCCAGCCAGATGGGCGCCGGAGTGGCCGAATCTGGCTCGCCTCGATCGGTTTGCGGGGGTGAATGTGAGCCGTTCATGTTGCCTGCCTGACTCTCTGAAGGGGCGGTTGCCGCGGACCCAAAACCGGTCTGCGCGGACCGATTCCGTTCACGAGGAAACGAATCTCTAGGAAATGATTCGGCTGTGAACGATTCAGGCTTGAGCGATATTGCCGGTTGTGCTGCCAATCCGGCCCTGGCTCGAGTCGCTTTAAGTCGTTTCAGGGCAAAAACTTGACCGCATAAATCGCCCTGCTTAACATCAGGTATCGGATCGGTAGTAGGCTAAGTGCCAGCACCACCACCATTTCCGGCCATCGCGACGACCTTTGAGGGCTCGTCATACCGACGGTCGATCACGCTCTTCTACTCAACGGAACGATCACACGATGATCTTGGCAATCATTCTAGGCGTGCTCGTACTCATCTTCGGGTTTGTAGCGTACATGGTTTCGAAGAGCTGGCGGTGGCCGCACGTCACGCTGTTCACGCTGATCTTCTTAACGACGCTCGGTGCGATGATCTTGGCATCCGCCGTATTGAAGACACACGCTGGTTGGCGAGCCGGTTACAACAAGCTGACGAAAGAACTGGCCACAACCGAATCACGATTGGAAGAGTTGAAGCTGGCCAGTGCTTTGGACGAGGATGCTGACAGTGTCTCACGCTTGCAAGGCGACTTGGCTCGCTTGATCATTGATCGCGGCCGTGTTTGGCGCAACGTCCTGCCCGTGTTGGGCGATGGGACCGTCGATTTGAACATGGCACGTTGGGGCGATTCGCCCTGTAAGATGGTCGGCCAAGAAGAAGACGAATTTGACGAGCCGGAGCCGATCGCGGTCGAACCGGCAGAAGGCGAGGAGGGCGCCGCGCAACCGAGCGCTCCGATCAAAAATCACGCAATCACCCCAGGCATGGTCGTCCACGCCTTCTTGGAAGTTCCGATCAGCCAGATGAACGAGGCTCAACGAGCTGCCTTCTTCCAAGCGCGCGAAGATCACAACTTGGTGGAACTCGACACCAAAAACATGTGCCGCGTCCCGGGAGCATTTTTGGGTAGTTTTCGCGCCGTTCAAATCGGCGATCAAGGCATAACGGTCGAACCGATCGATACGCCGACCGAATCTCAAGCCGCATTGATGGGACAAGGCAGTTGGGTGCTATATGAAGTCTTACCTCGCGACAGTCATGACACGCTGGCCGGGATGAGTGCCGAGAGCATTCGCTCGCTATTCGACTTTGCGACCGCGGTAACCCAGGCCGATGAAGAGATTCAAGCCGGTGTGCAAGAATCGCTGCAAGAGTTCATTCGCGATCGGACGCCCGCTGAAGTCAACGACCCACCAGAACGTACCGTCGTGCGTGTGAAATTCTTGAAAGACCACTCGATCGATGTCGACGTCGACGAGGCGGAAGCTGGCATCGAGCAAGGAAAATTCGACCCGCGCGGCAGGGCTCAGGTTGCTGAATTATTCCATGGCGGGGAAGTCGAATTCAAAGCGGGCGACACGAATTATTTTGATGCCGAAACGGCCGAACGCCTGCGTAGTAATGGCATCGCGGAGATTGACAAAGAGAGCGGTGACGTCTTCACGAAATACGAACGTGAGCTGCGCGACTTCACCTACCTATTTACCGAACGAAATTCGCAGCTGCGCGAGATCGATAGCCAGTTGGCCGTCCTGTTGGACCAACAACGTGCCATCACCGAGGCCAATCAAAATGCGAAAGAACAAATCGCCTATCGCGAGCAAGAGCTCGAAAAGCTTGGCGATGACTTGGCCAATTTCGAAAAAGAGGTCCAGGCCATCACCAAGCTGAAGAACGAGCTGGCCGCCAACCGCACCAAGCAATTGCAGACGCTCAGCTATCTCTATCATTCGAACTTGCAACTGCGTGGTCTCGAGTAGCCCGCTGGTCAATGCTGGCTCCCCCAGATGAACCTCACAGGCTGACCGTCTGCCCAGCCTTTTCTCAGGCGAATCCTGCCCGGCTGCCAGTGAGGCGGTCACGAGTGTCCACCGGCAACGACGGCCACATTTTCGTTGAGACCGGAATCTGCCAGTCTTTTCGCGAATGACCTTTGCCGGCAACCGATGCAAAGATATTCTTGTGAAGACGCGCTGCTTCTGGCAGATGCACCATGGTGGCCTCCGTTTGCTTCCTGGCCCTGACTTTTCGTGCGAGATATTTGTGGGAATTCAAGATCGACCTTACTACTCGGGTGAACAGCAAGGCGGTGGACTAGCCGCGTTTCACGCGCAGCCGATGGTCATGAAACTCATCATCGTCAACGTGGTGATCTTCTTGATCGACGTGTTTACGACTCAGACACCTGGCGGTGGCCATTGGCTGAGTAACACACTCGCGGTGAGTGCCTCGGACCTGTACTCACCGCTGCATTGGTGGAAATTGCTCACCGCCGGATTCGCGCACAGTCCCTTGGACGGGGAACGTGGTCCTTGGCACTTAGCTTGGAACATGTATTCGCTTTGGCTCTTCGGTCGCGAAGTCGAGAACAAGTATGGCAGCCGTGAGTTCTTACGTTTCTATTTGCTGTTCGTCGTGATCGCTTCGGTCGTATGGGCGGCGGTTGAAAACGCCGTCAAACCCGGCAGCCAGGGTTTCATGTACGGTGCGTCCGGCGCCGTCGCAGGCGTACTGTTGCTGTTCGCTTTGAACTTCCCGCAGCGAAAGTTCTTCATGTTGTTCTTTCCGTTTCCCGTGCCCGCCTGGGCGTTGGCCGTGTTTATGATCGGTGCCGACGTCATGGGCGCGTCGGGAGTTCGTGAAGGCAATATTGCGTTTACGGCTCACTTGGCAGGCGCGGCAGCAGCGGCCGGCTACTTCTTCAGCGGAATCCGACTGGACAGCTTCCTTCATTTTGGCGGCGGCAAGGGGCCTCGCATGTCCAAGCGAAGATCACTGAAAGTCTTCTCGCCCGGGACCACGACGGAAGACCTTGATCGTGAAGCGGACCGAATTTTGGCTAAGCTCAATGCCTCTGGAGTCGAAAGCCTGACGCCGAAAGAACGCAAGACGCTGGAAGCATACAGTAAGCGGATGAAACAGAAACACAATTCGTAGGCCGGTCCGGCACTGCGGTTGCTTCCCTAGTCCGCCCGGCGCTGCCAGCCATGCCCAAGAAGTCGTGGCCTTGCCGACGATCATATCGTGATCGCCCGATTTGTGGTTTTCGCTCGGATGACGTAGTCTTGGCCTTCTCGCAGCGAATCGTCTTTACCGGGGCATGACGGATGGATGAGGAGCAGGCGGTCATCGTACCGAAATGGTTTCATCAGCGTTCCACCCGACCTGGGCTCATCACACGAATCGTCAAATCCTGATAAGAGAAATTATGGCCGAAACAAACGAGCTCAAACCGAATACTTTCTTCATTGAAGTATCTGGATCGGGACTTCCGGAAGTGGATGGACTTTTCATTCCGTCGACCGCGCCGCCGACCGAATCGGAATCGGGAACCCTATCCAGCCTTGGGTACTGGAACGGGAAGATGGCGTGGGATCGGGCCGATGGCAAATCGGCACGCAGTCCGGCCATTTCCTACTCGAACAGTTACAAGTCCTGGAGAATCTGCCGCCTCGATGGCCATCTCGCTTACGACGCCACGTGCGAGGACGAGTTGCCGCCGACCGATAGAGAGTGGCATGTCTACAAAAAGGGAGTCGCACCGGCTCCGAAGGTCGTGCTCCATCACTATGACCCCAGGCAACCGTGCCCTCCACCCAACGTCGTCTTCGTGATCGGCGGGCCGGGGAGCGGAAAAGGGACGATGTGCGAACTGGCCGAATCGCAGCTTGGCTGGACTCATTTATCGACGGGCGATCTTTGCCGCGCCGAACTGCAAGCGGGAGGCCCAACCGCCATCGACATTGAACAATGCATGACGGATGGCAAATTGGTTCCCAATGAAATCGTCGTCACGCTGCTCAAGAACGCCATGGAATCGACAACCCGAAGGACAGGCAAGAACAATTTCTTGCTCGATGGTTTTCCACGCTCCCTAAACAATATGGAGGCTTGGTACGACATCTTCGGACGCGAAGCGGAACTTCCTAAAATGCTCTACTTCGAGTGCCCATACGATGTTCTTGAAAAAAGAATCATGGGGCGAGCTAAGTACTCGGGCAGAAGTGATGACAATGTGGAAAGTGTCAAATTGCGTTTTGACACTTTCAAAGCAGAAACGTTGCCTACGGTAGATTTCTTCAGGAGCAAGCAGAAGTGCGTCGAAATTGACACCAGCCAGGACCGTCAAGCAGTCTTTCAGTTGGTCGGTGTTAACCTGGCCGAGTACACCGATGCGTCACTGGCAAATCAACCGCTGACAGAAAGAGCCGAAATCTTACTAGGCTTGAAACCCTATCCTGCCAAGGAATAGAAAAACAGATTGCATTAGAAATCGCCTGCGTTAGCATGACTGGCCGGGCAACAACTACGAATTCACCATTACTCGAAGAGACCGAACATGACGAAGAAAACGGCCAAGGCTCCCGCAAAGAAGAAGAAAAATACGCTGTCTGCAGCCGCCGCGCTGAAGAAACTGAAAGATGGCAACGGCCGCTATTTGAGTCATGCCCCGATCCACTATTCGAATTTGAAAGAGCGCGCCGATTTTTCCAACGGACAGAAGCCTTACGCGGCAATCTTAAGCTGTGCCGATAGCCGGGTTTCTCCTGAAATCATGTTCAATGTCGGCTTGGATGAGGTGTTCGTCATCCGAGTCGCAGGAAACATCGCCGATACGACGTCGATTGCCAGCATCGAGTACGCAGTCGCCGAGCTCAACACAAACCTGATCGTCGTGTTGGGACACGAAGGCTGTGGAGCGGTCAATGCAGCACTCGCGAATGCCGACGGGACGCTCGACCTGGGATACAACCTCAACGCACTTTTGGCACATATTTCACCCGCCGTCGCAGCGGCAGGCAAGAAAACCGCCAATCCGGATGCCCGCTTGGCCAAGACGGTGAAAGCGAATGCCAAGCTAACGGCCAAGGAACTAAGAACGCGATCGCCTATCATCGCCAAGGCTCGAGGTGTTAAAATCGTGTGGGGCTATTACCACCTGATCAAGGGCAAGGTCGATTTTTCTGACTTCATGTAAAGGCCTCGCTGAGGCCGCGGAATGAACGATTCAAACTACACCGACGAAGCACTGAATGCCTATCCAAGCCGACATCGACGCCGAACGAAGAGTCAAGACGGTCGTTTTTTCCGGCCAGATCACTGCGCAAGAATTCGGCACCTACAGCGAAACGCTCTCTGCTGATCACATGAGTCAATACGATGTTGTATTCATTGATCTGGGCCAAGTGACCGATTTTGAATTTGGATATAAGTCGATTCGACCACACGCCAATCGGGCAGCGGAACGTGATCCACAACAAACCAACTTCACCGAAATCATCTGGGCACCGACAGACATCGCCTATGGACTGGCGCGGATGTACCAAACGCTGGTGGCACCACGAATTGACGTGCAACTGTTTCGTGACGAATCGGAAGCCCGCAGCCGCTTGGCTTCAGCACTCCACTCGATCTCATCAGGTATTCTCTGATTTGGTCATTCACCCGGGAAAGGTTGAACCACACTCGTGACGCGACACGGCGAACGGACACCCTTTCATCGACAGCCTCACCTGCTTTCCAGGTGGGCGCGCAGGCCATCGGTGGCGGCGACTCACGGTGAATCCAGCATGCTCTCGCCATGACAGATGAAACCAAGATGCCTCGATTGACGATGCGGGACATCTTCCAGTCAGTCGCCGGCGTATTCAATCTAGA
>CAYZRS010000108.1:0-11625 GCA_964480915.1 uncultured Pirellulaceae bacterium | reverse complement strand
GGCGGTCTAGCGACCGCCCGAGTCTGAGGACAGACTCGGCTACGTGACGCGCGAATTCGGCACCGCTATTTGGGATTCCGCTTTTTCGTCGCTTTTTTGGATCTGGCCGGCTTCTTTTTCGGAGCCAGCTCCGCGGCCGCAGCGTCTTGTCGAGCCCGAGCAGACGCAGCTCGCCGCTGATTCGCGAGCCAGTCTCGAGCCTGAGTCGCACGAGGATGATCGGCTTGGCCCAGCATCTCGTAAAGAAAGCGGCTCGGGTGAGAGACCTGCGGCTTGCCCCATTTCCTTCGCGCTAAGGCGCAACTGAGCGTTAATGTCTCCTGGGCACGAGTCACGCCGACGTAGCACAATCGACGTTCTTCATCGACGCCATCCGCCGTATCGACGCTTCGACGATGAGGCAAAATCCCCTCTTCCAAACCAATCAAATAGACGTAAGGGAACTCCAGCCCTTTCGCTGCATGAAAGGTCATGAGGTAGACGCAGTTTCGGCTCAGCTCCCTTTCTTTATCGCCGGGAGTATCCTGCAGACTAAGCATGAGGTCGTTGAGATAGTCGCCGACCGAGGCCCCTTCGTGCGTGTCTAAGTATTCGGTCAGCGCTTGGATCACGGCCAAGATCGATTCCCAGCGAGATTCTTGTTCCGCAAAATCGGCGCAGGTTCGCTTGAGCTCTTTCTGATAGTCGATTTGGTCCAACAAGTCGCGCACGACTTTTTCTGGCGTATGTCGTTGAGCTCGAGACCGATACTGATCGATCAACGCCGCGAACTCGGCAATCGACGCGACCGCCGCGGGGCCCAATTCTTTCACTTGCTGAGGATTCTGAATCACGTCCCACATCGGCTTTTCTTGCCGTGTCGCATATTGGAGCGCTGCCGCAACCGATTTGGAACCAATGCCGCGCGCCGGACGGTTGATGACCCGTAACAGGCTCGTTTCATCATTGGGATCGTCAAGCAACTTCATGTATGCCAGTAGATCGCGGACTTCACGTCGATCGTAGAACGACATGCTCCCCATCAAAATGTAGGGAACTTTGGCTTCCCGAAGTTGCGTTTCGAAGACTCGCGGCTGTTCGTTCGTACGAAAGAGAATCGCAAAGTCGCTTGGCTGATACTGACCCGAATCCAATTTTACGCGAATGTCGGCCACAATCGCTTCGGCCTCTTTTTCCTCATCTTCAAATTTCAAAATTCGAGGTTCGGGCCCGTCGCCGCGCGAGGCGATCAATCGTTTGTCATGACGCGAATCGTTGTATCGGATCAACGTATTTGCAAACTTGATGATCTGTCCCGCCGAGCGATAGTTGTCTTCCAATCGGACGACCTTGGCTTGAGGCCAATCGCGACGGAATCCGAGGATGTGCCTTACCTCGGCACCGCGCCAGCCGTAAATCGATTGATCATCGTCGCCGACCACGCACAGATTCTGATGCGACTCGGCCAGCGAACGGACGATCGTATACTGGGTCGAGTTCGTATCCTGGTATTCGTCGACAAGCACATGATCGAATCGTGCCGCTTCTTCAACGCGAACTGCTTTGTGCTCTAAGAACAATCGCTCGGACAGCAGCAGCAAATCGTCGAAGTCCAATGCATTCATATTGACCAACGACTCTTGATAGCGACGATAGGCGACCGCTGCGAGATGAGCCTTGTCCGAATCGGCAACCTCCAAAGCCTGCATGGCGTTGAGACCGGCCGATTTCCAGCGACTGATGAAGCTGAGCAGTTCGGATGGCTTGAGCAGCGAACCCGACATGTCGACTTCGCGCAGAATGCGTCTGGCCTGGCTCTCCTGCTGACCGCCGGCAAAAATCGTAAACTTCTTACGATAGCCCAGCTTATCAATATGCCTTTTCAGGAGCCGTACGCAGTAGGAGTGAAAGGTCGAGATTTCCGGCTTGAGTTTCCGCCGGCGGCCCAATAATTCGCCCACTCGCTCCTGCATTTCACCGGCCGCTTTATTGGTAAACGTCACCGCGAGAATGCGATTCGGGGCGATTCCCGATTGAATGAGGCGCGCAATTCGGTAAGTCACAACACGCGTCTTCCCCGTTCCAGCGCCGGCGAGGACAAGCAAGGGCCCCGAAAGCGTCTCGACCGCTTCACGCTGAGGAGGATTCAATTGCTGGAGTTTCTTACTAAACATCTTAACGACAGCACTATTCAACGCGTTTCCTAGAGAAGAGACGAGCGACGATCGTAGCCAACCGACCCGCGAACCGACAGGCCCCGCAGCGCCCGATCGAAGCTGAAGGCCGATGAACATGGTCGACATTCACCCTCGATCACCTTAAATCGGGCATGGAATGGCAAAAAGAGATGCGGAAGAGGCTCTGGTGTCGCAACGCTGTGCTTGACGTTATCCTCTTGCAAAATTTATACTCACTCGATTGGTGGTTGTTCAAAGAGCCGACCGCGGCCAGCCAAACCACCTTGCTCTCAAAAGACAACGATCGACCTCGATCCAGCCGATTATGAAATCTGAACGACGCCACGAATTACAAAATAACGATCTCGTCGCATTCGCCGAAAAGTACGCTGACGACGTCAAGCCACACGCAAAAAAGATCGTCGGGATCGCCATCGTTGTGGCGGTCGGGTTGCTGGCGATGATGCTGATGAGGTCGCGCGGTGCCAGTGCAGCCAAAAGCGGCTGGACGAATTACTTCGCTGCTGTGAATCAGTCGGATCTTGAAGGCCTTTACGAAGTGGCCAAAAAGTACCCCCGTTCCGCAGCGGGCGCTTGGGCCTTGCAGTCGGCTGGCGATATCAACCTGGCGACGGGAACGGTCGATATGTACTCCGATCGCGAACGAGCGAAGGAAAGATTCACGAAAGCACTCGAGAATTACTCCTCCGCAGGCAAACGAGTCAGCGACGAACTTTTGCAACAACGATCGTTGATGGGCTTGGCCCAAACTCACGAGGCATTGAACGAATTCGATAAAGCGGAAGGCTGCTACAACAGCGTGATGAAGAAATGGCCCGATACTTCGGTCTCGAAGCTGGCGGGCCAACGTTTGGCCGTTTTGAAGAATCCGGAAACCAAAGAATTCTACGACTGGTTCTTGGCGCAAGAAGTCACCCCACCAGCCGATCCGCTGGAAGGAATGGGCCTCAAGGCACCGTCGATTTATGATGACCTGCCTGGCGATCCGTCGCTCACGGCGCCGTCCGCCGATGCGCTTCAGGGAGAGCGAAACAACATCCAGCCTCCCGAAGAGGCAATCGACGAAACACCAGTTCCTGATATGCCGAGTGAAGGCGAAATCGAAGGTGGCGTCGAAACATCAACGAACGATGATTCGGCTGGTGGAAACTTCGACACCGAGGCTGCCGTCGAAGAGATGACAACGGACGCGGTTGAAGCTGTCGAGTCGGTGGAATCGGCAGCAACCACATCAGAAACACCAGTCGTCGAACCGGCAGTGCCTGCAACAGGCCCCGAGTAGTGAACGACACGAGACAGCCCACCGACGCAGAATCGGTGGAATTCGTGGTTGACGCATCGGCCATGAACCAGCGGCTCGATGCATTCCTCAGTCAACAATTGTCTCAATTCAGCCGATCCCACATTCGCAAAGCGATCGACCAAGGTGCGGCAACCGTTGATGATCAACAGGCCAAAGCTTCGCTGAAGCTAAAGCTAGATCAACGAGTCCATTTCGTGTTGCCCGAATCTGCGGCAGAAGGCCCTCAGGCCGAACCGATGGATCTCGATATCCTGCACGAAGATGAAGCGATGGTCGCCGTGAACAAACCGCCCAGGATGGTTGTCCACCCGGCGAAGGGACACTGGTCAGGCACTTTGGCCAGCGGCCTGGCTCATCATTTCCAATCGCTCAGTTCCGTGGGCGGTTCCCATCGTCCAGGCATCGTACACCGCTTGGATCGAGATACGAGCGGAGTCATCCTCGTGGCGAAAACGGATGAAGCTCACCTGAAACTGTCGGCTCAGTTTGCCGCCCGGACAGTCAAAAAACGGTACACCGCCTTCAGTCGAGGCACGATGGATCGAGACAACGAATTTGTCGACCAACCGATCGGCCCCCACCCGTATCAACGGGAAAAAATGGCGATCCGCGAAGGGCACAAGACGAGCCGTGATGCGCGGACCGAGTTCGAAGTGACCGAAAGATACCGAGGCTTTGTCCGCTTCCTGGCCAAGCCAAGAACCGGTCGAACACATCAGATCCGAGTCCACCTGGCTCACTTAGGCTGTCCCGTCACCTGCGATCGCCTGTATGCCGGGCACAGCCGCATGACGCTAGGCGAATTGAAAGGGAAGTCGGCCGATGGCGAGGTCATCCTCGACCGCCAAGCGTTACACGCTTCCGAGATTACATTCGAACATCCACTCAGCGGAGTATCGACAACGATCAAAGCACCGCTGGCTCCTGATCTGGCTCAACTAGAAACCTTGCTGAAGGAACACCGCTCACTTTAGGTTCGAGCCGACGTTGCACGTTGCGGCTACTGCATCCGTGACTCGAGATTCGCATCCATTCCCAAAGCGGCCGTGTATTGTGCCTGAGCTGAGTAATAGGCGAACTCGGCATCGACTAACAGCAGTTCCGCTTCGGCGAGCGACGTTTCGTAGATGTTCAGGGCGATGATATCGATGTCCCCTTCTTCAAATCTTGATCGGCCGAGACGCAGCGACTGCTGCGTAAGCTCTAGATTTTCACGCGCTTGTTCAATTCGCTGAAATGCATTGTTCAGCGCCGAGGCCGCGTCGAGCACTTGGCTACGAATCTTGTCTTCGACGAAACGCCGTTTGGCGTCGATCTGAGCCAACTTGCCCTGGGCTGCTTGAATCTTGCCGCTGGCAGCACGTCGCTGCAAAGGGACTTCGGCCAACAGCCCCATCTCAATTTCCAATTCCGATTTGTCGCGTTTGCTGCTCGTTGGCTCGCCGACATCTTGCCCTGTTTCTGCGTAGGCGTCCAACTTGGGCAGCAGCTGATTCTTAGCGTAGCAGAGATCGACTTCGACTTTTTGCCGTTGAAATCCAAGTTCGACAAGCTCGGGACGCATTTCCAAAGCGCGAGCGATATCCGACTCGACGACTGACATATCGACAATCTCCGCCGCAGGAAAATCACACGGCATTCGGTCATCGGTCACGACGAGCGGCTGGCCGGTCGCGTCACGGAAGAACAACGACAGTTTGATCGACGCCTCCTGAAGTTTCCGGCGCGACTCGATGAGCTTAACTTGCCGCTTGGAGATAAACCGGCCGTTGTCGATTTCAGTGATTTTGGGCAAATCGCCCGCTTCGACCTGTTTGACCAATGTTTCATTGCGTTGACGAGCCAACTCGACGAGGTTCTCTTGTGTTCGCACGACCTGACCCGTGGCGACCCACTTCCAATACAATTCGCTCGCCACCAACTGCATTCCGATGATGCGCGACTGGATATCGGGCTCTAATCGACTGCGTTCCAGTTCGGCCGTCCGAACCGCCGCACGACGACCATCGATGGCGTAACCTTTTAGCAAAGGCTGCTTGATGCCGGTCTTAAATTCACCACCTTCGTTCGTCTGCCGCTCCTCATACCACGGCTCGAAGACACCTCGCCCGATGCGATAGCCACCGTAAACTTCGCCACCGTTCCAGAGCGGTCTGCTCAGTTTGACGCCGTTTCGATATGTCTCATAAAAACCGAGTGGCTTCGATATCGAATAGGCAGACAGAACGGAATCGAAACTCCCCCAAGTCGCCAGTGCCTTTCCGTCAGCCGTCGCCAACTCGGCAAGTGCGACCTCCAACAGCGGGTAGCTATCAGCCACCGATCGGAGCACTTCCAACAAAGTCAACGGATTGATTTCGAAGCATTCGCGATCGATCTGCGCCGGTGTGGCCACCGCTGAATCGGAATCTTCGTCGTCGGATTCGCCCGACTCGTCGTCATCGGTCTCGTCGTCCTGTGCTTCGCTGTCTTGTTCCTCGCCGTCCTGCGCCTCACGATCCTGTTTCTGGTCACCTGCTTCCACCGAGTCACTTTCGTCACGGCGTTCTGGCAATTCGGCAGGCGCCTCGGAATCGGCCGCCAGTTCTTTCAACGCGTCCTCGGGAGCGGGCAGTTTGCTGATTTCTGGTCGCTCGTCATCCAACTCGATTTGGGCAGAAGCCAACACGACGGGAAAGGCGGCTGTCTGAGATCGTGACTCGATCGGCCCCGCCGAACGGGACGCCAGTTCACGATACCGGGCAACGCCTGATTGATTCGAGACACAGCCGAGCAAAGCAAAAGCGGCTAGCGATGCCAGCGCAAAGAACATTCGGGACAGTCTGCTGATGCTGGAAACCATAGCTGCGGTGCTATCAATAGGAGAGAGACAAAGCTATCCGTTTCCATCGTCACAACCGGCAAACCTTGCTCAAGCCATTCCGCAGCGGCCGCAAGGACGACGTAATCGTCAAAGTCGACGTATTTCAGCCTCGGTTATCCCTTCGGTAGTTTGGGCTTCTTTGCCTTACCGTCTTTGCCTTGTTCGTTTTTGTCCGCTTTGGTCGGCTCATCTTCTGCGACAACGGGCGGGAACCCGTTCAGCTGGCGCCACATCTCGTATCCCAACGGCACTCGTTGCAGCATCACCCAACCATTCGCTCGCACGCCCTGTCTAAGAAATCGATGGGACGGCCATTCATCATCGTCTCCTGGTCACACTTGCAGGCGAAACTTACCTTTGCCGTTATCGGTCTCATCAATCGCTGCCACTCGCCCGCCGAAGGTACCGACCGCGACCGAGGGCCAACCGGCGAACTGCACCGCTGGCCATCCTTCGAATTGCAAACGGACATGGCCACCGTTCCGAACCAAGGGAACGTCGTTTCCTTTGATCCAAAGCTCGACGGCCAAATCCTCGGTGTCCGGCACGATGGTGAATAGCTCGGCTCCCTCCTTAATCGTCATGCCACGTTCAAAAACCAGCATGCGAAAAATCGTGCCATCGCGTGGAGCGGTGATCACCATCCGCTGCATTTCCGACATCTTGATTTGGAGCGATCGCAAGTCCTTTTGAACCGTCGCCTGCATGCCAGCGGCATCTTCTCGCATCGCCAGCGCGTAATCGACCTTGGTTTGAGCCGTTCGCCGTTTCTCTTCGCGCTCCTGCTCTTTCGCGAGCAGCTCTTTTTCAGCGGTGATCACCGATTGACGGGCCGAACCGAGTTCGGCTTGAGCCACATCCCAGTCTTTCTTGAGTTTTTCAATTTCTTTGCGTGGCTTGATTCCCTGATTGGCAAGTCGCAGTTGGCGTTCGTAGTTGGCCTTCGCCTGCCACGTTTTTGCTTCATAGGCAGGAATCAAATCCCGTTTCGCTTGCAACTTCGAACGGGCCGCTTCTACCATCTCCAAGGCAGCACTGACGGCAAAGTCGCGTGCCTCGCCGTAGTCGACCATGTTTTGCGAATAGGCGTCTGCCTTCGCTTTCGCGGTGCGTAGTTTTTCCCGCAAATCAGTCAGCTGCCCCTCCAATTGCTCTCCCATGTTCGCCGCAGCGGGCACCAACTCGAGAATGAAGTCGCCTCGCTTCACGGTCGAGCCTTCGACCATGCCGTCGGCCACTCGATCCACGATTCCCTTGGTGGGCGACATCACCGTTTGCTGCCGTTCTTGCGGAATGTAGGCCGTCACGCGGCCCGTTCCTTTGGCCGACTGCTGCCATGGTAGGCATATCATGGCAGGGATCGCAGCCAACAACAGCAACAGCAACAGATTCGCCAACCGTCGAGCCATGAGTGAAGACTGCACCAGTTTTAGTGCCAACAGATCTTCTTTGGGCGTGAACGGATTCGTCGAGCGGCGTGGCTTTACCAAAGTACTCATGCTTCGATTCTCATTCGCTAAGATGCGTCGTTCGACCTTACAAAAGCGGCTTATTGCCGCAAAATGAAACCTGTCCCGATGACCGTGCCTCTAATCGTTTTTAGCCTTCCCTGCAGTGCGCAGGTCGGTCCTCAACAGAGAATTCGTATCCAAATCTAACGTGTGCCCCATCGCTGCCACAATTTGCCGACGTCCCGTGGTCACAAGCAGCGTCCAAGGACGGCTCGGTCCGGCGATTTCTTCGAGAATCTGATCGACGCGTCGATCACTGAGTCGATCAAGAGCGCCATCAATCAACAGCAATCGTGGACGCCCCACAATCGCCCTTGCCAACATTAGTCGAATCGCTTGACTCGATGAGAGCGGAGCGCCATCCGTTTGCACTGGCGTATTCAGTCCTTTCGGCAATTTCATGATCTCATCCAACAACCCGACGCGATTCAACGCTTCGCGCACATCCGAAGCGTTGATCTGCGGCCGATTGAGGTGAACATTCTCTTCGATCGTGCCGTGGAAAATTTCAATATCGCGCGCCAAGGAGACGTGCTCCCTCAGCGAATCGGGACGCAGTTCACGCAAATCGATATCGTCGAGACTGACGTGGCCTGCTTCCGGGTGTCGGACGCCCGTGATGAGATCACACAGCGCTGACTTCCCAACCCCTGCCGAACCGACAACGGCCAAACTCTCGCCCGACGGTAGCTGAAAAGTTAAGTCACCATGCAATTTGGTGCCGCTGATGGTCTGCGAAACAGCATGAAATGAAAGCGAAGCGGCAGAGACTTCTTGCAGATGAAACAGCTTGTCGTGTCGCTCGATGGGTAGATCGAACAGTCTTCCCAGTTTGTCCACGCTCGCTAAGAGATCGTAAAACGTCTCAAAATACTTCCCGATCTTGGCGAACGCACCGACAATCATCATCACGATCAATTCGGCCGCCACAAGCTGTCCCAAGGTCAGCTCGCCCTGAATCACGAGCCAGCCACCAAGCCCCAACAGGACGGTCGCAGCGATCGCTTGCAGTGCGAGCGAGAATACGACCTGCCGCATCACGACGCGAAAGTGTGCTTTCCGAGCCTCGATATAGTCAACGGCCAGTTTGTCGCTGCGGTCGATGCCAAATTGGGCACCACCATGCAGTTTGAAGGCGGTCTGATGTTTCGCCAGCTCTTCCAACCAAGCGGCGACTTTGTATTTCTGCGCCGATTCGGCGATAGCCGTTCCTACCGCGCCGCGTCCGAGAACCACAACAATGAAACCAATGCAGAGCAGCAGAACAACATCGAAACCCAACAGGAACGGATGATAAAACGCCAAGACGGCCATCCCCAAAATGGTCTGCAGCCCAATTGCGATACCATCCAACAACAACTTGGCAGCCACCTTCTGCACGGTCACGACATCGAAGAAGCGATTGACGAGCTCTGGCGCATAGAAACCATCGATCGCATGTTGTTCGACGCGGGGAATACGATAAGCCAGATCTTCAACGACGCGGACAAACAGACGCCGCTGAATGATCTCGACGATGTAGGTGTTCAATGCTCGAATCGCGGCCCCGAATCCAAGGAACGTGAGCAAAATGATCGACAGGACAACGATCGGTTGCAGGTATCGACCAAACGCCACGGTATTCACCAACGCTTCCACAGCAATGGGCGACGCCAAGGCGAGAATACCGACGATCATCGAAAAGACGAAGACGGTGGCCAAGTCACCGCTATCCATTCGCATCAGAGCAAAGAGCCGTTCAACCGGTTTGATTTTTCTGCCGTCTTGATTGTCACCCGCGATTTCAACCGAACAGGGCATCGTCGGTTGACCGGTGATCCAGCGAATTTCATGATTTTGGTTGGCTTCTTTCAACAGCCGATCGACTTCACGAATCGATGCCCAACGTTCGTCACCGGTATCAAAATCGTGGAGCCGCACCTTATTCCGGCGAGGTTCGGCCAAGGCGATCCAACGTACCGATTCCCCTTTGACGTCGTTTTCCGACGCGAAACAAGCCGCCACCGGAATCCCCTCGCGCAATAGCCGCACCGCTTCGCGGACCGTCAGGTCGGTGCTGCGGACTCGCAGATTCAGGCTTTCACCCGCCTCCACCATGCGCTGCCCCCAAGTGCGGAAGTCGCTCCCAGGAATGGCGCGCACCATTTCCATCACGGTGCGCAGCGCCAAAGGCCGATTGAACGTCAACTGAGAAAAGCTGGCGAAGAACTCCAGCACCTGGACCGACGTCTCGATCGATCTCGTTTTCTGCAACTTGTCAAATGAGACCATGATTGCCCGTTAGGCCGCTCCAAACCGAAAAATGGTTGCGGCTCTCCGTTGAATGGTGTTGGTTGATTCGATCGTAAAACGCTATCGAACGCCTCACGAAACTCTAGGACGCCGCCGACGAGTCTGGCTCATTCATATGACGAATGCTGTCGCGACCATAGGCCCGCTTCTGCTTGATCGTTCGAGACAACGAGTGACCAAGACGACGCGCGGCACGGCTCAATCCGCTCCCCAACTGTGTGCAGTCCTGAGTCACCTCGACGCAGCCGTAGCGATGGGTATTTGCCCGCAACACGCAGCGTTTATCAACGCCGCCCCTGGGGCCATTCAGGTCGCTCGTGACGACGCTGACATAATCAATTTCTTCCGCAAATCGGGAAAGTGCGAACCCAAGCGAGCGTTCGAACGACGTCCGCACAATCGAATTTAGACCATCCGTGCGGTCTGCGATGCGAATATCCATGCCTCTCCTTCTCATGATGACCTGCTTGTTTTGCCTATATCTATATACGGCGCTAGACGCATGGTGAAAAAGTCGACACTTGTAGAACAATGCGTCGATAATATCGACATGTCAAAATTGAGACCGGCTGTTCTTTTTTGGGGCGGTTCCCAGTCGCCTGTGGATCGCCCCCGAGGATCGGAGCGGCCCGTCGGAAAAAGCTAACACCGTGCCCCGACACGGAAAGGAGACGCAGCCATGGAGTGGCTGAATTATCACCACCTGTTTTACTTTTGGAATGTTGCCAAAGAGGGAACGGTCTCCGCTGCGGCCGAGAAACTTCACCTCGCGAGAACAACGGTCACGTCCCAAGTACGAGACTTGGAAACAGCGATCGGAGAAAAACTCTTCGAACAACGGGGTCGCTATCTGGAATTGACCGAGTTTGGCACCCAGGTGTTTGAGTATGCGGAAGAGATCTTTGCCATTGGCCGTGAGTTCACCGACTTTATTAGCACCGGGCAGCACATTGGCTCAGTCAAAAAGTTCGTGGTCGGCATGCCGGATGTCGTGCCCAAGTTGGTCGCATTCGAACTGTTGAAACCGGCAATCCAGGATGCAACTGGCTTGCGAATTATCTGCCATGAGGGGAAGTTGAGCGACCTTCTCGCCGATTTAGCACTGCATCGCCTCGATCTTATCATATCGGACGCACCGGCCCCGCCGACGATCGATGTGCGTGCTTACACTCACAAACTGGGAGAGTGTGGCATGTCGTTTCTGGCCGTACCCGCACTCGCGAAAAAGTATCGCAGTCGATTTCCGAATTCGTTACACGCGGCGCCGCTCTGCCTGCCAACCGAACATACCGTCGTTCGGCGCTCGCTCAATGTTTGGTTCGATGAGCACGATATCCATCCGAAGATCGTGGCAGAATTTGAAGACAGCGCGTTGCTGAAGGTCTTTGGTCAGTCCGGGCTTGGCATCATCCCCGTTCCGATCGCGATCGAGAAAGAAGTGAAGAAACAATACGGCATGCAGTTGGTCGGACGGCTAGA
>CAYZRS010000107.1:0-12126 GCA_964480915.1 uncultured Pirellulaceae bacterium | reverse complement strand
AGTCACCTTTGTTTCATCAGTTGTACGAATCGGTTCGTTCGGCAATTTTGGAGGGACAACTGCCCCGTGGCAGCCGGGTTCCATCGTCGCGCGACTTGGTCGATCAACTGGGAGTCTCACGGACAACCGTCGTCTCGGCGTTGAATCGCTTGATCGCCGAAGGCTACCTACTGACGATCCACGGGAGCGGCACTTATGTGGCGAGCGAAATCCCGGTTGATAGCCCATTCGTGAGCCCAGCGCCGGTCGCGAGGAAGTCCGTGTCGCAGCCTCCCATTCATCCGGCAAAGAGCTATTTATCCAAGACCGGGAATCAACTCGCAGCCGTGCACCGATTGCCCGGATACTTGGGTGCGTTAAAGCCCTTCCGCCCGGGCGTTCCGGCTTTGGACGAATTCCCAATACGAATCTGGTCAAAACTGGTGCGTGCTGTTTGGCATGAGATGCGTGGCCAGGACCTTTCTTATGGCGAACCGGCTGGCCATTTTCCCTTGCGCAAAGCAGTTGCTGAATACCTTCGATCGCATCGAGGCGTGCGTTGCGAGACGGAGCAGGTCATCATTGTGAACGGCACCCAACAGGCGTTCGACATGATCGCGCGACTCTGCCTCGATGCGGGCGACAAATTGCTGTTCGAAAATCCGGGATATCTCAAGGCGAGAAACACCTTTGCAGCACAGGGCGCCAGAATCATCCCGGTTCCCGTCGATGCGGAAGGTGCTCATTTTGGGCCGATCCTGCGGCGCCATCCGCAAGCCTGCATGGCCTACGTCACCCCATCCCATCAATACCCACTTGGTGTCACGCTACCGATCGAGCGACGTCTGGAACTGATTCACTGGGCTGGAAAAACCGGTGGGCTGATTGTTGAAGACGACTACGACAGTGAATACCGTTACTCGCAGAAACCGATCCCGGCGCTCCAAGGGCTCGATTCGTCTCAGCGAACCATCTACGTAGGGAGCTTCAGCAAAGTGGTCTTTCCGGGCCTCAGCCTCGGCTACATCATCGCTCCGCAGGCAATGGTCTCAGCATTTGAAAACGCGCTGGCGCTCAGTTCCAGGCCCGCCTCACTTGTTGACCAATATGTGCTGACCGAGTTCATTGAAGCGGGACATTTCGGCCGACACCTCCGGCGCATGCGAAGAACGCACGCCGAAAGACGGCACACGCTCGTTTCCGAACTAGAGAAACGGATGCCCGGCTTTTTCACCATCCGTGGCAGCCAGGCTGGACTTCACCTCGCTGCCAAGATCAACTCGTCACGCTCAGATATCAAGCTCGCCAAACAGCTCGAACAGATCGGAATCATCTCGCGTTCGCTATCCGACTACTACTTACCTCGCACACGACCGGCGCAACAGATCAACGGATTGGTTCTGGGATTTGCTTGTGCAACTCCTCGGCAAATTGTCGCGGCCACCAAGCGAATGGCGACTGCGCCCGGCTTGATCGCCTAAAATTCGACAGCGGCTGGGCATGCACGGAAGTGTCGCCGTTGCATTCCCTCTGAACGGCCAACGCCAATGGGGGAAATTCCTGTAGCTCGGCCGAGCTGAGTCTTTGGAACACGCCCTCTTCCGAACACGCCCTCTTCGGAATGGAATCGCAGTCGAATCGCCGAGTCTGCCACCGCTCGACCATCCGCCGCAACGCTTCCATGACAACGAGCAGTCGGGCCACTAGAATGTCAGCCGAAGCATTGCTTTTCATTCCGCGGTTGCGAGCCAAAGTAGCGATCATGGTCCGTATCGAATTTGCCTCCAGTATCCAGCGCTACGCTCCCATTCAACCAATCGAATGCGACGCGAGCACGATTGCAGAGTCCTTAAGCGTCGCGTTTGACCAGCAACCTTCTTTACGCGGCTACCTCTTGGATGACCAAGGAGCGGTCCGGAAACACGTGACAATCTTCGTCAACGATCAAACGATCCGCGATCGGACACACCAAACCGATCCGCTCAAGAGTGACGATACGATCTATGTCATGCAGGCATTGTCAGGAGGCTAGACCGACCCAGTTTCAAGTCCGTTCTCATTGAACGATCACTCACCATTCGAAGGCGGCAAGATGACCAACTCGCTCTACGTGGGGACTCGCAAAGGACTCTTTCAATGGCGCCGAGACGAACCAGGAGGTGCCTGGTACGTTCATCGAACGGAATTTCTCGGTGTGCAGATTCCCATCGTCCACCCGGCAACGAACGGTCAGATTTACGTTGCCCAGCAACATGGCCACTTTGGAGCCAAACTGCAACGATCAACCGACGAAGGTGCAACCTGGCAAGAATTGACAACTCCCTCCTTCCCTCCGAAGCCCGCCGACGTTGCGGATGTGATGGAGCCCATGCGCAACAAGCCAATCCCCTGGTCGATCGAATTGCTGTGGTCGCTGGCACATGATGGTGAAGGACGGTTGTGGTGCGGCACCATTCCCGGTGGTCTATTCAGCAGCGACGACGATGGCCAGTCTTGGCAGTTGAATGAAGCCCTTTGGTCCGCACCAGAAAGAGCCCATTGGTTTGGCGGAGGCTATGACTGGCCCGGCATCCATTCGATCTGTGTCGACCCGAACGATGCACAGAAGCTAACACTGGGAATTTCTTGCGGAGGCGTCTGGCGCACGACCGACCGTGGCAACCACTGGACGTGTCTGGGCAAAGGGATGCGGGCCGAGTACATGCCTCCGGACCGACAGTTTGACCCGACGATTCAAGACCCACATCTTCTCGCACAGTGCCAAGCCGATCCGACGACCTTCTGGACTCAACATCACAATGGCATCTTTCGCTCGGTCGACGACTGCGAAACCTGGACCGAGCTTCCTCCATGGGAACCGTCAACGTTCGGGTTTGCCGTCGCTTCCCATCCGCAAGACCCAAACACCGCCTGGTTTGTGCCGGCCATTAGTGACGAAGTCCGTTACCCTGCGGGCGGCCAATTCGTCGTCACACGGACGCGTGATGGAGGCCAGACGCATCAGGTCCTTTCCGATGGCCTGCCGCAAGATCACGCCTACCACTTAGTCTTCCGTCACGCGCTCGCCATCAGCGATGACGGTCATACCCTTGCCATGGGATCCACGACGGGAGGCTTGTGGGTCACCGACGATGGGGGCGACCACTGGCAGCAGATCACGCAAGACTTGCCGCCGATCTACTGCGTCGAATTCGGCGCCACCATTTAGCCACAACCAGTTGGCGCAGTCCATGGCCAAGACTTGCCAACGTGGCACGGCAACCAGTTCCCAAGTGCCGATGACTCGCTGGTCAGTCGACCGATAGGACGTGACTTGGCAGCAGCAGAGGAAAAACCAACGCGCCACGAGCAATCGCTCGACGAGCTGTGTGCCAGTCTCGACATCTGACGCTGGGGAGTTACTGGCGTTGCGGTTCAAGCCTTAGACCCTTTAAGGCACATCATTGATGGAAACCCACTCACTGGTGCCACCGGCGAACAATGCGATTCGGTTTTCGACTTCGTCAAAGCCGGCTCCCCCCTGGACGAACAGGTCTCCACTGACGAGCGGTGCGCCACTGATCGCCACGTCGTCAGATCCGGCGCCTAACGAGACCGCGAGATCCCCGAACATGAACGTTGACGCCATGATGCTGAGGATATCGTTACCTCCACCAAGGTTCAGTGAGACGTCACCCGTGAAGAATTTCAATCCGTCTCCGCTCATCACAACTTCGTCATTGTTGCCACCTAAGCGAAGGTCCGTCGTGCCGTCCACCTCCAGCCCGATTCCATCGGTCGAAAATATGACGCGCTGCGAGCCTCCGCCTCCCGTAATGTCCAAGTCCGAATTTAGACGCGAGTTACCCAGGACAAGAATCTCTCGCAGGGCGACTCCTGAGCCCAAGTCGAGCCGAGTGTCACCACCGCTCACAAGGCGATCCAAGAGCAAGTCGTCGTGGCCGCCACCGCCACGGATGACGAGATCGCCTTCGTCCGTGCCCAACCCATCAATTTTGATCTCTGTGGCTCTGGCACCACCGACGATCGAGGCACCGGCGAGACCAGCACTATCGTTGATTTCAATCAGGTCGCTTGCGTCAAATGCCCTCGCGCCATCTGCGGCGCCCGATAGGACGTCGAGCGATCCAAACGCGGTCAATTGGTTAAATTCCAAAGTATCATTACCCGACTGACCGGCAATTCGTGCGTCGCCCACCACGTACGTATCGGCCAAGAACACTGGCAACCCGTCGATGTTGATCTCTGTCCCGCCAGCGCCCCGATACTCGAACGTGTCGTCACCCGTACCCAAGTTGACTCTTAGGTCGCGGCCGACGTTAAAACCACGCGACACGGCTCCCAACCAAGGCACGATCCGCAAGTTGTCGTCTCCGCCACCCAGAGAGACTCTCACGTCGCGCACAGAGGCTGGTGTGCCGAACTGCGACTCAGCGAGTTCAAATTGATGAGTCGTCGCCTGCTGACCGTTGAACTGAATCGTCGTGCCAGCCAAGCCACGAACCTCTCCCACAAATTCGCCGTTCACGACGGCCATTGAAATTTCGACGTGATTATCTTGCGAGTCGCCATTGAGCCTCAGATCACCAGCACCATTGATGCTCATCGCGACATTGCCGGCCAACAGTTGCCGCGTTTCCAGCGATTCGACGTCGAACACCAGTCGAGGTTCCATGTTCACACTAGGAATGGGCTCGTTTCGTTGCGGTCGGTCGGTGTCGGCAGTACGAAAAGAGCGAAAATGGTGAAACATGGCGATTCCCAGCAAATGAGTGTCAGGTGTGTCACGGGTGGGAGGACCTCTCCTTAGTTAGAAGCGTGCTCCTGGCGGCCAGCTCACGCGAGAATAGAGAGACATTTGGCAAAATCTAGCAAGCGTTGGCAGCGGAGCCTCAGAATACTGCCCGCTGGAAACCGGCAGGCGAACCGGCCAGCTCAGGACTGGGTCTCTGGCTGGTGGATATTTCTGCGCCAAGAGCCTTGGTCGTTCTTGACGCCATCGCTATCGGACGACGGTTCGTTTTGCGGCTGAAGCCGGTACGACGAACACCCGTCTTGAGATGAGCGCTAGTCTTTTTCTTCGCCCAGTTTTAGCTGATGGTATTTCCATCCAGGGATGAAAAAACAAAACGCCGAGACGACTCCAAAGATCGTGTGGCCGTATTCGGGCCACTGGGCCATCGCGAAAGCGCTTGCGAACAGTGCGAGGGCCGAGACGTAGAAAGAGCCACTCAGCATTCCCGCTTTGATCAAAAACACGGTACCGCTCGAGAGGCCAAGAACGGGGGTCAGTTTCAGGGTTGGCAGATCGAGCAGGTATTCCAAGGGGAACAGTGCGCCGATGCTGATCATGCTCGAAGCCCACGTGTGGGCAATTTGGCGTTCAACAAAAGTCACCGGCCCCATCCGCTGACGTACCCACCAGAAGACACCAGCCCAGGCGCCCAAACCGGCCGTCCAGAGCACGAAATAGTGGACGCGGTTCGTGTTGCCTTGCCACTGCAAAACGTTCGTCAAAACACAGACGACAAGCAGCACCAGGCTGTGCCACATCCACAACAATCCCCAGTTCCGCAAGATGACGGCATGATGAGTTTCACGGAACCAACGAGCCACGATTTGCGAAACCTGGCCACTACGAGCCGACACCGGCTCGTCTGCCAGGAATGCCTCGAGATCGTCGGCCAGCTCTTGCGCTGAATCGTATCGCAAGTCGGGCGGCTTTTGCAGGCAACGGAGCGCTATCATCGACAAGTCGCGGTCTGCTTGCGGATTCAATAGTCTCGGCGGCAAAGGCTCTTGTTCGAGCAACTGCAGAACGACGTCGACGGGCGAAGCGGCCTGAAAAGGGGGACGACCCGTGAGAGCGTGATAGAGCACACTGCCAATGCTGTAGACGTCACTGGTCGGCCCAACCGCACCCCGATTTCCACCCGCTTGTTCTGGTGCCATGTAGGTCGGTGTTCCCAACACGGCGCCTGTTTTGGTGATACTCTCCGCATCGGTGACTCGGCGAGCCAATCCGAAATCGGCCACGTGCGGCTCGCCCTCTTCATCGATCAAGATGTTCGACGGCTTGATGTCTCGATGGAGCACGCCGTTATCGTGAGCAAAGTTAACGGCACGGCATACTGCCGCCGATAACCGGGCCGCCTCACGAGGAGGCATCGGGCCCCGTTCCAAGACCTTCGACATCGTCTCGCCGGGCACGTATTGCATGCTAAAGAACAAGCGGCCCTCGTGCTCGCCGACCTCGTAGACCGGCACGATCCCGGGGTGCTGCAAGCGAGCCGCCGATTCGGCCTCTTGCCGAAAACGAGCTTCATCCGCTTGGCTGGCCAGTTGGCCGCGGAGCAACATTTTGATCGCCACTTCACGATTGAGACTTATTTGCCGCGCTCGATAGACGATTCCCATCCCGCCGCGGCCCAGCTCTTCCAACAATTCGTAATCGCCAAAGGTGGCCGGTAACTCGAGAGCGACCGAAGGCAATTCGCTCGAACCGTGGCTCTTCGTGAGTGAGAGCGCGTGGCTACCCACCGCGTCGGCCAACATGATGGCTCCCCACAATTCGCGCAAGTCATCCGCGAAGTCTGGGTACTGTGATAGCGCGTCGCCCAACAAGACCGTCTCGCCACCCGACACTCGGTCGGACAGCTGAGTCAAGATACCGGCCAGTTGCTCTTCCCGTTGTTGATCCATCACGTGCAATGATCCGTTGGCGCAAGATTCGATGAAGACCTGCTAAGACTCGGAATCACCCTCTTCAGAATCGGGATCAGACAACAGGACGCGCAGTCGCCGCATCGCACGCAAGTAACGCATGCTGGCCGCCGGTTCGCTTAGCTCCAACGCTTGCGCCGTTTCTTGATTCGACAGATGCTCGAAATGCCGCATCAGCACAATCTCTTGATCCTGTTCTGGCAGCTGACCGATCGCTTCCTCGAACCGCGCCTGCAGTTCGTGCATCGTAGCCGCGGCGCCGGGCGTCGCTTCGCGATCCCACAGCTGAGCCGCCAATTCGACCGTTGACCGATCGAGCCCGCCAGCCGCTACCAACGGTTGCTCTTTGTCGACGCTCCGCTTCGCGCTGACCCGATGACGCCGGTGGGCATCAATGATGCGATCCTTGGCCATGTGCCTCAGCCAAAGATGAAAGGGCATGACTGGGTTTTCGAGATACTTGTTCAACCGCCGATTCGCTTCGACCAGAACATCTTGCACGATGTCGCTGGCATCAACGCGAGTTTGTATCTTGCGATCCAATCGCATCGCCACCAACCGACGCAGCGCATCGCGATGCCTGCCCAACAATCGTTCGGTTGCCTCTTGATCACCTTGCTTGACAAGATCAAGCAGCTCTTGCGTTTGTTCCGATTCGGGCCACATTTTCATGGCCCCATTATCGCCGGACGCGGATTGTTCCGCTATGCCGATGCCGGCGTTTCCCACGGATCGACGTGAAAACCTGACTCCTTCGGACGAAATATGGCTCTCGGCCAAAGAACACCTTGCCTTTGCCGTCGAACTACGACGGAAAGCACTTGCCGAACTTCAGTAGCCAAGTCGGTGAGCCTGACAGGCGGACTCGCAGCGTCAGCAACGCCCACGCGATGGGAATTTCCCGTGCTAGAAATTTCAGCCACGTTTTCGAATCGGCACGGACGTGCAAGTTCCTAGTACCGTGATGTCCTTCCTCGACTTCTAACCGCCGGTCCTGGATTCGAAACGTCGCCTGGCGCTGCTCAGAACCGGAGAACGTAAAATGGTAGACGGCGTCCAGCCCGTCGGCTTGACCCGGTTGAAACAGGTGCTGCGCGTTTTTTAAAAACGAATCGATCGTGGTGGCGTGCAAAGTCCCGTTGACGAAACGAAGCTTCTTGTGGGGGAAGCGCTTGGTCACATGGTCGGCCGCATCCGAACCGCGGATCGCGTAAATCGCTTCCTCTTTTTCCTGCAGCGGCCGCAGTGTCTCCTGCATGAATTGTTGACGATCATCGAGCCAAGGAGCAATCACATCTTCTCCCGCAGGGCACACGGACAAGCAATAGGCCGCTTTGTAGTTGGCTCCGAAAGAGAGACTTTGCCAGACCGATGCCGATTCACTGTCAGAGACGCGACGGCGATAGTCGTTCCGATTACGGCTGTCGGCGACCTGCTCGACCCAATCACCAAATCCGCCCATGAACTCGCGATAGTTGTGTGTATAGCAAGAGTTGAAATTGAAGTCGCCGTTGGCTGAAATCGCGCCGACGGGACAAGCGGCAACGCATAACTTACACTCCAAACAGGGATGGTAGTCGACCGGTTCCGATTGAGATTCCGCTGCGAATTCTTGTCCAAGCAAGATCGTCCCGAGCAAAATAAAATTGCCAAACTTGGGGTGAATGACGTTGCGATGAATTCCCATCTGACCCAAACCGGCGGCCACGGCAATCGGTTTATGTGAGACGACCCAGATCTTCCCCGGGAATCGATCCATCTCCATCGGAAACCCCATCGGCGGATTCAGCGCACGGTCGCCGCGTTGTTCTAAATGTGTCACGACCGCCTGGCCCACGTCGTTTATGCGGTCCCCCGTTTCGTGAAATTCTAGATTCGACCAAGACCGAACTGAGCTGCGGACCGGCTCGCGATTCATCTTGCAGACGAACGACAGCAGCGTCTTGGTCCAAGGCGCGACACTCAGAATCTCTTCCCGCTGATCGTCCAGTTCTGGCCGGTCGATGGAGACAAGCCCCATGTCGTCGGCACCGCAGGCCAGGCACAGCTGCCGCAACTCGGCCGCCGTTAACGACTCGGGCGGAGTCCGTTCGGGGAGGCGGCGAACTTTCTGGATCGTTGGATGCTCGTCACGTTGATTCATAAGATCCTCGCAGAATGGGAAGGCACGATCGGTGACTTGCATTTTGCAAGTATCGACACTTGCATTCTGCAACCATTCGGCTTAGAGTCAATATGGAATCGGAAAATGACAGGGAACTCTCCATGACGCTCGATCGATCTTGCTGTCCGGTCGCCTGCACGTTGGACATCGTGGGCGACAAGTGGACCCTTCTGGTGATTCGCGACCTGCTGTTGGGTCGGACTCATTTCAAAGAGTTCGCTGCCGCTCCGGAGGGAATCGCAACGAACATTCTGACCAACCGCTTGGCCCGCCTGTTGGAATACGGGCTGATCGAGAAATTCCCATCCGACGAAGTGCCGGGAAAAGAGGCTTACCGGCTGACGAAAAAAGGCAAATCGCTGGGGCCGGTGGTGCGCTCGATTGCCAATTGGGGGCTGACTCATTTGGACGGCACGGTCGCAAAAATGCAAAAGAAGTGAGTTTCATTCTTTAATCCTTGTTCTGCGACGCGCTTCCTACGGCGGGCTCAGTCGAGCAACCAACGAACGTTGGTCGGTAGATCGGACCGAACCGCCGGCACATTTCCGGTTATTCCGCCCCTGCCGAACCATTTGCGACGTGCGTTCGCATCGTTCGGGGGGGTGACCAGTCCACTCAACACCGGTCGATCATTTTGCCGATATCTAGGTACCGGCAACTTCATTGGAAAAATGACAAAACCTGGCGGAGTTCGTTTCGGTGGCGGTTTTCGTCTGCTACGCTGGCGAGTTCTTCCGCCTCAAGTCTGAGGCCGAGCCCAAGTCAAAGGACCCAAATCGTGTATTCGAAATCTCACCAACGCACTCGATCGATCGCTCCACCAGAACCGCTCATCGACGGCTCGTACGTCGAACAGCTCGAATCACGCTTGCTGTTGGCTGGCAGCGTGAAGCTGGCTGTCAGCTCATCCGGCAACGTGACACTCAAGGGTGACGGCAACGACAACTACGTCGAAGTCTCGACAGTCGGCAATCAAGTCACGGTCGAAGGACTTGCTTCACCGGACGGCAGCGCGACCACCATCAAAGTTGGCAAAGAGACATTCACCAGTCACACCTTCACGCTCGATGCGACAAGCGGCAAGTTGCAATTGAAGATGGGCGGAGGTGACGACTTCGTCAGACTCACCGACGTTGAATGGGATGGCGACATCAACTTCAGCCCCGGTGGCGGTGGCGATTCGTTGTATGTGAGCGATTCGGTTCTCCATGGTACTTTCAGTCTCAAGACGGGCGGTGGCAACGATGCCATGTTCATCAACGACACCGATCTCAATGGTGACTTGATCGCAAAAACGGGGAACGGGGCCGACTGGATTGCCTTGATCGACGTGACGGCAAACGGTGCGAAGATCGATTACAACACGGGGGGCGGTGCCGACCTCGTTTCGTTTGAGAGCAGCCTCATCACCAGCGACGTCGCCATCAAGACGGGCGGCTTCCCGGACGAAATTTATCTCGCCAGCGGAACAACGTTCGATGGCGCATTCGAAGCCAACCTCGGCAGCTTTGCCGATGCCTTGAAGGTCGAAAATGGAGTCACTTTCAATGATCTGGCAAACGCCTCGATCGACGCCAGTAAACGGGGTCCCAATTTCGAAAATGCTTTCTTTCGTGAGCAAGGCGTCAACCTGAACAGCCTGCCAAACCTCGACTCGTTCCTCCTCCAGTTCACCGCGGCCACCGGCACTACGGTCAATGACGAGTTTGAAGCCCGCTTGGCAAACCCAGCGGAAGGCGAAGGACTGACGATCGCTTACCTGGATTCGTTGCGAACCGGACTGTTTCGTCGCGGTTTTGCGTTTTCCGAAATGGCACTCGAAACGACGACACTTAGCGAGCCCTACATGCAATCGTTAGAAGCGACGATACTTGTGGGCATGGACAGTAATAACTCGCTCGAATCGCGCCTCTACAGCTCACTCTTCGGCGACGATTACAGCTAATCGGCAAGGAGGACGTCGCGATTAAAGCCGTCTGTTTTGAAGCCGTCGAAAAAGTCGTTCCGCTGGAACTTCCCGATCCCACCATCATCCATCCGACCGACGCCATCGTGGAAATCACGATGGCCGGTTTGTGTGGATCGGATCTGCATCCGTTCTTTGGACGCGAAGAGGGACTCGACATCCATACCGTGATGGGTCACGAAGTGGTCGGGCGCGTCGTCGAAGCGGGCAGTGAGGTGACGAAGCACCGCACGGGCGACCGAGTCTACGCACCGTTCACGACCAATTGCGGCGACTGTTTTTATTGCCAACGGGGACTCACGTGCCGCTGCGAGCAGGGCGAACTGTTTGGCTGGGTCGAGGACGGGCAGGGGCTGCAAGGATGTCAGAGCCAATTCGTGCGCGTTCCGCTCGCCGATGCCACGCTCAAGAACGCTCCGGATGGACTGAGTGACGAAGCCGCGCTATTGCTGGCCGACAATTTCAGTACCGGCTACTTCTGCGCCGAGATGGCCGAAATCGACGCCCGGGGAATTTACGCGGTCATCGGTTGTGGCAACGTGGGACAAATGGCCATCGTTGCCGCGCGATCGCTGGGAGCACAGAATATCCTCGCGATCGATCCGGTCGCCGATCGACGCGAATCGGCGCTGGCTCATGGCGCAACCGCAGCGGTCGCGCCCCAGCAGGCCAACGAGTGGATCCGCGAACGGAGCGAAGGGCGCGGCGCCGACGCTGTGATGGAGTTGGTCGGCTTGCCGGCGGCTCAGAAGCTGGCGTACGAATTGCTCAGGCCGGCCGGCATCATGTCGGTTGTCGGCTGTCACTGCACTCCGAATTTCACCTTCGGCCCGGTCGAAGCGTTCGACAAAAACCTGACCTACCGCACCGGTCGTTGCCCCGCAAGACATTACATGGATCGCCTGACCGACGATGTCGTGAGCGGCAAGTTCAACCTGGACGCGTTCGTCACCCATCGCTTTCCGCTGGACGATTGCGTTCACGCCTACGACGTTTTTTCCCAGCAAAAAGAGGGCTGCGTGAAGGCCGTTTTCGTTCCGTAACCAGGTTGCTGCTTGGTACCGCAACCTGTCAGCGTTGCAGGACGTCCATAGAATTTCGCCGGCCACCGAGAGCCACCGAGAAAGACGCCTTGCGCTGGACCGAAACTCACTTTTCGGAAAAGACGATTCGGTAAGAGTCCCGTCCAGCGCCAGCGTATTCCATTCGCGATGACCGAATAGCGGCCGCAGAGCAAACCTAGATCACGACGTCCTTGCCGCACTCTCGGCGGATCGGTACCCATTGCCCGGCG
>CAYZRS010000106.1:0-12257 GCA_964480915.1 uncultured Pirellulaceae bacterium | reverse complement strand
CTCTGCCGCGCCGCTTCGCGCGCCGAGTTAACGGCTGGTAAGAGGATTGCTGAAAGCATGGCGATGATGGAAATCACCACCAATAACTCAACCAGCGTAAAAGCCTTCTTCGCTGTGTTCCGACGGCGCATGACTGCTGTCTCCTTAGTGCAATAAAACTATTCGCCCCGAATAGCCTAATCTCGATATGAGTCCGCGGAATGATGGCCTCCTCCGCTACTTCCAAGTATCGCAGTTTGCCGCTTTGATGTCCAGAGAATGCGGCTGAACCTCGGCGTTTGTGAAGAATTCCGCCACACTAGCGGACGATCATCAGGAAGATAGCAAGAAAACCCCCACGATGGACTCTGGATCGATGCGTGAGAGGATGCGTGAAAGGGTCGGGAGTTTTTTCGGCGCCGCTGCCGAGCGTGGACCCGTGACCAAAAAAGACTCCCGACCCTCTCTGTCATTCTGCGGAGCGTCACTGGGCGCCTTTTTTGAGCGATTCCAAATAGGTGACGAGGTCGACCAGCCCTTCCGTTGTCATCAGTTGATGCAGGTTGGCCGGCATCAGGGAAATGTCCTGCTGCGACATTTCCTCGATCGACTCTCGGGGAAGGATGCGGTCCGCGCCCGCTTCGTTGCGGATCGTGATGGCGTCATCGGTTTCGCTGATCTTGAGGCCGACGGCGACGGTGCCGTCGTCGATTTCGACATGAAAGGTCTCGTAGTTGTGGCTGATGCCGGCGCTCGGAAAGAGGATCGCATGGTACAGCGCCTCACGCGACAATTTGTCCCCGATTTCTGTCAGGTCGGGGCCGACATCACCACCTGCGCCATTCACTTGGTGACACTTGTTGCAAGTTGCAGCGCCGACATAAAGCTGCTGTCCTTTCACGGCGTCGCCATGACGCTCGATCAAGTCGACAATCGGTGGAACGGATTGGCTGTCTTTGGTGACGGCCAGCGGAAACAGCTCTTGCGCCGCGGTTCGTAATTCAAGCCAGCTCGATCCATGCAGGAGCGACGCCGTCGCGGCGCGCAATTGAGGGTCAAGCTGGCCTTGCTTGGCCATGCTCAGCACGGGCCCCGACGTGTACGGGCTGCGTGTGATCCCTTTGATCGCTTGGACCCGAAGCGCCAGAGGGTACGAGTCATGCTCGACGAGCGGTCGTAGTCGCTTAAGGCATTCACCATCCATCGTTTGACCCAGCGTATCGGCCAGTTCAATGGCTGACCCTTCGTCGCTGTTTCGCAAAGCGTGGTCAAGCAGGTCGGGTGCTTGGCGAGCGAGCGTATGCACGGCCTGGTGAGCGATCGGTTTGCCCGGATGGGCCATCGCGATGTTTAGCAATTCTGGATAGCGAGACGCAATCCGAAACGCCGTCACGTTGGCCACGAACTCGACCGATCCGGGCAGCGAATCGAGCGCTTCATCGACGGCATCGCGGATCGACGGTTGCTGCTTGATACCGTCCGGCAGCCGCGAGGCGACCTCCAAAGTCACCAGTGGCCTGCGTTCTGCCGGCAAGCGATCGAATGACGCGGCAAGCTCTTCGAGTACAGCACGCTTGCGTTCCTGATCGGCAATGAAATCGAACGCTCTCAATGTGCGTGGCACCTCGGCGGTTGGCAGCGATTCACAGAGCAGCAACTGGGACAACAGGTCGGGCGTCCGAGACGAGCGGCTCCGCCACACAATGTCCCGCGCCGCCTTTTGACGGAACCGGACGTTGACCTCTTGTGGCTGATCGGCAAGCCACGCTTCCAGGCATTGGTCCCAGTCCTTGTGAGCTCCGATTCCCAGCGCCTCAAGGTACCAGCGGTCGTCGCCGTCGTAAGCGGCGGCCAAATCGGCCCACATTCGCGGCTTGCCGGCCGACTGAGAATGACGCAGCGCGACGGCTCGTTCTCTCAGTACGGATAAATCCGATTCGGGCAGTTCGGCGAGCAGCTCAACGACATCCAACCGAAGCTTACGTGCCAGCCGAATGGCGGTGATGCGGATATTCGGATCGGGATCAGACAGGGCCTGTTCGAGTCGCGATTTGCCCAGTAACCACAACGTGCGCGCACGAAGATGAGCCGGTCGCGCGACGTCGTCGAAGCGGGCTTCTAGATGCTGGGTCAAAGCGGCAGCAGCCTCCGCATCGCGGTCCGCTCGAAGCTTGTCGCTGGCTTGCCATGCCAGGTAACGAGTCGCCAAATTGGGGCTGTCGAGCGCCGCGGTGATTCCCTGCGGAGTCGACAGATCCAAGGGCCGGGCGTCGTATCGCTCGGGCGCAGAAGATACTCGGAATAGGCGGCCCCGTTTCACGTCGTGCATTAAGTGGCCGCCGACCCCCGGATCGCACCAGTCGGCCAGGATCAGCGATCCGTCCGGCGCCGCACAAACGTCGACGGGGCGAAACCACTTGTCGTTGTTGGCTCGCGCCAGTGACCGGTGACTGGCAACGTAACCGGCTCCGGAGCGTTGAGTGGGAAACGAGCGGACTTCATTGATGCCCGGATCGCAATGGACGATTGCGTGAGGCAGTTGATCGCCCTCGTAAAAGCAGATGCCGGCCGGTGAGCCAGCACCGGTCTGATGCAAATTGGGTAGGACGCCCGGGTCGTTCAAGTGCCAATGTTGGCAAGGGATGTCCAGCTGTCTTCCGATGCGGGGTGTTCTCCAACCGGCGCCTGTCAGCTCGTCGCGATAACCGTAGTTGCCATATTCCATGACGAAATTGAGCCGTGTCGCGCGGTGCCCATCATCGTCGTTGTCCGATTGCCAGATCGTTCCGAAGGAGTCGACGCAGAGTTCCCAATTGTTACGGAAGTTCCAGCCGAGCGTCTCGACGCCTGTCCCGTCCAGATTGCAACGAAAGACCATGCCTTCTTGATAAGGACTGCGGTCATCGACGACCTCATTGCCTGCCAAGTCGATGACCGGTTTGCCATCCTTGTCGAGTAGCCGTTGCCCCTCGTTACCGAACGTGAAGTAAAGCCGTCCGTCGGGGCCAAACAGGAAGGAGTGGATGCCGTGATCGTGTTGCTGCCCACCAATGCCTGTGAACAATCGTTCTTTCGTGTCGGGCACGTCGTCGCCGTCGGCATCGGTAAAGACAAACACGCTATCGCCGGCCGACACGATGACTTTCTCACCGAGCACGCACACGCCGTGCGGCGAGTCAATGTCTGAGCCTTGGTAAAAGACCGTTTGTTTGTCGGCCGTGCCGTCGCCGTTGCTGTCTTCCAGGATCAGAATCCGATCGCCCTCAGCCCGGGGCGGATTGTCTTTGTTGCGGAAGTGACGGTAATTGACGATTTCGCAAACCCAGACGCGACCACGATGATCGACGTCGATGTTGGCAGGGCTGAGTAGGTCCGGGTCAGCAGCAAACTGTCGGATGTGGATCGGTTGGGCGTTCGTTTGCTCGTCCAGCGTGATCGCGGGGTCTTGCGACTGCGCAGGAGTCACGGCAAGCAGAAACAGAAGAAACGATTTCCGGCACGTCATGTTTGTCCCTCACTGCCACGCAAGATCGTAGAAACACTTAACGCTTCGGGTGGGAAACGCAGGCTTCATGGTATCAGCTCTGCGCTCGGATTGCGGATGTGGCGCAAGAGGGTCGGGAGTCTTTTTCGGTTCACGGCCCAACCAATGGAGGGAAGGGTTGGCCGAAAAAGACCCCCGACCCTTTTTGGCACACCACAACGCAACCAATAAGAGATCGTTCTGCCGCTCGTCCTGTCGCCTTTCGCTCCGCGAAAGTCGCGTGAACCTAACCGAGCAACGCGGTTCCACAATTCGACCACGCCAACCGCCAACCGATTGCAGTCAAACCATGGGCCCCGCCGCTTTGCCAACGCAAAACGGCTTCCGCCGCTCGCGGCGTGACCCCACCATCCTATCAACAGCTAACGCCGATGGGGCTGCTAGTGCCAAGGGAGTAGGACTAACGCTGGACGCGAGCCGAGCCACCTTTGGCAAACGCCTCGACCTCATGCAACCGGGCCATCGTCACGTCACCCGAGAACGTGGTGAGCAGCGCTCCATGCGCCCAACCAAGTTTCAACGCCTCTTCCGGCGCGCGGCCATCGATCAGGCCGTAGATCAGCCCCGAGGCGAAACCGTCGCCGCCACCGATACGATCCAAGACATCCAGCTCGCAAAGAGGCGCGATGTAGCGGTCGCCGTTGTACCAGAGCACGGCGCTCCACTTGTGACGATTAGTCGAAAGGACTTCGCGGAGCGTCGTCGCCACGACTTTAACGTTGTTGAATTCGTCAGCGACTCGATCAATCATGCCGAAGAAAGCATCGGGATCAAACTTCGATTTCTCTCCCTCCACTTCCGGCCCTTGGATTCCCAGTCCCATCTGCAAGTCTTCTTCGTTGCCGATCAGTGCATCGACATGGGCGACGATTTTGCGCGTCATCGCTTGGCCCCGTTCGGCACCGCCGGCCGTTGCCCACAGCTTCGCTCGGTAATTCAGATCGTAGGAATTGATGCCTCCTTGAGCCGAATTGGCCTGCATCCCCTCGACGATGACGTCGGCGGTCGTTTCGGAAAGCGCCGCAAAGATTCCGCCCGAGTGGAACCATCGCAGGCCGCCTGCCATGATTGCCTGCCAATCGAAATCGCCAGCCTTCAGCATCGCGCCCGCTTCGTTGGCTCGGTTGTAGAACACGACTGGGGCACGCACGCCGTGGCCGCAATCGCTGTAGACGGTGGCGATGTTCGGGCCACGCACGCCGTCATGTTCAAACTGTTTGTAGAACGGCGTTACCCCCATCTCGCGAACGCGCGCCTGGACCAATTCTCCGACGCCGTGGTTCACCATCGCGGTCGCGACGCCCGTGTTCAGGCCAAAGCAGTCGGACAGGTTGGCCGAGACGTTGTATTCGCCGCCGGAAACGTGAATCTTGAATTCGCGCGCCTTACGGAACGGCAGTTGGCCCGGATCGAGCCGATGCACGAGTGCACCGACGGAAAGGAAATCGAGTCGACACGCGTCGGTACGTACTTCTAAAGCAGCCATGGAAAATCGGTTCCTAAATCGTCACGGAAGAAAAGCCGCCGTCGACGACGATGTTCTGCCCAGTTACGAAAGAAGAGGCTTGGTGCGATGCGAGCCAGACAATGGCGCCGCCCAACTCCTCCGCCTTACCAAAGCGAGCCATCGGGGTATGCCCGATGATTTGTCCGCCCCGTTCGGTGTAACTGCCGTCGTCGTTAAACAGAAGCTTCATGTTTTGTTCGGCCGGGAAAAATCCTGGGCTGAGCGCATTGACGCGGACGCCCTGTTGAGCCCATTCACGGCCGAGGAATTGAGTCAAATTGATCACCGCCGCTTTGGCCGCCGAATAGCCAACCACGCGCGAGAGCGGAATGATGCCTGCCATCGAGGCGATGTTGATAATGCTGCCCTGCCCTTGTTCCAACATGGTGGCGGCAAACACCTGGGTCGGCAGAAAGACACCGCCGATCAGATTCAGATCAAACACGTCTTGAAGACCCGACAGCGGCAGGTCGTTAAAGTTGGCTCCGGGAGCGAGCGTCGCCTCGGGCCGATTGCCGCCCGCGGCGTTGATGAGGACGGTCGTGTTGCCAAGGTCGCCCGCAATGGCGTCCCGAGCCGTCTTCAGCGAGTCGGCATTCATGACATCGGCCGCATAAAAACGGGCTCGGCCGCCGGCCGAGACAATCTGATCGACCCGCTGCTGGCCTCGCTCCTGGCTCCTACCAAGGACGGCCACTTGGGCTCCATGGGCCGCCAAGGTGCTGGCCATCTCGCCACCCAGCACGCCGGTTCCGCCAATGACGACAGCGACATCTTGGGATAAATCAAACAGCGTCATGACATTCTCTAGCTAAGGAAGTGGGCAGGGAATCTTTGAGTTTAGCGAGCGAGGCTGCTGCCCGGGAGGTAGGGGCGTCAGTAATTCGGGAAGACTGTTCCGGTTTTTGGACAGTGGGCATGTCGGTGCCGGGTGTCATCAACTTCCGCCTAGGAACCGCTCACGATCAGGGCTTGGTAACGCCGGTAGGTCTCGTCGTAGGCGGCCGCCGCCTTTTCGCAGGGAGTAAAGCGACGCGGCTCGCCGTGGGCGTGCTGGTGAAGGAATTCGGGCCAAGTCGGCGCTGCAGGCTGAGCGTGCAAGTGACGATACTTGGCCAGCAAGGCGGCTCCCCAAGCGGTTCCTTCCTCCGCGCTATCGAGCAGGGTGACCTTCGTGCGCATCACGTCGGCGACGACCTGAGCCAATTCGGGCGTTTTGGTGAGCCCGCCGGAGAGCACAATCTCGTTTCTGGGGAAGCCTTGCTGGTCTAAAGCTTCGCTACCGATCCGCAGGTTGAAAATCGTTGCAAGTAGTGCCGCCTTCGTCACGTTGCCGGGCGAGGCATTGTTCGCGTCAAGACCGAGGATGCTCGCGTTCCCGCCCTGGGAAACTCCAAGGCCTGGCTCATCATCCATGAACGGAAGAGCCAGCAATCCGCCACAAGCGGGCTCGGCCGCCAGTACCTGCGGCATCACCTCGGCAAAGGCGTCCGCGACCTCGCCCGACTTGCCAAACATCTCGACGATCGTGTTCATGAACGTCGTACCGTTGCGGAGAAAGACCATATTGATGGGCTTGCCGTCCGGTGCACAAAAATGATCGACGATGGGGCTGACGCCTTGGAATGGCCGGTCTCCCACGGAATTCGCACAGACCGAAGTGCCGAAGCTGATCGAGACCATGCCGGCGTCTCCAATCAGCGAACCGGCCAGTGCGGCCGGCTGATCTCCTTCCGCCGCTGCAACAGCGATGCCTGCCGCCAACCCCAACAATGAGCCCCCCGTTGCCGTCAATTGCCCCGCCTCTTCACCCGCGCTGCGAACCTGCGGTAACAGTTGTCTGAGGGGCGGCACACCCTGGCCGTCGGTCAACTGATCGAACGCTGCGAGCGAGGCTTCGTCGTAATCAAGGGTATCTTGATCCATCGGAAACATCCCGGCTGCGTCACCGATCCCCAAGTTCCATTCGCCGGTCAGCTGGAATGCTAGCCAGCCAGCAGGCGTGGTGATGTGCTGGGTGGCGGCCGCCCGTTCCGGCTGGTGACGCAATGTCCACAACCACCGCGCGGCCGTCAGGCGTTTGGGCATTTTCTTGCCCAGCAGTTTGGTCAGTTCGTCACCTTCAGATTCATTCCGCGCATCGCACCACAAGCGAGCCGCCGCTAGCGGAGTCCCCACCGCGTCGCACAGCACTTCGCCGTGCATCTGTCCCGAGATGCCAATGGCCAGGACGTCGATCGATTCACCGTCCGGCAGTTGCGACCGGAGGTCAGACATCGCCGTCTGCAGTGCCTCCAGCCAGTCCGCGGGGCGCTGTTCGTAACAGCCTTCGTCCAGCCCGGCGACCATTTCGTAGCCGCCCTCGCCTACCGCCAAGACTTGCAGGGACTCGTCCGCAAAAACGACCGACATGCCCTGCGTACCCGCATCGATTCCCAAGTAGCCTCGTGCCATCCTCGTTCCCTTTTTGCCAGCTGACTCTTATTCACTGCGAGCGACCAATATCACAAACTACGGCCACTGCCGCCAGCATGTGTGGCTGTCCGCCAAGGCGCTGGCTGTTTTCACCTGCCGCGCCCGATATACTCAACGTTTCCTACCATCCACAGAGGGTTGCCGACCATGAACATCAATCGACGTCGATTTCTCGAAGCTTCTGCAGCCGTCGGTGCGCTCGCGTCGCTCGAAACCCGACTCACGGCCGAAGAACGCGCCTCAGGAGGCACCTTGAATCATTCGGTCTGTAAATGGTGCTACGGTCAGATTTCGCTCGACGAATTGTGCGCCGAGGGCAAAAAGTTTGGCCTGCAGTCGGTCGAGCTTTTAGAGCCGAAACAAATTGACACGGTGAAGAAGCACGGCATGACGTGCGCGCTCATGAGTTTCCCGGTGGCGGAACGAGCCGACGGAACGAAAGTGGGGACGATCACGCACGCGTGGAATGCGCTCGAGAATCATGACGTCCTGGTGTCGGCCTACGAGCAGCGGATCAAAGAATGTGCCGATTTGGGTATCGGCAATCTCATCTGCTTTTCCGGCAATCGTCACGGTCTGAGCGACGACGAGGGACTTCACCACTGCGCCGTCGGGCTCAAGCGGATTCTGCCGACGGCGGAAAAGCATGGCATCACGATCAGCATGGAACTGCTCAATAGCAAGGTCGATCACAAGGACTACATGTGTGACCACACGGCTTGGGGGGCCGAGCTTTGCGAAGCGATTCAATCGGACAAGTTCAAGCTTCTCTACGACATCTACCACATGCAAATCATGGAAGGTGATGTCATCGCCACGATTCGGGACAACCACAAGTACTTCAGCCACTATCACACGGGTGGCGTCCCCGGTCGCCATGAAATTGACGAGACGCAGGAGCTTAACTACCCCGCGATCGTCCGTGCGATACGAGATACGGGCTACTCCGGCTTCATCGGCCAAGAGTTCCTTCCCAAACGTGACGACAAACTGGCCTCGTTGAAACAGGGCGTCGATATCTGTTCGGTTTGACCCGCGGAAAGTCTGTCACGCCACAAAGGGCCCGCTCGAACACACTGGAAACACCACAGAAAGCTGCCACATGAATCGCCCGGTCTTTGCTTGCCTCCTCCTATTCGTTTCGTTTGGCCCTGGGGCTCGGGCCGACGAGCGACCGCTGCTCCATCCGCTCTTTACAGATCACATGGTGCTGCAGCGAGACCGCCAGAATCGCATCTGGGGCTGGGACGAACCGGGCACCACGATTTCGATCGAATTCCATGGGAAAACGAATTCGGCGACTGTGGAAAAGGACGGCAAGTGGCAGGCGTTGCTGGAACCACTGGCGGCAGGCGGTCCTCACACACTGACCGTTCGCGGTACCAAAGAGATCATCATCAAGGATGTGTTGGTTGGTGACGTGTGGCTCTGTTCGGGGCAGTCCAATATGCAATGGACGGTCGGCGCGTCCCGTGATGCTGCGCAGGAAATCGCGGCTGCCAAACATGCAAGGATTCGCTTGTTTAGCGTGCCGCGAAAGATGGCCGAGGAGCCGCAAGAGTTGCTGGCAGCCGAATGGCAAGAGTGCAGTCCTGACACCATCGGCAGTTTCTCAGCAGTCGGATACTATTTCGGGCGGTCGCTGCATCAGGAATTGGATGTGCCTGTCGGTCTGATTCATAGCTCGTGGGGAGGCACGGTCGCCGAGGCGTGGGTGAGCGCCCCTGCACTGCAAAGGCTGCCCGACTTTCGTGACGCATTACAAGCAGCGCCCGAACGCATCCGCCAACAAAACGATCCTCGCAATAAGCCGGTTACCGTCGCCGAGTGGTGGAAGTCCCGCGGATCGCCCCGTTTGCAGGGCACCTGGCGCACGCCCCAGTTCGAAGACACTGACTGGAAGACGATGGAGCTGCCCAAGAAATGGGAACAGGCGGTCCCCGAGTTGGCCGATTTCGACGGCGTGGTCCGTTTCCGCCGTACGTTTCAGGTGCCCGAAGGGGTCGGTAGCGATGGTGCCTCGCTCTCCCTTGGTAAGATCGATGACATCGATACGACTTGGGTGAATGGGAAGCGGGTCGGTTCGACCTCCGGATGGGATTCTGATCGTGTCTACAAAATCCCTCGCGACCTTTTACAAGCTGGCGAGAACGTAGTGGCCGTGCGCGTGTTTGATAGCGGCCAAGGTGGCGGTTTTCATGGTGCACAGGAAGCGATGTCGATTCATACGACGAGCGAAGAGACGATCATTTCCCTAGCCGGTGAGTGGAAGTACGAATCGGGCCGAACGGCCAAAGAGTTGGGAATCTACCCGAGCGGTCGAAATCGACGCTGGCCCGATCCGAACATTGTCACTGCGTTGTACAACGCGATGATTTCTCCGCTTCTTCCGTACGAAATTCGCGGTGCCATTTGGTACCAAGGGGAATCGAATGCGGGCCGCCCGCAGCAGTATCGGCCGCTACTCGAAACGCTGATCGGCGATTGGCGGAATCGCTTCCAGAATCCGCAACTGCCGTTCTTCATCGTGCAACTGGCTAACTTTAAACAGGTTCAAACTCAGCCGGTGGAGTCTGGTTGGGCCGAATTGCGCGAGTCGCAGCAGCGAGTCGCACAGGCCGACCCGCTCGTCGGGCTCGCTGTCATCACCGATATTGGTGAGGCGGACGACATTCACCCGCGCAACAAACAAGACGTCGGTAAGCGCCTGGCACTGTCGGCGCTCAAAATTGCCTATGGCCGACAGCTGGTCGATTCGGGCCCCACGTACGCCAAGCACTCCGTCGAGGGCGGTTTGCTGCGAGTCGATTTCGAAAACGTCGGTGATGGCCTGGCGGCAGACGGTGACTTGAAGGGATTCGCGATCGCCGGCGCCGATGGCAAGTTCGTGTGGGCCGAGGCACGCATCGAAGGTGCATCGGTTGTCCTGTCGTCACCCGAGGTCGAGGCGCCCGTCCATGCCCGCTACAACTGGGCCAATAACCCGATCGGCAACCTCTACAACTCGGCCAACCTACCGGCCGCTCCCTTTCGCACCGACGTCCCTTAGCAAGAAGGCAAGAGGACGTCGCAACATCGTTCTTCGTATCGCCCGCACCACCTGCCGCCCGATCGTTTCTCCGTCAGCCGCCGGCGTACGCGCGTCCACGGACGCCGATTTCCGTGTCGCAAAAGGATAAGTGATTGCCGGCGACTTCGCGAAATGCCCTGGCTATAGTGAGGTCGCGCGACAAGTCGGAACAAAGAATTATTTTTATGTTTTCGGGAGTTGGAGCAGATTGATCATCCGAGGCTTCAGGTCATCTGAACGTGTGATTGCTTCAGGCTCACCGAACGTGTCACAAAAGCCCTTGAGAGGAAAAACATGAGGCTCTCCACACCCTCGGCCGCACTACTCATTAGCGTTCTGCTGCTGTGTTCTGCCAACGCCCAGACCGTTATTTATGACGGTAGTCAAGACCTCAACTTCTTCAGCTCTTCGTGGGTCAGCGATGATATCGCGGTGCCACTCGTACCGAATCCTGGCGACGGTATCTGGTTGCGTTCTAGCGGTCGTCGGATGCGAAACGTGGACTCGGCCAATGGAATTGGCTTGGCTAGTTCAGCTGCCGGCGTGGATGGTGTCTTCTTTACGGCAAATCCAACCGAGAACAACCCAGACCCTGCCAACGCCGCCGACCGTGAGGCCCGGGGAACCGGAGCGGGGTACATCTTGCACGACGCGGGAATGACGACTGGTCCTCAGACACTCAGCTTTAGCGTTTTCTACAACGATGCCACGCCCAATGCGGATGACCCTGCGAATGCCGGCAGCGGCGGCAACGTGGCCGTTCGGGTCTACGGTGTGCTGAACAGTGGAACTGCTGGTGATCCATGGGCAACGGATGACTTCCAGATGCTCGCTGGTTCGGGCACTGGCGGTGCCCTCATAGCTGCCGGCCAATACCGAGACATGGATGCTGGTGGTGCCGAGCCGGTTATCGACTTGCTCGCCTATGAGCAAAGCGCCGAGGAAGGTAGCGACTTTTTCGTCCCCATGGCTGGCCAGTGGCAAGACTTGAGTGTCACGTTCGATACCGGGACAGGCTATGACTACCTCGTCTTCGGATTCGGAGGCGCAGAGCAAGATGACACCAACTTACCCGCTGACCGTTATGGCTTCGATAACATTTCCTTCGAACCCGCACCGGCTGTTTCAGGTGACTTCGACGGCAATGGGTTCTATGAATGTGCTGACGTTGATCTCCTCGTCTCGAACATTGCGACTGGCTCTGGTGATCTCCAGTTTGACCTGACGGGAGACAATATGGTTGACGAGGCGGATCTTGACGCCTGGCGAGCCGAAGCTGGTTCGGTAGGCGGCCTGACGGCGACAGGCAACCCCATTCTACCTGGCGACGCAAATCTCGATGGTGAAGTCGATGGACAGGATTTTGTCATTTGGAACTCGAATAAATTCACGGACACCGCCGCCTGGTGTGCTGGCGATTTCAACGCTGACGGAAGCGTGAATGGCCAAGATTTCGTGGCTTGGAATGCCTTTAAGTTCCAATCGGCCAATGACAGTCTGGCTGCTGTGCCAGAACCGAGTTCGCTTGCGACAATCTTGCTACTGGCTGCACTGGCATTCCGACGCCAGCGTTAGAAGCAGGTTGAGTCGCGTATTTGCCGAAACGCCCCGGGTCCCTCGCCGGGGCGTTTTTCATGCGCTTTGCTTGTTCGCTGATTTTCAACGATGTTTGAAAGGTCAGT
>CAYZRS010000105.1:0-12980 GCA_964480915.1 uncultured Pirellulaceae bacterium | reverse complement strand
CCCTGCTTTTGAAATAGGAGCTCAGGTTTGAAATTTGAAATTTGAAATTTGAAATCTGACATCTGAAACCCCAACCACCCAAGAACTCCCCATGTCCTCTTACCGCATGACGCCCTGCGGACCGATTCACGGTTCGATCATTCCGCCCGGATCAAAAAGCATCACCAACCGTGCCCTCGTCTGCGCGGCATTGGCTGACGGCACGTCTGTGCTGACCGGGGCACTCCACAGCGACGATACGCAGGCCATGATCGAAAGCCTCAACCGACTGGGCATCGGCGTCGAAGCCGATTGGCCCCAAGTGAGGCTCACCGTTCACGGGTGCGCAGGCGAGATCCCCAAGCAGGCGGCCGATCTGTTCATCGGCAACAGCGGCACCACCGTCCGTTTCCTCACGGCCATGGTGGCGCTTGGCAACGGTAAGTACCGTCTGGACGGAATTGAGCGCATGCGTGAGCGACCGATTCAAGATTTGTTGGATGCGCTGACTCAATTGAAAATTAGCGCGACCAGTGAAATGGGCACCGGTGCACCGCCAGTCATTGTCGAGACGCAAGGACTTCACGGCGGGACGGCGAAAATCGCCGGCAACATCTCCAGCCAATACCTCAGCGGACTCTTCATGGCGACTCCATGTGCGCAGGGCGACACGTCCATCGAAGTTGTGGGCGAGTTGGTCTCGCGTCCGTACGTCGACATGACAATCGCGGTCATGCAGTCATTCGGCGTCCAAGTGACCTGCAACCCCAACGATTTTTTCATCGCCGGCAATCAGACTTATCACGCCAGGGAATACGTCATCGAGCCCGATGCGTCGGCGGCCAGCTATTTTTGGGCCGCGGCGGCGATCACCGGCGGTACCGTGACCGTGCAGCATTTGAGTCGACAATCACTGCAGGGCGATGTCGCGTTCTGCGATTGTTTAGAACAGATGGGCTGCCAAGTCACTTACAGCGACAACCAAATCAGCGTCACCGGCCGCCCTCTCCACGGTATCGACGTCGACATGAACGCGATTAGCGACACCGTACAGACGTTGGCGGCCGTCGCGCTGTTCGCCGATGGCCCGACCAACGTGCGCGGCGTCGCTCATAATCGTCACAAAGAAACCGACCGCATTGGCGACTTGGCGACCGAACTGAGAAAATTGGGCGCGACCGTGACCGAAGCGGATGATGGCCTGCAAATCATCCCCGGAACGACTCAGGGCGCTCAGATCGAGACATACGATGACCACCGAATGGCAATGAGCCTTGCCTTGGCCGGCTTGAAAATACCAAATGTCGAGATCCTCAATCCGGAATGCACGGCGAAAACCTATCCGCAATTCTTCCAGGACTTAGAACGACTGATTTCCGGCAGTCGGTCCGAGTAGCAAACGCTAACCGATCGATTTCCTCGATTGATCCAACAATCGATCTGCTCGGAGTATAAGATCACGACTCGACCGACGACCTCTTCGATCGGTTTCGGAGGATCTCGCGACGAAGCTACCGCGACAATGCATGCAGGAAACGCACTGACCAAGACTACGAACACGAATTTCCAAGTGGCGTCCACACACGGGGCAGGACTGAACAAAGAACGTTGATCGGGACATCACGGCACCTCCTGTACCAAGGTTGCGGTAGGTCTCCATTGCTGGTCATGATATCAATTCACTATTCGACAAACAATGAAGACTCACGAAGCCGCAAACTGCGGGAAATTACCGCAAGCCGAGCCGCCTTTTCACCCCAATCTGTGCTTGACTAGCCAAGAATTTTATCTGGCAAGTGAATACAATCTGTCACGAGACCATTCATCAACCACCGCTCACTGCCGTTTCGCCTGCGAACGATGCTGATCTACCATCTATAGCTTGAATTCCATGGAACATCGTCTCATACAATTCTTGATCGTCGTCTTCTGGCTGGCCGCCATGACGTGGCTGACAGCAACAAAAATCCTGCCGCATGCCAACAGCATGGGGGCTCCCGATCAAAGGCTGATCGATCGCGCGAAATTGGATACACCCAAGGAAGTTCGATGGAACATGTACTGGGACGACCGGTCGATCGGATCGGCTGAAATGAACTTCGTCTACGAGCAAGACGGCATCTCGATCGTACGCAGTGTCGTTCACTGCAGCAAACTTCCCGTATCCGAAATGGCCAGCGAACTTTTGGGCAATTGGTCTGTGATTACCGGCATCGCCGGATTGGGCGGCAACAACGCAACCGTCTCTTTTGATTTCGAGACCGAAATGCTGTTCGACGTTAGCGGTAAGATGAATCGCTTTCAGTCGACAGTAAAATATCCGGGCATTGGCGAACTGTTTGTGCTGCGTGGCTTTCAATACGAGGATAAACTCGATGTGGCCGTCACTACCGGTGCGATCATGTCGCAAGGTCGTGAGGAATCGAACGAGCTCTTCCGCCGCACGTTTCCACTCCCGGCAGACGCGTTGGTCATCGACGCGTTTGCGCCGTCGCCACGCCTTGCCAACCTGCGTCCTGGTCAAGAATGGACCTTCAGGACCTTTCGCCCGTTTCCCCCCAACGCGCCACTTCGCACCGCGAAGGCAGTGGTCGAAGGGCGCGACATGCTGGCCTGGGAAGGTGAAGTGGCGAGCGTCTATGTCGTCTCTTTTGCGGAAGTCGACAGTGGCTTAACATCCATCGACAAACCATTTAGTAAACTATGGGTGCGAGACGACGGTGTCGTGCTCAAGCAACAATTATCGTTAGCGAACCTCAACGTCGAATTCCGCCGCCAAGGCGTCGACGAAACGGAGATACAGGTTGATTAAGTTTGTCGATGTGGTGCGCAAGTACGGTACGAAAACTGCCGTCAACGAACTCACCATGGAAATTGGCGCAGGTGAGGTCTTCGCTTTCCTGGGACCCAATGGGGCTGGGAAAACTACCACGATCAAGATGATGGTCGGGCTACTCTTACCGACCAAGGGTTCGGTGCAGCTGGCCGGACACGACGTCGAAGCCAACGCACGCCAAGCAAAAAGCCATCTTGGCTTCGTTCCGGACCAACCGGAACTCTATGACAAACTCTCAGGCCGAGAGTTCCTGCAATTTGTCGGCAACATGCATGGCATGTCACATTCCGATGTGGCTGCCGCCATTACCGAAAATTCAGCGCTGTTCGAATTGGACGATTTTCTCGATCAACTGACGGAAAACTACTCGCACGGCATGAAACAGCGAGTCGCCTTTGCGGCCGCTCTGATCCATGACCCGGACGTTTTGATCTTGGACGAACCACTGGTCGGACTCGATCCCCGCAGCATGCGATTGGTGAAAGACATGTTGCGGAACCGGGTCGCACGCGGCAAAAGTGTCTTTCTTTCGACCCATACGTTGGCAGTCGCCGAAGAAATTTCCGATCGGATCGGCGTCATCGATCACGGCAAGCTGATATTTTTGGGCACGGTCGCCGAATTACGCGCGCGGCTGGCTCTGGGTGATTCTTCACTCGAAGATCTCTTCCTCACGCTTACCTCGGGCAGTATTTCGGACAGCCAGAATGCCTCACCGAATGGCAAGAACCCGTCTCCGCAAACTACCACCACCGAACCAGATTCGCCGAACAACGGTGACGGGAAGCAAGCAGACAAATCGGGCGTCGAGGACGTGAAATGAGTCAAGTGCTGCCCACAGCAACGGCCGAGGCCTGCGGCTTCTGGCGGTTGCGGATTCGATTACTGAGATGTCTGATTCGCCAGGCATTTTCCACCAGTCGCTTGCGAACGATCTTGATCCTGACGCTGAGTCTGATTTTTTGGTTCGCGATGTACGTCATGTTCCACGAAGGTTTTCGACTCCTGTGGATGACGATTCAACACGAAGCGACTCGCTCGCAAACCGTGCACGCCATTTACAACGTGTTCTTTTTGACGTTGTTGATGATGTTGACCGTCTCGTCAGCCATCGTGACCTATGGTGGGCTCTTCCGAGGGCGTGAGACCTTCTTCTTGTTGACGATCCCCGTCACCAGCCGCCGGATCGTGCTCTATCGATTCCAAGAGACGATGCTGATCACTTGCTGGGGATTCTTCTTGCTCGGCAGTCCTCTCCTGTTGGCCTACGGCACGATCGCCGAAGCGCCCTGGTACTACTTCGTCATGATGTTGCCGTTCATGTTTGCCTTTGTGTTCATTCCGGGAGCCCTCGGCGCAATCCTCTGTTTGGTTGTCGTACGGTATTTGCCCAACCTACGGTTCTACTTACTCGCAATGGCTGCGGCCGTTGCGGTGCTGGCCGTCGTTTTGGTCGCGTGGTTTCTGCTGGAAGAGTCGTCGCCAGAAACGCTCCTGTCATTTGACTGGTTCCATGGGATGCTGGCTCGGTTGCAATATAGCGAGCAGCGTTGCCTACCGAGTTGGTGGTTGAGCACGGGATTGCTCGAAGCGGCCCACCCGGCCACCTCGCGAACTCAACTTTCGTGGCTGGAGAGCCTAGGATTCTGGGCCTGCCTGACTTCGACCGCCATGGTCGCTTACCTAGCGCTCGGATTTGTCGGCGAGAAATTGTACGTCGCCGGGTACAGCGGCCTGGCTGGGCTCGCGTCCGATCGTAAGCGAGCTCGCAAGAACATCGTCGACGAAACCGTCGCGGTTTTCTCCTGGCCGCTGCCGAAGCATATGCGGCATCTGGTTCAAAAAGACTTTCGCATTTTCCGTCGTGATATCACACAGTGGTCGCAATTTGCGATCTTCTTTGCGCTCTTGGCATTCTACTTTCTGAACATTCGCCGACTGCACTATGGAACTTCATTTGCTGGCTGGATGGTGGCCGTTAGTTTCCTCAACGTGGGCGTCACTGGATTGCTGTTAGCCACCTTTACGACACGATTCATTTACCCGCTTGTCAGTTTAGAAGGCCGCCGCTTTTGGATTTTGGGCACCCTGCCGATCGATCGCAGTGCGGTCATTTGGAGCAAGTTCTTCTTCGCGACCTTCATGTCACTGATACCATGTTCGGCGTTAATCCTGCTCAGTGATGTAATGCTGGGGCTGCATATTACCTCGCCACTCGTGGCGATCAGCCATCAGGTGACTTGTTGTGCCTTGTGTTTAGGGCTGGCCGGATTGGCCGTGGGGCTGGGAGCTCGCTTCCCCAATTTGCGCGAAGCATCAGCCGCCAAAATTGCCGCCGGATTTGGTGGCACGTTGACGTTGGTGATTAGCGTCATCTACATCGCTGTCATCGTCTTGTTGACCGCGGTGCCAACCATTTCCGTCGTCCGCAAACGAGTCAGCTCTGATTTGCACTTGATCGATTTGGTTTCCGATCTACCCGATGTGCGAATGGGAGAAACCGGTGCGATCCTGATCGGCCTGCTGGCGACGATCATCTTGGGGGTCACCGCGACGCTGCTCCCGCTCTACAGTGGCAGCCGTGCGCTGCGTGAGCTTGAGCACTGATCATCATCCGCGCTATTGAAAATAGAGCAACAACGCGTACGGCCACGGATGCACCCAGGGATGGAAGCTGCCATAAAGCGCCGAGACCAAAGATATCGTAAATAGTATCCAGGCGACGCGTCGCCACTTGCGATTGGCTGCGATAGAATCGGCCAGCGGGATCAACGCCACGAGCCACAGTGGAATCAGCCAAAACATCCAACGAAAGCCGCAACAGAGTCCGGCATAGTTTCGATCAACAAGTGGGCGGTTGATGTAAAAGAGCCAACAAACGGAGGTCAGCGCTGCAATCAGCAGTGCCATTTCCGGCCGCGATTCCTTTTTTGCCAACAACCAGACGCCACCGAAACACAACAACCAAACGGGCGTCAGCGACAGCACTCCATGATGCCCGAGCGACGTATGGAATGCATACTTGACGATGCTCAATTCTCCCCGATCGACCCCTTGGCGTCCTTCTTCGTTCCAGTACGTTCCCGGATAGTTGTACCAATTGTCACCCTGCCAATCCTGCCCGGCCGCGCGATGAGCGTACGGCGGCCGCCAGCTGTCATGAGCGATCTTATTGGTGGCGAAAAACGCTGCGACGACGAGCAACAAGCCCGGGACGAAGCCGAGCAACGTTTGGCGAAAGGAGACGATCAGGCAGCCCAATCCGGCGGCCGCTACGAGCGACAAGCAAGGCAGATCATTCGCCGCCGCCATGGCACTCGCCGATCCGATCAGTGCGAAGATCCACCACTCTCGGCGACCTTCGTAGCGAATATTCAGCAGTCCCCAAGCGACCAACGCCACGGCCGTCGCCGCCGGCAAGTGATTATTTAGTGTCACCGCAAACGTGGTCAGAAACGTGCCCCAAGTGATCACGGCGGCCGCGTACAAGCGGCCCCATTCGGTCGTGCTCCATCGATCGATGATGGCCAAACAGGTCCGCAGCAGAATCAACAGCAACAGCCCGTTCACCGTAAAAATCAGCGTCCGCCCAATCAGAAACGGCTGCTCCGCGAAACTCAATCCGAGGATGTGATGCAGTGGCCAATAGAAACCGGCCACGATCGTGGCCAGTAGCGGCGGCTTACTAGAATAGTAATGCTGTTTCCCATCGCTGCCGACATGCGAAACCTTGTCGATCGTATTCCAACCCCGATTCTCGATGACATCATCGATACGGTACGTATGCTGCTCGACCAACGACCGAACGGTACACCAACGGCTCCGATCATTGGCACTCAAAAATGGCGTCTGCTGGTCCATCGCACAAACCAGCAGGACGCGGACAGCAAGCCACATCATTGCCGACCACAACAGGTATCGAGCAATCCGCTCGCCTCTCTGCATATCGACCGGCGTCGCGGGCTTGCGTTCACTCATGACGTTCCGTCGCAGGCGATTCGACTTTATCGGTTGCCGATTTTCGCGCCGCTAGTTGGTCGGTCCGCTCTAAGATCGAATAGTTGCTTTGATCTCGGCTATGATGAGCCAAAATCAACTCGGCCAAAAACCCGACGCTCATGAACTGAGCCCCTAAGACCAGCGCCGCGATCGCATAGTAGAAGATCGCCCGTTGGTGCAAATGAACCTCTTCCAAACCGGAGCTCATCCGAGTTACAAACCAGGCAGCAGTTAGGTAGAGGAGGCAGGCACCGCCCGTCAAGAAACCGGTCGCGCCGATCTTTCCTAACAGATGTTGCGGACGTTGTCCGAACCCGGTCAGGAAACTGACGGTCAGCAAATCCAACAAGGCCTTCGGAATTCTTTCGACACCATACTTGGAGACCCCGAATTGGCGAGCTCGATGATTCACGACGATTTCATCGACACGAAAGCCTCGCGCGTTGGCCAGCACGGGAATGAAGCGATGCATTTCGCCATACAGCCGCACTTCATCGAACACTTCGCGTCGATAGCATTTGAATCCACAATTATGGTCGTGCAGCTTGACCCCGGTCAGTTTCCCGACGAGCCAATTAAACATCCGCGACGGACCGACTTTATGCCACGGATCATATCGCGTCTGTTTCCAACCACTGACAACGTCGAAGCCGCTGTGAAGTTTTTCTAGAAACCGCGGTATCTCGCAAGGATCGTCCTGCAGATCGCCATCCATCGTGAAAATGATTTCGCCTACCGTCGCCTTCAGGCCGGCGCTCAGTGCCTCGGCTTTGCCAAAGTTGCGGCGAAACCGAATCCCTTGCACCCGGTCATCACGCGCGGCGATCTCTGAAATCACACGCCAGGAATCGTCGCTCGACCCGTCATCGACGAAGACGAATTCGATGTCGTATTCCTGCTGTTCCGCGACGTCACATATCTGACGATGCAATTCCTGCAGGCTATCCGCCTCGTTCAATACAGGAATCACAAAAGAGAGCATGGCAACGTTCTTACTCAGGCAATCATTCGGCAGACGGCGACGAAACCAAGGTCGTTCTAGCGCCGGCAATCGTCCGAATTAGGCGGGTGGCTTGATAAAGTACAGGATAGCCGAACTCGCCACCTCCGTCAGCAGCCAGACGATCCGTAGCAAGATCGCCGATACGATCGCAACGAATGCGCCAAATGGTACGGCCAGCCATTGGTCCAAAACCCACTCACGGACCCCCAACCCGGCCCCCGGCAGAAACGACGCGAACCCGGCAACAACCGCCATCGTCACCGCGCCCAACATCCGAACCATGGTTGCCAAATCAAAAAGAATCGGCTCGTTTGTCGGCATCGCCCGTATGACCGCCCACAAACTCAACGCATGCAAGCACCACGCCAGCGTGCAATAGAACCAGCCACTCAGCCAAGTCGCCACATCGATCAATGGCACATCGAAACCAGATTCATGATCCGACTTTCGCAGCGATCGAACTAGCGCGACCAGGCGACCAATGAGCGGCGGCCACGTCGCAATGATGGCGCCCACCGCAAACATCAACGTCGCGCCTCGCATCGCCCCGCTGCCGGCTCCCTGAACAAACAGGACAACCGCCGCCAAGCAGGCACCGACCGCCATGTAAATCAACGTTTCGAAGAAAACAGAAATCGTCACTGGCAGCGGCTTCGCTCGCTCGCTTTGCAAGAACGCGGTCCTCAGCAAGACCGTAAACATCTTGCCCGGCACATACTTTCCGACATGCCCCATGAGGAATGCACGGAAGGTCTCGAAGAGACGAGGCGTCTGCCCCATCGCCCTTAGCAACCGGCGCCAAAAGATTGCCAGGACAAACTGGGCCGACAAATACAAGCCGCCCGCACAGGCCAGCCACCCAAACTGGAGTTGCTGCCACGAAAAGTGCTGCCCATCCAGTTCGCCAAACGCTTGCCGGCCTGCCCGCCATAAGGCACCTAGCACCAACACAAAAAGCGTCAGTTTTGCCGCGGATAGTAGGAGCCGTTGATACGCCATCTCGCTGTGGGCCCATTTTGCGATATGATTTTTGCTTCGTCGCTGCGAACATTCGCAGTGCACAGAATGAGTCCCTCGCCCATCGCAGGCCGGGACGCCCAAGAGGACACAAGCCTAATATGAACTCGCCTTCTGACAAGAGCCAGTCTTACACGATGGCCCGCCTGGCATCTTTTGTTGTGCTGCTCGTGATCATTTGCGTGATCAGCGTGCTCTTCTATCGCGTCATGCAGACGTTCATCTTGCCGTTGTTTTTGGCCGCTTTGACCGTCGTTATCTTCAAACCGTTCCATGTTTGGACGATGAACAAATGCAACGGAAGGAAAAGACTCGCTGCCTTCCTGACAACCTCTTTCATCGGTCTCCTCATCATCGGCCCCTTAGCAATGTTCGGCTTCTTCGCCGTCGATGAAGGGCGCCAGCTCATGAAAGGGGAATGGCAGGTGGAAAGCAAGCTCAAAGGGCTTGGCAAGAAATTTAAGTTAGACATTCCGGAACCGCTCAACGACGTCCGCGCGAGCTATAGCGACCTCGTTATAGATTCCGAAGATGGCTCGTCGTCGCTTGAATACCAAGAGGATGAATTGGTATCGCTCCAAGAGAGCCTGGAAGCGTTGGGAAAGTACATTCGGAACGACTGCAGCGAAACGATGACCGAACTGCATGTTGACACCCTCACGGCGCTGCAGGACGAACTGACGGAAGAAGAAACGGCCTGGGCACAACAACTATGGAATCAGTCGCAAACTGGTAGCACCGTGTCAGCGCAAGGGCCTGCCAAAGCCAAGAAGCGTTTGCTACGTGACATCAAATGCCACACATCACTCGTCGCCGCCGAACAGCGCATCGCCCCCTTTGTCGCTTTGGATGCTGAAGGAACCATTGAACCTGCACACCACACAGATTTGCTCGCTGCGATCGACGATAGCCGCAACCATTACGATACTTTACGAGTCACGATGCTGGGCGGCTTTCCCTGGTCACTCGCCAAAGAACTGGCGCATCCGAATGCTCAACAGTTCCAAAAATGGAAAAACCAGGCCAGTGCCTACCTCACCAAAATCACCCTGTCGCTCACAGGTCGCACTCCGGCTTTGCTGGGCCGATTGCTGCTTGTGCTGTCGATCATGCTGATTGCCGTTTACTACTTCTTGCTCGACGGCCCCGAAATGATCAAAACGATGATGCGCCTGTCGCCGCTGGACGATCGGTACGAAACCGAATTGCTGGCCGAGTTTGACAATGTCAGTCGAGCAGTTGTCTTGGCAACTTTGCTATCCGCACTGGCCCAAGGTTTACTTGCAGGCGTTGGCTATTTCCTCTTCGGCGTTCCTTCGGTCTTCCTCTTGACGCTGTTAACGGCCGTTCTGGCGATGGTACCTTTCGTGGGGGCCGCCGCGATTTGGGTCCCGGCGGCACTCTATCTGGCCTTCTTTCTTGATCCGCCTCGAACCGGCGCGGCGATCGGCTTGGCGGTGTACGGATTTTTGGTCGTGTCGATGGCCGATAACATCATCAAACCGTACGTCCTGCATGGACAATCAAACCTCCATCCGCTGTTGGCGTTGCTGAGCGTGCTCGGAGGAGTTCAAGCTCTCGGAGCCGTCGGCATTCTTGTCGGTCCCATGGTCGTCGCTTTCTTGCAGGCACTGTTGAATATTTTGCGGAAAGAGATGAGCGAGTCGAAAGCGACAACATAGGCGATAGCCCGTCCGGGCACCTGATCACAGGCGGGCGGCGAAAGGCGAATAGCGAATAGCGAAAGTCTCGATCGACGAGCCACTTAACGGAGCCAAAACGCCACGAGCTCTTCGACCACTCCCGATTCGAGCGTTTCGTGCGCCAGTAGTTCATCCGCGACCGCAGCGACGGCACTCCAAATCCGTTCGTCGCTGCGAAACAGGTGGAGCAATTGCTCGGCCGCCTGATGCAAGAGAGCCAAACGCACTGCCTGCTCGCCGAACAGTCGGCTGGTATGGAGACTGGCTGCTAGCCAATCGGCCGAGCTTTCTTGATTGATTGGCAATCGATCGTAGTCATCCCGATAAACGGCTTCGGCGGTCGGTCCGGCCAAGGCGGTCTTGATCTCTCGGAGTGCCTGATCCCGCGGGCTGATACCGGCCAACGGCCACTCGATCTGTGTGTCGCCGAATCGATTTGGCCCTTCATCGTCGGGTGGAACGATCGTCACCGCGCGCACGACGCCTCCCAACAGTGCTGCCATGACAGCATGTCCGGCCTCGTGATACGCGGTAAATTCAAGCTCGCTCATCGTCTACCTATTGCAAATTTTTGCCGGAAACAGACGCCCGATCGTCAAATCAAAATCAAAACGGGGATTCGTATTTACACGCAGGCAAACCGACAGCTACCATCCGCCGATTCGCTACCCGGCCCCGCAGCCGCAGCTAGCACATTCGAAATCATCAAAGGGAACTTGGTCATGCAAGCCGCTGTATTGTTCTTAGCGATTGTCGCCTATGGCGATTCATCCGACTACATCCCGGCCGCCGCGTCGCGCGCAGCCAAGTCGGTCCAACGCAACACGTCTGACTTTATCGACTCGGCGAACAAATCGACCGAACAGTTTCGCAATGAAATTCGCGAACGCCAGCGCAAACTGGACCTCGCGTTCGACACCAACACTCCACAGCGCCCGGCACCAATGAATTCTGGCAACGTGCGACGTGTTTCCGGCAACACAGCCACGACGACGGCCGCCAACAGCGTCATTCAAGCACAGCATCAAATGAACGATACGTGGCCCAACCGAGGCATTGATGGCGCAGGTTACGACAAAAATCGCGCCGCGACCGATCCTACCGACGTCAATTCGAGTCGCCCATTCTCACTCTCTGCGCCCGCGTCAACCACGGCGTCCAGCACGACGAACCGACGGCAAAACGCGTCCGGTGCCAGTCGATACATTCCGGCGAACGCGACCGGCAACACAGCACCCGGCAGCCCGAACACTAGCGTTACAGCGCCACCCCGGGCCGCACGTCAAATGAACACGTCGCTGCCCGATCCGAACGCACAAAGAACACCTCGCTTCATCGCAAACGACAACACGTCAGAATTCGCTCCGCCAAGCATGGATGCTGATCGCAACAGCGGCGGTGATTTTAACCCGGCGTTCGGCAGTACCGCTGACACCGCCCGTCCCGACACCTCGCGACGCAACACTCGCAGCACCGACCCATCGATCATCCGCCCAAGTGAGCCCGATTTCGATTTGGGCACTTACAACAACCGGCGCCAAACACAGACGCAAACTCCTGCCCCCACACAAACCACAGTGACACAGACACCGACGAACACTCGGTTGCCAAGTACGGCACAGACGGCGGCGCCCCGAGGCGGCACTTACCTGCCACCGAACTCGACCTCGTACCCTGCCAATGTCGATCGTGGTACGCCCGACCCGCGAGTCGTTGCGCCCCAAAATCCTTGGCCGACGGTCGCTCAAAATCCGCCTCGTAATCCCAACTACGTCGCTCCTACCACTACGACCTCGCCACCACCAATCACAACGATTCCGGTCACGCAACGATCGGGCTATCAACCGATCGCGACCACCACAACACAACCAGCAACAAATCAAAACTACGTGCAGAGACCGACCGTGGGCACGCCACGGATCATTCAAGGGGGAAGTTATTTCATGACACTGCTAATGCTCATGGGCTCGATCGGCCTGAATCTCTACTTGGGCTGGATCGCTTGGGATACCTACAACCGCTATCAAGACATGGTCGCCGACATTCGATATTCAGGACCGCGACGTGAACCAATGCGTGACGATTTCGTTGAGCGAGTCGCTTAAGGTGGCGCGACTAACGGACGAAGCGCGAGCCGAACTGCACCGAGTCGCCACCACGACTCAAGTGATTTTGATCGCGATGATCAATGGTGTCGTCGTGTTTGGTGGGATCGCTTATTACCTTAAACGGAATGATCAAGGAGCCCCCAGCACTTTGGCGTACGTTGCCGCCACGGTGGCCATCGCCTGCGTCGCACTGTCTATTTTCTTGCCAAGAATGCAGGCCCAAGCGGTTGGCGAATCCGGTCAGGCCAAGCCGGGGCAACAGTTTCAGGTCAGCCGCATCCTAGCGGCAGGAATTTTGGAAGGGGGAGCCTTCCTGAACATCATCATCCACTTCC
>CAYZRS010000104.1:0-13421 GCA_964480915.1 uncultured Pirellulaceae bacterium | reverse complement strand
CGTCACGTAGCCGAGTCTGTCCCCAGACTCGGGCGGTCAAAGACCGCCTCCCAAAAACAACGGACAGCGCTCGCCCCGCAGCACACAACCCTGCCAGCCGCTAACCCCAATCGATCCGTCGACTCATTCGACAGGTGGCAAACATTCCAGAATTTGCACTCCCTCTTCAGCTTCGATGGAATAGTCGCCCAGCCCGGCAGGGCAGAAGAACTTGCCAAATTGCTGTAGCTCGACGGAGTTCTTGCCCGTCTTCAGAACGCATCGACCTTCGGTAACCACACCGATGAAAAAGGAATCGTCATGTCGATCGACCATCCCACGGATCACCGACTGTTTGACGCGGAAACGGGGCGTCGTCTGGGCACCAATCAGTTCGAAGCGACCACCCGAATCACCATAACTTTCGGTTAGTTTCGGAGTGAATAGGTAATCGCGTTCGACCGCAGCCTGCGGCATCGCCGAAAAATCAAAGATGTCCATGCAGAAATCGAGCCCACGATTCATAAAGCGAGCCGACTCGGGCAAAGTGTACCCGGCCCTCTCAAATTCGAAACGGACGACCAAATCGGAAGGCTCCATGATTTCAACCATGAAAATTCCTTCACCAATCGCGTGTGGCACACCGCCAGGAATGAACAACACATCGCCCGGCTTCACGGCAATCTTGTCAAAACAGCCAAGGATCGATTCCAAGTCCTGGTCTTCAATCCAACGTTGAAATTCGTCGCGACTGGGCGGTCGTTGAAACCCCAAATACACGTACGGTTGCTCAACGTGATCTCGCACGCTCAGGATATAATACGCTTCCGCCTTGCCCGATGTTGCACCAAGATACTGTTGAGCAAATTCAGCCGTCGGATGAGCTTGCAACTGCAACCGAACGGCCGCATCGAGGAACTTAACAAGCAGCATCGGCTGCTGACCAAAACGGGCAACATGTTCCGCACCCAAAAAATATTCGGGGTCGATCCCAATCAGATCGGGCAATCGCAATTCTTGTCCATCAACTCGGACGGTTGAGACTCCCTCATGTTCGTCTTGCGAATCGGGATTGCGGGCTGCGGTCACAGAACCAATCCAGTCTTCTGGGTAGTGGCTGTCACTCGGTTTGATTTTTCCAGCCAACTCGTCAAGTCGCAAACCGCCCTGGTAACTGCGCCACACGCGGTTCTGCGGCAGCTCGATCATTTTGTGTTTGTAGTCCATGAATGCGAGCCTAAATCATCTTGAATGGCTTCACTAGGCCGTCTTTACAAAGCGTATTTACAAACCGCGGACCGGACCGTTTGTCGTCACGTTTTTCTTAGACTTGACGAACAAGAACAGCGCTGGCATGCCCGCCGAGGACCGAGACCGGCCGACGCACAGGTTGACGCCACTCGCAGGTATCACCGATTTCGACGCTCCGTTCCTGCTGCTCGGTCCACGCATCCGGTGGCCTTAGGTCTATCCCTCATTCAACCCTCGACCCGCCAGATGAACCGCCAAATTAACTAGACCCAGCACTTCACATCGGCGATCACACTTCTCTGTTTCTCTCGCGAGAATGTTGATTGGCGCTCGGTCACGATCTATACTGCGGTCCTCTAAGCTCTCGCTGCGAACAGATTCCAGTGCCTTGTTATTGACAGTAAACGCGTCGCTAACGGGAGCACCCGACCGGAGGTAGGTCCCGTGAACTCTGAAACAACAACTTACGATGTCCTGATTTTGGGCAGTGGTTTGGGAGGAACGACCACGGCAAGCATCCTCGCGAAAATGGGCTGGCGAGTACTGGTGATTGATTCCAGCAGCCACCCTCGTTTCGCCATCGGCGAGGCAACGACGCCCGACATCAGCTTTCAGTTGAAGATTCTGGCTCGAAAATATGACATTCCCGAGCTCTACAATCTGACGACGTTCCATCGATTACGTGACAACGTCAGTTCGGCCTGCGGAATCAAGAAGTCATTTTCATTTCTGTACCACCGCGAACACGAAATCCAGAACCCGGTCGAATCGCACCAGTTTCCCACTTTAGCTCCGCCGCTGGGTCCGGATGCTCATCTGTTTCGCCAGGATACGGATGCCTACATGATGGGCGTCGCGGTCGATTACGGCGCCGACATTCGGCAACTCACGCGCATCCAGTCCATCGATTTTCACGAGGACGGTGTCCGGCTGACGAGTGACAAAGAGGAAGAGTTCCATGGCCGCTTTCTGGTCGACGCCGCTGGGTTTCGCTCGCCGGTGGCTGAAAAACTTCAGTTGCGAGAGAAACCAAGTCGCCTGAAAACAAACTCTCGCACCCTTTTCACACACATGATGGGTGTCAAGCACTATGACGAAGTCGCACAGCCCATGCGCGAATATGGACATCACTATCCGTTCGCGGAGGGGACACTGCATCACGTCTTCGAAGAAGGATGGATGTGGGTGATCCCGTTCAACAACCACTCAGCCAGCACGAATCAATTGTGTAGCGTCGGAGTTTTGCTGAATGCAGAAAAATGCCCCAAGACAGACCAATCGCCGAGCGAGGAATTTGCGGAGATCGTTGGTAGGTTTCCGAAGGTCGCCGAGCAATTTACAGACGCCAAACCGATCCGAGAATGGGTAAGCACCGATCGGATCCAATACTCGAGCTCGCATATCGCGGGCGATCGCTATTGCCTACTCGCGCATGCAGCCGGCTTTATCGACCCACTGTTTTCTACCGGCCTCAGTTTGACGATGACATCGATCGACGATTTGATCGACCCACTGAACAAATCGCTGGAAGAAAATTCATTCCAACAGTCGACTTTCGACAACATGAATGCCGAATTCCAGGCAAACTTGGATTTCTGTGATCGTGTTGTTTCTAACTCGTTCCATTCTTTCCAAGATTTCGATTTGTGGGACGCCTGGTTTCGCGTTTGGGTCGCGGGAAATTTTGCTGCCACGACTTTAAACACGAACTTGTTCTTGAATTACGAACAAAGCGTCGACAAAAGCTGGCTGGACAAGAACGAGGAAGCGCCTTTCTCGGGTGTTTTGGCCAGCGAATTCTCGCCGAATCGAGAATTGTTCGAAGCCGCAGATCAGCAAATGCAGAAATACATCGCTGGCAACCAGTCGGCAACCGATGCCGCCACAGCAATCCGCTCACTATTCGAATCGGCGAATTACTTGCCGAGCTACTTTAAATGGCATGACAAACGTGTCCGCTCGACCCCGTCGTTTACCATTCCCGATCTTACGAAACTCTGCCTGTGGTATGTGCTCTTCGCACCGAAAAACATCCGCGACCAGTTGATCAGCTTCAAATTGAGCGGCGTGTTCAACTACACCTGGAAGAGTGTTCGTGAACATCGATCACGGGCCAACTCACGGAAACGAGTCATCTGGGATACGTTCTTCGCAGATAACTAAATTCGCAGACAACTCGATTCGCCTTGACCAGGCTTGCAGCCTGGCCAAGGCCGACTCGGTTTGCTTGGTCTCCTTGGTTCTTCCTGCGTCGACTTTTTCAGTCTGGCTCGCCTGTCATTCCCTTCCTTCCACATTTCCGATTTCCATTTATCAATCGTCATCGGCGCCCGCGGCCCACGCCGGGTAGGGAACTCGTGTTCCTTTCATCGCTCGCCACAAGATCCGATTCAGAACGTCTTCCGGTGCCCGGTCGACTTCGCGGAAGTTTAGCTGCGACGAGACGATCGCGTCTTCACGCAACTGCGGATCGACAGTTCCGCTTGGATCGGGATTCATTTTGTCCAACGGAATGTTGCTCTCCACCGATTGAAACGAGTTCATGTCGGGCGTATCCACAAAACAATCGAACATGGGAATGGCGCTGGCGTCGAACTGATTCATCGGTGGAAGGCCGAGGATTTGCTCGATCGTGCGCAAGACACTCGTCGTGTTGAACTGAGTTTGAATGAGTTTCTTTCGTTTGGCGTAAGGACTGATCACGTAGGCCGTTGTTCGATAACCGCTGATGTGATCCCAACCCGCTTGCGGGTCATCTTCGATGCCACAAATTGCCATCTCTCGCCAGAAACGAGTGTGGCTCAGTTCATCAACAATTCGACCAAACGCTAGATCGTTGTCGGCCAAGCAGGCGTCCGGCATGGGGCAACCAGGACCGTTCGTGACGCATGGGGAGCCACATTCGACTTAGCTGTGGACAGAAGTTCTGTCCCAGTTTGCCACACGTTGCCCAAATACCGAAGCAGAGGTCATGGGGCGAGCAGCGAGCGAAAAGCAGACCACTCGCTTTCTCCTGGCGGACGAGAACTACGAATCGTTGCTGACGACTCCCGCCGCGCTTTTTAATCCATCCAGCATCGCTTGGTCGATTCGGCTCTTCACCGTTCGCCGATCCAGCCCCAAATGTTTGGCGGCCGCTTCGTAACTGCCCGTGCGAAAGTAAATCCAGGTGCAATATTTCTGCAGCACTTCGTCCGCATTGAGCTCAGCAGCGTGAATCTCGTCAAGCCAACTTGGCCGGGCACGTGGCAGCGCAGCATTCGTCGTGGCCGGAAGATACTCGCCACGAATGAGGATGCTACTGACACACTGTTCAAGTTCGCGAATATTGCCTGGCCAAGGATAGTCGTGTCCCAAATGGGACTCGATCCAATCGACCGCCTGACGGCAAAGCAATTCCGCATCGTCGCCAGCCAAGCGGCGGGAGATGTGCAACGTGAAGGCCTCGAGATCCTCTGGGCAGTCGTCCAGTTGTTCACGCAGATGGGGCGTTTGGACACGGTCCGCGCACAGCCGATAGTATAAGTCGGCACGAAAACGGCCCGCACGCATTTCGGCGTCCAGGTCGCGATTCGTGGCTCCGATCAACTTCCCTGCAAACGTACGTTCGGTCGATTCGCCCAACGCTGAATACGTACGCTGCTGGACAACGCGCAGCAGTTTGACCTGCAGCGCCATTTCTAATTCTCCAATTTCGTCCAGAAAGATGGCTCCGTGCGGCTGACACAATTCGAGCCACCCCTTCCGATCGGCAACCGCGCCCGTAAACGATCCCTTGCGATGCCCAAACAGCTCCGACTCGATCAAGGTCGCCGACAAGGCGGACAGGTTCAGTGCCTGGAAGAGGCTGGCCTCCGACGCAGCAAAACGTTTTCTACTTTCGTCGAAAGGAACGTATTGAGACAATCCGATGGCTCGCGCCACCAACTCTTTACCGGTGCCCGAAGGGCCCGTCACCAATGTTGGCAATGCCCCCAGACGGCTATAGAGCGTTCGACGATAGCGGCGGAGATCGTTCGTGAAGATCGATTCCCACACCGAACGACGCAAGCGTACCGAAGCGGCCGATTCGCCCAAGATGAAATCGTAGATGTTGACAAACGCTCGGCGCACTTGACACAGGCAAGCAAACAGATGAGCGGCCGACTGGATGCCTACCGATTCCAAATGGGGTACGTCGCACAACAGATCGTATTCTTCACGAAAAGCGAGCCACGTTTTGCTCAACACTGCGGGACGGATGGGCTCTTCTCGCTTAAGCGTCGCCACATGCCGATACAGCAGCACATAGGTGACAACGTCCCAGTACTGCCCCAACATTTCTGACGACATCGCTTGGCTTGCAGGCGAGGCGCGAAACTTGTGCACCAGCTCGGTCGCCACCAAAGTGATGCGAGTCACATTCGGTCGCTCGATATCCTCTTCTTCGCGACTGCGGCTCCAGGCAATGCCGTTGTCAGCAACAAACTGTGCACCGAGCACATCTTGCTCGGCCGCAATCCGTTCCGGTGAGAACGGATTGCAGTAGGCGAGCCGCGAAAGAGCGGCCAATTTCCGACGGTCGGCGGGAGTGATCTGAGCCATCACCAAAGTACATCCACTGCATAAACACGGAAAACACGTACATCAAATGTACATCACGCCAGAAGTGCCAGGGCGCCTTGAGAGTCTTTTTTTCGAGATAAACACCGGGGATTTTGCCGTTTTCCGCCCAGCCACAGGAACGGCACGCCCATTGCCATAGAGAACCAGAACCGACAGTCCATTTCTATTGGCAACCAAGTTCTATCTGGGGAGAACGCAATGACGACAGACGACTTTCAAGAACCGGAGGCGACCGCAGTTTCGGCAGGCGGCACCTGTCCAAATGCACCAGCCACGAACGGCGCTTCACTCATCGATCAAATCCTCAGTCCGCAAACGCTGCAGCGCATGATGGCCTGTGGCGGCGGGCTGCTGGTACTCGGCTTTGTCGGTTGGCTTTGGTCGATCGGTGTTTTCAAAAATCCGATCGTCGTGGCCTCCATGATGGGAATCACGACGTTGTCGGTCATGGGGATCGGCATCGGTCTGCTGCGATACAGCCGTTACGAATTGGCCGGTAACGGGATGACGTTGTTGGCGGCGCTGGCGATGCCGCTCAATCTTTGGTTCTATGATGCTCAGGGACTCATCACGATCTCTAACGGAGGCCATCTGTGGATCCCGGCAGCCATCTGCTGTGCCATTTACGCCTTCGTTGCTCGCGTTTTGCGTCGACCGGTTTTTGTTTACGCGCTCGTGGGCGGAATCGTGATGACTGGAATGCTCTTCTTGGCCGACCAAGCAGTTGGTCACTTTTGGGAATTGCTACCACCAGCGACGTTCTTGGTCGTGATGGGATGGGTTTGCATTCATGTCGAACTGCTGTTTGAAAGCAACGAAGGTGATTTTTCACGAGAGACATTTGGCAAGGCATTTCACCGCGCGGGAATTGCCACACTCAGCGGCGGGTTGGCCATCTTGGCGTCAGGACAAGTGGCCGCCTTGCTGCATGAGCATTTTTCATTCTTGATATCGCCGGCGCTAGCGACCGACAGCATGCAGAAAGTCTGGGCACTCACTCTCGTATCCCTTTCGGCCATCGGATTTATCGGTCAATCCTTGGTATCTCGAAACCGCTACTGGCTGTCAGCGACCGGCTTAGCGATCTGGAGCGCCTTCTGCCTGCTCGACCTATTTTCGATTAGCCTGCGGCTACCCCATTTCGCCATCGCCATCAGTTTGGCAGTGACGATGGTCAATTTGTTCCGTTTTTCAAACATCTCGACCGATGAAAATGAAGTAACGGGGACCACGGTTTCGAGAAACCGCCCACAAGACTTTCCGATCGAACTGACCGTCACCGGTCTGATCTTCTTTGGACTTGCACAATTCGTTGCGCAATTTCAGCCGAGCCCGACGAGCTTCGTTTTCGAGCAGGCATCGTGGCTGGTTGTCGTTCAACTGGCCATGACCGCAGTCGCCAGCGCGACAACTTATCTCCGTTTTTGTGATGCGACGCCAACGGCGACGAACGTTACGCCGTCAGGCAACGGTTTCTTAGCCGTCGCCGCGGTCCTTGGCACGCTTTCGGCGTTGAGTGTGGCGATCGTCCTCGGTTTCGACTCGATCGACCTTTTCGCGGTGCTCGGATTCCTGGTCCCTGTGGCCTTCATCACGTGGTCGCTGGCAAATAGAAACTCGCAACACAGTAGCGCTGCGACGAAGGCCGCGTCGTGGGGAGTCTCCTCGCTGCTGTTTTGCTTGGTGGGCTTAACGATTGATCGTGGCGTCGGAGCTTGGGACGGTCATTTCACTTGGGCGAGCATTTTCGCCGCGGCGGCGACAAGCTACTTGATCGCTTCGCGCCATCGGCCCACGGGTGTGGATCGCATGCTTGGCTACGCGGCAGCCACTGGCTCGACCTGCAATCTAATGTCACTGGCCGGGCTCAGCTTTGATTACTCCATTCCGCTGGCGACCACATTCACGGGGGTGATCCTCGCCATTGTGAATGCGGTGCGGCGAGAAAGCGTCAGCGACCTGACAACGGGCAAAACAGTCTACCGCAAAGATTCGTTCGAGATCGCTGCAAACGCTCTTGTGACGGTAGGCGTTGTGTTTGGCATTTTGCTCGCCTTTAGCCGACTGGCCAATCAGCATACGGACATCCGACTGCTGTGGGTCATGGGTGGCCAGTTGCTGGGTATCATGCTCGCCGGACTGCTCACCGTTCGCCATAGTTGGCGCCTGTTGTTTCGAGCCGAAGGTTTTGCTGTAGCGATTGTTACCGCCTGCATTGGCAACAGCCTCATCACAGCTCACTGGGGCCACAAAGTGGAACTGGTGGCAATGTTGGTCGGCTTGACACTACTCGTCATCGGTCATGCGGCCTGGTATCGCGAAGGGGAGAAGGAAGACGACGGAGCGACCGCCAGCCTTTTTCTGGGAAGCCTGCTGTCCACGATTCCCGTTGGGATTGGATTGGTCTACTACCGTTCGTTCGAGGTCAGTTCCGATTGGAATTGGATGCTCTTCCACGAAATCGCTGCCATCCTAATTGGGCTTACCTTATTCGGATTGGGATGTGCTTGCCGCATTCGCTCGACGACCATCTGCGGAGCGGGACTCCTCACGACGTGTGTCGTCTCGCTGCTATCGTTGGTGCAATGGCCTGGCCAACTGCAGAGTGTCTCGATGGTGATGATGGTGGGCGGCGGAACCTTCTTTGTGACGGCGGTACTGCTGAGCATCTATCGCGATCGCATCGCAGATCTACCGGCCCATATTCAAGAAGGCCGCGGAGTATTCCGCGTACTGCGTTGGCGCTGAGCCGCAGGAAGAGATTTGTTTGGTCGACTTTTTTGCCGGCCAGATAACGCCCGCCGAGCAGGCCCCCAGGCTGTTCGGCGGGTTCTTTTCGTACCGACACCAGCCGATCCTGTGAATCCGGTTTCTTGCTCCGCTTTTTCGGAACACCCTTGTCGGAGGCCATTCGTTCGCTTTATCGGACAGGATTCTCGCGAACACTTTTGCGATTCTTTCAGCGGCCGACAACACCCGTTGTCGATGACATGACTCTCGAATTGATGCTAAAGTCACTTACGTCGAATTTGGGCTCACTGGCTGGGCTTGCGGAAGCACAACTATTTGGCCGGTGCGAGTGATTTTTTCGGGATCGATTCCGACTTGCGTTCGTAGCGATGGAGCTTCGCTGTCGAGAAAATCTCCAGCCACTCCTGCTTCGATTCATCGGTCAGTTGATTGACGGCGTCCGAGTAGGCCGCGTGGTGCAAGTCGCGAGCGTCGGTCATCACCAGCGCAATTTCGTGACGAGCCGGCCAAGACTCGGCCTGCGCCTGTCGCCATTCGTAGATCAGCCGGTCATCCGTTTCCTCGAGGACGTTCCATTCGATATCCGGATTGGCCCGTTTTGCTGCACGCTGCATTTGCTCCATCCACTGCCGCCCCGAAACACCCTGCTCGACCAACTGAAAGATTCGTTGGATGACAAACTGTTCTGGTACCGTCGCGATCGACTCTTCAGATCCCGCGTCCGCTTCGTCACCCTTCACCGCCAGTTGGGCGGCCGACTTGGGGACGAAGTAGCGCGTTGTGATTTGCGAACGATCGGTCACGCGGAACTCGACTCGCCAGCGACTGTCGGGATCAAGCCGCAATTGAGCCAGCGGTCGCATGTTGGAGGGGACGATGCCTCGCAAGTCGATCGTTGAATACAACAGCCCGTCGGCCCAATCGATCCCCATGTAGTCGTAGAACCAACGTTCATTGTTGCCCGACTTGTTGAGCCGGTCGGGTTGGCCGAGCGTGTTTCGGATCGAGCTTTGGACAGTGCCGGCTTGGAAAAGTCCCTTGGTTCCATACGCATTCCAAACCGCAAACAGCTGGCTGGCGACTCGAGGATCGCCAGCGCCCGTTTTCATCGCTTCGCGGACTTGTTTCCAGGCAGCGTCCGTCTTGGACAATTCGAGATAGACGGCGCTGAGTGCCGCCTTGTATTCGGGACGACTGTCATCCGCTTCGATCGCTTGTAAAAACTTCTTGGCCGCTGCGACAAATTCTTGTTCGCGGGCCGCTGCCATGCCCTCTTTGAAGAACTGCTTGGCAGCAACCTCACCGATACCGGCCGCTTCCTGTGCCGGCAAACGGTCGCAGCAAATCGCCAATAGGGCAACGGCCAACAACGAGCATTGCCATCGATGGATTGCAGTCTGCGAATTTTTTGGAACGTCAAGAAACATCAGGATCGACCAGTGCACACAAGGTAGTCGGGAGGACAAATGCGGGATGAGGGTAGAACAACCTCTATTTGCCCTTAGTTTAGACTAAGTCGCCTCTCCCGCGGCGACAACTGACGATCTCGTTCAAAATCGGAGCAAACCAATCCGCCAATACGAACAACCCGGCAACCGCTTCCATCTTATCTCGAGCTGTCCAAACTCTGCGTGTTTCGGTCTGAGCGCCCCATTCACGGCGTCACATCGCGGAACAACCGCTGCAACTCACGCTTGAACTTAGCCGGCGAGGTCCTGTGCAGCTGCAGCTTGTCACAGTCATTGAATTTTAGGAATGAAGTCAATTCTTTGCACAGGGGCGAAAAGAACTTCTCGGGTTTCACAAGCGTCGGTTCTAGTGCCAAATGGTGAATATGCAGCAGTGCTGCTTTCCGATCCGCTTTGCAGTCCATGCGAGCCACCAGTCGCCCATCCCACAGAATCGGTAGCGAGAAATATCCATAGCGGCGCTTGGGCTCAGGAACATAGCACTCAATCAGATAATCGAACCCGAACAGCGTCTGCAGTCGTTTGCGCTGAATCACAAGGTTGTCAAACGGAGAGAGTATCTTCAACTTGCTGCGCGCGAGCGGCCTCTTCAGCAGCTCCAAAGAATCTGGCGACACGACGTAAATTCCGTCGGCTACTTTTACTTGCTGCAATTCGCCCGTCGCCAGCATGTCCTGCACGGTTGCAGCCACGACTGCCTTGGTGTCATTGCGCAAATAGGCCATTTCGGCCGGCCGACCCAATCCGTTGCAGCGCAAATAACCCGTGATCAGAAAGCGGGCCATTTCATCTGGATCAGGAATCGTAGTATCGGTACCGGGCGGCAAGACCCGCTCGGTCAGATCATAGACTTTGTGGAAATTCACCCGGCGAGGCACCATCAGTTCGCCTTGCATGAACAAACATTCTAGCGCCCGCTTGGCCGGCTTGGTCTTCCAGTCACCCGGCTGCTTGCCGGCATGCTCAAAGTCTTTGGCCATCAAAGGGCCTTCGGCCGCGATGCGCTTCAGCACTCGCTTCATCAATCGCTGATCGCGCTCATACCAATGTTTTTGCTCCCCCCGCGCAAGGGCCCGCTTCCGAGGCAGGCTGAATCGGTAATCGCGAAACGGCAGATAGGCAGCCGCATGAGACCAATATTCAAACACTTGCCTTTCGGCCAGCAGCTGATCCAACTGACACGTTTGGTAACGAGGGTTGCGATTCCACAGAGTATGGTGGTGGGCCCGCTGCACCACGGAAATGGTATCGATCTGGACATATCCCAGATGCTCAATCGCCGCGAGTGTCGCGGCAACCGCAGAACCGACCCGCTTCGGCGGCGGAACGCGCTGTGAGAGCAGCACCAATTTTCTGGCTTGTTGGATGGAGAGCGATAGGTTCATGCCTCCTCAGTCTCCAACGGACCGCACCGTCCCACAACGGGCCGCGCTAGGAGGACACGGAATAAATCGGTGGAGCCGGAAGTGGCGAATAACGACAGCTGTCGTTTCGCCGCGGTATTTGTAGAGGCCGTCGTTGAATTCGAATTTTGTTCCGGACCGCTTCGGTAAGTGCTGGCCATTCGCTAGATTCGTGATTCCCAGTCTCGATTGATTGAACTAGGACGAAGAGCACCGTGAAAACCAAAGTCGACTTGGAAACCTGGAATCGCAAAGAGCATTTCGAGTTCTTTCGCCAATTTGACGAGCCGTTCCACAGCGTGACGGTCGAAGTCGATTGCACGCGGACCTATCAAGAATCGAAGTCCCAGGGCCATTCCTTCTTCCTAAATTACTTGCACAAATCGCTGACCGCCGCGAATTCGGTCCGAGCCTTTAAGCTAAGAATCTTCGCGGCCGAGGTCTACGAATACGAAACCGTGAATGCCTCCCCGACGATCCCCAGATCGGACGGCAGCTTTGGCTTTTCCTATATGGACTTCCATGCCGATTTCGATCGCTTTCACGCCCATGCGATCGCCGTGACAAACGCGGTTCGGAACTCGACTCGGCTGTTTCCTGTGGAATCGAATGAGTGCGTAATTCACTACTCGTCCCTCCCATGGCTCAAGTTCACCTCCCTTTCCCACGCGCGTCATTTCAGCGCCGCGGACAGCGCGCCCAAAATCTCGTTTGGGAAAATGACGGAAACGAATGGCGTCAGAGTGATGCCCATGTCGGTCCACGTCCATCATGCGCTCGTCGATGGTCTGGATGTGGGCCACTACGTAGATGCTCTGCAGGAATTGCTTTGATTTTCCTACCGCGGCGAAAGCAATGTCGGCTTGAGCTCCCGTTCACCTTACTCACAGCTCTTCGAAGCCGTTAAAAGTTGCAGGAACCTGGAAGACACTGGATGTATTGTACAACGCGTCGTTACCGGTCGCGCCATCGGCCCTGAACTGTTCTTCGAATCGAAAACTTCTTAGGGAGAGATAATCGTCGCCACTTCCCAATTTGATGGATACTTTGCCAGCGATCGCAGTGGACGGTAGTTCGGAATTTCCGCTGAACGAAACCCCATCGTCTCCCGAGCCCAGGACCACACTGATTCGCCCGCCGACTTCGGCAGAGTTGCTCACGACATCGTGCGTACGACTGCCCCGGACGATCACATTGCCGTCAATGGAAGAGCCCAGGAAAAAGACGCCTTGATCAAAGTTGATGAGACTCTCGTGGCCAACTCCTGTTTCGCCACTACCGAGCCGCACTTTCACATTTCCAGACAGGTCACCGCGAGTAAGATCGAACCGATCATTACCGCTGCCCATGGAAACCGACACATTACGCATCCCACTCGCATCTGAAATCGAGAAGCGATCCGTACCGCCTCGCATTTTGATTTTCAAATCTCGCAGCGAAGAAACGTCAATAGGGACATTTACGGAGTACCCTTCCTCGGGAAGTATGTTGTTGATGGACGTCGTACTATCTGAAGAAAAGACGCGCAGGTGCGGACTGTTAGCATTACCGCAGATGCATTGAATGGAGATACTGTTGCTTTCGTTGTCGCCGGTGACCACGATGTCACCTGCCGAATTTAACTCGACCGCGACATTACCGGCCAGCATGCTGCGAGCTTCCAGCGCCTCGACGTCGAAGTCCACGGTACTAGGCAGCGATGATTGCTGTGGGTGTTTCATAATGCTGACTCTCTGGCCCTCTCTGGCCTGTCGGAAGGAGTAATGACTAGTTACGAGCCCGCCAAAAAACAGCTCGCCCCATCCAACAAGATTCCTTCCCTGCCAAAATTGGCCGGGGCGTTCATCCGTTATCGAAATTCGCGTCGATTTTGGCAGTTTCACGGGCAACTACGCGATGAAAGACGTGTGCCGATTCCCCAACCGTCACGTAGCCGAGTCTGTCCCCAGACTCGGGCGGTCAA
>CAYZRS010000103.1:0-13582 GCA_964480915.1 uncultured Pirellulaceae bacterium | reverse complement strand
CTAGGCAGACTCGCCAAGCTTTGTGAACAACACATGCAGGCTCCTCAAGCCGCCTTGGTGCGGCTTGAGGGGCTATGTGTGTTTCGGCAGTCGGAACTAAGCTTTCGCGTGGCATGCACGGAAGGTGGCACGGGCGCTGGGCTTTTCACTGACGACGATCCATCTATCAACGATCCATCTATCAACGATCGTCGTTCGTGCGGACTAGCGGAACGAAATGGGTAACGCTTTTGTAAGCGACTTCTGGATGCCCTCGTGGGCGGCCGCGACTTCTTCGCTGGTGAGTGTTCCTTTTGCCGAGCGATACGTGAGCGAATAGGCCATCGATTTTTTGTCGGCGGCCAGTTTCTCGCCGCTGGGGTCGGTGAACACGTCAAAGCAGAAACTGCTGGCTAACAGCGGCTCTTTGATCTTCTTCAAAGCCTTGTCGATTTCGGCGCTGGCTAAGTCGATTGGCGCTTCGATCGCCATGTCGCGAGACGAGCCCGGGAATTGCGGTAGCTCATCAATGGAACGGGTCGTCGATGCTTCGGACAGCAGCCGTGCCACGTCCAGTTCGGCCAGAAAGACTGGCGATTCGATATCGAGTTGCCGCGCTCTGTCGGGCCGCAGCAGGGCCACGGTACCCATGTTCTTGCCGCCCAGCTTCACGTCACAGCCAAGGAAGAAGCCGTTTCGGTCGCGTGTCGAGAACTCGATCTCTCCCTGGGGAGCCAGCGTCTGGATGACTGACTTGAGGTCGAACAGATCGCATTCGGTTTGATCGGCACTGTCCCAGCGAACCGGTTGTCGTGGTCCCGAGAGCAGGATTCCCAATTGCTGAGATTCCAAGTCAGCCGCTTTGCCGCCACCGCTATTACGGAAGACGGTACCCAGTTCGAAGAACCGCAACATTTTTTCGTGTTGCCGAGCGTTCACCGCGGCGGTCGCCAATAGGCCGGCTGACAGGCTAGGTCGCAACACGGCATGATCTTCTGACAGTGGCAGCGCGACCCGAATCAGGTCGCCCTCTTGGAGCGGTTTGATCGGCAGCAAGTCTTCGACTTGCGACTCGCCCACCAACTTAATCGTCTGGGCTTCGAAGAATCCCATCGCCGCCAGTTGTTGTTTCAGCCGCATTTCGAGATCGTACTTGCGATCTTCTGCCGATGGTTCCACAAGGGTCGTCGCGTGTGTGGAGGGGATGTTGTCGAGCCCGAACACGCGGACGACTTCCTCGGTAAGATCGACATCGCGACGGAGGTCGGCTCGATACGAGGGAATCGACCAAGTATTGGGTGAAACCTCTTTCAATCCTAGGTTTCCCAGAATTCGTTGTGCTTCGTTCCAAGGAATGCAGCCGGCCGAGTAGCGATTGAGGGCCGCTTCGTCGAAAGGGACGGTTGCCGATTCCTGTGCAGCTTGCCCGGCCGTTTCGATGGCTGGAGCGATCGTTCCGCCGCCCAGCTCGACCATCAATGCCGCCGCGAAATAGGCGGCTGGCAGGACACCGGCCGGATCGACGCCCCGTTCGAAGCGGTACGACGAATCGGACGATAGGGCGAGGCGCCGCGAGGTGCGGCGGATCGTCGATGTGTGAAACAGGGCCGCTTCGAGGATGACGCTGGTGGTCGTTTCGGTCGTGCCCGAATCGAGCCCGCCCATCACGCCACCGAGCGCCAGCGGTTTGCCGCTGGCGTCGGAAATGACCACGTCGCTCGATTGGAGTTCGTAAGTTTCTTCATCCAACGCCTGGAACGATTCGCCATCGGTTGCCATGCGGATATGGAGCGGCAGCTGGACCTTGGCGGCGTCGAAGGCGTGCAGTGGCTGGCCCAATTCGTGCAGCACATAGTTCGTCACATCGACAATATTGTTGATGGGCCGTAAGCCGATCGCTTCCAGCTTGGTCTTGAGCCACAGTGGGCTCTCTTGGACCGTGATGCCGTCGATGCGGAGTGCCGAATAGAACGGGCAGGCTTCGTTCGCTTCTAATTTGACGTTGTCGCTCGCTGCGGACTTGAGCGGCTTGATCTCGACGGGACACATCTCGGTGCCGTTCAGCGCCGCCAACTCTCTGGCCATCCCTGAATGCGACAACAGGTCGGGCCGATTCGGTGTGATTTCGATTTCGAAAATCGTATCGGAACCGACTTCTTCTTTGATCGGTTTGCCGATCGGTGCGTCGGCCGGCAAAATCATGAGGCCGTCGACTTCGTCGGTGTAGCCGATTTCGCTAGCGCTACAGAGCATGCCTTGCGATTCGACTCCGCGCAGCTTGCCGACTTTGATTTCGAATCCGGCTTGCATCGCGGCGCCGGGCAAGGCGCAGGGGACTTTGTCGCCCACTTGGTAGTTCTTCGCACCGCAGACGATCTGCCGCGGCTCGCCCTCGCCCGTTTCGACTTGGCAAACCTTCAGGCGATCGGCGTCCGGGTGTGGTTCGGCCGAAAGGATCTTGGCGATCACGACCTTCTCGGTGGCCGGGCCTTGGAAGTGGATGCCCTCAACCTCGATGCCTGCGAAGGTCAGTAGGTCGTCCAGTTCTTGGGTTGATTTACCGGACAGGTCGACTCGTTCATTGAGCCAATTCAGCGAAACAAGCATGGGGAGCTCTTCTTGAGTGATGCAACCGAAGCGACAAAAGTTGCCTCGCGGTTAGTGGCTAGGTGCGCCCGGGGCGACGCCAGGCAAGTTTACAAGGGCAAGTGTTTAAAGTGGACAGGTTTCGAAACGGAACAGGCACCTGGATTGCCGAGCAGGATTCAGGGTCCAATGTTCCGTAGCCAGTCCCTGTTTTCCCGTTTCGAAATGGCCTTTAGGCAAACTGACGTAGGAAGCGAGTATCATTGTCGATCAGCAAACGGATGTCACGAATCGACCATTTGATCATGGCCAGGCGATCGATTCCCATGCCGAACGCAAAGCCAGTCACCTTGGCCGGATCGAACGCGTTGTCGCCACGGCTTTTATTGATTTCGTCAAACACGGCCGGATCGACCATGCCGCAGCCGGCGACTTCGATCCACTTCGGTTCTTTGCCTTTGACGCACAGTTTGACGTCAATTTCGAAGCTCGGTTCGGTGAAGGGGAAGAAGTGGGGACGGAATCGGACTTCGGTATCCGTTCCGAAGATCGCTTGGAGGACTCGTTCCAATGTTCCCTTCAGATGTCCGACCGTGACACCTTCGTCGACGTAGAGTCCTTCCAGTTGGTTGAAGACGGACAGGTGTGTGGCATCGATTTCGTCTCGCCGGTAGGCCGAGCCGGGCGCGATGATGCGGACGGGTGGTGCCAGCTTTTCCATCGTGCGAACTTGCACGCTGGAGGTGTGGGTCCGCAGCAGTTTTCCGCTGTCGAAATAGAACGTATCTTTTTCGTTGCGTGCCGGATGATCTTCGGGCGTGTTCAGCGCATCGAAACAGTGGAACTCGGTTTCGATTTCTGGTCCCGTTGCCAACGTGAAGCCCATCTGTCTGAGTGCCGTTACGACATGATCTTTCATCAGCGTTAACGGGTGCAGGCCACCTGCTGGCAGATGACGTGGCGGCAGCGTGACGTCGATTCCAGCGACCGCCTGTTGGTCGGCGGCCGTTTGGAGGTTTGATTGTTTCGCCTCGAGCGCCGCGGTAATGGCACCTCGAGCTGCGTTCAGCGACTGTCCGAAGGCCGGTTTTTCTTCCTTGGGCAGTTCCTTAAGCAGCGATTGGGCCGCCGTCAGTTTCCCTTTGCGGCCCAGAAAAGCGATGCGCGCCGCCTCGACCGCCTCCGCCGTTTCGGCCGCTTCGATTTGAGCCAACGCTTCGTCGCGAATCGTGTCGAGTGCTTGCATGTTCGTGTACGTTCTCGTTTGACGTATCTAGCTTATCTGTCGCCCGGTTGGAACTTCAAACGGAAGCTTTGCGCTCCATACCACTTACTCAATATCGACAAGTGCCGGGTGGCACTTGCTTACTATTCTGGTGGTTTGCGGTGCGGTTTGCAGTACCGCTCTTAGACGGAACGAGCACGTATCCGCGTGAAGTTCGCACTTCATTCCGGCTGCGGCCGGCACTACGAACTTGTTCAATTTTACGGGAAGTGCCAGACGCTGGGCGTCTTGTGCCGCGTGAGGCTGCCAGCAGTTTCGCCGCACCTCGAGTCGGCTCATGGCAAGCTGGCAAATTGGGCCCAGGCCCGAATGCCGCGTTAAACCGCGTTAAACCGCGTTAAGCCGCGCTAAGCCGCGTTAAGCTGCTTTACGCCGCGACCGCCGACTTGGCCGCTTCAACGACTTGCTCAAAACCTTCCGGATCATGGATCGCCATTTCCGAAAGCATCTTTCGATTCAATCCGATTTCGGCTTTGTTGAGTCCGTTAATGAACTGGCTGTAAGACATGTCATGAGCACGAACGGCTGCGCTGATACGCGTGATCCAAAGGCGACGGAAATCGCGTTTTCGGACTCGTCGATCGCGATAAGCGAATGCTTCAGCGCGGACGAGAGTCTCTTTCACGGTACGGAGCAGAGTTCCGCGACCGCCGCGATAGCCTTTGGCTTTTTTGAAAAGGCGTTTCTTGGCCTTATTACGCGCTGAACCTTTGGTAGTTCTCATCGGATAATTCTCCGGGATTGTACACGTCAGGCCCTTCCGGCTTGGAAGCGTTGCTGCCCACGTGACTGGTCAAATTGTTAGTTAGTTGCTGTAGCCGTTGAGTGCCTTTTGAATGGCCGGCTCCATGGTCTTATCCACACAAGTCGTGCCGCGCAGGTTGCGTCTCCGCTTAGTCGACAGACCTTGTGCAAGGTGGCTCGTCCCCGAAGAGCGGTGTTTGGCCTTGCCACTGGCAGTCAGGCGAAACCGCTTCTTGGTTCCCTTATGAGTCTTTTGCTTGGGCATCTTTGCTTCTTTCCATCTTGTTCACAGGGCGAGGACGTGTTGACTGGCGACACGACGGCCACCAGCGGCCCTGCGTGGACCTTCCTCCCCTGGAGAACTCCACATTGTAGAGCTCAATTCGCCTCGCTTAAAGGGGGTTTCCAGATTATGGCCGCCACGGTGCTGCCGGCCCAATTTTAGGAAAAAACGGCTCACAGCCGCCTCGATCGCTGGTTGGCTCTTCCCCACTCTATTCGACCAGTCGAAGATGGGTTCATGACTCGGAAAGCACCTAGAATCGTGATGTTGACGGCCGGAGCGGGCGGAATGTACTGCGGCAGCTGCCTGCAGGACAATGCGTTGGCCGCCGCTCTGCACAGCTCAGGTGTCGATATTCAGCTGGTGCCGACCTATACGCCCATTCGGACCGACGAGGCCGATCAGAGCCAGCAGGAGGTCTTCTTTGGTGGCATCAACGTCTACCTACAGCAGAAGCTGCCTTGGTGGGGGCGGTTACCCGGTTTCCTCAACCGCTGGCTCGACAACCCACGGTTGATTCGTTGGGTCACCAGCCGCGGGATGGAAACCAATGCGGCGCTGCTGGGCGACCTGACCGTTTCGATGCTCCAAGGAGCCGACGGGAACCAAAGAGCCGAGGTGGAACGCGTTGTGCGCTGGCTCGACCGTCACGCGCAACCAGAGCTCGTCCAGTTCAGCAACGTCCTGATCGCCGCCTGCGCCAAGACGATCAAAGAGCGACTGAACGTCCCGGTTTTGGTGACGTTGCAAGGTGATGACTTGTTCCTCAGCGACCTGGGGCCTGAGCACCAGCAGGCGGCGCTGCAACAAATTCGCGACATCGATCGGTCGGTGGATGCCTATGTCGTGCATAGCCAGTTCTACGCCGATCACATGGCGTCGTTCTTAGGTATTGATCGAGCCAAGTTTCGCCAAGTTCCGTTGGCGATCTCCAGCGACGGGTTCGGTGTCGCGCCGGACGCGGCGCGAACTGGGCCGCCGACCATTGGCTATTTGGCCCGGTTGGCGCCCGAGAAGGGGCTTCACTTGTTGGTCGAAGCGTTCGAGCAAATTCGGGCCCAACCGGAGACGGCCGAGACTCGGTTGCTCATCGCCGGTTGGTTAGGAGCCGACCAGACCGGCTACGCCGAGGAACTATTTCAGCGGCTGCGCGACCAATGTGGAGAAGAGAGTTTTGAGTATCGAGGCGCCGTGTCGCGTGAGGAGAAGCGGCAGTTCTTGGCCGACGTCGATGTGGTCGCTGTGCCGACCGTGTTCCAAGAGCCCAAGGGTTTGTACGTGTTGGAGTCTTTGGCGAGCGGCAAACCGGTCGTGCAACCGAACCACGGCATCTTTCCCGAACTGCTGGCCTCGACCGCTGGCGGCCGGCTGTTCGAGGCGAACGACGTCACCGATTTGACGCGTCAACTGACCGAGCTGCTGTTGAACGAACCAAACCGTCGCGAATTGGGCGAGGCAGGCCAAGCGAACGTCGCCGAGCGACACTCGGCCAGCGTGGCGGCCGCTGCTTTAAGACGGGTCTATGACGAACTGCTCGGATTGTAAATTGCCAGCGGAAAGCCGCCCTGCCCGATTCGATCGGACGCTACCGAAAAAAATCTGCGTCCATCTGCGAAATCTGCGGATACGTTGCTGAGAGCAGAGACCTCCAATCTGAAATGTAATTTCAGATCTCAGATCTCACATTTTTTGGATCTCAAATTTCAGCCCTCCCCCTCCTCAGCGAACAATCGAATTCCAAAGGTCACGACCCGCGGTGAAGCCGGCTCCGCCGACGGCACTTCGGACAAACCCGGTTGCCATGTCGCCGATGAACTGACCGGCCTGATGAGCGAATTGAATCGGTGGCGGTGGCGCTTGTTGGGGGAACGCTTGCGGCTGGCCCGGTTGGGCTGTTTGAAAGACCGGCGTGTTGCCAGCAAACGGTTGAACCGATCGTTGCGTGCCGTTCCATTGGCAGCCGAAACAGGGCAATAGGCAAAGGATCGTGAACATCGTGAAACTGCGCATCAACATCACCTCTTGATCGTTCTCACCCCTGAGTCGTCGAAGCCGAGATTGGCGGCTGAGAAAGTACCAAACGCCGATCGCTCCGACAATTGAATCATCGGAGCGATCACGTTGGACTGTTGGGAAATTTGCTTGCAGCACCGCTAGCGATGCCAGTAGCCAACTAGCGTGGGGCCACGGTGCAAACGATTCGTCGGCCGTGTTGGGACGGTGGAATTTCGATTTTGCAAATCTCTTCCAAGTCATGCAGCACGCCTTCCATGACGCGGCGTCCTTCTTCCACATGAGCAATTTCACGGCCGCGGAAGACGACCGAAATTTGCACTTTGTCTTTGTGCTCAAGAAAGGAACGCGCCTGTTTCACCTTGAAGTCGATATCGTGCTGACCGGTCTTGGGTCGCAGGCGAATTTCTTTCGTCTTCGTTTGGTGGGTGCTGCCCTTCGAGAATTTCTTCTTCTTTTGGTACTTATATTTGCCGTAATCCATAATGCGGCAAACGGGAGGCTTTTCGCCGGGAGCAACTTCCACGAGGTCGAGGCCAGCTTCTTTAGCGATGGCTAGTGCTTCTTCGGTTGGGATCACACCCAACTGTTCACCTTCGTGACTGACGACACGAATTGGAGTGACGCGAATCTGGTCGTTCATTCGCGTGATGTTTCGATCAACTGCCATTACGTTCCGATGCTGTTGCAACAAAATAAGCCGCGACAATCCGTGCTGCCGCGGTCAACTCAAAGCCTCACCGTGAGTATTTCTCTATTATAGGGCGCGTCAACCGTTCTGGTGCAATAAGGTCTGCGAATCGAAGCGCCTGAATTTGCGAAAATGTGACAGGTGGGGCAAGCCATCGCCCCGTTGGGGGAAACGAGCGGTTGCGCCGCGCAGGGCCACTTTCGAACTTAATATTCGTTGTCACCGCCCGATGCTGCGAGTCCCGCACTGGCCGTAAATGTCTGCCGGACAGTCCGTTCTTCGATCTCGGTTTGAAGCTTGCTAATCGCCTCTTTTAGCGGCATTCCACCCAAATCGCCGTCGATTCGGTCTCGCAGCGACACCATCCCTTGTTCGGCGTCTCGCGGCCCGACGACCATCATATAGGGCACTTTGTCCAACTGGCCGTCGCGGATTTTGGCACCCAGTTTTTCCGGCCGATAATCGGCGGTCACCCGGAATCCGGCCGCTTTCAGCTCGGCTTCGACCTGGCGGCCGTATTCTTCCGATTTTTCGCTGACGGTCAGCAAACGGACCTGTTCGGGAGAAAGCCACAGCGGGAAGGCGCCACCAAAGTGCTCGATGACGACACCGATGAACCGCTCCATCGAGCCCAGCGGAGCCCGGTGAATCATCACGGGACGATGCATCTGATTGTCGCTGCCCACGTATTCCATCTCGAAACGATTCGGCAGATTGTAATCGAGCTGCACCGTTCCCAGTTGCCATTCTCGACCTATGCAGTCGTTGACGACAAAGTCGGCCTTGGGGCCATAGAAAGCCGCTTCACCCGCTTCCGGTACCGCTTCGATGCCGACCGAGTTGCAAACGTCGATCAGCGCCGCTTCCGCCTTGTCCCATTGTTCCGGCTCGCCAACGTACTTACTGCTGTCCGGATCGCGAAAGCCAAGCCGGACTCGATAGTTGGTCATGCCGAGTGTCTCGAGCACGAACTGCGTCATTTCGATGCAGCCGCGGAATTCGTCGGCGACCTGCTCTTCCGTGCAGAACAGGTGCGCGTCGTCTTGAGTAAACCCGCGCACCCGCGTCATCCCAGACAGCTCGCCCGATTTTTCGTATCGATAAACGGTACCGAATTCGGCCAAGCGAACCGGCAAATCGCGATAGCTGCGAGGTTTCGATTTGTAAATCATGATGTGATGCGGGCAGTTCATCGGCTTGATCAAGTACCGTTCGAACTGACGACTCCATTCGCGTAAGCATTCCAGCTTCTCTGCGGTCGACGCGGCGAAGTCATACTTGGCATCGAAGCCGGCCACTTGAGCCGCTTCGATCAGTTTCTTTTCGTCATCGGCGGTCAAGTCATGACTGACCGAATCGTCCTTCACATCGAGGATGCGGATCAGATAATCGATTGCCGCACCGGCTTGATGATCGAAGATCGGCGGGAACTGCGAATCGCGATAATAGGGGAAATGTCCGCTGGTTTCGTACATTTCGACGCGGCCGATGTTGGGCGTATAGACCGTGTCGTAGCCGCGACGCGTCAATTCGTCGCGCACGAAGGTTTCCAAGATTTCGCGCAGCTTGGCCCCTTTCGGCAGCCAAAGGATCAGTCCAGAACCGACCAGCGGGCTGATCGTGAACAGCTCCAACTGCTTTCCGAGCACGCGGTGGTCTCGTCGCTTGGCCTCTTCGACTCGTTCCAAATGAGCCGCCATCTCTTCCTTATCGAAGAAGGCCGTTCCGTAGACTCGTTGCAACTGCTTGTTCTTCGCGTCGCCCTTCCAATACGCGCCGGCGATCGAGAGCAGTTTGTAGGCGCCGATCGCTTTCGGTTTGGGCACGTGCGGCCCGCGACACAGGTCGATGAATTCGCCTTGCTGGTAGAACGAAAGTGTCTCGTGATCGGACAGGCCCGTTTCGATGTGTTCGACTTTGAATTCTTGCGCTAGATCTTGGCAGATTTGTTTTGCTTTGTCGCGTGATTCTTCGATCCGTTCGAAGGGCTCGTTGAGTTTGATGATCTTTTTCATCTCGGCTTCGATCGCCGGGAAATCGTCTTCGGTGAGTGGCTTCTCAAGTTCGAAATCGTAATAGAAGCCGTTGTCGGTGGTCGGTCCGAACGCCAGTTGGACACCATCAAACAGTCGCATGATGGCTCGCGCCATGACGTGAGCGCACGAGTGCCGCATGATGCCGAGCGCTTCTTGATTCTTGTTGGTGAACAACTTCAGCGCCACCGTGCCTTCGGTCGGCAGTTGGAAATCCATCCCGACCAGTTGGCCGTCGACTTCGGCCGCGAGTGCCGCTTTGGCCAGTCCGGGCCCAATTTCGGCCGCCACATCGGCCGGCGTGACCTGTCGATCGAAAGCACGCTCCGAACCGTCTGGGAGTGAAACTGTCAGTTGCATGGAGGCGTTGGTATCGGGCATCTTGAACCGGTGTTAAAAAAAGTGGCCAATTTCGGGAAGAAAGCTCGTCCGGGCGGTAGGCAGCTAGAAAGCTCGCCATAGCCGCCGCAAAATCGCTGTGGAACGTAGAGTATAGAACCCGGGCACCTTCCAGCAATAGAACCCGGCGGCAGGCTGTAGGTTCGGCCCCACATTGGATCAACTTTGATCCCTCAGCTGCCGATACCCAACCCCAACCGGCGAGTATATAATCTCGTTCAGGTCGGGCGTATAGCTCAGTTGGCTAGAGTGCCTCGTTGACATCGAGGAGGTCACTGGTTCAAGTCCAGTTACGCCCACTAAACGCGGTTCTCCGCAGTGGAAAACAGAAAAGCAGGGCCGCTTGTGGCCCTGCTTTTTTGCTATCTGGTCAGAGTGGCATGGGTGGGACTCGAACCCACAAATCCCGAGGTCTAAGCTCGGTCGCTTTGCCAATTTGCTACCATGCCGCCGGTTTCTCTTCGTCAGGTCGTCATGCAAGTAGCACGGGCGGGAGTCGAACCCGCATACGTCGAGGCTTAAACTCGATGGCTTTTCCGTTTGCCTACCGTGCCGTGGCGCAAAGAAAACGGCGTCACGCATGACGCCGGTTGCTGGCCACAGGGAAGAAGCTCAACCGGAGTCAGAGGCGCAGCAACACGAGGAGTCGCAAGTTTCGTTCGTTCGCGAATACAGCGGCCTCGGTGCACCATGGGCGGTCGAGTTGTCGAGTGTCGATCACGTTCATCGCTACTTCTTCCTCAGAGAATCCGGCCCTGCACGCTCGTCATGGCAGCGCGGCCGGTCGGTAAGAATAGACATCGGTGAATCTGCAAGGTTCACCAAAATGGTGAAAGTGACGGGTCGCGTCGGCGCTCGGACGGACCGAAGAATGCGCAGGCGGAACTTGCGCAGAGGAAACTTGCGCAGAGGAAGCTTGCGCAAACGGATGCAAACGGAAGCAAGCGGAATTGCGTATCGGCCGTTCGCGCATCGTGCATGAAGTGCGAGAGGTTCATGAAAAAAACGGCGCCACAGGTGGCGCCGCTCGTTCATGAATCACGCGTGTCGTCGCACGTTGCTTAACGACGTCGGAAGAACCAGAGGCTGCTCAGTAGAATCAGCGCGATGGAACTCGGTTCCGGAACGGCACTCACGTCGGCCGATTGAAATTTGAACGCGTTCCATACGATAAAGTCACCACCGTCCACTTCGCCATCAGCATTGACATCGCCGTGGCACCACGAAGGATTCGAGGTGAACTTATTCGCATTCCAGATGACGAAATCGTTGCCATCGACGGTTCCATTCAGATCGATGTCGCCGGGCAAGTAGGCATTGCCCGATGCCAAGTTCTCCGCACCGGCGGCGGCGAGCCACATGTCGCGATCGGCCAGATCCAGGTTGCCGTCACCGTTCATGTCAAACCAAGGCTTGTCCGAACTGGTAGCGATCGCATTAACGAGCTGGTCGATATCGGTGCAGTCGACAAAGCCGTCCGCATTGAAATCGGCCGGTCTCACGGTGACTCGAGATACGAACAGGCCATCGTTGATGTCGCTGGTGATGATCGTCCCGCTTTCGAAGAACGGGTAAACCGACCAAGCACCGTTGAAGTTGGCTCCATTGCTACCCGGATGGGTATCGAGCCAAGAGACCTCGGTCATCGCACCGCTGGCAGGGTCGGTTGTTTCAGCAACGCGTAGTCCGGCGGTGTAGTTCGCTTGGTAGATGTATTTGCCTTTGACGTAAAGGTTATGGTCAATGGCAGAGCCGGCTAGCGGCGCAATCGATCCGAGGTACTGCGGATCGTCCAAATCGCTCACATCCCAGCGATGCGTCCAGCGATTATCGCCCTCGTCGTTTTGGTAAAAGAAGCGGTGATCTTCCGAGAGCCAGCCTTGATGCACATACCCGATGTTGTAGGGGTCGCCACCATTGAAGGCGCCTTGCGATTCCCAGATCAACGATGGGTTCGATTTGTTATCGACATCGATGATGACCAGATCGTTGGCACTGAGCGTGAACATGATTTCCTGGCCACTGTAATCGGTGTCCGGGCCGTGGTAATTGACGACCTGTAGATCATGAACGTACGCATCGACATCCATCAGTCCCACGAGTTCTGGTTGAGCCGGATTGGAAAGATCATAGGCCAAGGCCTCGCCACTGTTCACATTGGTTCCCACGACATAAGCAAACCCCGACTCTTCGTTGATCGCAATGTTGTGTGCGTTGCGGAATGAGTTTTCATTAAAGTCGGCGTTGAAGACTTGGGGCGAAGTGACCCCGCGCAGCCTCGTCATGTCGAAGACTTGCATGCCATGGGGGCCCACATTGCCATCGGCAACGACGTAGGCGTAATTGCCGTAGGTCTTGACGTCACGCCAGACATCTTCGCCGGCAGCTGTCGGCAAGGTGCCAAGGTAGGTCACGTTGTAAGGGTCGGTAACGTCTACGAACGAAGTGCCGTTGGAACGAGCGAAAATTGCATACTCGTTTTTGGTGAGTGGATCGGTCCAGCCCCAAATGTCGGAGCCTTCGCCCCCACCCAATTGAGAAAGGCTCAACCGATCGGTGAGTTCCATGTTACTGGTGGCATACTGAGCCACAACGTCGCCTGATAGAAGTGCGCTGACGGCGCAAACGAAAGTAAAGCCGAGTAATCGACCTAAAGTGCCACGACTGTTCCGGATCATTTTCCCCCCCCGTGTGATTGATGCCTCGAATCCTCCAGTATGGATAAAACCGGAAGTTAGGCATAGATTTGGGCAGCTAAAAGATGGGGATTCGGTGGAAAGAGACCGAATTCGACCGATTTGTGTACGAAAGCTAACTCGCCTTGGCCGCGATCACGCGGTTGACATCCTCAAGGCGATCGACTCGATCGAATTGATCGGCGACTTCCATCGTATGGGTCACCATTAACAAGGCGACCTTTTCTTCGACACACGTCGTGCGGATGAGATCAACGATTTGCTGTTGATTGCCCGGGTCGACGTTGGCTGTTGGCTCGTCAGCCAACAGTAGCTTCGGCCGATTGGCCAGCGCGCGAGCCACCGCGACGCGTTGTTGCTCGCCCACTGACAATGCTCCCGGTTTATGCGAGGCACGCTGCGTGAGACCGACTCGATCTAGCAATTTGACGGCCCGAGCCCGATCGTAACGACCGGCGGCAAATGTCATTCCGAGCAGGACATTTTCGAGCGCCGTGAAACCGGAGAGAAGATTGAAAGTCTGAAAGACGTAGCCCAGCTTCTCGGCGCGAAAACGGTCGCGGCCAGCTTCTGTGAGCCGGGTGATGTCGAGCCCGTCGATCTTGACCGACCCGCTATCGGCTCTGCTAATCCCGGAAATCACCTGCAGCAACGTCGATTTGCCACAGCCGCTGCGGCCGACAAGGACCATCTGCTCGCTACTGGCGATCTCGAAACGGGGGATGTCGAGGATTTGTAACGCGGAACCGTCGGCTTCCGTGTAGGATTTTTGAACGTTTTCGAGCAATAGCATGGTGGTCGGTTTGGGGTGTTGGGGATGATTTCAGATTTCAGATTTCAGATTTCAGATTTCAGATTTCAGATTTCAGATTT
>CAYZRS010000102.1:0-13918 GCA_964480915.1 uncultured Pirellulaceae bacterium | reverse complement strand
TGGCGGCTGACACCACGGGTTCACCAGAGTGAGTCTCTCTATTGCCGGAAAACGTCGCCGGGCTCGCCTTCCAAAAGATCGTTCCCCGAGCCACCGATCAGCTGGTCCTGCACATTGTCCGGAGTGAAGAAATTCAAATTCGCGGGGATACCTGTCGGGCTGGCGATCCACTGATTCAAACTCGTTCCCAAGATCGTTGCGTCGGACTCGCCGCCGACTTGGTGACCAATGAGTAAGTCACTACCGGCTCCACCAGATAGTCGATCTCGGCCCGAGCCGCCAATCAGGAAGTCAGGTGTGTCTCCGGCTCCGCCCGTCAGCACATCATTACCCTCCATGCCACTAAGAATGTCACTGCCTCCGCGCCCCAACAGACGATCGTCACCGGCCCCACCAATGATGATGTCATTCGCATTCCCGCCCCTTAAGCGGTCATTTCCATCGCCACCCAGTAGCGTGTTACTGGCATCGCCGCCTGTCAGTCGATCATTGCCGGCCCCTCCGTCTATCAGAGTCCCGACGGTAAGGTTGCGGGATATTCTGGCCACGTCGTTTTCGCCATGAAGTCGAATGCTCACACTTTGGACAGTGGCCGTATCGAACACATGCACCTCACTCGTTCGTTGCGGCGAACCCAGATTGAGTTTGCTTTGTACGCGGATCTGTCCACCAGTTGCACGGACCGTCACGTTATCGCGGCCGTTGGAGCCGTTCACGGAGAGGATTCCATTTACAAGCTCCGCAGTTTGTAGTTCGTACGCTCCCATATCGATTCGTCCAGCACTGACTCTGGCTGATTGCCGCTGGTCGACGTTAGAGGAACTGGCTGGATCACCAGCGTTACGAGCCAAACTGCCCGCAAGTAAGGCGTGCGTCTGCGTCGGGCCACCATTGTCGGATAGCCCGTCTAGCATTGCATCGATGACTCCCCCGACAGTTCCACCGATCAAATTGCCGTTTGAGTCAGCCGTTTGCGACTCGACGAGTGTCGTATCCTTGTTGTTTCCTATCAAGCTGAAACGGGCATTGATGGCACCCCCGACCAGCAGGTCAGGATTCGTATTGAATGCCGTATTGTTGCCGGCAATGATCGAGTTGGTGACCGTCAGATTGGACGCGGTGGCGATGCCTCCGCCTGAGCTGGTGGCACTCGTGTAGTTGTCCGTAATGGTGCTGTTTTCAACAAACACTGCACCGGCACTGTTGATACCGCCACCACGCCCGGAGGACCGGGAGGTTCGGTTGCCGCTGATCGTACTATCTTTCACGGTGACTTGCCCCTCTACCGTGAAGATGCCGCCACCTTTGTTGGAATGGTTGTTCGAGATGGTGCTACTGGTGATGGTGACATCGCCAATCTCGGAAGAAATGCCGCCCCCGACTCCATAAAAATGAGCCGTGTTGTTGTGGACCGTCGAGTTCGTCAACGTCACCGACCCGTCAGCCCAGATCCCGGCACCGCGGCCTACCGCGCCGCTTGATGACGAGCCGGACTGATTGCCGCTAATAGTGCTGTCGATGATATTCAGAGTATCGGTTGATAGAAAAAGAATCCCACCGCCAAGATTTCCCTGAGGCGTCGCATTGGAGTCTCCGTTCATAACATTGACGCTATGGATCGTGAATTCATCACTCGTAGAAGAGATCAGGATAGCGCGAGAGTTTTGCTGGGCGTCAATGGTGACGTTCGCAGCCAGAGAAGATGCGTCCAGGTCGAGGTATTCAGTAATCTCAAGTTGGCTGCCGGCCAACTGGATTGTCGCACCGGAAAGCGATGAGTCGAACGTAATTGTATCGCGGCCACTCTGATTGTTCGCTGCCTCAATGGCCTCTCGGAGTGAAACACCGTCTCCACCGTCATTGGCAACCAGGGCGCTGATCGTTGACAAATTGGTGGCATTTACGAGGTCGGTTGCATTGGTGACCGCTACACCCGCCAGCATGCAGCGTTCTTCCAGCGAGTCAACCGCGAAGTCCAGTTTGCGAACGTTCGAGTCGCCCGATGGACGTCGATCAACATTGCGTCGGAATGGCCAATTGAAATGGCGGCGGGGTCGGATGGGCGTTTTCATGGTAGTTGTTCTCCGAAGTGGGCAGCCTTCATTGCCGCAGGATTGACGAACCGCCGTTTTGTCGGCTCATTTACCTATTTCCCGTGGCGGAAGAGAATTCACACCCAAAATGTCAGGAATGACCACATTTGTTCACGCGCCACAGCGCAGGCTGTCGCATCGGAACGATCATGGGTTCTGTTCGCAACTCCAGCGAATGACTGGCAAACGAACTACGAGGTCGCAAACGCCGGCAAGCGAAACTGCAACTGCCCGCGATCTTCACGTCTGAGTTGCAATGTCTGTTGCCGCAAAATCGGATCGTACCCGTCTGCGAGTAAGTTCGGGGCGTGGTATCATTGCAAAGTGCGAGAATTGATACTCCTCCATACCGGACCACCCACCGGAATTGCAATGGCCGACGAAACCGACCAACTCGACGCACTTGTACGGAAGGCTCAGGACGGTGACGAGTCAGCACTGGCTGACCTATTCGAAGCCAACAAAGAGCGCCTCTCGCGTATGGTCCGGCTGCGGATGAGCGCACAGGTCCAGCCCCGGGTGGCAGTCTCGGACGTCTTGCAAGAAGCCTACGTTGATCTGGCCCAGCAACTCAACAACTATGCCAAGAATCCCAAACTACCCTTCTTTCTTTGGTTGCGTCGAATTACGGGACAACGCCTTGCTAAGGTACATCGTGCACACCTTGGTCAAGAAATCAGGAATATCAACAGAGAGCGACGACTGGATGGAATTGGAATTCCTGATGCCAGTTCGGTCTACATGGCCAGTCAACTCGCTGGCCAATTCACATCAGTATCCGAACAAGCGATTCGAAATGAAAACGAATTGCGGATGCAAACGGCGATTGAACAACTCGCCGACACCGATCGGGAAGTTCTTGCCATGCGTCATGTGGAACAGCTGACCAACAGCGAGATAGCGATTCTGCTGGAGATTAGCGAGAGCGCCGCGACCAATCGCTATGTCAGGGCCATTCGTCGGCTACGTGACGCGTTGGGAGAGTGAGACAAAGTCCATGCCCACAGATTCTTCAGACGCAAACCTTGTCGATGCGCTCGTCGTCGAGTATCTCGACCGAAAGCAGCGCGGTGAAGCTCCATCCATAGAAGAGTATTGTGAAAGGCACCCGCAACATGTCGACGAAATTCGGTCGTTGCTTCGCACCGTAGACCGCGCAGAAGCTGACTTTGTCGTGGGCAACAGCACAGCCAGTGTTTCTAGGCAGCTGGATCCTGAGCCCGAGCTCGAGCAACTCGCCGGCTATCGCATCATCCGCGAAATTGGTCGCGGCGGCATGGGGCGCGTCTACGAAGCCGAACACGAAGCGCTAGGCAGACGCGCCGCGCTCAAGGTATTGCCGCGTTCGGCTTCGCAAGAAACACAAGCCGTACTGAGGTTCATTCGCGAAGGCAAAGCCATTGCCCAGATGCACCACTCCAACATCGTACCCCTGTACGAAGTGGGCGAAGACCAGGGACGATTCTTCCTTGCGATGCAGCTGATCGACGGACGAAGCCTGGATCAAGTCATCCGGGACGTTGCCAGCATTCGCATTGACGTTTCTGGAACCGGTTCGGATTACGATTCAAAAATCGCACAGTTGTTTCCAAACCACACATCGACGACATCGGCTGCTCGAGCAGCGACTTCATCAGTAACCTCCGGTTCGCATTCTTTTCGGAATCGGTACTTCCGTCAGATTGCCCGCATTGGTACCGAAGCCGCTGAGGCCCTTGCGTACGCTCATCAACGAGGCTTTGTCCATCGTGACGTGAAGCCCTCCAACTTGTTACTTGATGAAACCGGGGTCACCTGGCTGACTGATTTTGGTCTGGCGAAATCGGAAAACGACGACCTTACCAACACCGGCGAATTCGTAGGAACATTGCGATACATGGCACCGGAGCGGTTCAAAGGCCACTGCGACGAACGTTCTGATATCTATGCATTGGGGCTGACGCTATACGAATTCCTCGCACTGCGCCCCGCTTTCGATTCGTCTGACCGTCTGAGTACCATCAGCCGGATTACAAATGAGGATCCGCCCCGGCTGAGAGGCATTAATCATGAGATCCCACGTGACCTCGAAACGGTCATCATGAAGGCGATCGACAAAGAGCCCAAGTCGCGTTACCAATCGGCTCGGGCGTTGGCTGAGGATCTGGGCAACTTCATTCACGATCTCCCGATTAAGGCGCGGCGGCATTCTCTGCGGGAACGCTTTTTGAGATGGAGTCGACGTCACCAGGGCGTGGCAGCGGCGCTCTGCCTGGCGATCACTTCGCTCATCTTGCTCGCCACATTCTCCTCGTTCAGCGCCCTTAAACAGTCGGCACTACGTGCAGAGTCGGAATCACGAGGCAGGCAACTTGCAGCACGCGGCGAGGAACTTGAAGCACAAAGAAAAGAACAGCAGAAACAAGCCGTCATTCTGAAGGAACAGTCGGACGAGCTTCAACGCAGCCTGTACTACGCGCAGATGAACCTGGCCAGTGCCGCCGCCGAGAAGGCTGCTGGCGTCAAAACAATCAAAGCAAAGCTGCAGTCGACACACCCGGATGTGATTGGAAAAGACCTCCGAGGCTGGGAATGGCACTACCTGCTAGGTCTTGTTAATCAGGAGACACTCGCTTGGGAAGAAGGCGGCTGGACCTGGGAAGTCAGCTATTCCCCGGACGGGACCAAAATCGTCTATGCGATCAACGGATTCGGGATTGTCGTACATTCCGCCGATCGCCGTGAGATCATTCGCGTCATCAGGACGAACGGGGCCCACAACGCTCAGTGGAGTCCCGATGGTAAGAGCATCGCTTCGAGCGACTATGTGGGAAACATCTATATCTGGGATGCAGAGACGTATGAAGAACGACATCGCATGCGTGCTGACGAGCATATCGGAGTGACGGGGCTCTGTTGGAGCCCAGACTCGTCACGACTCGCCTCCAGTGTCCCCCGACGCAAAAACATTGTGATTTGGAATGCGGATACTGGTCAGTCTGAACGAACACTGAAAACGCCTAACGATTGCGCCCAGATTGCTTGGAGTCCGCTTGATAACATCATTGCTGCGCGAATGTCTGTTCCCCATGAAGGTGTCTCAACCTGGCTTTACAACACTGAAAGCGGCGACATTTTGAAAAAGCTGCGATCGCCAGACAAAGCGGGAATCGGGGGAGTCTGTTGGAATGAGGATGGCACGCGATTGGTTACTTCCACGCCTGTCCATGTCTGGGACTGGCAAGCAGAAAAGATCATCGCCAAAGGCCCGAAAGCAGACCGCGCGGTGGTGGCGTGGCGACCGGGTCATCAGCAGATTGCGTTCACGAGCATGAGTGGTATCACACTTTGGGATGTAGACAGTAAACAGGTGGTCAGAGAATTTTACGGGCAGGCCGCTGTCGAGTCGTTGAGCTGGTCACCCGCTGGAAATCAATTCGCCAGTTGCGGCCTGGACATGACCGTGAGGTTCTGGGACACCAATGCCCGAGCTCCACTCCAAGAGACAATTGGTGACGGTCGAAATGACAACCTGGCTTGGGACGCTTCCGGCAGATATCTGATCGGCAACTCGGCAAAGAATTTTGCAAACGTCTGGGATACCAAGAAACACAGCGTCACGACACGCTTGTTCGCAGACAACAAAGACCTTGAGTCCAACAGGCTGTGGACAGTCGCTGTCAATCAGCAAGACGATCGAATGGCCTTCGGCGGCACCAATAAGCACGTACGCGTGTGGGACCGGTCCACCGACACTGTAGAAATCTACGAAGGGATCGTAGGCGAGACGAAAGCACTTGCCTGGTCCTCCGACGGGCGTCTGGCTGCGATTTGTTGGCCGCCGCACTACGACCCCGAAACAAGTTCGGCCGGCACCAAGACCGCGAACAACCTGGTGATTTGGGACGCGGGCGGCAAATTGATTGGAGGGCCCAAGCCAACACATGGTGGTTTCGGCATGGGCCTGTCCTGGCATCCAGACGGCACAACCATCGCAACGGCTGCCTCGGATAGCGTGATTCGCATCTGGGAATCGGACACGTTGGACTTACAACTGGAAGTCCCCATGCCCAACACCTTTTTTGAAAACTCGGAGCTTCGCTACAGCCCGGACGGTCGTCGACTGGCATCCGCCAATCAGGATGGCATTTTCGTCTGGGACGCGGAATCAGGAGAGATGCTTGGCAGGTTCGATGAGATCCGAAAAAACTTCCGTACATTGGATTGGTCGCCCGATGGACGGATGTTAGCGGCAGGCAGTTACGATTCGACAAGCGTCTGGGAAGTCGAACATGGACGATTGGCCATCAAATTCAACATTGGAGTCCAAAGGGTGCGATGGGCCCCGGATGGTGTTCGACTTGGCCTTTCGGCCGGTAATAAATTGATGATCCTCGACGCAAGTCGTGGGTACGAGTTGGAAGGCACCGTCCGCCCAGGACAACTGCCAGTTGTCGCAGAAGCTCCTTCAATCAGTCCTGACGCCAAGAAGCAGACCGGACCAACGAAGAATGAGCCGCCGACCGCCGCCAGAGTTCTAATGTCCGGCGACTGGACTTGGAGCGAGCCTGTCAAATTGCCCGAATCGGTCAACTCGGAACACGACGAGTACGAACCATTCCTCACCGACGACGGTCTCCAGCTGTATTTCAACTCGGATCGTCCCGGCGGCCATGGCGGGTTTGACCTTTACGTATGCCGGCGCGACAGCGTCGAAGACGATTGGGGGCCGGCCACGAACCTTGGAAGCTCCATCAATTCCGCGGCCAACGACGAAGCCCCGCACGTGACATGCGATGGCACACATCTGTATTTCAATTCCAATCGCGACGGCAGCAACGACCTGCTTGTCGCAGCTTGGGACTTGGCGAGTGAAGACTGGAAAGTCACCGAACGTTTTCCGTCGCGATTCAATTCAATCAACTCCGACGGAGAACCGACATTGTCGCGGGACGGGCGGACGTTGATATTCGTTTCCACTCGCGCACAGAAGTTTGAGCTATTCGCTTCACGGCGAAGTTCGATAAACGGAAAGTGGTCGTCACCGAAGAGCCTCGGGGGCAAACTGAATTCTGCAGACTGGCAAGGCTCGCCATGTATCTTGAATGACGAAACCGGATCGGTGCTGATTTTTCACAGCTCCAGCGGGCCAATGATTGCCTATCGCGAAAGTGCCGATACTTCATTCACGGTCGCCGAGCGATTGCCAGACACAAGCGTCCTGGGCTCGGTTTTCTCTCCGTTTCTTTGGAAAGACGGCAAGACGCTATTCTATCGCCGCCCCGACCGAGAGACCGGCACCTTTGATCTATGGATGTCGGTCCGGGTAAAGCAATAGCAAAACCAGTCGTCGATCTCAATACCGGTTCACCCGACGCAACGCCAACCCGTGAACCCGCACCGATTTCCGTTGGCGACCTTGCTCGTACCGCGAACCGCAACTAACACCATGCGACGCATCCATCCCTGATAGCCTTGGCTCTTTTCCGAGCGAACTTGACTCGGCCATCGGCCAACACTCAACCTGGAATCCAACCTGCCGGCCGCGACTTTATGTCCAGCCACAACGAACGGCCCATTCCGTTCCCCGCGAGCACCACCACCCATAATACTGTTTACATTGGCTCCACAGTTTGTAACATACTGTGCATCTACCTTTTCCAGTTGTCGCCGCGAGTGAAATGCAGCGCGCTGATCGGGCAGCATGCTCCTCGGCCGCACGTCTCTCGCCGCCCACATTCGTTTGCAAATGAAGCGGAACCCCATGAGATTACCCAGTAAGCACAAAAGCGACACGCCCGCCTCGTGGAAACAACACCGCAATCTATATTGCCTTCGGCTTGAACCATTGGAACGCCGTGATCTTTTGGCAGTCGACTTCCCGCCCGTCAGCGAGGTCGCGCCGCTCGGCTCGTTGATTTACACCACGGAGGTTTCTGATCAGATATCTGTCCCTGGCGAACTCGATGAGTTCCAAATCGACCTGGACGCTCATCAGACAATCACGGCGATTCTTAAGCCGAGTGCTGGCCTGACTGGAACGCTCGATCTCAGCGGACACGCCGCCGATCCCATCAGCGTGTCCGCCATCAGCAGCGGCCCGGGCGATCCAATCGTGATTCAGACTCAGCCGACGCTTGCCGCTGGCACCTACACTTTCGGCGTCTCGGAACTGGGCGGCGTCGGCGGTCTGTACAACCTGCAGCTGTACCTAAATGCCCATTTCGAAGAAGAGACGTTCTCTGGCATTGTGAACGATACGCTGGCAACCGCAGAGAACATCGACCACTCGTTTATCGCTTTGCCCAGCGGAGAGCGCGCTGCCGTTGTCACCTCGTCCGGTTTCCTCGAAGTGGTGGAGGATTTCGAATCGGGCTCGCTCGATAATCGCTGGACCACGTTTTCGGATGATGGGGGCCGCATTCAAGTAACCGACGCGTTTGGCGCGAGTAGCGGCAACTTTGCACTGCTGATGGACAAAGTCGGCAGCACATCGGTTAGCCAGAACAATGAAGCCATCTTTACGGTCGATCTCAGCGAAACGAACCAGCCCATTCTCAATTTTGACCACGTCGCCTTTAGCGACGAAACGGATCTATTGCCTTTAGATTTCGTAGGCAGTGTCAATGGGGACGGCATATCGATTAGCGACGACGGAACGAATTGGCGTACGATCGTCAACGCACCGTCGGGTTTTAACTGGACAACTTACACGATCGACTTAGCATCCGCCGCCTCCGCAGCGGGCATGAGCCTCGGGGCAAACTTCCAAATCAAATTCCAGCAATTCGACAACTTTTCACTGACAACTGACGGGCGTGGCTTTGACAACATTTCGATTGCCGAGGCAACAAACCTGCTTGGTGGTATCGATCCCGACTTTTTCGAGTACTCGCTCGCAGACGGTCAGACAAGTACGCTCCAGTCTTCGGCTCCGTTTGAGCTGCTCGATGCGAACGGCACTCTTTTAGCGCTGAGTTCGCCACTCGGGTCGAGTCAACATGTGATTGACGACTTTTTGGATCAAACGACGAATGGAATCGCGGACAGCTATTTTGTTCGCGTCGCAAGCAGTGCAGCCTACAGATTGCTCGTCACCCGAGGACACGAGTTTGACAACGGAGCGAACCAAGGACTGCCAAATGCTCAGTCACTAGCGCCGAGCGGCCATCTGCTGGGGTACGCCACATCCCCCTCGACAGCCGACACTATCTTCTTGGACTTTTCCAGTGGCACGGTGACGAGCGGAGCAGGGGGGGTAGCCTTTACCTACGAAGAATCGGGGATGCTGGTCGAAGCCTTAAGTCCAGGCAGTAACTATTTTTTGCAGGACGGCGGAGGCATTTCAATCGTTGAGCCGACCTCCGCGGGCGTGCGTTTTTCGACGCTCACTGGCCAGCTCTTTGATTTGAACTCCGTATTCGTCAATTTTGCCGGTACCGGTGGGCAACTAATTTCCAACACAGGGCAATCGATTGACATTTCGTCGACTGGCACTTTAAACGTTGGCTTCGATCAAGTTTCCTACGTCGATTGGGTGTTCACAAATACGCCGGGCACACTGATGCGACTGGACAACATGGTGGTATCTGACCCTGCCTCCACGGTACAGACCGGGGACTTCTACGCTTTCCACGCGGAGGTAGGCGATTCCCTGGCGGTCTCGCTACAACGTCCGATGGATGGAACGGACGAACCACCCAATGACCTACTACCACGATTGGAAATTTACGACTCCAACGGTGTCTATTTGGCCGGCGAAACGAACGTGTTGCCGGCAGTGAATCTGTCACCTACTTCCGCTGGCACACACTACGCTCGTGTCACTGGCGCTGCGGGAACCAGCGGAGAGTTTTTCTTGTCCGTGACGGGCAATACCTCGACAAGCCGTCTATTCGAAGTCGCCAGTTCTACGCCAGTCGACGGGGCATTCCTTACCTCGTCTCTTGTGGAAATCACGATCGACTTTGACGAGCCGCTGCTGGCCAGCACACTCTCTGCCGACGATTTGACCCTCAATGGCATTCCCGCCGCCTCGGTTTTTCTGACCGGTGCCTCAACCGCCGTTTTTGGTCTTTCAGCCCCGCTGCCTGAAGGAACTTACACCGCATCCCTCGCGGCTGGCGCAGTCACGAATCTGCAAGGTACACCGATAGAACCCTTTGATGCGACATTTGGTGTCGATGTTTCTGCACCGCGAATCATCAATTCAACGTTACAAGACGGTGACAACCTTGCCGCAACGTCAACGATTTTATCATTGACGTTCGATGAACCGCTCGACGAGACAAAGCTTGACACAACAGACATCTTGCTGAACGGCACGCCCGTTTCTGCCATCGCATACGATGCGGCGACAGGAATCTTGGACATCACTCTGGACAACTTGCTTCCGGATTCCAACCAACAGTTGGTTGTTCGCAGCGGACCAGACGCCTTAACTGACTTGGCCGGGAACGCGTTGGATGGCGAACCGGTTTTTCCCATCCCGCCCAATCAATCCGGCGATGGCGTCCCAGGCGGTGATTTCTCATTAAGCTTCACCACCGAGCTTGGCTCCGTCCCGCTTGCCACCCCGTTTCAAAGGCTTGCTCCGTTTGGAAGCTACGCTTACGAAGCCATTACATCGGACGAGATCAACTCGCTCGCCGATACCGATGGCGTTTCGTTTGGTTTGGACGCGGGACAGACGCTTGCTGTCCAGCTAACCAACGACTCGGCATTGCTGCCCGTCGTGAGAGTCCTCAGGCCGGACGGCTCTCTACTCGTCAATGGCGTAGCCGTCGCCGGTGGGGACGTCTTGCTACAATCGATTCCGATTTCATCCGCCGGCGACTACACGGTGGAAGTAGACGGCGGCGGCGTCTCTACCGGCGCCTACACGCTTCGCCTGCTAGTCAACACGCGTGTCGAACAAGAGTCGACTAACTCCAATCGCAACGACACGAGAGCGACAGCGGAAGATTTGACGGTCGAGTATCTATCGACAATCAACCAAACCGGTCTGGTCAATGTGCAGGGCTTGCTAACGGATGGAAACGGAAGTGACTCGGTCCTGTTGGACTCAGAGAGTTTCGAAACTGGTTCGCTCGGCAGCCAATGGACCACCTCTTCGACCTTTGGCGGACGCATCCAGCTCCTCGGGAACCAGGGAACAGCCGATGGAAACTTCGCGATGTGGATGGACTCGACAGCCGGCCTCTCACTGAACGAGGCAATCTGGTCGGTCGACCTTTCGTCAGCAACATCGCCCACGCTTTCTTTTTGGCATGCAGATAGTGGCGACGAAGAGACGCTCCTGCCCGTTCAGTTCAATGGCAGTGTCAATGGAGACGGTGTCTCCATCAGCGACGACGGCATCACTTGGCACACGGTTTTTTCCGGCGGTGGCATTTCTACTTTTACTCAGCAAACGATCGACTTGGTGGCCGTCGCCCAATCCGCCGGAATCTCGCTCGATGCAAACTTCCGCGTCAAATTCCAGCAATACGACAATCTCTCGTTCCCGACGGATGGCCGAGGGTATGACGCAATTGAAATTACCTCCCTACTCCCCCCCGACGACTGGTACTCTTTCCCGATCGATACGGGGAATCAGATATCCGTGAAGGCATCGCGAGACAATCTTTCGCTCGAGTTTTACGTCGGATCGGAACCGACACCTCGGGTCGTTGGTTCAAGTACCAACGACGATCAAATCGGATTCAACGACTACCTTTATACCGGCGGACCAGATACCGGTTATATCCGCGTCACAACAGCAGCGGCGGGTGACTATGGGCTGTCGTTTTCCACGACCCGATCATTGGAAACGGAGTCCAACAATGATCTCGCCAATGCTCAGGTCTTTCAGAACGAAGTGATTGGTTTTATCGATTCCACCATGTCGACCGGAACGACGTTGCTACGAGATTTCGCCGGCATCGATGCGATCGACTCATTTTGCAATTGCGAACCACCGGACACCCACTTGGCCGTGGGCCCCGACCATGTGCTAGAAGTGGTCAACACGTCGTATGCAATTTATGACAAGAACGGTGCGGTGTTGCTACCACCACAGCAGTTGCGTTCGCTTTGGGACCCTGCCATCGTGGCTGGTGAGACATTCGAATTCGATCCCGTGGTCGCCTATGACGAGCTTGCGGACCGTTTCGTTGCCGCCACGCTCATCGGAGCCGGCCCGGGCGCCAACGAGACGGACTTGCTGTACGCCGTCTCGGACACATCGAATCCTTTGGATGGTTTTACAGAACAACATCGCATTGATTTCGCAGGGATTAGCCCGGGTCTTTTTGCCGACTATCCCAAGATAGGCTGGAATGCAGACGCTCATGTTTTCTCGTTCAATATGTTTAGCGCAGGTCGCGAAGACGTCAACATTGTCACCATCGATCGCTCGACAATCCTGGATCGAGACCCCGCCACGTTTGCTCATCAAATCGTCGAACGCCCCCCCACAAGCTTCACGATGGCAGTAGCCACGATGCACAACGCGCAGCCCGGCGACCCCATGTGGTTTGTCGAAGAAACAAGCGCGTTCTCTGGCAACTCGAATACGGTCCGCGTCGTTCGTATGGATAACGTCAACTCGCCAACGCCGGTGTTTACCGATTACGAAGTACCAGTTACGCCCTACACGGCCGGTTTTCACGCAAACGCGCCGCAACCGAGCGGTACGTTCCGCATCAACGATACTCGTTTCCTTAATGCCGAATGGCGAAACGATCGTCTAGTGGCGGTTCACACGGCAAACAATGCTGGCAAAGCGAATGCTCGCTGGTACGAGTTCAATACAGCCGGCGCTGTCCCGACACTTACCCAAGAAGGCACCATTGATCCCGGCGTCGGCATTTACACGCATTTCCCGTCGATTGCCATCAATGCTGCGGGCGACATTGGCGTGACCTATATGCAATCGTCCGCTTCTGAGTTCGTCTCGATGTATGTCGCCGGGCAAAGCGCCGGCGGAGTGGGCGGCGCGCTGGCGGATGCTCAATTGGTCAAAGCTGGCGACGAAACCTACTTTGGCAATCGAGGCGGAGACTATAGTGGCATCGTCGTGGATCCGGTGACGGATACCTTTTGGGCCGGCAATGAAGTGAGCCTTTTCGGTTCGCCGAATCCGCTCTGGTCCACCTGGATCGGCGAATTCTCCGTCGTGCCGCAAGTCGACGAAGACTGGTTTTCCATCCCTGTCGTGAGCGGTGATGTATTCACTGTGGAAACGACAACACCTGGCGATGAGCCGCTCAACTTCACCAACCTATTAGACCCAACCCTTGAGCTCTATGCTCCCGATGGCACCCTGGTCGCCGCCGACGACAATTCGCAATCCGATGGCCGCAACGCCAGGGTTACGTACACGGCGAACGACTCCGGACTATACCACGTTCGAGTTGCCGGAGCGTTCGACTCGGCCGGCGAATACACTTTGGTCGTGACCGGTGCCTCCGGCACGAACCCGGCTCCCTTCGTTACCCAAACAACACCCTTCGACAACGAACGGCTATCCATTCCTCCAACGGCTATCACAGTTCAGTTTTCCGAGCCAATCGATGGCTCTACATTGCAGCCAGCTTCCGTGTTGGTTGGTGGTTTGCCTGCGACTTCCGTGGTTCAGCTTGATCCTGATCTGTTCGAGTTCGCTATCGATCCGTTGGCATTTCAAGGAGACGGCGCCTACACCGTCGAAGTGGTCGGCGCTGCTTTCAGCGACTATCAGTCCATCCCTAACCTGGCGTACAACGGCACGATTTTCATTGACAACACGGGACCGGTGCTTACCGGCACCACTTGGAACGGTAATCCACTGTCTTCGCTTTTGGAGTTGCCGTCCGGAGCTGTGT
>CAYZRS010000101.1:2729-14006 GCA_964480915.1 uncultured Pirellulaceae bacterium | reverse complement strand
GATAGTGGCGACCTTGAATCCGAGGCGTACGAACATTTTCACGACGCCGGATAACCCAGACGTTCTGTCGTCCAATAGAGAACTACATGGCCAAAGGTAAAACCATCGCGATCATCTTCGCAGCATGTGCCGGGTTGGGGATTCTCATGATTGGATCATGCGTTGGCCTGCTCTACTTTGGATACAAGAACGCGGATTCGACGGTATCGCCAAAAATCGACGCGATGTTCTCTGCAATCGAAGACAACACGTTCTCCGCGACCTACGAAACTGAAACCTCACAAGAACTTCGTGACGTCGCTTCGAAGGAACAGTACACGGCTCTCGGTGACGCAATCGGTGTGCGACTCGGCAAACTGAAGTCCAAATCGTTGCAAGGCTTCAAAATGCGACAGTTTAACGCCAATTCCTACATTGATGTGTCGTACAACGCGACATTCGAAAACGGAAAAGGCACAGTCATCGCCAAACTAAAGAAGGAAGCAGCGACTGGAAGTTTGTGACGTTCCTTCACCGTTATTCAAACAAGATATCGCGACTGCGAAATGTCCGTCGTGCGGTGAACCTCATACGGCGAATGCAAAGTTCTGCCCGTCATGTGGCGCCGCAATCGCTACCGACGTCAACGAACAACGTGCGCAAGACGAATCGGAAACCCAATCATCGGCGACAGAACAAAGGGATGAACGCAAGTCGTAAAACGCGGTTTGGCTCGCTTCGCTCGGAAACGTTGAATCACGACCGCGTTATCCCAACCGTTCGCCTACAAATTTACACCGGAGCCCAATTGCGTATTTGCCTGATCCTTTGCTGGCTTTTCATCTTGACGCTGCCAGATATCGCACTTGCCCAATCCAAGATTGATGTTCCAGTTGATACGGCTCTTGAGCATCTCGAAATCCCAAAGTCTTTTCCCAAGGAACTTGTTCCCCAAGCATCTTTTCGAATTGAAATAGCCGATCAGAAGGCAGGTGGATTGCACGCAATATACGCGAACAGGGCATCAGGAGATGGGATCCACATCATCACGGAGTACGGAACGGATCGGTCGAGCAGCGCGGCGCGACGAGCATCTGCAAAGGCGTACTTAAACTCGACGGTACAGAAATACGCTGCGGCCGGGTTCAAGGTCGTGAAGATGTTGCCGGGGAATCTGAAGCAGCAATTTGATGGCCTTGATTTCTCAAAGGAACAGTGATTTACACTTCACTTTGCTGGTCCGGAAACGAGCACTTTGTTTGTGCGTATTCTCGTGTTCTTCACTGATAAGGGATTTTGCGTGACTACAGCGTCCGGAGATTTAGAGCGTTTAGACCAACTCAACAAAATTGCCGACGGTCTTCGTCCGAGTGACGGATAAAAACCTTGTTATGGCGAACCATGCCGTGCACCGGAGCGGCGTCAGCGTGTTTTGTGCTGGTTAGTCTTACTCTCGCCGCCCGGTGAACCCGGTCGTTAGAGGATTCTTGGGCGGATTCTCGGAACCAGAACTAACGCTGCACTACGGCCACGCTGTCACCTGGCCATCAGCTTTCGCACCCAAGTTTTGAAACAGCGGACGGTCGATCGTTTCGGAAATGAAATGAACCGAGTCGTCACCCATCACGACTTGCACACCTCCCGGGTGGCGGCTCTTGTAGCCTTGTGATGAATTCCAGTTGTGCGGATAGTGGCAGCCGTCGAATTCGTCCGTACCACAACTGTCCCAGTTGATGGGAATCAAGGTCGACAAATAGGCCTGGCCATTCAGCGTCGTGGCCCAACCCTGATTTAGCGACGCACTGCAGTCGCGTCGCGCCTCGCCAAAGAATATCGTCTTGGACAATCCGTCCGTGATCTGGCTCAACTTGCAATCAACAAAACCCTCGCGATGGAATGGCCCCGAGAAATTTTCGGGGTTTTCCGGATCATGATTTGGTGCCATCGCCAGATCGTTCCACTCGTCGTACGTCGGACAAGAAAAGCGGTCGGTCCGATTGATGACTTCGTTCGGACCACGCGAAGCGACGTAGTTGGAAACCGCAGCCCCATACTCGGTTAGACTTGCCTCAAAATCGGTCGGGCAGGTGAATTCTGAAAGGACCATCTGATTGATGGGATCGTCACCGGCCCACGCTTGATCATTCGTATCTTCCGTGAAATCAAATTGGTCATAGAGATTTTGATATTCGAGATAGGGAAGAATAAACAGCAGAATGTTGCCCCGGAAGATGCGCGGTTCGTTTTGCCAGCAAGCACCCTTCGGTAACCGACCACGGCTCGACTCGAAATTCAAAACCGCCAACCCAATTTGTCTGAGCCGGCCTTTACATTGGTTCAGCCTGGCCGCTTCGCGAGCCGAATTGACCGCCGGTAACAACAGCGCCACAAGGATCGCGATAATCGCTATCACGACCAGCAATTCGACCAGCGTAAATCCGCAGCGGCGGGGAAATCGTATCGTTGAACTGGACATGTCTCCATCATAGCGGTTGAACTGACAGCAGGCACTCTCAGCGAGCAGGCCATTGCGATTTATTGGTTCGGACGTATCCACGGAAGCAGATGATCAAGCAAAGAATCGACCAACCTGTGGTCGGTTCGGGGACCGCTGAAACGATTTGATCCGACGAAGTGAATTTGTTTCCGTTCCAGACCACAAAGTCGGCTCCGTCGACAACTCCGTCGTGATTAAGATCGCCACTACACCAACCGGCCGTCGAAGTGAACTTGTTGGTGTTCCACGCCACGAAATCCGATCCGTCGACGTTGCCGTCCAGATTCACATCACCGAGCAAATAGGGACCGGGCAACCCATTCGCCAAGGCCGCCCGTGCCAACCACTCGGTTTGGTCGTCGTCATTGACCAGGCCGTCGCCGGTGAGGTCGAAACTGGCAGCGTCGCTACCGGAAACAATCTCAGCGACGAGCGCATCGATATCATTGCAATCGAAAATGCCATCGAGATCGAAGTCACCCGTGATCGAGGCGGAAGGCACGATGAGCGTGATCGATTGCCCGGCACCCGTTCCCCATTCCCAAACATGAGTCCCCGAGTTGATCCCCAAAGCAGCCAGATTGCTGGCATACGTTGTCGAGAGTGGCCCGATTGCTTCGTTAGAAACGTAGGACGCTGGGACCAAGATCATGCGGAAACTGATTCCGAATGGGCCGCCTGTCCCTGAAACCGCACGCGTAAACGGCCCGCTGCCAATGCTGGCCGGTCCGTGCAAGCTATCGAACCGCGTGACTTCCGCGAAGCCCGTAGGACCCGAAATGAAACTGTTGGACGAAGCGTTCACAAATCCAACCGTACTATTGAATGTGTCTTGCTCGACCAAGCCGCTGAGATCTAACGCTCCCCCCGGGGAAGCGCAGGTCACCTCGCCGCCACCTTCGACACACGTGAAAACCAGTCCGGCTTGTAGTGGATTTGAACAGACGAACAGCAGCATGCTCAGCGCGGAAATTGGCAGTTTGTGGTGATGCATCGTGGGCCCCTTGATGATGAGTCGTTGTTAACGCGAATGAAGGGGACCACGCTTCCAGTTTGTGTGGCCCACTATGAACTAGAATCGAAGTGCGTTACTCGAAAACAACGGGGATGACCCAACCCGTTTGATAGCGGTGCGTTACCGCACGGCTGAGGGAGACGGCAAATTCTGCAAGCCGGTTCGAATCCCGGCCTCTTTTTTTGACTCAGAGGGCGAGCAACAGGCGGCGAAACCAGCCTTAATTAAAGCGACCGTACGGCCGGGTCGTCGTGTTCGCAGTGGTGCGCACGGTGCGCGGGAGATGGAATCGCGAGAGCCAGCGAGGTGTCGGCGGTCGCCAAGGAATGAGCCACGTTGGATTGGAGTGAAAGGCTTAGCGCTTTCGGTCACACTTCGTCGCCTGCTGCCGGAAATCGCAACCGACTCGATCGATCCAAGCGTTCGTCAATTGGGTTGTCACGCGGCCCGGACATTGGCTGCCGACCGCTCGACCATCCAACTGGCAAACGGGCAGCAGGCAGAAGGGAGTGCTCGTCAGCAACACTTCGTCGGCACGGGCGAATTCTTCGGGTGACATGTCGCGGTACTCGCAGCGGTGGCCGGCTGCGGTCGCCAATTGCTCGACAAACGCCAAGCTCACTCCGGGCAGAATTTTTTCACGTTGCGGGGAAACCAACTGATCGCCAAAGACGGCAACCAGGTTGGCGGTCGATGCTTCGCAAACAAAGCCGTCACTATCGAGTAGGAGCGCACGCGCATCGGGTTCGCGTTGTTGCACTTCACGGTCGGCTAAGAAGTAGTGCATCCGACTGCGGCATTTAACCGAGGGTGGCCAATGGCTGGCGTCGATCTGACGAACGCGACTGGTCGTTAAAGATTGACCGGCCGAATATTTGTCGGCCCATGCCGGGAAGGGCAGGGGATAGGTGTGCAGTCCGAGCAAAGGTTCACTCGTCCCCATGCCGCCCGACGAACCGGGCGTGGCGAAGATCGCCAGCCCCAAGTCGTCTCCGCTGGCCAGCAAGGCATGGTTCCGTTCGGCCAGTTCCCTGGCCTGCGCGCCGAGCGATTCGCGCGAGCACGCCAACTGAGTTCCGACGGCCGCGAGCGAGTCGAAAAATCGATCCAGATGCTGATCAAGCAGGAACAGCTTCCCGCCGAAAGTGCGCAGCTGCTCGGCAACGGTAATTCCCCAGACGAATCCGGTATCGATGGCGGGAATCTTCAATTGGTCGGCGTCGATCAACTGTCCATTCAAAAACGCTTTGCTGTCGCTCATAAGATTCCAAATTGAGAATCGGGCCTAATCCGTGCGTTCTTGCGGCCGAGCCCCAGGGAAACCCACCCAATTGGCTGGAAATAGGGCTCGCCGAGTGCAGCCGGCCGTTCGGCAGTCCGATAATTATTCTATACTTGTTGTGCGGGGCAGGGCAGTTTGGAACGTCGAGAGCGAATGAAACTTTTCCAGAGAAAACAACGTGCGTCGCAAACCGTGCGGCGCTGCCATCTGAATGTGGAATCGTTGGAAGCGCGGCAGTTGTTGGCTGGCGACGTGCTCGCTTCGGTGACAGGCAGTACGCTGTCCATCACCGGCGATGCGACCGCGAACGAGATTGTCATTTCGGAATCTTCCGGCACGCTGCAGGTGACCGGCCTGAACGGAACGAATGTCACGACCGATGGCAATTTCAACCGAGTCAGAACGATCTCGATCGATCTTCACGAGGGCGACGATTCGATCGAAGTCCGCGATGCGACGCTGTCCCGCAATTTGCTCGTCGGTGGCGGAGCCGGTTCGAAATCGATCGTGATCGACAACGTCACGGTGCGAGAACTGCTCATCGAGAACAACGCGGCGGCTCATTCGGTCAGCGTGAACGATGCAAGAGTGCTGCGAAACTTGACGCTGGTCACGGGCGCGGGCGACAGCGTCTTTTCTGTGTCCGATACTGATGTGACGGGCAAAATCGCCTTACGACGTGAGGTCGACGGTGGGCCGATCGGTACGAGCCAAGTCGACATCGTTCAGTCCGAACTAAAGGACCTGCGGATTACCGATCCGAACTCGGACACAACCGTTCAGGTCACCGACTCGACACTGCTGGGGCAGATCATCGTCACTGACGGAACCGGCACGTTCGAATTGGACATCGATGGTTCGACCGTCAAACGAGGCGCCAACATCTACGACGAGGTCGGCAACTTCTGGATGAATGCTGATGCGACCGATTTTGATGGTTCGGTTTGGATTCGCTTGGAAGGCGCCGGCACGCACAGCTTTGCCTTGCAGAACAGCCACATCTCGGGCAACTTCTCGATGAACAGCAAGCAGGGTATCAGCTCGGTTTACCTCGAGGGCGATGCGAGCGTTTCACGCACTTTGTCGCTGAATGAAGAGGGCGGAGCCAGCAGCACGCTGGTCATGGCCGACACGTCGTACGTCGGCACGAAACTGCGCCATACGATCGTCGGCGGGGGCGACAATGAAACGCTCTTGCGTGACAACGCGGTCGTTGACGGGAAAGTGCAAGCCAGCAATTACGAAGGCCATTCGAACCTGCGAATTATCGAAAATGCTGAGGTCGATGGTGTGATCGGTTCGGGCTACGTCCAGTCGAAGAATGTGGAATTCGCCAACCGTGACGGCGCAGCGATCCTGGCCGATGTCTACGTGCCGAATTCTGACGGACCGCATCCGACCGTCGTTCTGGTGCACGGCGGCTATTGGCGATTCGGCAGCAAAGCGGCGATGGCTGCGGAAGCGAAAGACTTGGCACAACGTGGCTATGTGGCAATCGCAATTAACTATCGACTCGCACCGGCAGACAAGTTTCCGGCACAGATTCACGATGTGAAATCGGCCATCATGTGGGCGCGGGAAAATGCGGCGACCTATGACATCGATACCGACAACATTGGCCTGTTTGGATATTCGGCCGGAGCCCACCTCGCTTTGCTGGCCGGCCTGACCGACCCATCGGCCGGTTTGGAAGGACCGGATGCGGGCCCGTTTAGCTCGGAGGTTAAAGCGATCGTGGCCGGAGCGCCCGGTACCGATTTCCGTGACGTGCCGCTGAACGATCCTCGCTTCGAATTCTTATTCGGCGGAACTCGTGCCGAGCTGCCCGACACCTACGCCGCCGCCTCCCCCACGAACTGGATCTCGTCCGATGACCCGGCGACGTTCATCTTCGTCGGCGAGAATGACACGGTGATCGACCAATCAAATTTGGCCGATTTCCAACAGGGCCTCGAGGACGCTGGCGTCGAAAATGACTCTTACGTCTCCCCGGGCCAATCGCACCTTCGCGCCGCCGGCGATCGCACAGCGCGGCTCTACTCCCTCCGCTTCCTCGACGGCCAACTAAAGTAGCCCCGGTCACGTAGATCACGTCCGTCACGTAGGTCCGTCTGTCCCCAGACGGACAGACTGCGAAGCAGTCGCATCAAAAGCCGCCGTTTGACAACGGCGTATCAGATTCGGTCGTAACAGATTCGGTCGTGTCAAAAACAGTCGTATCAAAAACAGTCACTTCTGAGCCGCTGTATCTGAGCCGCTTGCATCGGAGCGGCTGCCCTTTTCGCTCAGGATCAATGACGAGCGGTGTGCGGTCTGTGGACCGCCCGAGTCTGGGGACAGACTCGGCTACGTGACGCGCTAGTTCAATCCTAGGAAAGATTGGGTACAGGTGCGGACTCGCTGGGAGCCGAAGTAGCCGTTGATGCTGTGACGCTTGCCGATGTCACATGTCCCATCCAAATTCTGTACTGCCGGCAGGTTGATTCCGATCTGACCGAGTGGATCGGTCGTGAATGCGAGCGTGATACGACGCAGTTGTCCGAGTACCGGATCATCGCGGTTGTAGACGTTCAGGCAACCGCGTGTGACCGACAGTGCCAATTCGTGACATCCGCCCGGACAGAGCCAGTTGCCCTGCGTTGCGGCGGCCCACAATGCGACTCGCGGTTTGACGGTGCAGCACCAACGTTGCCGAGGCAAGCGGCGACCGTTCAACTGGCCACCAGCCAGTAAATGCGTGGCGCCGAGAATGGTGCGAGTCCCATAACTGTACCCCAGCATGCGGACGTCGAGGCTGGGCGGTAACTGCTGCAACCACCAACCGAGAAAGTAGGACTGCGAAGGAGTCCGGCGCAACTTGACTCGGCCGTCGCGGAAGACTCGCCCCGAAAGCGGGATCGGCATGCTGGGCCATTCCCAAATCACGTGGCGGATCGCACATTCGCCCGCGCATTCTCGAAACAGGCAATAGGCGGCCAGGCCCCGCTGTTTGACATTGGCCGCCCGCTGTCGATTGCCATGGACGAACACCGTGTTCACCGTGGACGGATCGTTGGTCGCCATGAACTGACACTGCGACCGCTCGATCCAGCGGCACTCGCTGGGACAGTATTGGAAATAGGCCAGATTGGGAACGGAGCAGGAACAAGGCCTCGCATTCCGCCCCATGCGTAGCGTGCTGATCAGCCAGACTTGATCTTGGGGCCTGACACAGCAAGCATGCTGCGCCATCGAAGCGACGCAGCGACAGGAGCGGTTCTGGGCCCACGATTCCCGCGGCATGCTGACGGCGAAAAGTATCAGCATGAAGCTGGCAAGGGCGCGCAGGATTAGCAGTGTGTTTCGTGGAGCACGAATCGTTGGCGGGACAGCGGTAGCCGCTGCCGCAGATGAACCTAGCGACGAAGTCATTCGTCCAGTCGCTTCCTTGCCACTGTCCTGGGTGCCGGCTCAGGCTCTTCGGACCCTGAGTCGCGCGTCTTTCGCGTTCATTCTTTATCGTCGTGCGGCTGTTTTCGCTCCGTCACCATTGGTGGGAGTCCCCGTGTGCTTGTCGTATCGGCTTTACTGGCTGCTCGGAATGTTCAGCGTCGGCGGCACAATTTGTGATGCGATTTTGCCACATTGATCAGTTTGTGCATCAACTTGAAAGGTACACTTCGCTGGCCCCCCGACTCGCATCTCCTGCGTGTCATGCCTGCCCACCTAAACGACATGTGGAGTCCCCCGCCATGAAGCGTCTTGCATTCCTACTAACCCTCGTATCCGTTACAGCGTCTATGACTGGATGCCAAAACGGTTTACTCGCCCGCTTGCGTGGCGGCAACCAATGCGGTTCCGGCTGTGCGGCACCCGCCCTACCTTCGTTCGGCGCCGGCCCAGCAGCTCCCGCAACTTGCTGTCCCCCCGCGGAATACGCAACGCCCTACTCGGCCCAAATGATGTCGGCTCCGGTGAGCTCGCCGATCATGATGGGTGCTCCGGCAGCGCCCGGCTGCAATTGCGGCGCAGCGACGACACCCGCGCTGAATGGAGCTTCTTTCGTCGGCAATCAATCGTTCAATCCTGTTTTGGACGGTCAGATGACGGGAATGCAGGGTCCGGTGATGGGCCCAGCGATGAACGGCATGTCCATCGATTCCTTGCCCATGTATGGCGGAAACATGATGAACGGCTCGATCCCTGACGGCACCGCTTTCGGACCGAACATCATTAACGACCGCATCGTCAAGCCGGCCCAATTGAGTGCTCCAAGTGCCACTGTCAAACTGGGACAGAAGCAATAGTCGGAGCCGCCTGCGGCCGGATGAGCTGGTCGCACCGTTGCATTGTCATTTCACCCATGGTTTCCAGGCGCCGCGACAATCGTCTGCGCCTTGTACTAGAATGAAGGCATGAACTTGCCACTCACGTCATCCCGCCGAACCGCGACCGCTGGCTGGAGTCTGCTCGCGGTTTTGGTTTTCAGTCAGCTGGCGGCGGCTCAGTTTGGCGATGGTCGCAGCCCCGCTGCCACACAGGCAGAGGCCCGCACGAAGACGGCTCGCTGGAAAGTGGGCGTCACACTCCAAGCCGTCGGCGGCCCGTGCGCAGGACTCTTTGCAACCGTGCCCGTACCGACCGAATGGCCGGAACAAAAGGTCAAGATCGTCGATGAAGACATCTCGCCCGAAGTCTCTCGGGTCAAATACCGCATCCTCGACAACGGTGTGAAGCAGATGCTGATCACCGTGCCCCGCTTGGCCGGTGGTAAATCGGCTCAAGCACACGTGACGTTTGAAGTCGAGCGGGAATGGATTGACGAGCCGGCCGATCCGGAATCGCTCGTCATTCCCAAGAAGCCGCCCCGCGCGGTGACCAAGTATCTGGGCGCCAGCCCCTTCATCGAAGTTCGCCATCGCGAGATTCGTGATTTGGCCAAGGAATTGAAGGACGAGTCGCTTTCCGATTGGGAGCAGATTGAAAAATTCTATGACACCGTCCGAGAACGTGTCGAATACCGCAACGGAAAGCTGAAGGGCGCTTTGGCAGCCTTGCGCGATGGCAACGGCGACTGCGAGGAACTCACTTCACTGTTTATTGCGCTCTGCCGATGTCACGGCGTGCCCGCCAGAACCGTTTGGATTCCGGGACATTGCTACCCCGAATTCTATCTGGAAGATGCCGACGAGAATGGCTATTGGCTGCCCTGCCAAGCGGCCGGAACACGCGCCTTCGGTTCGATGCCCGAACTGCGGCCGATCTTGCAGAAAGGCGACAACTTCAAAGTCCCGGAAAAGAAAAAACGGCAGCGTTACGTGGCCGAATATCTAACGGGCAAGGCGATCCGGGGCGGCGGTAAACCGCGTGTTTCGTTCATCCGCGACGAGCTCGCGCCCGAGTAACCCTCGCCTCCATCGCCATTGTTTTGCCCTCTTTCTGGCGCCGAATATCGATTTTCCTTGACCCGGCTCCACTGCACAAATAGGGTGAAAGTAGCGGCTCTGGCCTTCCCAGTCGCCGCGTTGGATTCCCAACTCGATTTGCGAAGAAGAACGCCACTGATGTCAAAGAATAGAGCGTAATCATCCGCTGGGGATGGTTGCGCTCTTTTCTTTTGCCACTCCCGATAATTCTATCCGAGATCACCTCATGATTCGTTTCATTTGCATCTGCCTGCTGACCTGCGGACTGCTGGTAACAGCGCCCGTCCAAGCTCGTGACGTCGTCGCCTTTTGGGGCTTCGCCGAGGATTATGATTTCTCTGCAACCGATCCGACGAAACAAGATTTCGCAGCCGATGCCGGTTTGGCACTCGGCGCGAACCTGCAAGCATTTCGTGGGGACGCTGCCGATCTGGATGACAATGGCGGTGGAGGATTTGTCACTTTTACGTCGTCGGTGAGCGGCGTTACCTACCCCGAATCGAGAACCGCTAAATGGGACGACCTCAAAGGTGGCGGAGACGATTTTGACATTGGCGGAGTGACCGTATTCGACGTCGATAAGAACGACGGCGCTGGGATTGTCGCGGATGATTTTGGTAACGATGCGCTGATCTACCTCACTTTCGATGGCAGCGGCTTCGAAGATTTCCAGATTCGTTTTGACATCGAAGGGACCCCGGGCGACTTGCCGTCAACGTTCGATATCTTCTATCGAGTCGGCGGTCAGGGCACTTGGTTTCGCGACGCCGACCAAAACGAAATCCCGCTCACGTTCATGGACTACGCGACCCCCGATCCGGACAATCAATTTGCCGACAGCGGCTTGCTCAATCTGTCTGCATTGCTGGACGGCCAATCTCAAATCGAAATTATCCTGAACGATTTCGACGAAAACGGGAACGGTGAGATGGAAATCGACAACGTAGAAATCTCGGCCAACGTCGTTCCCGAACCCCGTTCGCTGGTGCTCTTGCTCGTGGCCGTCGCCATGCTGGCACGACGTCGCCCCGCTTAAGAAACCGCCTACGAACGCGGTTGGCGCAACGAGAGGTTCATGACCGTCTCCATTTCCTTGACT
>CAYZRS010000101.1:0-2629 GCA_964480915.1 uncultured Pirellulaceae bacterium | reverse complement strand
CTACGAACGCGGTTGGCGCAACGAGAGGTTCATGACCGTCTCCATTTCCTTGACTTCGAATCCCCATTTTCGATAGAACGCCTGCATTCTTGGAGCGCAGGTCAGACTGACGCTGTGAATTCCCTGCAGTTCATCGCTGGCCAATACTTCGCGCATGATCAACCGCCCTAGTCCGAGGCCTCGCAGTTCTTCTCGGACGATCAGCCCGTGAATCCAAGCGCGAAAGCCACGATCGGTGACGACTCGGCAGAAACCGACGAGATCGTCAGACGCTGACTCAATCACCCCAACCACAAACTCCGAACCGAAGACCGCTTTCTCCAAATCACCGTTGGTCCTAGCGCCATCGGGCCATTCGCGGTCGTACAACTCGCAAAACTGCCGTTGCTGCTTGCTGGAAAAACTACGAACGACATGAAACCGCCCACCTCTTGAGGTGACGACAGGCTCGTACTTTCGATCCGTTGACAAGGCTGTCATCAATTCAAGGTCTGCGAATCCACTGTCCGTAAGAAAACTGTCTCGCCACGTTCCTTCGTATCGAAACCCGGCTTTGCGATACAGACTTCGGGCTCGGTCATTGTCAGGCAATACGTTCAACCAGAGCCGACGACGTTGCAGCCGTTTGAAAACAAGACGTTTTGCAAGTTCGAGCGCCTGGTAGCCGAACCCGTATCGCTTCTTCGTGATGACAATCCGTTTCAGTTCGATCGGACCGTCTTTTTCCCTCAGGCCACGAAAGATCAGATAGCCGACGGCCTCCTTCGTATCCACCCTCTCCACAATCAGCGACAGGACATCGTCATCTGTCAGACTGGAGAGGTGCCTTTCCTCCGACCAGTTCACGATGTAAGAAGCGTTGTCGGCTTCATTTTCGGCAGCGAGGATAGCGGCGACGTCTTCTTTGCCAGTAGGCCTGAAGCGGACAAACTCGTTTTGCAGGCTGTCAGATTCTAAACTTCGTCTTGCACACTCGGCCACATCTCGTCTCACCATCAACCCTGCACTCTCACTTTTGAAATCAATCAGCGACAGCAGATCGCGCACGACCAGCTTTGGCGACGGAGAACCTTCGGGCCTCGTCCGGCCGTGAGAAAGCCACACCGAGTGCATGCCGATTTTGTTCGCGGCGCCAATGTCGCAGCGCAGGCAATCGCCAATCATCACCGCCCGGTCGGCGGAGACGTGCTTCAAAACAGCATCAAACAGACGAACGGATGGCTTGACCGAACGTGAATCGGAGCTGAAGGTGATGGTCTCGAAGCAGTCGGCGATTTGGTTGTCGTTTAACAACTCCATCGCGTGCCGTTTCGGGCCCCAAACATTACTTACCAGATGCAGTCTACTGGTTGCTGCCAGTGTTCTAATCGCTTGCACGTATTCCGACGGTATCTGCCCCAGCTCATGGATAGCAATCAGATCGGCGAGCCGAGTTTGCTCATGACCAGGCAAGTCTGGCAACTCGCCCCATCGGCGCATCGCTTCTTCGACTGACGGAAAATCATCGTGACGGGCAGGATCAAGATAGACTTCCTCCATCGTCGTGAAGAGGCCGTTAATGGCACGCTTCAATGGAAACGGCGTCAACGTTCCTCCGCCGAGTTGAGTGTAGGTCTGGAAGTAGTCCTCACCCAGCGCAAAACGATCACCACCGAACATGAACGTGCCGTTCATGTCTAAAACAATCGCGTCAAACTGGCTCAAGTAAGTGTGCATGCGAATCGTGATTCCAACGTGAAAGACTCACAGACGTTTGTCGCCGAGACCAACGCACCGCAAATATTGGCGCGTGCCGGTGCAAAGTATCGAATCGCATCGTGACCGGACGGCCCGAGCGAAATAGCAGGCGCTGATTCGGAAACGCTACCGTGACCATCACTTCCATCGTCCGTGCCATCAGGGGCGGTCTCGCGAGCCAGGCTCCCGTGGGTCTTCATTGGCATCGCCGATCCTCACAAGCATTCGCGATAAGAATCTTCATGGTTCCAGTTTTTACGACGCCGCGTGGATGCGCGCCTGTTCGGCATCACGGGGCCAGATAAAGGACGTCGTTTGGCGCTGCCACCCTTGGCGCAGATAGAACTCATATTTGCCTTCCGCCGCGGTTAACGTCACGAAACGAAATCGATCGCAAGCGATACGGAGCCGTTCCAACAACTTGGCACCGATTCCTTGCGATTGGAATCGAGGATCAATCACCAGATCACAGATCAATGCATAATTGAAACCATCGTCCGTCGTCCTCCCAAAGCCGATCAATTCGTCGCCAGCGTAGGCAAAGAAATGATGTGAGCTCTTTGCGAACGCTGCTTGAATCTCATGGACATCGCGTCGTTGCCAACCGACCTGAACAAACAGTTCCTGGACGCGTTCCCACTCGACCCGACGACTGTCTGCCGTCACCTCGATTGTTTGTGCCATAGCGTGCTTTCTGATTGAAAGGAGTCGCCTAAAACTTTAGGCTAATAATGGCCTCTTCCATATATCCACTATCGTATATTTTCACCGGTCCACTTATGTCTGCACGCCAGCGCATCGTCGATTTTGGATTCGTCAAAATGGACGCTCGAAAGAAGTCACCTTTGTTTCATCAGTTGTACGAATCGGTTCGTTCGGCAATTTTGGAGGG
>CAYZRS010000100.1:0-14246 GCA_964480915.1 uncultured Pirellulaceae bacterium | reverse complement strand
CCTTAGCCAACGAGAACGGCGCCATCAGTCCAAATGCGACACACGCGATGGCGAGTTTCCCAGCCAAACCTCCACCCGCAATCGCTTGAGTCAGCGTTGTCCCGTCGAGCGAAAGGAACGTCACCAACCAGGCGCTGGAACAGAGCATGGCGAGGACCACCGACTTCATCCGAGAACCGTAAAAACACTGTTCTGTCATTTCCTGCTCCCTTTGTGATTCGAGTCCTCTAGAAACGGTACTACGCTGTTGCGCCACGGATCGGGAAATCGGTACGACTTTGGCTGGAACGCATTCGTACAATCGTAAGTTTCGATACCATGGAGAAAACGCGACTGGGGATTGCGGTACGGCAATCGACGTGCAGTCGCGTTTCCTGAACTCTTCAGCAAGTAGAGATTGGCTACACTGTTTGACAACCCTGGCTGGCTGCGGGCTTGCCGAGTAGTCTGGCAGCTATCGCACGCCGGCTGCCGGTGGCTCCGTGCCTGCCAACGAAAGACGAACCATCGACCGCCATCGACTCACGTCTGGCTCATCTCTTAAGCGGATCTCAACCATGAAACCGATCAATGTCTCCACCACCATTGACGCTCCTTTGGAGCTCGTGTTTCGTACCATTTCCGACGTCCGAAATTTCCGCAACGCGGTGCCCCACATCAAGCACGTCGAGTTTCTGTCGAGCCAACAGGTCGGCATGGGCACTCGCTTTCGCGAAACTCGTCTGATGAACGGCCGTGAAAATACGGTTGAGCTAGAAGTGACCGAATACGTTACTGATGACCGCATCCGGTTGGTCTCCGACGCAGGCGGCACGATCTGGGATACCTTGTTTACGGTGTCCGGGAACCAGGAGGCGGTCACTCTCGTGCTTCAGATGGACATCATTCCCCATACGCTGCTCGCAAAACTCATGACTCCCTTAATTCGCGGTGCCGTTGCGAAGGCGGTCGCGTCCGACGTGAACGCGATTAAGACGTACTGCGAATCATCCTGCGATTTGCCAGGTCACCCTTCTGAAACCGAAGAACCTTAGTCCGGCACTCTGGCAGTTCGTCTCAGCCAAGGCCTACCTGCTTGCAGCCCATGCCTTCCTGACTGTGGATTCTTGCTGTCGGCAAGTCTGAATGTCTGAATACGGTTGACTGCTGCTGGCAGGCGGGATAACAATAGGGTGCATCGATCGCCGTGCGACTTACCCGTGTGTCATAGATAAGGCAGCACAGCGAACGATGCGGGCTGGCTCCGTCGCATCCCGTTCATTCCGAACGGCAGACGAGACGATCGATTCGCAAGGGCAATTCATGGTTCGCACCTCCGAGACTCGCGATGTCCGCACGCCGTCCGTTTCGGCGCGAGGCACGAAGGTTCCACGTCATCTCGCCGGGCTACTCGACAATCTGATCGCGCTCGTCGTTTCGTTTATCTGCGCGAGGCAACTGCCCGAACATTGGATCGTTTTGCAGGCGGTCGTTATCGTCATCGTCTATCTGGCCTACTTTTTTTTCTTCGAGCACTTTTTTTCTGCGACGCCGGCAAAGGCGATCTACGGCCTCACCATCCGTAGCGCCGACGGCGAACGATGCTCCGTCCGCCAGATATTGATTCGCACCCTTTACCGATTGCTGGAAGTGAATCCCATGTTGTTGGGATGTCTCCCGGCTGCGTTCAGCATCCTCCGGTCTCCTCACAGCCAACGGTACGGCGACAAGAGGGCAAATACGGTGGTCATCTTTCGTTAGCAAAACACACACGGTTTGTCGAACCGCCGTCCGTTGAAATTCGAATTTCGCTATTCACCCGCAAACCAGTATTCCCGAGCAATATCGATGACTTTTTATGAAGAAGATCACTTTGCAGGTCCACAGTCGGGCCATCGCTCCGAGCGACGCATTCGCCCGTGGATGTGGCTATTGGGGGCATTCTTTCTCTGTTGTGCTGGCCTAATGGTTCTTGTCGTGCTGTTCGCAGTCGTCACCCCGGACACATCGGTTTATCTGGGTAGCCAAGTGCCTACATCGTACTTGGAAACGGCCCGTGAACTGGGAGCGCTGGAGCCAGACGAAAGGCCCAAATTTTTCTACTCGGACGGGATAATAGGAATCAAAAATGGATTCTATTTGGTAACCGACACCAAAGTTGCAATATACAGCGAAGATGGCCGCGATCCGCCTTTGACCGTCATCGGTTTTGACGAAATCGCAACGGCCGAACTGATGCGCAACGAATCGTTTATCGACGACAGCATGATCTCGATCGAGACAAAGGAAGACGAGTACCATGCATTCCCCGTGTCGAGCGAATACGATCGGGACACCCTTTTCTTCAAGGCGATTGAGAAGCACCTCGATCCGGCCGCAGTGGACCTTCACGAAGATGACGAGATGTAGCCGCAAAGGTGCTCGCAGTCGACCGGCCGCACCTGCGAAACAGTGATTTGGCGAGCCATTTAGCGAAACTCGCGTTCTTTTTCTCGAATCGCCATAATCAGTCAATGTCCTCCTCGAAAAAGTACGCGCTCCACCTTGCGACAATCTGGTGGCCTGCCGTGGTCATGGCTTGTTCTTGGTTGGCATATTGTGAACTTCAGCGGATCGAGGACGGAGCCCTGTTCGCGTTTTCACTGCCGCATGAGCTTCCGCCAACGGAAGTGGAAATTGTCGACGCCAAGCAGTCGGCCACCGCGTACCAGTACATTGCCACAGCAGCCGTGGCATTGCTCGGATGGGCTGCACCGAGCATCCTGCGATGGGCCTCGCCTGGCACCGTTCGCGCCGTCCCCAAATCGATCTTGATTGTATTCGCGATCGCCGTCCTCAGTGATCTAGCGACGACGATTAGGTTCTTTCACACGCATGGTATCGAATACGAGCTACACCCGGGCATCCGATTGTTTGGCTACGCGTACGGTCGCACCATGGGTGCATTGATCGGCAAGTCGATCCAAGCTGCGGGCGTCCTGATCATGGCCCGCGTTTTCGGTGGCTACGGGGCACTTCTCGTTGTCTTGGTTTCACTCACCTACATCCTGGCGGCAATCTACAATCTTTACGTGGCGCTCTGATCCATGAAACCTCGACAGGAATCACTGGCCGCGAGGCGGAAACTTCCATTCGCCTAATTAGGACCGCACTACGGCGTAAACCGACCGATTAATTCCGCAATTGGTTGACTCGCAACGCTTACCAAATCGTCGCGATAACGCGGCCCTGGCTCATGGGGATACGCAAGACTTGAACCGGCATGGAGTAGCATCTCTACCAAGCGGAGATACTCAGCCTGCCGTTTGTCTGCGCCGCCCGAGTACCGAGAGCCGTGTGCTCCCCAGCCCAACGGCGAGAAGCCGTGGACTCGGTCGAATACATCGAGAGGCGCACCTGCCTCGATCAGCCGCTGGACATTCTCTGGCTGGCCAAACCATGCCGCTTGATGCAACGGAGTTCCATCGTCGAGTGCGGTGGCGGTAAGATCGGCCCCGGCAGCGATCAAGAACTCGACCGTCGATGTCTCGTTTCGGCCGGCCATGTCGGCCAGCAAGCGATCCTCCTCCGGATTCGACGTGCGGATGACTAATGGATCGATACCCAAAATGCGCTGTGCTGCCTCGAAGTCCTGTTTACCGACCGCCACCGCAAATTGATCAGCCAGCGCCAGTGCGACATCGGCGCCGTTCTTTGCCAACAGGTCCGACACTTCTTGAAAGCCGCGGCGGGTAGCATGGGCGTAGCTGGTCTTGCCAGTGCTCGTGCGAGCGTCGATGTCAGCACCGTGGTCGATCAGGATTTCGATCGCCGACAATCGCCTTCTACGGGTAGCGACATGGAGAGCCGTTTCAGCGAGCGGGCCCAGGCGAGCTTCCAGGTCGGCACCTTCGGTAATCCGTTGCCGCAATTGGGCGTCGCCGTCGGGACCGTAGTGCGAGTCCAGAAATTCGTGCATGTTCATAGATGAATCATGGCATGAAGTCGGGAGCTTGACCATGCTGCCCAATGAACTGACGGTGGTGAGCCGGCGCAGCGCCAAATCGGGATTCCGGATAATCGTTGCTTGGCTACTCCTTGACCGAACCGAGCGTCAACCCGCTCACCAAGTAGCGGCTGAGCAATGTAAAGACGATCACCACCGGCAAACTGACAAGCACCGAAGCGGCCGCATACAGTCCCCAGTCGGTGGACATGCTGGCCTGGAAACTCTTGAGGCCCAGCGGCAACGTGAAGATGTCTCGCTCTTGCAAGATCTGCGCGGCGACAATGTACTCCGACCAGGCTGTCATGAAACTGAACAGCGCCGTAATCACCAGCCCGGGAACAGCCAAAGGCAGGGTGACTCGGTAGAATGTCGCCCAACGGCTGCACCCGTCAATGCAGGCCGCTTCCTCCAACGAGACGGGAATGGTGTCGTAAAATCCTTTCATTTGCCAAAGGCAAAATGGCAAGGCAGTCGCCGTGTAAAAGACCATCAGTCCCATAAACGTGTTCACTAGGTGCAGACGAGCAATCAAGATGTAGAGCGGTAACAGCAACATCGTCGCCGGAAACATTTGCGTCGTGAGGATCGCGAGCAAGGTGGCTCTCTTGCCCACGAATTGATATCGGCTGAAGGCGTAACCGCCCAAGGCGGCCAAAGCGACACCCGTTAGTGTCACGAGGCCCGATACCATCAGGGAATTTTTCATCCAGAGCAGAAACGGCTGCTCGGTAAACAGTTCCTGATAGGACGCCAGCGTCCAATTCTCGGGAATGATTGCCAAACTGGTCGTCCGCAATTGGTTACCTGGGCGGATCGAGATGGTGAGAACATTGATCGCCGGGTAAACGGCAATCAGGACAAAGAGAAGTAAAATCGCATGTCGCGTGACGGTGATCCATTTTCGTTCTTTCACGGTTCACACGCCCTCCGCCGCATTCGTGCGATGCAAAAAGAGCACCGAGAATACGAGCAGAATAAAGAAGATCACCATCGACAACGCCGCACCATACGAATACTGATAGAGGTTAAACACGGCCCGATAGACATAAGACACAAGGATGTGCGTCTTGTCACCCGGCTCTCCACCGTTCGACACAAGCCAGATCACATTCAGGTTGTTGAACGTCCAAATCGTGCCCAACGTGATCGCCGGCACCATCACCGGCTTCAGCATGGGCACCGTGATATTCCAAAACTGATCCCAGCTGGAAGCGCGATCGATCCGTGCCGCTTCATAAAGCGACTTGGGAATTCCTTGCATTCCGCCGAGTGCAATCACCATCATGAACGGCACGCCCAGCCAGATATTTGTCAGCAGGCAGGCGCCGAACATGGCCCACTCGTCATTCAGCCAATTGATGACCGGCAACCCGAGTCGCGCCGCAATGAGATTGACGGCTCCATAGGTGTAGTCAAACATGCCTCGCCAGGTCAAAGCCGTGATATAAGCGGGCACCGCCCAGGGAATAATCAGCAGAACACGATAGAGACTCTTACCGGCGACCGGCCCATTTAGCAGGACCGCGAGAAACAGTCCCAGTGCGACATGGAAAAACACGTTGATGACCGTCCACGCAATCGTCTTGACGAACACAACGAGGAATGTGGCATTCGTGAATACATCAGCGTAGTTTTGCAAGCCAATGATTTGCCAATCTTGAAAGTTCTTCAACGACATATTCGAAAATGACAACGCCACGTTGTAAAAGAAGGGGAACACGATCGTTAAGAAGATGATGAGCAAGGAAGGCGCCACAAAGACGTAGGCCAGTTTGTTTTTCGGCAGATCGCGGATGAGATCGACAAAACTATGCCGTTGCCAAAACGCCAAACAGGCGACCAAGCCATACCCGATCCAGCGAATCAGTCCAGCGATCGCGCTGGGTTGCACATCGGCGTTGATGAGCTCCACGTTCTCAAGCGTCGCCTTCTGCATGGCTGCCGCCGCCTGGGCAGCCGTATGGTTGCCGCCGAGCAACATCTGGTAAGCGGGCCTCATTCCGTCCCAAACAGCCCGCAGTTCCGAGACGACTGGCATCGGCTTGCAGTTCTTCATCTGCAACGCCGAGGCGGCCAGCGTGGCATCATCTTGAATCAACGGGTCGTCCAACAACAGCTTCCGCGAGGGCAGCGTCTTTAGACGTTGCATGTTCCGCATCTGCACATCGGTCGACGTCATGTAGCGAACCAACTCCATCGCCATGTCAGCGGCCTCTCCACGAGCGACGCTGCTGAGCGAATATCCTTTCGTGGCAGCCATCGGGGCCATCGGCAAGCCGGTCGCCGAAATCGTCGGCAAAGGAGCGACGACAGCATCAATATTTTCCAGCTCGAGATAACCGCTCCAGCTCCAATCACCATTGATAATCATCGCCGCATGGCCACTTTTAAAGAGCGAGTCGGCCATTTCGTAATCGCAGTTAGGCGGAATGACTCGGTGCTCATCCCTCAGCGACAAAATAAACTCATAGGCTTCCACAGCGGCCGGCGTATTGAGATTCGGTTCCTTGGAGCCAATCTCTTCGAAGACCCAAGTTCCATATCCAGTCAAGAAAGGGACGGCGAAAAAGGGTTCGGTAAAGTTCCACACGAGACCGTAAGTTTCCGGAACGCCGTCCCCGTTCCGGTCTTCGGTTGCCTGCTTGGCGTATCGAAGCATCTCGTCGCTGTCTCGCGGCGTTTTCTCGATCAGATGGCGATTGATGACGAGCGCCAAGTGGTTGCCGATCCGGTCACCCACTTGCAAGAGAACTTCGTCTTCCGCTGCTTGGCCGCTGGCATCGAGTTCAGGCAAGCGAATCAGTGCCGCCGGTAGAAAGTCGGTCTGCCAAGCGGAATCGAGCCACGGTGACATATCTTGAACGATTCCCATCCGTTGGTATGGCCCAATCACGTCGGAAGGACCGAAAACCAATTCGGGCCCGACCCCCGCCAACACGGCCGCCTGAAATCCATTGCGCAGTTCCTCCGTCTCTTTATAGAGCGCCCGGATTTCGACTTCTGGATGAGCCGCTTCAAACTCGTCAATTGCCAACCTCAACAGTACACGTTCCGGCTGCATCATCTGATGCCACAACGTGATCCGCAATCGATCCTCGGCGGCGCGTTGGCAGCCGCAAGCCATCAACATGCAGATCACAATTACCGACATGCGTTGCATCATTCGACTTCCCACGTCCAACAGCTGGCCGATAGACGCGGCAACGTGATACTCACGTGCTGCGGCTCGGATTCAATCTTTGGCAAATTCGCCTCATCCGTCGTGTGGACAGTTGCCGAGGAAGGAGGCGCCGGAAAGTCGACCGCCGACAGACGAATCGTCTGGTCTTCCGTAGAACGGTTGAGCATCACCAGAGCCCAGTCGCCATCGATTTGCCGAAGCATCGCAACGGACTGAGCCGTATCGAAACCGGTGATTGCCAGCACATTGCCTTGCCGTAACGCACGACTTTTGGCTCGCATCGCAATCATGCGGCGATAGAAGTCGGCAAGCGAATCGTCAAACTGAACGGCATCCTCTTTTCTCGCCCGCCCGCGTGGGTGGCTCGTTTCCGAGTCGTATTCGAGATCGGCCCAAACCATCGGCTTGCGGTCACACGGATCATCACCACCCCACATACCGGCTTCCGTACCGTAGTAGACCATCGGAGCGCCAACGTAACTCATTTGAAAAAGCGTCGCCAGCTTCTGGATCCGCCGTTCGTCGTCATTCGGTTTGCGGATTTGGTATTCGTCCCAGTGACGAATCGACGCTCGCTCTTGAATGTCGTAATCGGCTCGCTCCGCTTTGACATAGCTGCGCCCCCGCGGCGCGTTGACGATCTGCGACGCCACGCGATCGGTATCGTGGGAATCGAACAGGTTCTGCATCCCCAGTTGGATGCGCCACGGGTGGTCGGCTCGTCGCGATTCGGCCTTTTGTACAAATTCGTTCGCCGTCATCCGGCCATCGAGCAAGAATCCTTTCGCAACATAAGCAAAGGCGTGGTAGTTCATCGAAGCGGAAAAGCCGCAGCGGCGGAGATAATCGGCGGCCCCTTCCCAGATTTCGGACACGGTATACGCCTCCGCATTGATCTGGCGGACCCAGTCATTCCATTCAACCCAGAACTGATCGGGCACTTCATTCGCGACGTCCAACCGCCAGCCATCGATCCCATCGGCCGGGTCACCGTCTCCGTTTGGATCCATCCATCTCTTCGTCGCAGCGAAAATGTACTTCTTCGGTCCGACGTGAAGATTGGTGCCCTGCTCGTTGTTCGCGAATTCTGGCAGCGTATCGACGCCCCACCAGCACTGGTACTTCAGTTCATTCTCGTCCGTCGTCGGGTCGTCGAAATCGTGGACGACGTACCAGTCGGTGTAGTCGGATTCGGCCTGCCGCTTGACGATGTCGTCAAATGCGAAGAAACCACGTCCGGTATGGTTGAAGACTCCATCGATGATGACGCGCATCCCCCGTTGATGGGCTCCGGCGACGACTTTGAGAAAGAGCCGATCGGCGGCGGTCCATTGCCACGTTGCCGGATCGCTTGACTCTTTCGCCATCAGAGCCAAATCTCCTCGCGGGTCCGGGCCGAAATGAGGATCGACGTGATGGTAAGAGTTACCGTCGTATTTGTGCAGCGAGCGAGCATAGAACACGGGATTAAAATAGATCGCGTTGATCCCTAGTCGTTTGAGATAATCGAGGCGATCCAACACACCCTGCAGATCGCCACCGTACCTACGGTGGAACACTGCGGGCTCGAAAAAGTCGTCGCCCATGGCCTGTTCCCATTTGTCGCGGGCGTACCAATCGGCCGTCCAACGAGTCACCTTCCAATCGACCGGCATGATCTCGGGAAACTCGAGCGATTCGACGGTCGGGTCGTTGCTTGTGTCGCCGTTGCAAAATCGTTCAGGAAAAATCTGATAGAAGACAGCATCAGCGGCCCAAGCCGGCATGCGACGATCGACCGCGGCTGGGCTCTCCAGGCCTTTTTTCTTCCGCTGTCTTTTTGCTGCTGCTTTTGACTTCACCTTTCCCTGCGCTGCGGCTTTCGCAGCCGGCGCGGCCGCAGCGGTACCTGCCGCATCGAGAACTGGGCCGACCAATTTCAACGTTCCGTATCCGAGGGTGCTCCGATACGACTCGTTGTCGGCGAGCGACCATTTGGTAATGCCGCCGCGTTGGCTGCCGTCTCGATTATCATTAACTTGCAATTCCAGGCCGAGCATCTTTTGAGCGACCGGATGTGGCGTTTTCCAGCGCAGGGCACATTCGACACGATAGCCGCCTTCCGTCTTCCGCGCTGCCGACTGGAACGAGTCGGCAATGAACGATTCGCCACCGGACAGTTTGCCGTCAAAGTTCACTCGTACGTGCTGATCGTCGGCATTGAGCGCGGCCGCGTGGTCCCCTTTCTCGTCCAAGAAGAGCTCCACCGAATCATGTTCCCACGGGTCGGGCGAATTGCTGTGGAGGCCGACGTCAGTGACTTCGAACAACGCGTACAGATGCTGGTCATCCCAACGCAATTGGACCGTCGCGGTCGCGAGGTCCGAGGCATCCGACCCAGCAAGCCCTGGCACCGACTTGCGTACCTTCAGCCGGGGCACGGTTCGCCACGCATCCTCGACGACGCCGTCGACTTTCACGGCACCTTGAACGGCTGCTGCTTCCAGGCGATGCGATGCGACCTCTTCCGCTGGCAAACAGACTGGACTGCATAAGAAGACGCTAACCACCAGCGCTTTGCATTTACCGAAACGGGACCGGACGAGCCGTGGTGCGTGATCTGCAGCCATCATGTTGACCTTAAGGAACCTAGCGTTGGTGACCCAAGCGGGAAGTGCTGCTTCTCGTATTTGCGATTCGCGGCTTCCGGCCAGCTGCTCCGGAGCGAATCCCGCCCCAGTAACCGCTGCTGGCCTGGACAAAGTTGCCTTCAACCGAGGATGTTCGATACGATAGCGTGGTGCCAATTTAGACGACAGTCTACTTCGAGGGCCACTGCGACCACGTAAAAAACGGACATTCAATGATGAATTCAGCAGGGAAGGCAATCGGGTTCGCGGCGATCATTTGGGGAGCCTCGTTTTCCCAGGCCAGTTTGGCTCAGACCGTCCGTTTGGAAACTCCGGACAACGGCTTGGTATCCGAACGCAAAACGATGGTGCTCAGCAAGGATGTCGCTCATGCGCTGCGAGCCGAGGCGGTGGCAAGCGACGAACACGAAAGACTGACTGCGGTCGAACGGCTGTCTCAGCTACACCGCGAGCTGGCGGAGCACGGCCGTTTCTCGAAGAGCCAACTGCTGCAGCAACAGCGGCGCCGTATTGAGATTCGGCTTCTGCACATTTACGAAGATCTTGCCAAGAAGAACCGTGACCGTGCAGCGCGGGAATCGACCAAGCCAGAGATCGCCGTCGAAGTGGCGGAAATCGACGTCGCCGACAATTCACTTCACACCGGGCAGGTTGTCGGTCAAGTTGCTGGTCGGGCTGCCGGAGGCGGAGGAGCCGGCAGCACCAACCGCGGCGACGATTATAGCGTCCAGCTGATCGAGATCATTTCAAGCACGATTACTCCTGACACCTGGGAAACGGTCGGTGGCCCCGGCTCGATCCGTTATTATCGACAAGGGATGGCATTGGTCGTCCGAGCCCCCCAAGCGGTGCACGACAAAATGGTCGATTTACTCACGCAATTGCGAGCCGCCGGACCGTAGCTCGTCGAATTGCCGGCTCTCCAGCGGGAATGAGCGGCGCGCTACTGCCACTGTGCTGCGATTCCAATTACGCTAAACAGAGGGAGCGCTTTGTGATTTGAGCGTTCCGCCCACATTCCCGGTTAGCCCTATTCTTTTTCGACATCTTCCGCGAACGGACGAAACGTGCCACCCGAAGTCGATCGACAACTGATTGCCGAAGATCTCCGTGGCCTGGTTGCCGGCGAGGTCCACGTGAGCCCTGTGTTCGTGCAGATGTACGCGAGCGACGCCAGCATTTACGAGGTGGCACCGCTGGGGATCGTCCGGCCACGTGGATTGGCCGATGTCGTAGCATGCTTAAAGTACGCGGCCGACAACAACATTTCGGTCCATCCTCGCGGTTCGGGCACCGGTCTCACCGGTGGCTGCTTAGGTGGCGGCCTGGTTCTCGATTTTTCGCATGCGATGCGGCGAGTTTTGCGAATCGAAGATGATGAAGCGACTTTCCAACCGGGCGTGATCCTGTCTCATCTGAATCGCCAACTGGCCAAACGAGGCCGTCTGTTCGGCCCCGATCCATCCAGTGCGGCGGTCGCGACCATGGGTAGTGTACTGGCCGTGAATCGGACTGGCAGTCATTGGCTTCAGTATGGCGATCCACGCCAGCAAGTACGATCGATGCAGGTTGTCCTGGCCGACGGTGAGGTCATCACGGCCGGGCAACACGAATGGACGGCTCAAACGTCGGGCAAATCGCGACGCGACAAGATCATCCGTCAGCTCGTGCGGTTGTTTGAAGAAAACGAACAGATCATCCAAGAATCCAAAACCGACGCGCTCGTCAATACGAGCGGTTATCACCTGCACGACGTTTGGAAAGACGGCACTTTTGATCTGGCTCGGCTACTCGTCGGTTCGGAAGGGACCCTGGGGGTCATCACCGAAGCCACGGTAGAAACTCACGTCGCACCGCGTCATCGCGGAGTCCTGCTGCTGTTCTTTGACCGGCTCGACAAGGCGGCCCGCGCGGTGCAAGAACTTCGCCGTCACAGCATTACGGCCTGCGACCTGATGGACCGGCGTTTGCTGCGACTCGCACGGGACACCGATGTTCGCTATGACGTGTTGCTCCCTGATTCGGCCGAGGCGATGCTGCTCGTCGAGTGCTGCGATGAAGACGTGGCCGAGCTAGGACAGCGGCTGTCGAAGTTGGCTCAACTCATTTGCCGCAAGAGGAAGCTCGCCTTCGAATCTCGCACCGCGCTGGATCCGCCCGACGTCACATTGTTTTGGCAATTGATCGAGCACACGGTGCCCACGCTTTACCGCTTGAGCGGCTCCGAACGCCCGCTCCCCTTCATCGAAGATATCGCCGTACCGCCCGCCTCACTGCCCGAGTTCCTGAAGACGGCCCAGTCGGTCTTTCAAAAGCACGAAGTGACGGCTTCCATGTTTGGCCATGCCGGACACGGCCAACTTCACCTGCGCCCCTTCTTGGATTTATCCAATGACGACCATGTCGCCAAGATGCAGCGATTGTCCGAGGACTTGTACGCCGAGGTCGCCAAGGTGAACGGGACGATCTCAGGCGAGCACGGCGATGGCCTGTCGCGCAGCTGGTACGTGCGCAAACAATCACCGGGCGTTTTCAATTTGCTGCGAGAGGTCAAACGCATCTTTGACCCGACGAGCATTCTGAACCCCGGCAAAATTGCCGACGTGCAATTGCATTCGCCCTCGACGTCCCTGCGGCACGTGACGCCACCCCGGACAGGCACAACTTCCACCAGCACCGCGAGTGCCGCGAGTGTCGAAGACGGCACGCTGCTCCCTGCGAATGACGGCACTGCGAGCGTCACCGAAGCGGCCGCCATTGGCGATCGTCAGGCAGCGCCAATCGAACTGTTACTGAACTGGTCAGAGGCCGACATTGTCGAAACGGCTCGGTCATGCAACGGCTGTGGCACCTGCCGCACTCAATTGGAATCGGTTCGCATGTGTCCGATCTTTCGGTTCGCGCCGGCGGAAGAAGCCAGCCCTCGCGCCAAAGCGAATCTGTTGCGCGGCCTGCTCACCAATGATCTATCGCAGGATGATCTGGTGGGCGACGAGTTGAAGGACGTGGCCGATCTTTGCGTTCACTGTTATCAATGCCGCGATGAATGCCCGGCTGGTGTCGACATCCCGAAGTTGATGCTGGAGGCCAAAGCACAATACGTGGCCACCAATGGGCTCAGTTTTGGCGACTGGCTCATCACGCGGCTCGACCTCGTCGCTGCTTGGGCGATGAATTTCCGGACGGTCGTGAATTACCTGATCGCCAGTAAGCGGACCCGTTGGCTGATCGAGAAGACGATCGGCATCGCGCAGAATCGGAAACTCCCGTTGCTGGCTCAGCGCAGCTTCATGTCGGTGGCGGCAAAACAGAAGCTGACGAAGCCGGCACGAACCGACACGTTGAAAGTTTTGTTTTTCACCGACATCTATGCCAACTGGTTCGATACGCAATTGGCCGAAGCGGTTGTCGCCACGTTTCAGCACAATGGAGTTTCGGTCTTTGTGCATCCCAAGCAAGTGCAATCGGGGATGGAATTGATCACGCTGGGCGCCGTCGAGAAGGCGAAATTACTCGCCCGGCGGAACATCAACATCCTGGCCGAAGCCGTTCGGCAAGGTTTCCATATCGTGACTGCCGAACCGACCGCTGCGCTGTGTTTGAAACTTGAATATCCCAACCTGATTGACGATGAACAGTCGGCGATCGTCGCTGAGAACACGCATGAGGCGTGCTCATACCTTTGGAAGATGCATCAACGCGGACAATTGGAACTCGATTTGAAGCCGATCAATGCGACCGTCGGTTACCACTTGCCCTGTCATTTGAAAGCGCTCGGCGTCGGCTCGCCCGGAGAGAATCTGTTGCGGCTGGTTCCGGGACTGAATGTCAAGCGACTTGAGAGCGGCTGTTCCGGCATGGCTGGCACCTACGGGCTGAAAGCGGCCAATTACCGAAACAGCCTCCGAGCCGGCTGGCCGCTCGTCTCGGCCATGCGAGATCCACTCATTACGGTCGGGACAACCGAATGCAGTCCGTGCAAAATCCAAATGGAGCAAGGTACGAACAAACCGACCATCCATCCGCTGAAGCTGTTGGCATTGGCGTACGGGCTGATGCCTGAGATCGGTGAGTTGCTGACAACTCGGAGCAAGGACATGGTGGTCACATGAGGGTCACGGTCAAATTGTTCGCCGGTGCACGCCACACGGCCAGAGCCGATGCGATCCAAGTCGAACTCACGGAAGAGGCGACTGTTGGTACGCTGCGAGTCGCGCTGGCCGACCAACATCCTCAGCTGGCCTCACTGGTCGCACGATCGCTGCTCGCGGTTGGCGAAGAGTACGCCGGTGAAGAGACGCCATTGAAAGCAGATGCCGAAATTGCACTCATACCGCCGGTGAGTGGCGGGTAGTCTGGGGCGGCTCGTCCCGGTGAGCTGGGCGTCCCGGGTCCCGGTGCTGATTCAAGGAGCTCCTTTAGAGGCGTGTGAGCGCGGCGACGGATTCGAGGATGTGCAAATCTCAAA
>CAYZRS010000099.1:0-14426 GCA_964480915.1 uncultured Pirellulaceae bacterium | reverse complement strand
AACGAAACGCCAAATGATGAGGCAGCGAACGAGTCGTCTGACGCGGCCGAATAGCGCTCGCGGCACGCTCGCGGCACACGACACTTGGAGTCTGACGGTTGTAGGAGTAAACTGGGCACACGATCGATGACACCGACCTCCAGGAGACTCCCATGGCAGATGTAAATATCCGTGTTCGTGACAACGGCCCTCTTCTTGTCGAAGGCCCATTCACTCTGACCGATGCCGAGGGCAACGCGTTTCCGATCGATTCAAGCAAGCCGGCAATTGCCCTTTGCCGCTGTGGAGCCTCAAAAAACGCTCCTTTCTGCGACGGCGCTCATAACGGCTGCGGTTTCGAATCGGCCGAACGGGCTCCCAGCAGCTAAGCCAACGGGTGGCTGCCGAACGAGTTATCTGGTCGGCTCAAACGAACGATCGACAAGTTATCCACCATCTTCGATATCGAATAAGAGCTCGGAGACGCTCGTTTTTTAGTGCTTTCCATGGTCGATCCATGGAATCCGCTGCCGAGTGACTGGTGAGCATTCTCGGTCAATTGCTAGGCTCTCGATTCGCGTGCACGACGCACGCCTAAAAGATTCGAAGGGCCTTTTCTATGACTGACGACACCGAGACAACAGAAACAGCTGAGACAGCTGATAACGAAGCGACGCTGACCGCTTCCGATAGCACCATCCCGTTCGTAGGCGAATGGCGTCGCCTGATGAGTACGACCAACTGGGACAAAGGTCGCATCATTTTCGAATGGCGCGAAGCGATGCAAGATTCGGATGCCGACCCGGCGGAGTACACAGACGAAGAGTGGAGCAACATCGTCGGCGGCGTGACACCGCAACACGTCGGTCGTTTGCGTCGAGTCTTCGGTCGATTCCACGAAGTTCACGACGCCTATAAGGGCCTCTACTGGAGCCATTTTTGCGCAGCGGTCGACTGGGAAGACGCCGAAATGTGGTTGGAAGGAGCCATCCAGAATAGCTGGTCGGTAACCAAAATGCGGAAACAGCGTTGGGAAACGCTCGGCTCGCCCGCTGATGAAGAGCCACACGACGAAGACATTATCGTCGCCGAACCGGAAGTCGAGCAGCAACTGGACGACCACGATGACGGCCCTGACGCTCAGATCATTGACGACAGCAAACTGGCACAAGTCGAAGCGGCGTCCGATTCTGATGACGACTCGGAATCAGAAAACGATCCGTCGATGGCCGCCTATGCCAGCGAAGATGCACCCGAAACGTTGGTTCGTCCGTTCGCCAATCTGGCCGAACTGCCAGAAGATATGGCAACCGCCTTCGAAGATTTCAAGTTGTCGATCTTGCAACATAAGATGAACGGCTGGAAAGAGATTGCCCAGGAAGATGTTCTGGCCAGCCTCGACTCGCTACGGGCGTTGGCACTTTCGCCTTCCGGCGCCTAGCGTTCAAGATGGCAACACGAATAAGCTCCGAGGCATCTGCCCCGGAGCTTTTTTCGTTTTCATCATGCGAGCAACGCGATTCCCAAACCGGGAGCGGCTCCGCAACTCGCCCGCTTGCCGAAGTCGGTGGCTCATCACTTGCCGGTACGACCGTAGGGCCTGGTCGAGCTCCATTTACGATGCGGCGAAACAACCTGAATACCAAATTCGGGTATGCTCTAGAATTCACACCGACCCGCCAAATTCGCAGACGAAACCGAAGATGCTGGAAAAGCAACCGACAGAAGCCGCCAGCCCACTCGACTGGATCGAAGGCGAATTGAGCACCCTTGAGGCGGCCCACGTACGTCGCCAGCTGGTCGACCGGGCCAGTCGCCAAGAGGTCCGCGTGATCGTCGACGGGCAAGAGCTGCTGAATTTCGCATCGAACGATTATTTGGGCCTGGCCGCCGACCCCAGACTGGCGGCCGCCGCGCTGGCGGCGGTCGAACATTTTGGCTGGGGAGCCGGCGCCAGTCCACTCATCACGGGCCATTCGGCACTACACCGACAACTGGAAAAAAAGCTGGCCCGCTTCGAGCACACCGAAGCGGCGTTGCTGTACCCGACAGGCTACGCCGCCAATGTCGGAGTCATCACCGCACTGGTCGGAAAAGGCGATCACGTCTTTAGCGACGCCAACAACCATGCCAGCATCATCGACGGCTGCCGACTATCGGGTGCGACCACACACGTCTACAAACACTGCCATGCTGAGCAGCTTGAACAAGCGCTGACCGAAACGCCAGACCAAGGCAAACGGCTGATCGTTACCGACGGACTGTTCAGCATGGACGGCGATGTGGCTCCGCTGGCCGACTTGGCCAAGCTGGCCACCTCGCACCATGCCATGCTCATGGTCGACGAAGCGCACGCGACCGGTGTCCTCGGCATGACTGGTCGTGGCACCAGCGAATTGTGCAACGTCGAATCGACGACGCACATCCGCGTCGGCACGCTCAGCAAGGGACTCGGCACACTGGGCGGTTTTGCAACGGGCAGTCAGCCATTGATCGATTGGCTGGTCAATCGTAGCCGCCCCTATATTTTCTCGACAGCCGCCCCGGCGGCCGTCGCTGCCGCCGGACTTGCGGCACTGGAGATCGTTCAAACGGAACCGGAACGTCGGGAACGACTGCAACAACTGGCAACCCAACTGCGGACCGAATTGGACGCAGCCGGACTGAACACGGGCCTTTCGACAACACACATCATTCCTGTGATCCTCGGCGATCCTCAACGAACCATGGATGTCTCACGCCGGCTTAAAGAAAGGGGCTTTCTCGTCCCCGGCATTCGTCCCCCGTCTGTCCCAGCAGGCGAATCGCTGCTGCGGATCAGTCTCAGTGCAGCGCATACTCCCGAGATGCTATCCAACCTAGTCCACACCTTGAAACAGGCTTTGGCACCCTAACACTGACCGTACCTCGACTCTCCGAGTCGAGCCTAGCCCTACTCAGTTCGCAACGCTTCAATCGGATCGAGATTCGCGGCTCGCATCGCCGGGTAAATTCCAAACACGACACCCACGATCAGCGCGACCCCGATCGAGGCAACCACCGACCAGGGTGTCACAATCGTCTTGACTCCTGAAACCCAGCTAACGAGCGGTGGTGCTGCGAGCCCGATCGCCAATCCGACCATGCTACCGACCAAGGAAAGCACGGCCGTCTCGACCAAGAACTGCGACACGATATCTTTCGAGGTAGCGCCCACTGCGGTACGAATGCCAATCTCCTTCGTCCGTTCGGTCACGGTCGCCAACATGATATTCATGATTCCGATCCCACCAACAATCAGTGAAATGGCGGCCGTCGATCCCAGCACGATGTTGAAAATCCGTTTCGTCTCTTCCGCACTTTCCAAAAGTTCCAGCGGCACGGTAATGCTGTAATCTTCTTTATCGTGCAGGCTCATCAGCAGACTCTTGATCACCTCGGCCGTCGGCTTCACCGAGTGAATATTGTCCACGCCGATGGTGATCTGGCTCAACTCGATGCGCTCATAAGAAAAACTTCCCTGCTCGCCATGGATCAACAACTCGCCAAATCGAACGCGATCGGTACTGAGCGGAATGTAGCAATCGAGATTGTAATCATGAGCCGCCAAACTCGAGCCAACGCCGGCGGACGGAGCACGAAAGCCGGTAATGCCGACGACCGTGTAGTAATGCCGAGGGCCAACGCGAACCGCCTTTCCAATCGGACTGCTGAACGGAAATAACTTCACGGCCAACTCGTGACCCAGGACACAGACGTTGCGAAACTTCTCTTCGTCGACGCTTGTGAGAAATCGACCATCGGCCAGATGGAGCCCATTCATGCCAAGAAAACTCTCCGTGACGCCGGCAACTCGACAATCGAGACTGCGGTCCAAGTAGCGTACTTCTTGGCGGAATTCGCGCTGTGGCGTCACATCCTGTACCGTTGGAATGGTCGCCTGAATCGAATCGAGATCCTGATAGGTCAATCCATAGATCAAAGCGCCTTCCTGCTCTTCGCTCTTTTGAGCGTCACGAACCGGCTTCTTGCTACGGACGATCAGGTTCTTCGCGCCAAGTGATTGAATCTGCTGCTGTGCTTCGTAACTGGCACCCTCGCCAACAGCCAACATGATGATCACCGATGCCACACCAAAGACTAAACCGAGCACGGTGAGAAATGAACGCAATTTGTGGGCCAACAGGCTTCGCACACCCAACTGCAGCAGCATCAAGATCGGCAAATTCATGGCGATATCGTCGGGACGGCGTCGACCTGAGAACTCAGCACCGACCCACTCGTGTTCACGGTGTCGTCCGCATCATCGGAAGGTTCAGCCTCTACCTTAACGGTCGCAGCGGCCCGATCGGGCGTGGTCCCCGCGGATACGTCGCCTGGCTTTTCGTCAGTCGCCGCCTCGACCAGTTCCGATTCTAGCGACTCGTCTTCATCCTCATCATCCAGTTCGTCATCGTCGGCCATCGCGGCAGCGCGCACCCGCGCGTCGAGCGCGACGATTTCTTGCTCTGAGAGACCCGACTTGATCTGCACATGTTTGTGATTGCTTTCCCCGATTTTCACCGCCCGACGTTCAAATTCATCGGAGCCGTCGGTGCCGACAAAGACGAAGTGCTTGCGCCCCTTTTCGGTCACCGCTTGGACCGGAACAGCCACGACATCTTTAAACTCACCGACCTTGATCACGACTTCGGCCGTCATGCCGGGCCTCAGCGCCACATCGGGCATTTCATCGATAGAAACGATCGTGCTGTATTCTTTCACACCACCACGCGACCACGAATTAGACGAATCGGCAAGCGGCGAAACTTTCTTCACGGTACCGGCCAAGGCCAAGTTGGGAAACGCATCGACACGGATGATCGCTTTTTGACCACTGGCAACTTTCTTGACGACCGATTCGTGAACGTTCACCTTAACCTGCATGCTACTCATGTCAGGCAAGTTGAAGATGACCTGTCGCTGGTGCACGATGGCTCCTTCACGAATTCGACGATCATCGCTGTACCATTCACGATTTGCGTAAGCGACCATTCCGTCCTGCTTCGCCTTCAACTCACATTTCGTCAGCTCTTCCTTTAAATCGACGAGCCGCTTTTCTTGCAGGCCGAGCTGCGATTTCGACGATTCATAATTGCCGCTCGCCTTCAGTTCTTCCGCCTTGCCGCTCGCTTTAGCACGTGACACTTTTCGCGACGCCTCTTGCGCCTTCCCTTGATACTCGGTCAAGCTGCGTTCGTGATCGTACTTCTGCAACACACGCAGTTTTTCTTTGTCACGCTGCAAATTGAAACGGGCACTTTCTACCTGCTGCTTAGCGCCCTGCAATTGATCCGGCTCGCGAAACCCTGATTTCACAAGTTCTTGTAGGTGGCGAAAATAGTCGCGGTTCTTTTCCAGTTCGAATTCGGCCAGGGCGATCTTGCCCTTCATTTCGTTCAGATTGACGAGGTAATCGCCTTCTTCGTACTTCTTGAGATCCAAGTCGGCCAGTTTGAGTTCCATCTTGGCCTGAGCCAACTCGCTTTCCCCTTTGTTCTTCTGCACCTCGACTTCCTGCAGCGCCGCATCCCGTTCCTTTTTCGCTCGATTGACCTCGATTTCTTGTTCGGCGATCTCTTTTTCGATTTTCGAGCTATCAAAGCGCACGACCACGTCGCCCTTCTTGACGCTCGAACCTTCCTCGACGATGTAGATGATCTTGTTTTCGTAGCCGTCCAATTCGCAGGTACCGGCCACGGTCTTGCGACTTTCCAAATTGCCCCGTTCGGTGACCGTCACCTTCAGGGTCATCTTGCTGACGATGTTCGTGAGCGTCTCTGTCCCGTCCGGCGATTTGCTGCGCGGCCAAATTCGATAGGTGACGTAGACGAGCGCGGCGACGAGCGCGACAGCGAGTAGCCGCTTAGGAAGCGGGCTGAGGAAGCCGAAGGACTTTGGCTGGCTGGACGATTCCTGGTAACCGGACGGTGTCGTCGGCCGGATCGAAGCGGAAGTCTTCGCCGGGTCCGGTCGAGTCGGTGTCGATGTATCGACGTTCAAAGTCGGTTGAGTCGAACTCACCTGGTGCGCTGTATCCGTTTTCCGCCTCGTCGAAGAAGAGGGCGTCGTTTCCGACTGAGCTGGATTCGTTGGAGGATTCATTGACCCACGTTCCGTTTGCATCGATCTGCATCTGATCTAAGTCGCGGTAAAGCGCCATTCGTGACGCTTCGTAGCTGACCCAACTTTGAATCAAGTTATTTTTCGCTCCCAACAGTCCCTGCAATGCTTCCAGCAAGTTACGCGTGAAGCTGGAATTCGGTTCGTTGGAGTTACGTAAGTTGACTTGAGCCTCATCCACTTGCCGGGCCGCCGTCAACAATTGCAGCTTGGCAATTTCGAAACTGAATCTGTTAAATTCCACCTGCCTTATGTCACTTCGCACGGCCGCGACGATCGTGTCCTTCGTCGCCATGTAGGCGCGTCGTGCTTGTTGGTAATTAATTTGCGCCGCCCGGTAAGCGTTCCGCTCGGCCAAACGAGTCAGCGGGCTATCGAATTCGAATCCGACCCGGTATCGATTCGCCGACGCGTCGAAGCGGACCGGATTCGCCCGCCCTGGGTCGGTCCCCAAACTGGCTTGCATCTGCAGGTTTAATTCCGCTTCCAATGCGTCGGCGGCAACTTCAACTCTGCGATAGGCATCTACCACAGTACCACGGGCGTTCATCAGATCCAAACGATTGTCGAGAGCGACCTGTATCGCCCATTCTTCGTCGACTTCGGTGGGAGTCGATTCGATCAAGTAGACGCGAACTTGCGCCTGGATAACAAACAAATCAGAGAGCTGTTTCCGCAGCCGTTTGCCAACCAATTCTTGCAGACTTTCCCACAACTTTGTCGCCTCGTCTTTCTTAGGCTCTTTGTCCTCCTCGTCATTTGCTGGGCCACCCTTGGCCGGCGTGACCGATTTCGACTCAGCCGATTTCTTCCGGCGGAACAGCTCTCGCAGAACGAGCCCTTCGATGCCGACCTGCTTTTCGTCGTCATCCTCTTTTTGGACACCGCCACCAGGTTCCTGTTCATCCGACGGATCGTCCTGATCGTCCGCTTCGTCGCCATCTCCGGCCGGGTCATCCAAACTTTTTAGCGATCCCAACAAGCCGTCGTCTTCTTCTTTCTTTTCGGGAGGCAACCATTCCCCTTTCGCGCCGGCCGCAATGCGTTTCCCATCGGCGGCCGCCATCTTGTCGAATTCTTCAAGTGCCTTACCCAGTCGTTCTGCCAATTCGAGCTGCCGATCGAGCGTCTCTTGGTCGTCTGCCGACATCCCCGCGCGCTGGGAGTCTTTTAGCCGCTTTGACCAACGATCGAATTCTTCCTGCAGCTGTTTCTTCAGCGCGACCATTTTGTCCTGCGAATTCTTCAGGCGGTCGTACCTCTGCTTGATTTCTGCCAACGCGGGCGGTTCGTCCGACTGAACCAGTTCCAACCGCAGTTGCTCGTTCTCTTCCTGCAGCGCTTCGATATCTGGATCGTTCAGTTCAAACGGACTCAAAGTCTCCGGATCTAACTCAATCTCCAGTTGCGGTGGTAAGCCGAGCAAAAGCTTGAATTGATCGAGCGCCGTCTGCAACGATTGCTGAGCGCTCAGAAGGCTCAATCGCCCCTGCTGATACTGCTGAAAGACCTGATCGACTTGAATCGGCGCGACCAACCCGGCCCGAGACAACTGTTCATGCTCTTCCAAATTGCGCTCTAAACTCTCAAGATTTCTTTCCAAGTTCTTGATTGATTGGGCAATGGCCAACAGAGGCAAGTATCCATTGCCGACCAGGTCGGTATAGAACGTCCGGCGGAAGCGACCGAAATCGCGCACGTTGTAGAGCAGATTGCGCTCCGACTGAGTCAGGCTCTCCAGGCGAACTTCGCGGAAGGCGCCACGCAACAGCGGTTGGGTCAACGAAACCAGCAAACCGGACGAAGCGTTGCTGACCGTGTCTCCGGCGAACTCCCAAACAAAGCTATTGGCGAAATCGACCAACAGTTGACCACCGATCGTCAAGTTTTTGGTGAACCCAGCATTGCGACCCGTCGAAAGCAGCCTCGATTCGGTGGGCGGCCCGCCGACTCCGTTCAGCGCGGCGGTGTTCGAACTGCGGTAGAACCACTGCGTGTCAAACTCGAACCGCTCGAAGGTGAAAGCGAGCGCTGTGAAATAAAGCTGCTCAACTTGATCTTGGTATTCACGACTGTGCAGACGAGCCAGCTCGATCGCCGTCTCCCGATTCAGTCGCAGGACGCCGTCGCCATCGAGCGGCAAGTACTGCTGCCAATCAGGAAATTCGATGTACGGCAGGTCGCCACGGCCATGCCAGCAAGGCCAACCGCAAAGTCGATCGGGGAACTCCATGAAGCGATGAGCCGCCGGGTCATCGGGCGGCAACGGACCGCAATCAGGACATTGTGGATCGGCCATCCGCGACCGCGAATCGGGCGACACCGGTCGATCAGGCAGCCGCCATCGCTCGTCCGACTGTTTGTCCACGATCGCTTCAGCCACTTCACAATCGGCCCACCGCCGGTAATCGCCCCGCGTGCGACAACCGACCAACACCAACGCCAACGATAGCAACAACGCCACAGGCACCAGAGGTGCCTTGGTTGGCAGATTCGAGTTTCTTCTTCGGCTTGGCATTCGATCTGCGCGCAACGCTAGCGATATCGGAACAACCCCTCATCATCGTTATCGACACCGCAACCGGCAGAGTTGGGCCAGAATGACCAAATTGACAACTTGCTGTCACCATCCAAAGACAACGCCCCGTCGTACCTTGACCCGCCGAGTCGAGTTCCCCCGAGCGCTCCGTAGAACCGCCTTCGTTCTGAGCCCTGCGCCGGCTCACAACCGGGTAGACGGCCCCCTACCGCAACGGAACCGAGATCGGCCCGTCATCGCCCTTATCGAGCGTGAATCTCCCCGTCAGCTGCTGACCGGCAACCTCCGTTGTAACTCGGTAGTCACCGTAGAAACCGCGCATCGTCAGTCCGGCATCATGGGTCGCCTGTTGCAGATGGGTGCTCCAACCTTTCTTGATCAAGTCTTGCAGCACGTAGTAGGCCGGTTTCGGTTGCATGTCGCTCCGCAGCAGGCCTCCCGGAGCGCGTAGCCACGCCTCGCGGTCAGAAAAATCCCACCAGCTGATCGCCTCGACGGCCGGATGCGAAAAAAGTAATTTGTAGAGCTCCCCCACTTGTCGCGCCTGACGCTGCTCACCGGCGACCGAACTGTGCCAACCGTCATAGTTGTTGATCCAGTTGTGGTCATTCTTGTCCTTTAGACGGCCCGACAAAATCGTGACCTCGGTGAAATGGAGCGGCTTCCCCAGGCGAGCGAACCGTTCGCAAATTTCCCAGGTCTTTTCCACGCCCCAATAGCCTTCATGCATATGAGACTGAACCCCGATGACGTCGATGTTGGCTCCAGAGTCCAAAGCGCGACGGATCGTGCGTTCAAACGCGCGAGTCGTTTCGTAATCGTTGAGCACCAACTGAGCTTTTGGATTCGCCTGTCGCGCCAACTTGAACGCATGATTGATGACCGAGTTCGTGCCATATTTCTCGAAGACATGGAGCAGCGACGTGGCCGATCGCTCGCGGGCGTACTGCACCCCTTCGGTCGCCTCATTGACCACATCCCAGCGATCGATCAAACCGGCATATTGCCTCGTTAGCCCCGCCACGCGTGCCCAGAGCAATTTCTCTTTCTGCTCGCCGGGAAGCGCCTTGAGCCAGTCCGGTTCCAAGTTCCAGACCAACGGGTGCCCCTTCGTCGTGATGCCTTGCTCTCGGCACCAGCGAGCCGCGGCGACCCAACGCTCCAACTGCATCTGTTTCGGCTGCGGCTCATACGCATGCCAATAGAAAGGCAAGATTGCGTAGTTGTTCAGCTCGACAAATCGCTGGAGGTATACGGGTTGATGCTGAGCCTGCCCGCCGAACTCGAACAAATTGGCACCGAATAAGAATGCATGGTTCACCAGATCGACCGAGACGATCGTGCCGTCTGGCAACGTCGATCCGTCGGGCGTGAGCAACTGCAGCGTGGCGTCCCGCTTGCGGTATTGCTCGATTCGCTCATCGGCCGTTGCCATCAAACTGGCGCGATCGAACGCTTGGACCGTCGAACCAAGCCACGTCAGCAGCACTGCAAACATCAGAATCTTCATTTTAGGACACGCTTACCTTGACTCGGTCGCTCGCGGGGGTACTCGGTTTCAAAATCACGACGGCGCACAACGGCATTTTTATGATGGGGACAGGCACTTGGCATGTGATCGTAATTTCCTGAATCGGGTAGCGGCCAAAGCCAGTTCCCGTTTTGAAAACCTCTCTCGGCCGTTACTCGTGCCGCAGCGCTTCGATCGGGTCCAGTTTGGCTGCGCGCGACGCCGGGTAGACGCCAAACATGATGCCAATACCGACAGCGATTCCAAACGCCAGCGGAATCGACCACTGCACAATCACCGGGCGGACCGTCCGAATCACATCGGGCAGATTGGCCATCATCTCGGGCGAGTAGAAGAAGAACAGCTTGCGTGCCTGATCGGTCAGCGGGATCAGCACTAGACCGCCAATCACGCCGCTCAACCCGCCCGCGATCGACAGCACGATCGCTTCGATCAAAAATTGTTGCATGATGTCGCGTTGCTTGGCACCCAAAGCGCGGCGAATCCCAATTTCGCGGGTGCGTTCCGTGACTGTCGCCAGCATGATATTCATGATGCCAATGCCGCCGACCAGCAGCGAGATAGCGGCGATCAGTCCCATGAAGACCATGAACATGACTCGCGTCGTTCGCGCCTGTTCCAGCAACTCCCTGGGCACGACGACCGAAATATCGCCCCGTTTCTCATGTTCGGCCAGTGAATGGCGCACGATTTCGGCGGTCGGCATGACGTTATCCATCCCGTCGACGCGCAAAGTGATCTGATTCAGCTCGAGAATTTCGCCTTCCATGCTTCCGCTGCGACGTGTCACAACAAAATCACCAATCCGATTTCGCAGCGTCGAAATGGGAATGTAGATATCTTTGGAAAAATCTTGAGCTTCCAACGACCCACCAATCGCGGCGCTCGCTTCTCGGTCGCGCACGACACCAATCACGACGTAGTAGTCGGTATCGTCATCCACATGGACGGTGCGACCGACCGGGTTCTTGTAACCAAACAGCCTGTCTGCCATGTCGTATGAGAGCACGCAATGATTCTTCTTCTCGCGCACGTCGGCATCCGACAGGAACCGGCCGCGGTCAACTTCTAACCGAGTTACGTCGGCGTAGCCTGGTGTGCAACCGACCAGTCGACCATCGAGCGCCGTTTGCCCAAAACGAAACTGCCGCCGCAACTTTCGAATCGGCAAGGCGTCTTTGATCGTCGGGATCGTCGCAATCAACTTTTCATAGTCGCTGCGAAGCAAGCCGTACTCGACAGGCCCTCGTTGGTTGGCCGTCGCTTCTTCGGCCGGTTTGACCGACACGACAAGAATATTGTCAGCCCCCAGCCCTTCGATCTGCTCCTGCGCTTTGATGCTGATACCTTCGCCAATCGCCAGCAGCCAAATCACGCTGGCAACACCGATGAAAATACCAAGCACTGTCAGTAAAGAGCGCAGTGGGTGCAAGATGAGGCTTTTGAAACCCAGTCGCCACGTTCGAAGCGAGAGCATTACTCTTCCTCGCCCGTTGCTGCGAAGACCGAAATCGGTTTTTTCGCATGCTGTTCATCCGATTGAATGTGTCCGTCACGCAAACGAATCGTCCGCCCGGTACACTCGGCGACCTCGTCTTCATGAGTAACCATGATGATCGTCCGCCCCTCTTCATTCAGCCGATCAAAGATACCGAGGATTTCGGCCGTTGTCTTAGAATCGAGGTTTCCCGTCGGTTCATCGGCAAGCAAGAAATAGGGATCGTTGATCAGGCTGCGGGCGATGGCGACGCGCTGCTGTTGTCCGCCCGACAGCTGAGCCGGTCGGTGGTTCAGGCGATCCCCCAGCCCGACCAGATCGGCCAGCTCGCGACATTTTTCTCGCGTGCGGCGGGTGATGTGTCCCTGGTAGAACAGCGGAACTTCAATGTTTTCCACAACCGACAGTTGCGGCAGCAAGTTAAACGATTGGAAGATAAACCCGATGCGCGAAGCGCGGATCGTCGACAAGCGATCGTCGCTTAACGTGGCCACGTCGTCTTCGCCGAGGATCAGTTGACCGGCAGTCGGCCGATCGAGACAACCAAGCAGGTTCAGCAGCGTACTCTTGCCGCTACCCGATGGACCCATGATCGCCACATAATCGCCGACCGGCACATGGAAAGAGACACCGCGCAGCGCGTGGACCGTTTCGCTCTTGAGCACATAGTCCTTGCGCAGATCGACGATTTGCGCCGCCCATTCCATCTTACGAACCGCCTCCGGGTCGACCGCCGCCAGGTCGCCCTCCGCCGGCCGACATGCGGCTCTTGATCGACTTCGTCATCTCGGCTTTATCGACGACGCCATCTTTATTCGCGTCGCTTTTCTTTAAGCTCTCGGCTTGATCGGCCGGGAATTCGTCGCCCGCCAACTTGCCGTCGCCGTTCTTATCCAACTTGGAGAAAATCGCTGTGACAATCGCGCCCACATTGGCCCCACCGCCGCCGGAAGCAGCACCCGGTCTACCGCTGCTCATCTTCCGCTTCTCGGGCGCTTCACTCGCCGCACGTCGCGACACTTCGGTTTCCTCTTCGACGATTTCTGGCAGTTCGACTCGATCGAGCAAACTGCGCGGATTCATCGCGACGACGTCGTTTTCTTCGATACCATCTTTGACGTACACGAATTTCTCGTTGGTCGAACCGACCGTTAGTTTGCAGGCCTGCCACTCATTTTCACCAGCCTGCTTGAACGAGTATAAATCGCGACCGTGTTCGTAAACGGTCTGGACCGGCAACATGATCGCGTTTTCGGTCCGTTGTACGTGGATCGTCACTTCGGCCGTCAGCCCGGGACGCAGCCCGGGTGGCGGATTCAAAATCTTGATGTAGGTGGCGTACTCTTTGACTTGCGAACTGTACCAACCGGCCGCTTCCGGGTATTCATTGACCTTGATCACCTCGCCTTCCAGTAGCGAGTCGCCGAATGCGTCGAGCCGGATCGAAGCGGGCATGCCGGCGGTGATCGAGGTGACTTGCGATTCGTTCACCTTGGCCTTCACTTGCATCTTGGTCGGATCGGGCAATCGAATGAGTTCTTGATTCTCACGGACTGCCGCGCCCTGTTCGACTAAGAACTCGCTTTCGCGACGACTGCTCTGCCGGTTGGCGTAAACGACCTGCCCTGCCGACGGAGCGCGGATCGTGCATTTTTCGACTTGCTCTTGCTCATCCGCCAGCTCGGCCAATTCGAGTTCGTAACTGCTCTCTTTCGACTTCCAATCCGCTTCGGCCGATTTGATATCGCTCTGCAAAGACTTGAGCGTTTTTCGCTTTGTGTATTCTTGCAGAACTTTCAATTTCGTTTTGGCAACACTCAGTTCGGTTTTCGCTTTTTCGACAGCGAACTGATCGCCTTCCAGTTGCTGCGAGGTCACATAGCCACGAGCCGCCAGTCGTTGGCTGTAGGAAAGGTATTCTTTGGCACGGCGCAGATTTTCCTCGGAGATAAAAATCTCGCTTTGGATCTGTTCTTCTTCTTGTTTGTACGTGCCTTTGACGTATTCTTCTTCAGCAATTTTGGCCGCTTCGTAGCGGTTCTTGGCTTCGATCATTGCCGCTTGGCTGCTGTTGCATTTGATCTGTTGCTCGACGACCTCTTTAGCCATCCCGGACGAATCGAGTTCGACCAGGATATCGCCTGCTTGGACTTGGGCTCCTTCTTCGATCACCTTCAAGATGGTGACGCCGCCGTTTCCTCGGGCCCGCACTTCGCAGCGAACTTCGACGTTACTTGAGCTTTCGATTTCGCCCCGTTCGACCACTTCATTTTCAAACAGGCCTCTCTGGATCGTGTGAGTGATCACCGCCGGTCCTTGCTGGACCTTTTTGCCACCCAGTTTCCAGACGCTGAGGCTGACGCCCCCTGCGATGAGCAGCAGCACGGAGAACAGGACGAGGCTTGCCCCACCCGATCGGACGGGGCGGGACGAGTGAATCAGACATCGATGAGACATGGCATTTTCATAGAAGTGGGCGGGCCAGTTATTCTAGTCGTCCCGCCGAGTGCTGTCACATCAAAAGGAAGGTGCTTTCGTGGACGCTATCAGGCCACCGAAATGGCAAGATCGAGCGCCTTTGGCAGCGATAGGGCCGAATCTGGCGATCCAAGCTCAAATCCCCACCACTTCGCCCCAAATCCCGCTACCCTCGCATTTGCACACATTGCTGAACTCCAGGTATCCTAACCTTCTCAATTTTCGATACTTTACGACACATTGTCGTCCAGAAACATGTT
>CAYZRS010000098.1:0-14748 GCA_964480915.1 uncultured Pirellulaceae bacterium | reverse complement strand
CTCCTTTAGAGGCGTGTGAGCGCGGCGACGGATTCGAGGATGTGCAAATCTCAAACCTCAAATCTCAGATCTCAGATCTCAAATCTCAAATCTCAAATCTCAAATCTCAGATCTCAGATCTCAGATTTCAGATCTCAGATCTCAATTCTCAGCTCTCCCCCCACCCGCGGCCAGCGATCTGCGTTAAGATGACGATGCGAGGGATCAACTCATGATTGAAATCACCGAACATCCGATCGATACGACAAGCGTACTGGCGTCGGTGCGTAGCGACCAAGCGGGTGCCAATCTACTGTTCGTAGGGACGACTCGCGAATTCACGGGCGATCAGCAGACGGTGAGACTGGAATATGACGCTTATCGCACGATGGCCTTGAAAGAGATGAAAAAGCTGGCGGCGGAGGCGAATTCGAAGTGGGAATTGACCGGTTGCAGCCTGGTTCATAAGGTCGGAACGGTCGGTGTGGGCGAAGCGAGCGTGGCGATTGCGGTCAGTTCGGCTCATCGAGACAGCTCGTTTGCAGCGGGCCGCTGGTTAATCGACCAGCTGAAGATTGCCGTTCCTATCTGGAAACAAGAGCATTGGGCAGATGGCTCGACCGCTTGGGTCCATCCATCGCAGCCGGCTGATTCTGACGCGACGATGCGGTAGAATCAGACCGTCATGAAGTCACAGCTCGTAGATCCATTCGGCCGCGTCCACACTAGCCTTCGGCTCAGTGTTACCGACCGCTGTAATATCCGCTGCTTCTACTGCATGCCGCTCACCGACGTTACGTTTCGGCCACGAGACGAGTTGTTAACGTTCGAGGAGATCGTCCGCTTCACGAAGATCGCTGTCGACTGTGGTGTCGATTCGGTCCGTTTGACCGGTGGCGAACCACTTGTGCGAGCCGACTTGGCCACGCTTGTCGGCATGTTACGGGCCCTCGATGGCTTGCGTGATTTGTCGCTGACGACCAACGCTATTCTGCTGAACGAGCAAGCCGCGGCGCTGCGTGCGGCCGGGCTCGATCGCCTGAACATCAGCCTCGACACATTGAAGGAAGAGACGTTTCAGCAAATCGCCCGACGAGAGGGGCTCGACCGAGTCCTCAGCGGCATCGCAACCGCCCAGGAAGTCGGCTTCGACAACATTCGGCTCAACGCCCTGGCGATTCGCGACCTGACCGAAGTCGAAATCGTCGACCTAGTTCGGTTCGCTCGCGAACGAGACATGGAAATGCGGTTCATCGAATTCATGCCCTTGGACGCGGAAAACAGTTGGAACCGCGCATCGGTGCTCTCAGGAGCCGAAATCCGCCGACGCATCGAAGCAGAACTCGGGCAATTAGTACCGCGCGTCCGGGCCGATGCGTCCCAACCGGCCGTCGATTACAGCTTCGAAGACGGCAAAGGCACCGTCGGTTTTATTAACCCGGTCACCGAACCTTTCTGTGGCGACTGCAATCGGCTGCGACTGACGGCGGAAGGCCAGATTCGCAATTGCCTCTTTTCCACCGCCGAGTGGGATGTCCGCAAGCTACTCCGCAGCGCAGCGAGCGACGAAGACATTGAGCGTCAATTGATCGAGTGCGTCCAGGCGAAGAAAGCCGGTCACGGCATTGATTCCGACCGCTTCACCCGTCCCGATCGAGCCATGTACCAAATCGGCGGGTGATGACGATGGCGACTCAGTCAGGACTGAAACAGCGCATCTATCTAGACAACGCCGCAACCACGTGGCCCAAGCCTGAATCGGTCTACGCGGCGGTTGACGATTACCAACGCGACTTGGGAGCCCCAGCGGGCCGCGGCGCAGCTCAAGCTTCCATCGAAGCCGATCGCATCATCGAACAGTTGCGGCAGCGACTACGACAACTCTGCCACGCGCCGGCGTCGACCCAGGTCATTTTGGGATTCAACGGCACCGACGTCCTCAACACGGCCATTCATGGGGTCCTAGCACCAGGCGACCATGCCATCGCAACGGTCGTCGATCACAACTCGGTCCTCCGACCGCTCACGACGCTCGCGGAACGTGGCCTCATCGAATTGACGATCGTCGACTCGAACGACCAAGGCGTGCTGGATGTGTCCCAGCTGGAACAGGCGCTACGTCCGCAGACGAAACTGGTCGCCTTCCCGCACGCCTCGAACGTCACGGGGGCCATCCAGCCCCTGGAAAGTGTCGCGGAACTCGTCCAGCAGCACTCAGCACTGCTCCTGGTCGATGCGGCGCAAACGCTTGGCCACATACCGCTTGACCTGTCCCAGATTCCGATCGACATGCTGGCCTCTTCCGGGCACAAAGGCTTGCTGGGGCCGCTGGGAACTGGCGTTTTACTATTGAGCGAGGCGCTCGCCACCACGATGTCGACACTGAGACAGGGCGGAACAGGAACCGACAGCGAAACACCGACACAACCGGCCACATTGCCGGCCAAGCTGGAAGCCGGCAGTCCCAACCTGCCTGGTTTGGCCGGCTTAAAGGCGGGAGTCGAGTACGTACTGGAAAACTGGCAGCAAATTCGGGCAGACGAAATGGCGCGGATGTCCGAATTAATTGCCGGCCTAAGTCGCTTGGGCCCGGTTCGTCTCCTCGGTCCGCCGACAGCGGCCGAACGTGTCGGCGTCTGCAGCTTGACGATCGACGGAATCGATCCGCACGAGCTGGCATCGATCTTGGACAGCGTGCACAATATTCAGGTACGAGCCGGATTGCAGTGTGCCCCACGCATGCATGAACGACTCGACACTAAGGGCATGGGCGGTACCGTTCGCGTGAGCGTCGGCCCATTCAGTCAAGCAAGCGATGTCGCAGCGTTGGTGACGGCTGTGACAGAATATGTGCAATGGAACTTCGATTCGGTAGCCTGAAAGAGGGCATTGCGGAACCTATATTGACGGAGAGACGCGTGGCGAAAGAACCTTGGTACAAAGACGGATTGAAATTCAAATGCACTGGTTGCGGCGACTGCTGCACGGGCGCGCCGGGATACGTCTGGGTCACCAACGACGAGATCGCCGACCTGGCGCATGGCTTGAAGGTCGAAGTCGAGTTCTTCGAGCATCATTACGTGCGTAAAGTCGGCATACGAAAAAGCCTCGTGGAATTCCCCAACGGCGACTGCGTCTTCTTCGATAATGAATCTCGCAAGTGCCAAGTCTACGAACACCGGCCTCGGCAATGCCGCACCTGGCCTTTCTGGGACTCGAATCTGAAATCCAAGGATGCCTGGGAAGCGACTTGCGACGTCTGCCCGGGAAGTGGAACGGGCACGCTTTATCAGCTGGACCATATCGAAAAGACACGCAAGATTGTCAAAGTCTGACAGCTCACCGTCTGCCAACCGGCAGGCCAGCGGTGGCCAGCCGTGCCAAGCCACGAACGGGACGGAATGCATGCCCGAACCCAAGTTCTGTTAACTGGGCCACTCGTTCTGCCAGCACCTGCCACACTGTGAAGCCCTGACGATTAGCTAAAGCTTGCCGATCAGGGTGACGATTCCTATCAGAGAGTCACCTGCCTGCTTGCGAGCACGATTTCACTTAACTCTTACCATTTAAGGACTTACGTCCTGACTGGCAGCAAAGAAGAGCCTTTGTGATCAAAACCCGTTACAGAGAAACGACTTACAACAGAAGCAGTTTGGCTTCTATGGACCCCGCGGGGGCCCTTCGAATGGAGCGAAACTTGACACTAGTACTTACGCTGTTTACACTTGGGACCATTCGTTGAGCTGAAAATCGAGTACCCATTGGGCGATTTCCAGCACAAGTTTCTCCGGCCTGGAGATCTCGATTGTGACCAAGAAAGAAATTGTTAAAACGATTTCTGAAGAAATTGGCTTGACACAGCTCAAGACGAAAGAGATCGTTCAAAAGACGTTCGATGCGATTGTCGAGACTTTGGTCGAAGAGGGTCGGATCGAGCTGCGGAATTTCGGGGTCTTTGAGGTCAAGAAACGGGCCGCTCGCAAGGCTAGAAACCCGCGAACTGGAGACAAGGTCTTTGTACCGGAAAAGTACGTGGTCACTTTTAAACCGGGCAAAGAGATGGAAGAGCGAGTTCGGCAGCTGGAAGCTGCCAACAACGCTGCCGCCGAAAGTAGCTTTACGAACGCTGCTCCCGGCACGACACCGCCTGCACCGCTGAATCATTCAGCACCTGCACCGACTGTCGATAACCCCAACGGTCCTGCGAACGGCTAACGCTCGTCGGACAGCACCAAACACTTTCGCGTGTGAACTCAAGGAGGAGTGAACTCGATGCGACGCCTGCTCGGCCTGATCCTGGCCCTATTTTTGTTCAGCTCAACTGTTGGCTGTTTTCTGCCCATATACTCGGCCGACCCTTATCGTCGAGCCAGGCAGTTGCTCACCACCTCTGAGAACCTCCGCATGCTGGTGGAAGAGTGGGAACGATTTTGGTTCCTTGATCAACCAAGTCATATGACTCCTTTCCGTACTCACGGCGGCGTCATCTAGGCGGCTGCGAAGAGCCGCTTCCCCAGCGATTCGAATCATTGCGATACCCGAGACAACTGTCTCGGGTATCGCTGTTTCGCCCTCATCGTGGGTTGGTGCACACGCCCCCAGGTCTACGTTATGATGAGACGCATGGCGCCGGAGCAGCTCACTGTCGATCTTTCTGTCCAGCTGGGACGCCTGCAGCTGGCGAATCCCATCATGGTTGCGTCGGGCACCTTCGGTTACGCCCGCGAGATGGCCAATCTGGTCGATCTCGGCCGCCTAGGAGCGATCGTCCCCAAGACCGTCACTCCACAGCCACGTCAAGGCAACGCGCCGTGGCGAACGATCGAGACGCCCTCAGGACTGCTCAATTCGATCGGTCTCGACAACGATGGGCTCGACGCCTTCCTGGCACACCACTTGCCCTACCTGCACAGCACAGGCAGTCCGGCTGTCGTCAGCATCGCTGCACCGACGACGGACGAGTTTGCCCACATGGCGGCGAAGATCGACGCGACGGGCGGTGCTGCGGCGATAGAACTGAACATCTCTTGCCCGAACGTTTCGGGCGGTGTCGATTTTGGCACCGACCCAGCAAAGTGCGAGGAGGTCGTACGGGCAGTGCGTGAGGCGTGCGGCCTGCCGGTGCTCGCCAAACTCACGCCCAATGTGACGAACATTCGCACGCTGGCTCAAGCGGCCGAGGCTGGCGGCGCCGACGCCCTGTCGGTGACCAACACGCTGCTCGGCATGGCGATCAATTGGCGAAAACAGAAACCGATGCTCGGTAACGTGATGGGTGGCTTGAGTGGGCCGGCCATCAAGCCGGTGTCGCTACGGTGCGTTTACCAAGTGCGCCAGGCCGTTTCGATTCCGATCATCGGCATCGGCGGTATCGCCAAACTGAACGATGTGATGGAGTTCCTGGTCGCCGGTGCCAGTGCGGTCCAGATCGGCACGGCGAACTTCTACGACCCTACGGTCTCCATGAAGCTGATCGACCAGTTACCGGCAGCCTTGGGCGAATTGAATGCCACCAGCGTGGCCGAAGTCGTGGGAACTCTTGCCGTTTAACTTCATTGCTGTTCACTTCTCCATCTTTTCAGATCACGACCCGACCATGACCGAATCGAATCCCACAGCGTCCACCAACAACACCGTGCTTTCCTGCATTCAGCCAACCGGCGACATGCACTTAGGCAACTACTTCGGGGCGGTGAAAAACTGGGTCTCGCTTCAAGATTCCGGCAAATACAAGACGGTCTATGGTGTCGTCGACATGCATGCGATGACGATGCCGTACGACCCAAAGAAGTTGAAACTGAATACCGAGAACTTAGTGATCGACTTGCTGGCCGCGGGGCTCGATCCGCAGAAATGTACCCTGTTTGTGCAGTCGCTTGTTCCGGAACATACCGAACTCTACTGGATCTTCAGCTGCATCACGCCTTACGGCGACCTGACGCGGCAAACGCAGTTCAAAGATAAGAGCGAACAGGCGACGGAACGGTCAGACGAGTTCATTTCGGCGGGGCTCTTCACTTACCCAACGCTGCAAGCAGCTGACATCTTGGTCTACCGTGCGGGGCTTGTTCCGGTCGGCAAAGATCAAGAACAACACCTCGAATTGTCTCGGTCGCTGGCGCGTCGCTTCAATCAGACGTTTGGCGAAGAGCTCTTCCCAGAGCCGCAAGTCCTCTCGACGGAAACGCCGAAGCTCTGTTCGTTGGCGGCACCAGAAAAGAAGATGAGCAAGAGCCTTGGCCCGAAGCACTACATCGGATTGTTTGAGGAAGAGGCGAGCGTTCGCAAGAAAATCCGCAGTGCGGTCACCGATTCTGGGAATGTCACCGAAGGCCAGTTGAGTCCCGGCGTGGAGAACCTTATTACGCTCGTGCGGGCCTGCGGTGAGCCCGATCTGGCGGCCGAGATGGACACAAAGTATCGCGGCGGCGAGACCATGTACGCGCCGCTCAAAGACGCAACGGCCGATGTCGTCGTGCAAGTCACCAACGAAATGCGAACGAAACGGGAAGCGATTGCCTCCGACCGTAAATCGGTCATGAAACAAGTGCAAGAAATGAGCGACGACGCTCGCGACCTGGCAAGCCAAACGCTCAAAGAGGTCCGACGCCTCGCCGGCCTTCCGAAGCAATTCATGTTCTTCCAGTATCCGCACCGCAAAGCGCTCCGCGATTCATCATGAGCAACATTGTCGGCATCGGTACCGATATCGTCGAATGTCTTCGATTGGGACGGCTGATCGAACGGCATGGCGAACGGTTTCTGCGCCGAGTCTTCACCGCCGAAGAAATCCGCTTTTGCAGCAGTCGCAGTCTCTCCATTCAAAATTACGCCGCCCTGTGGGCCGGAAAAGAAGCGATTTTGAAGGCATTAAATTCACAACTTGCCGGCGGTATCTCCATGTTGGACGTCGAAATCCGCCAACAGCCGGGCGAAACCGAATGGCGCGTCGGCCTCGGTGGCAAACTGCGTGACCGCGTGGCAACACGGGCCATTTCGAGCGTGCGAGTTTCCACCTCGTATTGCCGCAACTATGCGACCGGATACGCCGTCGCGGTTGCCGAATAGCTCGCCCTGCGGCATAACGAAGCGGCCAGAAGCCTTCGTTGTTCACGCTTCCCATCCAGTCCCTAGCAACGCACGAGAGTTCCCCGCATGGCCAATCGCGACACACCCGACATCACTTTTCACGGACAAGGTTCATCCACCCCGGAAGATGGCCCGTCGCTGGCGGAACGGGCACGGACGCTGGTCGCGCTCGGAGGCCAAAGCTCGCTCTCCACATTCTCCAAAAAGCACCCTGGCTTCCCTTTCGGTTCCTTGATGCCGTACGCGGCCGATGAAGCGGGCCGGCCGATGTTCTTCATCAGCTCGATGGCCGTGCACACGAAGAATTTAAAAGAAGAACCAAACTGCTCACTCTTTGTGACTCGTTCCTCCGCTTCGGGATCGAATCTGGGCGCTGCTCGAATTACGATCATCGGCACCGCCGGCCAAATTTCTGACGCCGAAAAAGAGGCCGCGTTGGCCGAGTACCTAACACGACACCCCGAGTCGAAACAATGGGCCGGCTTCGGTGACTTTGGCTTGTACCGCATGGACGTCGTCGACGTCTATTTCGTCGGCGGCTTTGGCGTGATGGGCTGGGTATCGGCAGACGAGTATGCGCAGGCCACTCCCGACCCCCTGGCAAAACATGCCGACGACATCATCGAACACGTGAATCGTGACCACCAGTTGGGGGTCATTGCGCTGGCCAAACACCAATGGGGCATCGCCGCCAGCCACGGCATGATGACCTCGATTGACCAGCACGGATTTGACGCGAAGCTGCTCACCGAACAAGGTGCGAAAGGAATCCGCGTCAGTTTTCCCCAGCCGGCACTGACCGCCGAAGATGTGCGAACGATCATGACGCAGATGATTCGGGAAGCGACCGGTTCCTAGTCCAGCTTCCATTTTGGCGACCGTGTCCACCACGGCACGGTCAGGGCTGCGAGCCATTGCCCGACGTGCGGTGGTTCGACGTGGTGACCTAGAAGGGCGGCTCGTCGGAAGGTTCAATTCTTGGTGCGGGCGCCGGGTCTGCCGCGGGAGCCGCCTTTTTCTTCGGCGATTTCTTCTTTCCTTTGCCCCGTGCCGCCCGGGTCGCCAGCAGAGTTACAGCATCGTCGAACGTAACTTCTTGCGGGTCACTCCCCTTGGGTACCGAGGCGTTCGTTTCGCCGTCCGTGATATAGGGGCCGTACTTCCCTTCGAGGATTCGCAGCTCGTTTCCCGTCACCGGCGATTTCTGGCCGAACTCTCGAATCGCGTTTCCACCCCCCTGCCCTTTCCGCTGCTTGGGCTGAGCCAACAGCAGCAGCGCTTGGCCTAATTCGACATCGAGTGGTGAAATGTCAGACGGTAAAGAACGTGTTTCCGTTCCGCACTTGATGTACGGTCCGTAGCGACCGGTATGAGCCATCACAGGCTCTTTCGAATCGGGATTTTCACCCAGATTCCTTGGCAGCGAGAGCAGCTTCAGCGCCAACTCGAGCGTCATGTCTGCGGGGCTCATATCGTTCAGCAGCGATACGTTTTTCGGCTTGCCTTCACCGGTTGCCAATTGGACGTAAGGTCCAAAACGCCCATCTTTGAAATAGACTTCGCCCCCGGTATCCGGGTCGGTTCCAAGCAAGTCTTCGTCCGGTGTTTCTTCGCTGGATGTCTCCATGGTCTCCATCGATCCGCCATACTAGTAAGGCAGATCGTCCTTCTCCGTAGTATCATCGGAACTTGAGTCGGTAGAAGCTGCCGACTTCTCTTTGGGAAGTTTACGTTTCTTGGCAGTCTTCTTCTTGGCCGCCGGTTTTTTCTTTTTCGCCGCTTTCTTTTTCTTGGGAGCGCGATCGACCGAACTCTCTTCGCCCTCATCGCCTAATTCATCAGATGCCGCGGTCTTCTTCTTAGCGCTTTTCTTCGGCGCCTTCTTCTTGCGAGGCGCAAATTCAAAACCGAGTTTGCCGGTGACCTTGTCCAAAGTCAAATGAGCCGAAAACTTGCGCCCTTTCTTGGAAACGAAACCGGGCATCAATTCGGTTTTTCCATCCACGAATAGCTTCACTGCCTGGTCGGTCGGAATTTCCTTTTTCAGGATCGTCTTGGCGATCCGGACGCCGCGCTCGCTGGCCTCTTTAGCCATCTGAGGAGCCAAGAACGCTCGGTTGGTCTCGTAGACTTTGACCATGGTCTCGGAATCGGGAAGCACCTGCGCTTCGCAGATGACCTGTTCATCTTTCAGGTTGTCGATCTCTTTGGCGTGCTCTTCTTCGCCTTCGAACTTAAAATTGACCTTCCAGCTGCGCTTCTCTTTACCCAACAGCAATTCGGCCGCGAACGGTTGCCCAAAGCGGCTCTTGAACGTCTCGATCGGGCCGACCTTCTTCGTCTCAATCAGCGTTTTGGCTTCCGCCTCACTCAACTCGTGACTGGCAATGTGTTTCTTCAGACGGAACACGCATTTCTCGTCCTTCTCGACCGCATCGATTTTGTAGCATTCGAACACACCGTCGGTCTGCCGCAGTTTTTCGGCACCACACTCGGGGCATTCCACCATCAGGTCCGCAAACTTTCGCGCCTCGAGCGACTCCTTGTGCCCCCGCGTTTGATCGACAATCTGTTTGGTGAGATCGACAATCTCCTTCATGAACGTTTCACGATCGAGATTCCCGTTCTCCATCAATTTCAGTTTGTGTTCCCACTCGCCGGTCATCTCTGGCGAGCCGATTGTGGTGATCCCGATCTCTTCGAGTAAATCGACAAGCGCCAGGCCCTTGTTCGAAACGACAAGGTCGCTTTTACGAATTTCGTCTCGAAACAAATACTTGCTGCTGATCAAGCCTTCGATAATATTGGCCCGAGTCGCCGGCGTCCCCAGGCCCCGTTCGCTCATGGCGTCGCGTAGTTCTTCGTCATCGACTCGCTTACCGGCCGTTTCCATCGCCGACAGCAACGTATTGTCGTTGTATCGAGCGGGTGGGTTGGTTTGCAGTTCCTTCGATTCGACCGAGATCGCTTCGGCCTGTCCGCCATCTTCGGCCGCCACGAGTTCATCTTTGTCACCTGCGACGCCCGGTTTTCGACCGTAAACCTCCAGGTACCCGGGTACGACGAGGACTTTACCCGTGGTGAGAAACGTGTTGTCACCGATGCGGGAAATACGGCGAGTATTTTCATATTCGGCCGACGGATAGAAGACCGCCAAGAATCGCTTCATCACCAAATGGAACAGCTTTTGGGCAGCATCGTCGAGCTTGGCCGTCGGCATTTTTCCCGTCGGGATGATGGCAAAGTGATCGCTGACTTTGGCCGTATTGAAAACTTTTTTCGACGGTTGGACCCGGTCGTTGTCGATGATCCACTTCGAACATTTGGCGAAATCACTCGTGAAATTATCGTTCACTTTGCCCGAACTGAATTTCTTAATCGTCTGCTTAACCGTCTTCAAGTAGTCTTCGGGCAGACACTTGGAATCGGTACGAGGGTAAGTCAACAGCTTGTATCGATCGTAGAGTGCCTGAGCGACCTGCAAGGTTCGCTTGGCACTGAATCCATGCTTGCTGGACGCTTCTCGTTGTAACGACGTGAGATCGAATAGTTGTGGTGGTGCGCTTTTGGCCGCCTTCTTCGTCTCTTCAATCGTGGCCATTTCGCCTTGGCACAATTTTACGATCTCGGCCGCTTCCTCCGCCGTCCAAATGCGTTCAGCTTTTAGCTGGTTGTCGTCTTCATCTTTCTGAAAATCTTCGTTGAACCAGCGGCCCTGGTAGGTCCCACCCTTCACTTTGAATTCGGCGTGGACCTCGAAATATTTTCGCGAGACGAAATTTCGAATCAGGCGTTCGCGTTCTGCCAGAATGACCAGTGTCGGAGTCTGGACACGGCCGGCACTGGTAACATTGAATCCCCCATGACGTGAATTGAAGGCCGTCAGTGCCCGCGTACCGTTAAGTCCGATCAGCCAATCACTTTCGGAACGGCATTTTGCCGCGTTGGCCAAGTCGTGCATTTCCTCGTCGCTGCGCAGATCGTTCCAGGCGAGAATGATCGCATCGTCGGTCATCGACTGAAACCACATCCGCTTGATCGTGAGCTCTTTGTCGATGTCGGCCAAATCGAGCAGATAGCGGAAGATCAGTTCTCCTTCACGCCCCGCATCGCAAGCATTGATGACGACGTTGACATCTTTCTTGTTCAGCAACCGAACCAGCAACTTGTAGCGAGATTCGCTACGTTCGATCGGCTGCAGCTCGAACCGCTGAGGAATGGCCGGCAGATGCTTCATGCTCCAAGGGAGCTTCTTGCCCTCGGCGGTCAGAGGCATTTTCAGTTCGACCAGATGGCCCACTGCGGAAGAAATGTAGGCGTTGTCGTTCTCGAAGTAATCTTTTTTCTTCTCAAACTTCCCGAGTTCTGGCACCTTCGACAGAACCCGCGCCAAGTCCGCAGCAACGCTGGGCTTCTCCGCGATGATCAAAGTCTTGCCAGATTTCTTTGCCATAAGGCAACCCAATTCCGCGTTAAGTTACGTTCTTGTCTTCCCGTCGCGCGACAAAAAACAGCCTGTTTTTCGGTAAAAACGCCATTTTGCCGACTCTTATCTATCAGTCATCCTAGGCGGACGTCGTGAATCGACCGCACAAGCTCGACAGGACCCTCACTACCCGCGCCACAGACGAAGGGTGTGAAGCCCGGGAACCTACGGGGTTTCCGGCATCGACAGCTCGGTTATCGCCATCCACATGCCGCCATATTCGGTACTGCCAGTGCGGCTTACCGGTTTGTTCTGGTCGAGTAAATCGTTACTATCAGGGGCTTGGCATGGCCAACGTCCGCGACGGAAGTTGGCATTGCTCGATTATCAACTGGGAATAAAATCACGCTCCCATTAAAGCGCAACGTCTTAAACCGAGACGAATTTGTCTGTCAAGACGGGCATCTACCTAATTTAACATTTCGATCGACTCAGAAAGCACTTGGATATCCTATGGCCAGTCCTCTTAAATGGTTTCGGAAAAACGAAAAAATCTTGCTGGGTGTGTTCGGCGTGTTGATTATGTTCGTCTTTACGCTTTCGATCGGTAGCGGCATCGACCCGATCATCGACTGGCTATCGGGAGGAGGCGTGCAAACGAAGTCATCGATTGCTGGCCCCTTGGTTGCGAAGTGGAAAGGCGGCAGCTTGAACGAATCCGATATGTTCAACCTGAAGCAGAATCGGAACTTGGTGATTCAGTATCTCTACGCCATTGAGCAACAAGCCAGCATGCGAGGCAGTGCGCCTCAGACGCAGCCCCTCCCCCGGCTCAACAGCGAAGAATCGCTGCTGGAGATGGCTCTCCTGGAACGAGAAGCCAACAAGCAAGGCATCGTGATTACCGATGAAGCGGTCCTAAATTATCTCGTGATGCTCTCCGGCGGTTCAATGCAGCCGGCCGAGTTCTTGCAACTGTGGCAAACGATCACTCAGAACCGAGGCACCGAACGGCAACTGTTCGCGTTGTTGCGATCAGAATTGTCGGCGGCTCGACTGCGTGGATTGGTGTGGAGCGGCACACGCGCCGCATCGCCGATCGCATTCTGGGATTTTTACAACCGAACCGAAAAACGCGTCGATGCTGAATTGATGGCGATTGAGGTTGCCGATTTTATCGACGAGGTCCCTGAACCTTCCGAGCGCGAACTGACTGCCTTCTACGACCTGTACGCCGCGAAACACTCCATCCCCGGCAGCCCCACTCCTGGGTTCCGCCAACGACGACGTTTGGCATTCGAATCGATTCGCTTTGACTACCAAGAATTCATCGACGCCGAGAAGGAATTGGTCACCGACGAGGAAATCCAAACGTATTACGAAGAGAATAAATCGGAATTCGTCAAAGGTCTGCCAGAAGACGACCTGCAGGCGCCAGACGCTGCTGCAGAGGAAGCTGTCGAAGAAACCGACGCCAACGAAGCAGCAGGCCCCGCAGAATCTGATTCGGCATCCGATGCGGACGAAGCGAGTGAGGAAAGCACCACGGCGGAAGAACCAGCTCCGTCCCCCTCCCCCGTGCCACAAGACGTTGTCGAGGAAGCGGCCGCACCGGTCGCAGAACAGACCGAGGCGGTCATCCAAGCAGCAACCCAACCGGTAACCGAGACCGAAGAAGTGGCCACCACCGAGGCGCCCGCGGAAGCCGCTGCTGCCGACGACGCGACCGAGACGACGAAGCCATCGGAGACCGAAGCAACGGCCGACACATCGGCGTCTGCTGATGAGTACAAACCGCTTTCAGAAGTTGAGGACGACATTCGACGTGCCATCGCTGCACCTCGAGCTCAAGAGAAAGTGGAAACCGCTATCAAGGCGGCTCGGGCGCGGATGAACAAGTACTACAAACAATACGTGATGTACGAAGTTCAAAAACAAAAAGACGAAACGCTCGAACCACCCACGATGCCTACCTTCGACGACATCAGTGAAACACCACCAGTTTCGGTCTCGTCCATTCCATTGTCTGATCGTTACGAAGTGGGCCAATTCGAATTGGGCCAAGCGGTCGAATTCCAATTCCTCCAAGATCGGATTTTGCGAATCCCGTTCGGCGACATCGTTTACGAAGAGAAAACAATCCCGGAGTACCAACCGCGTCAGTTCCCGTCTGCAGAAGTTTCCCCCCAGTTCGTTTACTGGTGCGTTGGGCAAGAAGAGGCCAAGACGCCCGAATTGGACGAGATTCGTGATGCGGTCGTCGATGCGTGGAAGATGCAGAAAGCGGCCGACTTAGCGTTGGCGGCCGCAACCGAACAGGCGACGAAGGCCAATCAGGCGGGTAAGAAGTTGGCAGAATGCCTTGACTACCCCAACGCAACGACGTTCCAATCCGGTGAAATTTCTTGGCTCACCGGTGGCAACGTCCCTCTCGGCGGCAGTAACCAACCCCGTTATTCCGAAATCCCGGGCGTCGATGCACCCAGTGAAGAGATGTTCAGCCGGCTCTTCCGATTACAGCCGGGTGAAGTCGGTGCAGCCATGAACCGGCCACGAACGACCGCTTACGTCATGCGGTCTGCTGAGCCGACAACGCCTGCCATCGATCGTGCTCAACAGTTCATGAACGCGGGACTCAACTCGCCAACACTCTACCCGGTTCTTCGCAACGAAAGCCAAACGCTGTTGAGCGGTTGGTTTGAAGAGCTGAAGGAAGAGTACGATCTTACCTGGCTGCGAGAACCTCAAGGCAATAGCCGCATGTAGGCGGGCCGGCTTCGTTTCCGCTGCCACTCAAAATCGTTGTGCCAGCGGGCCGCTGCGACTACCCTAATAGTGGGGGCAGTGCAGCATGGGCGAAGCGTCTGTGCAGCGACTCCTACTGACAGAGGTTCATTCGCATCGAATAGCTCGCAGAGGAGTGTTCCCGTGAAACAGGTATGCATCGCCTTGTTCGTTCTTGGGCTGGCTCAATCGGCCTCCGCTTTCCAACTTGGCAATCGCTGGGCACGCACCGCCGTCGACGGAGCCGGACTCACACAAGGCGACCCAACGACACTCACCTGGGGATTCGTCGCGGACGGAACCACGATTTCAAATTCGGTCATCAATCTTCCCAATGGAACCAGCGATCTCATCGCGTCGCTCGACAACTGGTACGGTGCGGGCCCGGGCGGGTCCGACTTGACGCAGCGGCCGTGGTTCACATTCTTTGAAGAATCATTCGGACGATTTGCTGAAATTTCGGGACTTAG
>CAYZRS010000097.1:0-15028 GCA_964480915.1 uncultured Pirellulaceae bacterium | reverse complement strand
GTTCACCGACCAAACCAACGAACGATCCCAAATCGCAAAGAACGATGCTGGACTACTTGGATTGAACCTCAATCTTTCTTGGCTTGGCCTCTTCGCGTTTGGCAATCTCCAGTTGTAGAACGCCGTTCGCGAAAGTCGCATTCACCTGCGCGGTGTCCGCGATCTGAGGCAACGTAAACGCGCGGGAGAATTTGCCATACCCCCGTTCTCTCCGTCGCCAATCACCATCCCCCACATCCGGTATTGCGCGCTCGCCTTGGATTTTGAGCGTGCTATTCTCGACCGTCAGGTCGATGTCCTTCAGTTGAAATCCGGGCAACTCCACCTCGACATGGATAGCCGAGTCGGTCTCCCACATATTGACGGGCGGAAAGCCTACCGCGAACGAACGCGGCGAGCCGTTGGCCAGATGTAAGGCTCGATCAAGTTCTTCGCCCATGCGCTGCATGTCGGAAAGAACTGCCAGCGGACTGAAGCGTGTTGTGCTTAGCATTTTTTCATCTCCTAAAGTTTTGCAACAGGAAAAAGACAGTCGATCGGTTCGAGTCGGTGTTCGTCGCGACTGGAACCGCCTGACGTTTTGGCAGCATCGGCTGCACTTGAACGAAACTACGCAACGAGTGTGCCAATTGGTTCACGATCGGTTTGTGATTGTTTTACTTCGAGGCGTTGCGACTTCTTTGGGCAAACAAGTCGCTGCTGACGTGGTTCATCGCGCAAATTTGTCGCGGTACGACAGAAGTTGGTACGACATTTTGTCGCAGTCAACGCCCGTGAAGATCACGGGCTCTGTTCAGAAGACCTCGTTTCCCGTGAAAAACACAAACCGCAGAAAATCACCAAATTGGCACGCTCGTTGCTTTGTGTTTTTTTCGGAAACGAAAACTATGAGGTGATAACACGATGGACATTGCAAGTAAGAACGGATCGCGGTTGGGAATGACAGAGAGGCAACGTCATCTTGCCGTCGATGACACTCGCACACAGCACGTACGGCTTTCGTTTGCGATGCACCGACTAGAGTCTTGCCTCGGCCACGCAGCTCCCGGAAGACTGGATGCGTGGTGCGAGGAAGTCTTGACGTCCCTGGACTTGTTCATTTCGGCGATGCGTGAATCGCAGGAAGGCGTCGTAAATCATCAAGGCTTGATTGAAGACATCAAAACCAATTCACCGCGATTTCTGCACCGAATTGAGGAGTTAGCGAATCAGTTTCGCGGGCTATTGGAACAGTCGGTTTCGCTGCAAAAGGAGATATCGCAGATCAAGAGTGGAAGCCACACGGACTTTGCCGATCTGCGGCAACGTCTGGGATGGCTTTTGACAGCGGTGAAGCACCAACAGGCCAAAGAAGTCGACCTCGTTTTCGAAGCATTGAACATAGATATCGGAGTCGGAGACTAGAGGACTGGGAGACTAAGAAGTCAGGCGTTCGCACAACAACGCCAAACCAATGGTTGTGCATTGGTGGAACCAAACGTAATTCAAGGAGGGAAATTGTCATGCTTGTATTGTCACGAAAACGAGAACAGGAAATCAAATTACCGGATTTCAACGTCACGCTGAAAGTACTCGAATTCCGAGGCAAAAGTGTAAAAGTCGGAGTAGTTGCCCCAGGCGATGTCAGGATCGTGCGTGGCGAACTCACGGACTTTGACGAAACCGTGGAGTTCGACTTCGCCGCGCGTGAACGCGAGGCGGATAGCGAATACACGAAATCTGGAGACGAACGGCCGCTTGGCGGGGACTATCAACAAGAGCGAGAAGTGACAAAGTGTGCATAAGTAAAGCACTCGCTGGGTGCGTAGCGATTCAACAGAGTTACCTTCCCACGTGGGACCCTACGCGTGGAAATCCGCGATTGGCGGATTGTCGTTGTCGTGATGCGTGAAGGCAACGGGCTGGTGCCCGGGGCTGGGCGAAGGGTCTCGCCCAGCCTTTCGGCAATCGACGAAAACAAAGACTCATACAGACCGAGGAAGCTGCCTCGGTTGATGATTAAATAGAATCAGCAACAGAGGACTAAGAAGCTGTAATTCTTATCCCAAACTATTCGTTAACAGAACTGAGAGATACGGAGGAGAAAAACCATGTTACGTTTCAGCCGCACCAGAACTCTGTTCCTATTTGGAACATCCATGTGTACCTTGACGACTTTGGGATTGCTTGCCAATCCGGGCGTCTTTGCCCAGCTTAGCTACGCCTCGGAACAGGGAAAGGCGATGGTTGCCAAAGAGCAACTGGCGATGGCTCATGACCTTTCGCGAGGTTTCCAACACGTGGCTGACGCAATGCGACCATCCGTCGTCAGCGTTAGCAGCAGCCAAAAGATTCGTACGATAACCACGCGATCGAACGGATCGAGCCGAACGGGTAACAGCCCTTTCTCAAGGCTGCCGCCCGAGTTTCGTCAGTTTTTCGGCGATGACGTTTTCGGCGGGATGGATCGCTTTGAACGGCTTCAGCCGCGTGAGGGCATTGTTAAGAATGGAATGGGCACAGGCGTCATTATTAGTCACGACGGCTATATCGTCACGAACAATCACGTGATTGCTGACGCGGACAACGTCACGATTACGCTTTCTAACGAAAAAGAGTACGACGCCGAGGTCGTCGGCACGGACCAGAAATCCGACTTGGCTGTTCTCAAAATCGAGGCCAGCGGTTTGGTCCCTGCCGACCTTGGTGACAGCGAAAGCTTGCGGGTCGGCGAGTGGGTACTCGCCATCGGTAGCCCGTTCGGACTGACACAAACAGTCACCGCCGGGATCGTGAGCGCCACCGGTCGCCAAAACGTCGGCGTCTCGGACTATGAGAACTTCATTCAGACCGACGCAGCCATTAACCCCGGCAACAGCGGCGGACCCTTGGTCAACTTGGAAGGGCAGGTCGTCGGTATCAACACCGCGATCGCCTCGAAGACCGGCGGCTATATGGGTGTCGGCTTTTCGATTCCAAGTAGCATGGTGCGGCTTGTTACTGACAGGATTATATCCAATGGAAAGGTCGAACGCGGTTGGTTGGGAGCAGCAATTCAGAACGTCACCGATGACTTGGCAAGATCCTTCGCGTTCGATGGCACGGAAGGTGTACTCATTGGCGATGTGGTGCCCGATAGCCCGGCCGAATCGGCTGGCTTGCAATCCGGTGACATCATCCTGGAGTTCAATGGCAAGTTGATGAAGAGTGCCAATCAGCTCCGCAATTTCGTCGCGGTTACCTCGCCGAATACGAGTTGCTCGATGCGAGTCTTCCGCAACGGCAAAGAGCAAACCATGTCGGTGACTCTTGGCGAACTTGATGACGCCAAAATCGCGGCCTACATGGGCAAAGGCGACTCGGCAGGCTTCGACGACTTGGGGATTTCCGTCCAGTCGATTACGCCTGAACTTGCCGACAAACTGAACCTCAGCGATTCCGAACAAGGAATCGTTATCACCGAGGTGCAACCCGGAAGCCTCGCGGACAACGCAGGGATCAGCGAAGGCGATGTCATTGCGTCGGCCAACGGACAGAATATTGCGTCGGCGAAACAGTTCGGCGAAGTCGCCGACGCGGTGAAGAGTGACCGAGGTTTGCGGTTACTCCTCCAACGGGACGGCTTCAGCCGCTTCGTATTTATCCGAAGTTCCTAGAAAAAGCTGTTTACCAGCAGCCAATGACGTGGCCAGCACTTGCCCCTGCCTGGCCGCGTCGGCGGCTGGCTGGATTACCAACTGGGTACGCACTCGACGTGAACCGATTCAAAACATGCAGCAGTTCCTGGAGAGGATAAAACGAACTGCGCACAGACGGGAGGACTAGACATGACGAACAATCGCAAAGCAAGGACAGCCCCAAGTCAAAAGAGCGGCTCGCAAGTGTCGACTCGAAGACAAGTCAAATCTCGCCAGCAAAGAAGGCCGACGGCACCCGTGAAAGTGCGTCGAGCCCGGCGTCGTCAAACGCCCAACAGTTCGGTTGTTACGGCTGAATCTGCGGTCACGACACCGTCTCGCAATGCCACATCAGCGACAGCCTCCTGCACACCAGAGATGACCGTACCATTTACCTTTGAGCATGGCATGGTTTTCTTCAGCTACTACGTCGGAGGTTTTTGTGCGCTGATCTTCGGCTTTGATGCAGCAACCGGGCTACTGTTCCGCAGAGCCAGCTTGGCATTCGACTTGGTGTTTTGTTTGTGTGGCGCCGCATTAGTGTGGCTGGCGGCAGACGCTCACAAAGTGGCTGGAAAGTAAGGAGAAAGACGATGTTTTTCGAGGCAATTTTTGCACTGTTGCTCATCATGACAATCGTAATGTCCCCGGTATTTCTGTTCGCCTATTGGACTTTGGGAGGCAAGTCTTAATGTTTGTAGATAGCCACTCGCCGAATGTGCTTTCGCATGGTCATCGCTGACGGCACTTGGCGGCTGCATCATCAACGGCTTGCGGCGCACCACAAACTGAGTTTTAACCGCCCGCAGCACCCAGCGTGCTTACGCATCCGGCTCGCCTTGGACGCGAGATTGGCAAGCCGTGCCGGTTACGCTGCCCCTTTCGCTAGCACTGCCCGTTTTGGGGCAACCTGAACGATTTTGACGATACTCCCGATATCGTTAACTCTTCGCTCTCGGCAACAGTGCAGTCATGATTAAAGCGGCTCAAAATTCATCCACCGCGTCGTGGTTTTCCAAATGCATCGCCGCTGGGTTTTGCTTAGTACTCTGCATCGCGTCCGGCTGCGCTAGAAGCAAGTCTGTCGCTCGCCAGCCAAGCATACTTCCCTCTGCATCTGCAGTACCAAGGCTGCCGAGCCAGATCGCGGATTCGACCGCGACGAGGCACCACAACGTCTAGTATGGCACAACGGGCTCGCTGGGAAACTGGCGAGCCCGATTTTGCAAAACGGCAAAAAGACCGAGCAGAAGAGTCAAGCAAACTCATGGTCATCGAAGATGGGGTATGAAGCCGATGCCAATTCAAAAAGTGATGCTCTTGGATGACAATGCGATCATCCTCGGGACAACCGCTCACCAGGGCCGAATGGCGGGAGTAACCGTCAACACCGATTCACAGCGAGATCGACTTGCCCAGCGATCAACAAAGCTTGAATGGAAGAGAGTGCCGCATGTTGCAAACATCGATCGATTTTGAGCTTCAATGGAGCGCTTTCTACGCTGGCAGACAAGACGTCAGCGAGAACTACCATCCTTTTCGCCTTTTGGACTTCACAACCACCTCCGGCTATCACTACTCATTCTACCGAGAAGAATTTGCGACGATTCAAAGTATCGAAACCGTGAGAGACCTTCAGCCTTGGGCGTTCCATATGCCCAGGGTCACCGAGGGCTTGCTCATGTATGCCGAGCTCGTTCGGGTCGGCTGCGTCAATCTGAACAAGGATGACCTGTTCGGATAAGCTGCGTATTTCGATCATCTTGGAATGGAAGGCGAAGACTTGGATACATTTCTGGATCGCGTCGTCGCGATGGGACAACTGCCGATCTTGCATGTGCGGCTTTACTAAGTGGATGGCAAACTCAAAATCGAAGAAATCGAATCGAATTGATGTCAGTTTCGCAAACCCAGCCTAACTTCTCTCGGCCTGACTTGCCTTCACGTTGTTTCTGGGCGGGGGCAAAATGGGGGCAGATACTGGCAATTCGAGACCAACATGATTACAATTTGCTTTGAATTCAAATCTCGCCAAACCACTTCGTGAGACAAGACTTACGACGCAAATTCAACACGAAACAAATGTTGATAAGACGTCGTTGATCAGATTCAAAATCCAGTGAGGGCAACCTCGTGTGGGTTCAAGTCCCACCTCTGGTACTACTGTGAACACAAGGGTTTACGTCAAATTGGCGTAAACCTTTTTTCGTTTTCCGTGCCGGGCGATCAACGGTGTCTACCGCGAAGCTAGGATGTCGCGAGCGTAGATGCTCTTCTCCCAATTCACCTTGGGATTCGTGACATCGACGAATAACGTCGATGCGATTTGTAAGGCTGACGTAGAGTTCGCTTTGCGATCAATGTTTAGGAACCGAACGCCGCGGGTTGGGCGGTTTGGCGGTCGCGAGACGCTTTTCTTCCAACTGTTCGGCGAGACGGGCAACGAGCTCTTCTTGCGCGGGCTGTTCTGAAATGTTGTGGTTCTCGAGCGGGTCAAGCTTGAGGTCGTACAGCATCCGGCCCAAGTACTCTCCTGAACTCTCGTCATGGTACTCGCTATACCGATAACGATCCGTGCGGAGCGAGTCGCCCTTCCGAAACCGGCTGAATGCCGCGCCGGACCACGCAAGTGTGGGGTCTGTTAGCAAGGGAACAAGGCTCCGACCTTCGACCGTTGCTGGAATGGGCAGATCGGTCAGCGCACAGAGCGTGGGGTAGATGTCAATCGATTCGGCAATCGCGTCCGTTTTCTGTCCGAACGCATGCTTGGGCGATTTAACGATCAAGGGAATTCGCAGGGACGACTCGAAGACCGAGTGTTTACACCAAAGCGTGTGATCGCCAAGATTCCAACCGTGATCGCCCCACAAGACAACGATTGTATTGCGAGCCAGGTCGAGGCGTTCCAGCTCAGCGAGAACTTTGCCAATCTGAGCGTCAACATAGCTGACGCACGCATAGTATCCTCGAATCAGGTGCAGGGCCTGTTGATCAGATAACGGTCCTTTCTGCTTGATATCGGAATAGGTTCGCAATTCTCCGAACCGATGGATCGACGCTGGCGGAGCGTTCTCGGGGATTTTGTAATTGTCAGGCAGGCTGATTTCTTCGGCCGGGTAAAGATCCCAGTACTTTTGAGGCGCAATGAAGGCCAGGTGTGGTTTGTAAAATCCCACCGCAAGGAGGAAGGGTTCTTGGGAGCGAGTCGCCAGATCACCGAGCTCCTCAATCGCCTTCAATGCGAGCTTTCCATCCGCAAACGTCTCATCGGGTACATCGGCCGCCTCGGTGCTCGGCCCACTTCCATGCGTCTTTAACAGCGTTTCGTTATCGGCGAGCGCATATCGACGTGCCTTGGGTTTCCAGGGACTCTTCGACCATCCCGCCTCGCAGTCGCTGGATTGATGGAGGAGCTTGCCAAGCGAGATCGTCCGGTAGCCGTGCGACTTGAAATGAGTATGGAACGGAACGGCCCAAGGAGCATCCACATCGGCTCTTGTCTCCAGTGCCGTAACGAACCGGGTGGGAGTTGGCCGAACGCTGGTGAAGAGACTCGCCCGCGACGCTCCACAAGTCGCGACAGAGCAATAGGCTCGATGGAATTGCGTCCCTTGTTTGGCAAGACGATCGAGATTTGGCGAAATGATCTGATCTGCACCGTAGGCTGCAAATTCGGGCCGTAAATCGTCAACCGCAATGAACAGAATGTTCGGTCGGTCGCCAGCCTGAATCGAAGCCGATAGGCAGAGGAGGAAAAGTGACGCGAATGAGAATTTCATGCGGTTCATCTACGGTTGATGCTGATAGAAATCGGAATCGTTAAGTGAGTTTTTCAGTTCAGGTGGCAGGGTCGATTTTCGTCGCGGATGTTCTTGATCCAATCGGAATGCCCTGCCCGTCCGAAGCAGGGGCATTGCGCCTGGCTCTTGCAAGAAATCGTTTTGTGCCATCATCCAATCTTGTAGTTTGCGTTTTAGCTCGGACTTCACCTCAGCATGGGCAGGGACCGAGGCAAGATTGAGCTGCTCTGCCGGATCGTCGACCAGGTCGTACAGCTCTTCCTCCGGGACGCCCGGATGCCGGGCGGCGCCCAACTGGAGAAAAGGAGAGAGCTTCTGTCCCAGTTTTTCCTTACGCTGCACGACTTCCATCGCATTGTCGTTGCGAATGTATTTATACCTTTTCGAACGGATCATCCGGCCCGGGAAGACGTGGGCTTCAATGATTCCCTGGTTGGTCATGACGCCATACACGTATTCATGATGAGCCTCGCGTTGCCCCTTCAGCACCGAAACAAAGCTCTTTCCATCAAAGTCCTGAACTGGATCACCCCCCGCGATATCCAAAATCGTCGGAAGAACGTCGGCAAAAGAAACGAGTGCGTCCGATCTCGTGCCCGGTTTCACGACTCCTGGCCAGCGCACGACGAACGGTACCGCCAGGCCGCTGTCCTTCAAACTGAACTTGCCGAATCGCCCGTGGTCGGCAGCAAACAGAACCACGGTGTTGTCAGCAAGGTCGTATTCGTTCAACAGACCCAGCACCTGTGCGAATTCGTCGTCGCTGTTTTTGATGGCTTGGTAAAAACTCGCTTCCGACGCACGCGTTCGCGGAGTGTCGCGCTGAAAACGAGTTAACTGAACATCACTTGCAGTGAAATCGGATGTGGCGGGTCGTTCCCCGTGAGGATAGTAGCTGGTAGCCATGATGCAAAAAGGAGCCGAACTGCGGTCATTTCTGTTCTTGAAATAGGATTCCAATTGCCCGATTGGCACAGCCGGTCGAGTGTACTTGTCGCGGTTCGCGGACGGAGCCACGGACTCCATCTGAATCGTCCAGGGGAACGAAGCGGCGGGCGAAACATGCGATTTGCCGCAGAGGATGACGTCGTATTCCAGTTCTTTCATCAAGTGGCAAATGGACCGCGTTCCGTCGTAGACTGGCGCGTGGTTCTTGAACGCGCCATTTCGTAACGGATACTTGCCTGTGAAAATCATCGATCGCGAAGGCGCACAGATGGCTTGCCCCGTGAATGCTTGATCAAAAACCATTCCTTGCTTTGCGAATTCGGTCAACGTTGGTGCCGGTGAGTTCTCGTGCCCGTAGCAACCGTAATACTCTTTGTTTAAATCATCGGTGAGGAAGAAAACAAAATTGGGTCGCTCGTTGCTGGCCTCTTCGGCCGAGTGCCCGGCCTGCGGAAAGGCCACAGCGAGCAGTAAGCAAGTGATCATACGGCGACCGCGAAACATCGAACGCAGCTTCGTGTGGCTCTCTTGAAAAAAGAGGACGGCAAGGTGTCGCAAAATCTTCTTCGTGTTCATGTTCCGGATTGTACACCATGCGAAGCAAGACTTGCCGATCATTGGCGCGGGTCGTTTCTTGTAAGGCAGCCCACGACGTGCGGCATTTTATGACGGGATTAGCCGGCTACCACACCGTAAGTGAGAGGTGTGTTGTCCGGCCCTGCGATGAAACGTTGCCCTCATCGGGCCGCAGCCGAGACGCCGGACCCCGTCTTGAAAATGGGCTGACGCCTGTCGTCCTAAGTTTTTCCGCGCCCGTTCGCGAATCGGCCGATTCAATCTGCAAGCAGGCCAGTCTGCCAGATCCAATCGATGACCGACGCCTCGTCTTCTTCGGAATCCTCACCGAGCTGCATCCGTGATCCCGTGACCGGCTCCGTCGCAGGAGTGTCTGCAAACGGGGCCGCGTTTTGAACCGTCGCCGATTCGGTGCCAATGTGGTTGATGACGAGTATCGCATCGATGGGTGAAAGGAACCCATCGTTGTTGGCATCAAGATACAACGCCGTCGTATTGATATCAGGCAACGCTCCGGTGGCGGCATCGCTGTATTCTCGGTCGGTCAAATCGTTGATGATCAGCAGCGCATCGAGCGGATCGATGGCTCCATTTCCATTGGAATCGTAGGGAGCCGCAGCACTGTACCAGGGATTTTCTGGTTTCACGACGATCTGCACCGTGCTGGCAGCCGATTCAAATTGATCGCTGACGGTCAACTGAAGAACGTATTCTCCCGGCACACTGGCAGCGAAGGAGGTCGTTGCCAACCGACTGTCGCCGATGACCGCGTCACTGCCTGCCGGGCTCTCCGCCACGGTCCACAAGTAAACCAACGCGTCGCCGTCGGTGTCCGAACTGGCAGAACCGTCAAGCGTGACCGCGATGGATGGCCGGGTCGTATTGCTGGAGACGGTGGCGACTGCTGTCGGTGCCGAATTCTCTGCGACCGTGACCAGGATCACTTGCCGATGCTCGTCAGCGCCATCCGAAACGGCCAACTCGATGGCGTAAGTTCCGGCCGTATCCGACGTGAATTGGGCGACGCTCTGGTCCGCGTCAACAATCGTCGGCACATGTCCGTTCGAACTGCTGATGACCGACCAGGCGTAATCCAAAGTGTCTCCGTTCGCATCGCTGCTCATTTGGCCATCGAGCGTTAACATCTCATCGATACGGATGCGATCATTGGCAACGTCAATCACGGCGATCGGGGCTTGATTGACTCCTACCAAAATCTGCGTCGTTGTCGTGTGCGAACTCGTTCCGTCGTTGACCGTCAGTTCGGCGACGTAGGTTCCTTCCACGTCCGGAGTCACGCTGGTGACACGCTCGCTGGGGTCAGCAACAATTGCCGCACTGCCGACCGGTTTATCGACGATTCGCCACGAGTAGGTCAACGCATCGCCGTCGCCATCGGTACTTCGACTTCCATCCAAAACGGCCGCAACGCCGACTTGCGCGTGCGAATCTGACAGCGACGCGTCGGCTCTGGGTGGCAGGTTGTTGGTTCCTGCCGAAATCACAATCGTGTCCGAATGCGTCGCCAGGCCGTCGTTGACAGTCAACCGGATCGCGTAGAAACCGGGCAAATCAACAGAAAGCGTCGTGATGCCTTCGGTGGGCGACGTGATCAGTGGATTGGCCCCGGTTGGTACGCCCGTCGCTTCCCAAAAATAGGTGAGCGGGTCACCATCAGGATCTGAACTCTGTGTGCCATCGAGCGTCGCCAAACTATCGAGCGAGATCACGAAATCGGACAGCGCCGCATCGGCAGTCGGCAATTGATTGATGGACGAGCTGATGTGGAAAGTCTGTTGCCCGCTCAGGATGCCATCCGACACCGACAATTCTAAAACGTAGTCGCCTTCGGTATCCGTTTCGAAATCCGTGATCGCTTGGTCTGGATTGGCAATGATTGGATTGCTGCCCGCCGGACTCTCGAGGACAGCCCACGAATAGGTCAAAGAGTCGCCGTCGGCATCGCTGCTCAACGTTCCGTTCAATTGAACTGGGTGACCATTGGCCACGACCGAAGTCGGCGAGAGCGAAGTATCGGCAACCGGGGCCTCGTTAGAACGGACCATGATGACAATCGTGGTCGTATCGTCCAACAGCCCATCACTCACCCGCAGGTCGACGGCGTACAGGCCGGGCAGATCAGGGTCGAAGGTCGCCATGGCCTGCTGGCTGGCGTTGATCAACGCCGAACTTCCAGGCGGCCGATCCGAGACGATCCACTCGTACTCCAACGCGTCGTCGTCCGTATCGGAACTCATCGTCCCGTTCAGCTCGATCGTTTCCCCGCCAACGATCGTCATCGTGTCTGACAAGGTAGCGTTCGCAACCGGCGCTGCATTGGAACGAACCGTAATCGCGACCGTATCGGTCGCCGATGTGAACGGATCGGTGACCGTCAGTTCGACTTCATACATGCCGGGAGCACTCGTCAGCAACGATGCGATGGATTCGGTCTCATTGATGATTGTTGGATTTGTTCCAGCGGGGCTCGACGTGATCTGCCACTCGTAACTCAGCGAATCACCATCACTATCGGTACTCAAGGTGCCGTCGAGTGTGATCGAGCTGACACCATCGATCGCCGTCGTCTCGGACAGCGAAGCGTCGGCGACGGGCGCTTGATTCGTGCGACTGGTCAGCGTCAGCGTGTCGAAGCCAGAATATTGCCCATCACTGACTTCTAACTGCAGCACATATTCGCCAATTTCGGGCGGAGTAAAGTCGGTCGTTGCCGAATTCGCGTCGGAAAAGGTACCGCCGCTGGGCCCGCTGAGCACCGACCAGGCGTAGGTCAACGAGGCCGACGATGCGTCCGGGTCGAACGATGCGGAACCGTCGAGCGCGATCGCCGTTCCGACCAGTACCAGACCATCATCACCCGCCAGTGAAACTGGCACCGGTTCGGGGATCGTGCCGAGGTTCGCATCGAGGACTTGAAATTCGGGGACGCCATCGTCATTCAGCGTGATGCCGACCAGCCGATCGTGCTGCTCGATAGCACGCAGCGCCACCGGCTCGCCATCGTGCTGAACAACATTCGTGCTGGCAAACGTCGATCCTTCCCATTGTTGGAATTGGCTGAGCCCCAGCCCGGCGTCTCGTATGGAGTACAGTTCGCCGTCGAGCCACGCGGCATCGGAAATTGAATTTGCGAGCGCCGTCGTCTGTCGTTCTAACGTGATCGCATCGTGAATCACCCCGGAACCTAGCACGGCGATGCTGCCATCGGGCGAGACACGAATCGGATGAGTGAAGCCTGAGCTCGAATGTAAAGGTGAATCGCGTTTGGCGCCGATGCCTCCCGGCGGTTCGTTCGGGTAGGTCATGTCGTCGGCATTGATCTCTTCCCACAGCAAGTCGTTGGGTGAGGTGCCGTCCCGAAAGAAGTACATTTTCTGATTTGCTTCACTCCAGACGAATTCCCTGGAGGTATAGTTCCACTCGACCGCCTCGATCTGAGTTCCATCCGGGGCAAACGTATAGTGGCTGACCCAAGCACCAGACGGGTCGACCGCAAACACGTAAGGGCCCGCCGTCGAAAGGCCCAGCGGCGTGCTAGGCAGGGCGGCAAACGGCTCCTCGGTCAGATCGTCCGAACTGAGATCAATCTTGCGAATCAGGCCTGAATCGTAGGCCAAGTAGACCATGTTGGTCGGCGCTGCGTACGCCATGTACTCGGGTACGCCGACCAGTGGCACCGTGTCGAGGTAGCGTTGCGTGACCGGGTCCCAGCGGAAAACACTTTGCAGGGATGCTTCGAACAATAGCAGCGTGCCATCGCCGGCAACGATGACCGTATCCGGTTCGTAAGCAACGCCCGTCGGGTCGACCGCTACGCCCGGCGTCGGTGGATCCAAATCGTCGATCGCGAAAACGTTGGCCGAATATCCGACATCGGAACTGTCGGGCGTAAAGGTAATGACACTGCTGTCGTTCACGTAGATTTCGCTGGGCGAGTGATCCAGTTCCAGGCTGCCCGTCGGCAGATGAAACGTGTTGAATGCCGTCAGCGTGTTGCCTTGCAAGACGATGGGGATTTCATCTGCCAGGAAGTCGATATCGGTCACCGTCCCGTTGAAGCTGGACACGTAGGTCAAGCTGCCGGTCGAGTAGATGATCCCCGCGCTATCGACGACTTTCGAATTGTCGGGAAAAACCCAGGTTGCCGAAGCGCCCGGATAGTCACCGTGATAGACGCTTTGATTCGCACCGGTAAACATGCCACTGTCGTCGTATCCCACATAGTGAATGTCGGAAGGGCTGACGCCGGTCGATCGCGCGAACAGTCGGTTGGATTCTGGCGAAATGGACGTACCGCGCAACGAGTAGAAATACGACAGCGTATCGACCACCGTGTCGGTGTTCTTGTCGATGCTGATGAACTGGCCGCCATAGTTTGCGAACAGCAGGTTGTCATCGGTATGCAGGTTGTCAATCTCGGACGTTGCATTGAGCAAGTGCGTCCGATCTTGCCCACTGAGGTTGAACCGATAGAGCGCGCTCCCGAACGAGACATACAGCCCATCATCGTCGGCATGACCGGCCGATGGCACCAGCGAGGAAGAATCGGCCAGTTCGATCGTGCTCAACCAGGCTTCACTTTGGATACTGTACCGCTCGACCGTCGCCGTATCGCTACTGAGGAAATAGGCGATGTCGTTGTGCTCGAAAGTGACCGCCAGCATGCGACGATCTTCCAGTGGCTCGCCAAACAACGACTTGACGTGCCGACGCCGATTGATCTGCCGTCCCAGTAACATGTTGCTCTCCCTCACGCCTGCCATGATATCTACCACCAAAGATTGTAATAAGCCTTAGGTGGAATGCTACGGCAAATCATGCAACCTGCAATGACTGGGTTAAAAGTCCCGCGATAGAGGCTGATCCGAGCGTCGGCTGCTGCTCCGCCGTCAAGTATCGGGCCCAGCTCGATCGCTGGCTGGCTAGCAGAAATAAAGCCGCCCGGATGGGGCGGCTTTGGGAAGAGCCAGTTTGTCGAAGTGTGGTGCCTCGACACGGCTCTCAACGAGGTGTTCGAAAAGGCAGAGTGCCAGGCAGAGCGCCGCGCTAGTTGTGAGCAGAGCCAGTTTGGAACGAGTTGCCATTGTGGTGCCCGTGTCGCGGCCAAACTTGTTGGCGTGGCCATCTTGGTTGAGTCGGATAGGAACACGGCGGTTGCCACGTTGTTGGTGGTTGCCAGGTGGGAGGAGCCTGCGGTGGATTCCAGACGGGCGGTTGTGGGTTCCACGTGGGCGGTCGCCAGTAAGGCGGTGACGTCGTCGGTGGGTTCCAGACCGGCGGATGGGACGGCGGTTGCTGCGGGTGCCCCGTTTGCGGCGGGTGTCCGTGATGCGACGAGTTGTTCTGCAGCGAGATCCCCGCTTGGTTCGCGCCTGCCGATTGTACGGTGACATCGCCCAAGGACCCGGCCTGCTGCTGAGCCTCGGCCACTCCCACAGAAACAAAGCAACAAACTGCTACGGCAGCCAAGGCGGCTAAAGGGCAGACAAAACGATCAATATTCACGATGTTCTCCAAGCAAGAGTCAATGTTCAGGTTCACGCCCTTATTTGCTTGAGACACCCAAGTGTTACAGCGCATTGGAAAAAATAAGCGAATCCGATTCGTGTCGGCTAACCGAAGGCGGCGTGCACAGTAGACCGTCGGCACTGGCTGCAAGCAAATAAACAGTCATCCTGTCTGTGGCGATTCAAGAAACGACCGACAGACGTGACGTCGCGCGTCCGGCGACAAACGACACCAATACAATTCTCGCCAGCGTTACCGAACCAATAAACTCTCGCACTGTCTGTAAGTCCCAAATAGCCTCATTGCGAAAGCCCAAGATCGGACTTTCCATGTTCACCCGCCGATCATTCGCCGTTTCCGCTTCATCCCAAATAGTCTTCTCTCCTCGAAGCATCGCCCGAAAAAGGTGACTGACCCTCCAGCTCCCAGAGTTTTGGCTCGTTTTTAGCAGTAGACGTCCCCCCAGTTGACCACCCCCCAGGTTTTGTACCAGCCTAAGTGAGAGAATCGGTGCTAAGT
>CAYZRS010000096.1:0-15102 GCA_964480915.1 uncultured Pirellulaceae bacterium | reverse complement strand
TTTGAGTTCCTTGAAACACCTTCCAGCAAGACGACGCAGCGTACTGCCTTGCGTTCAATGCATTGCCACCGACGGAACACCGCCAGGAAGAAAACAACGACTAATCGCGATACCGTTCTTTGATTGACCGGAAACAAATCGCGCGTGAAGATTCGACTGGCGGGAATCGACGCACCAGCGTCAGCCATTCGGCCAGAAGGCCAAGCAGCCGATGAGCGTTGCTGTGCACGACAAACAAACCATCTTGGTAAGCGGCCACGATCGATACGAACGCACGCTTGGCATGGCGAGAAAAGTGACTCATTGCCATCACAGTCATCCGGGATGAGGCCGCCTACACCGTTTTCACACCGACCGCCATCGTTCAATAAGCTTGGCAAATCAGCTCTTGCCAGACTTACGAACGTGCACGTTCTCAGCATGGACCCGGCGAAACACAGGCACGCACAAGGAGAAGTCGTGCATGTCGTGAATTCCAACTCTGAGGCCGACTGGCGGATAGAACGCTTTTGCACAAATCTGTGGAAGCCGTTTCGTGTTATTTCGCGTTAGATCGCATTTGGATTCATTGGTCCTGCGAGTCGGCTGAGCCACCGTGTCGATCGAGTTCGGCTCGCCACTTCGCGAGCCCAGCGGTGTCTTCCTGCGCTTCAAGAATTGCCATCAGTCTCTTCAAGGCCGTTTCGATCGCATGGGAGTGCGTACCTGGAATCTTGTCAGACAAGCCCAGCAGTCCTTCGCAGGCGGCTTCCGCTTCCCCCGCAGCCGTCTCGGTGTTCCCGGCGCTGTGCAGCAACGTGGCATAGTGTGCTTGTGTGACGAACGTCTGCCAATGATCTGGCCGCGCCGCTCGCTGGGTGTCCAGGCACAGCTTCATCGCCGAGGCAGCGTCTTCGAATCGCTCGGCTCGCTCGTAATTCCCAGCGAGGTAGTACATCGTAATTTGCGTGTGGGGATGCTCGTCGCCCATCTCTGCACGCATCCCTTCCAGAGCCAATTCGAACATGCTGATCGCTTCGTTCAGTCTTTCGGCCTGCGCGTAGGCGCTGCCAAGGGCTGTCGTGATCGACAATGACTTTGGGTGATTGCTACCCAAAGTCGCCGTGCGAATGGAACGTGCTTGCTCAAACATCGCAATCGCTTCTTCCAACCGCCCATTGCGCTGGAGGCAGCTGGCCAGGCCGTTCATGGTATTGGTTGTATGCGGATGTTCCTCGCCAAGGACTTTCATTCGAAGAGCGAGGGTCCTTTCGTAAAGCTCAACGCCTTCCGGGTATCGCCCAGCGGTCAGGTAGCTGGACGCCAGGTTATTCATGGAGGTGAGTGTGCTAGGAGTTTCTTCGCCGTCGAGCCGTACCTGCAATTCGAGTACTTCTTCCTTCAGCCGAAACGCCTCATCGAATTCCCCGAGGCCTTCACAGCAGGTGGCCAAGTTGCTGGTCGCGGTTAACGTGTCGGGGTGCAACTCGCCCATCGCGGTTTTCAGCCGCGTGACAAGGTCTTTGCACATGGGGAGTGCCCGTTGATACTCGCCGACCGTGATCTGGGTAGCCGTAAGGTTCTGCATCGAAGAAAGCGTTAGCGGGTGCATTGTTCCCAGATGCTGATCGCAGCGTGCGCCTGCCGATTCGGCGAGTGCGATAGACTTGTCGGGTTGCCCGGCGGAGTTATACGCTGAGGCCAGATTGATCATGAGCGTCAGTGTGTCGGGGTGATTCTCTCCCATCTTTGTGCTGCTGATTTCCAGAGCTTCCTCGTTCAGCGCAATGGCTTCCTCGGTGCGACCGGATTTCTCGTAGCAAACGGCCAAACTATTGATCGCGACCAGCGTATCCGGATGATCGTTTCCATGGGCAGATCGATTGGCGCTCAGGCGTTTCTCAAAAAGTGAGGTTGCTTCCTCGAAGCGCCCTTGCGCTTGGTAGACTAGCGCCAGACTATTTTGCAGCGTCTGTGTTCTGTCGTGCACTTCACCAAGCGTTCTCTTCATCTTTTCGACGGTGACTTCGAACAGCGGTTCTGCTTCGTTCCGCCGGCCCATCATGCTGAGGCAGATCGCGATGTTGCCTTCGGCCGTCAACGTCTTGCCACCTTCCGGTCCGAATGTCGCTTCCAGTTTGGGGCGAGCGTCCTGGAGAATTGATAGCGCCTCATCCAGCCGATTGACTTCCATGTACGTGGTGGCAACGGCTTCCATCGCGGCGAGTGTTTGTTCGTCTGACACTCCCAACGTTTGACGGGTCACATCGAGCCAGGCCTCCGCGGTTCTCACTGCCGGATCATATTCCCCGATCGACAGGTAGCAGCGATTCAATTTTTCGAGCAAACGCATGCGACCTTGGTTGTCGAGTGTTGATTCGGCGAGGCTGTTTTCCGCCTCCGTCAACACGTCGCGAGCCAGCATGGTGGCGTCGGCGCCGGAGGCCGGGTTCACTGACTCGAATGCATTGGTAACCACATCTAAGACGTCTGCCGAACGCTTGGCCGAAACGTCTGACCTCAAGGCGGCCGCTTTGGCTGCCAGCCAATTCCAAGTACTGATTCCTGTTCCGGCGATAAGCGAAGCCGCAAGCAGCGACGTTAGCGCAGCCGGCAAAGGATTCCGCCGGCACCATCGCCAACCGCGTTCCATTGAAGACACGGGTCGAGCCGCGATCGGGCGCCCGTCAAGAAAACGATTGAGCTCAACCTGCAGCTCGGCTGCGGTTTGGTAACGTCGTTCGGGGGATTTCTCCAGGCACTTCAAGCAAATCGTCGCAAGATCTGTTGGGACGGCGCTGTTCAGCTTCTTCGGCGTGATCGGTTCGTCGTGCATGATCTGCTGCAACAGCATCCGGAGGTTGCCTCGGAACGGTCGTTCGCCTGTGAGCAACTCGTAAAGAACGACACCGACGGAGTAGACATCGCTGCGCCGATCGGCCGTGTGCGAGTCGCCGCGCGCCTGCTCTGGTGACATGTAAGCGGGAGTTCCTAGAATCTTACCGTCGGCAGTCATCGTCATTTCCGTAGACGCCCGCAGCGCGAGACCAAAATCCATGATGTATGGATTGAGCTGAGCATCGACCGCGATGTTGCTAGGCTTCAAGTCTCGATGTACCACGCCATTCTCATGGGCATGGTGCAGCGCCTCGGCGATTGTTGCGCACAGTCGAGCTGCTTCTTTCGCGCCGAGCACGCGCCCATCTAGATGCGCGGAAAGCGTCAGACCATCGACGTAGTCGCTGACGATGAAGACGCCGTCGCCTGCTGTTTGATCGCGGCCGATTTCGTGAACACTGACGATGTTTCGATGCTTGAGCTGAGCGCTCGCCTGCGCCTCCCGCACGAAACCGTCGATCTCACGTTGGCTCAGATTGGCGCGACGCGGAATCTTGACCGCGACGGTTCTCTTCAATTGCGTGTCGGTGGCTCGCCAGACGACGCCGAAACTGCCAGCTCCAACTCGTTCGACCAATTGGAAGTGGCCGACCATTCGTGGCGTTTGCGTCGTCTCCTGGGGCGCCACGTCCACCAGCCGAATCAGATCACCGCAAGTCGAACATGCCAGTTGATTTACCGTTGACGCAGCGGCAACGTTGGAATGGCTACCGCAGCTTGGACATTGAATTCGCAGACCGGAGCCGCTGCCAGTATCTTTGCCCTCGTTTGTTTCGTCGCCGAGGTTCCAAGCTGCTTGAGCCAATTGTGCCGCCCTTTGAAAGCCGGCTTCTTGCTCAATCGATGCCCTGACCTCGCCGGCAACCTGTTGGATCAGCTGTGGCTGAAGTTCCAATTCGGCAACGGTGACCCCGCATTCCTCGCAGGCGTGGTCTCCGTTCGGTACGTCGGGCGAGTTCGGCGAGTCGGCCGCCAAGCTGCGCAGAAGGCAGTTTGGCTTGGTCAGGTAATGCTTGCAGTTCTCCATGTTGATTGGGTTACCCCAGTGCCTCGCGCAGCCGCGCCAGAACTCGAAACTTCGCCTGGCGCACGCCAGACTCGCTCATTCCGAATTGCTCTGCGACTTCCTTGGCAGATCGTTCTTCGATCGTAAATTCCCAGAACGCCTGCCAGATGTGTTCGGCGAAATCATTTTGGACAAGCTTCAAAGCGCGTCGAAGGACCGCCGCCTCTTCGCTGATTTCAAGTTCCGGCTCGTCGGCAGCCTCATCACTGACCCAGTCGGGCGCATCGGCAATTCGTTGCATGGCGTGCGTGCCGCCTTCTGCCGCCGCGGGATCGGTTGCCAACTTGTTAAATCGCCGGCGAATCGAATTGCGAGTAATCGTCCAGAGCCAACCGCGAAACGTGTCCTCGGGTCCGCCGTATTGGAATTTCTGAATTCCCTGCGCGACGTTTCCGAAAACGTCCTGGACGATGTCTTCGGAATCGTGTTCCGAGAGTCGAGACTTTCGTGCCCAGCCGTAGACGAGTGGTGCGTAGATCTCGCACAGTGTGCTCCATGCATTGGGCTCCTGAGCCCGCACGCGCTCAATGAGCGAACTCGACGTGCCCCACGTTTCGAATTCAGGTTGTGAAGCCACGACAGCCTCCGACGAACGATCAGTAAGAGCCTAGTATAGCAGAGTACAGGCCGCGTCGTCCGACGTCGAAGCGCCACGAGTTTCGAGTAACGCGATTTGATTCTTCGTATTAGTTGACGGATCCGGTACCAACTTGGAGTTTTGGCGAATGCTTGAATGTTGCAAACAGTTTGAATCCGAGCAGGCTTGTTTGCTGCGCAGACTGGCGGACGGAATGTCGAATGATGTCGCCGCGGTTTGCGGCGTTTGCGGGGCGAAGTCTGCTGAACTGGACTTAACGCCCGACGAGAAGTGGTGTTTCAAGCGGATCGCGGCGAGGTCAAAAGCCGATTCCCGCAGTAAACCGTAGCAGCCAAACATTGCCTCGCCGGGCAATCTGCTCTCTCCGGTGGACGGTCGTAGCGAGCGTCGATATTCTCTCCCAGCCGTTCTGTGCGGTGCGTCTGCTTGTCCGTGTGCACTCCATTTCCACGGCAAGCAACGCCCCGCCTCCGCCCAACGACCTCATTGCAGTTTTTCGAGTAACGCCGCTTGATTCCTGTTAGTAGGTGCCAAGGCGGCGCCCATGGCACTACAACGGCCAACCCGTCGAACCAATTTGCTATGGATAAGCGCAATCATGTTCCGCAGGAAGAAAACTAACCGACCCAGCGACAACCAAGCCGACTTTGCCGTCGAGTCTCTTCATTGATGCCGACTCGATCGGCCTGATGCGAAGACAGGCTCCTGATCAGAGCGATTGATGGTGGACACCCGGCGGTTGTCAACGCCGGCTCACCATGGCGTAAATGGTTGGCCTTTCGGCACTTACGCCGCCTGCCATTTTCTAGTAACGCACTCGTATTCTTGTAATAGCCGGAAAAACTGAAAACTGCACAGCTGGGGAAACACATCATGGCTCGCCGAATGAAGCGTCGCTCGAAGATCCAACAGAATCGTCGCCGCTATTCGAAAGCACTTAACACTCGTCGCATTGGTGGCATCGAGTCTCTGGAAGCAAGAGAGCTCTTGGCTGGCGATCTTGGCGCCGCCAGCACGTCGGCGGCGTGGCACGAGTACGTACCTGCCAGCATCCTTAACGATCCGGAAATGGTTGTCTCGCAACCTGACGCCGACGGCAACATTCGCGTTATCATCGAGACGACGGCGAAACAGGATAATCAAACGGTCCAGTCGGCCCTTAACGCCATGAGCGCGTTAAACCCTTTGGGCGACTCGAACTCCAGCGCCGACAACGCAAAATCGCTCAGCCAGCTACCCATCGTTATTGCCGAAGTTCCCGTCGGTCGACTCGATCAGATCAGTCAGCTGCCGAACGTCCGTTCCGTGTCGGTGGACTATTCCATGCCGCCGGCTCTCGACGCTTCGGTCGGAGTCATCGGAGCCGACGTTGTCCATGACAACGGCACGCGCGGCGCCGGCACCACGATTGCGATTCTCGATTCGGGTATCGACAGCACCAACGATTTCTTCGGCACCAATGGCAGCCGCATTGTTGAGGAACGGTGCTTCTCTAACGTCAGTGGCGCCAACCAGTCGCTGTGCCCCAATGGTCAGGCGACTGATACCAACGCCAACGTGATTATTCCGGCTTGTCTTGACGACGATGGCGACAGCATTTGCGATCATGGGACACACGTGGCTGGGATCGCAGCCGGTAGTGCGTCTACCGACTCGAGCGCGCCCGGCGACGGAGTGGCACCCGGAGCCAACATTATTGCCATTCAGGTGTTCCACCGCGAAAATGTCAATTGCGGGACTCGCGCTAACGGAACACCGAAACCCGTGCCCTGCATTCGGACGAATAATAGCGACATTATTGCTGGCCTTAACGCCGTCGCCGCCATCAACGTTGCCAACCCCAGCCTCAACATCGTCTCGGCCAACATGAGCCTGGGAGGTGGAGAGTTTGAGAGCAGTTGCGATAACGGCGATGAAGCTCGTCGGGAAATAAAGACGGCTATCGATAATCTTTTGGCCAACGGCATCGCAACCGTCGTTTCCGCTGGAAACAGCGGCTTCAACGCCGCCGTTAGCTCGCCCGCCTGTATCTCGAGCGCATTCACCGTGGGCTCCACCACCAATTCCGACGCAATTTCCAGTTTCAGCAATCGCGGTGTATTGCTCGATGTCTTCGCACCCGGCAGCGGCATTGAATCGGCCGTTGCCGGTGGTGGTTACGAAACGTTTAACGGAACGTCCATGGCGGCTCCGCATGTTGCGGGTGCCTTGGCGGTGCTTCGCGAAGATAACCCGACTCGATCCATTACCGATCTGATGAACGACCTTCAGGTCAATGGTGCACCGATCACCTACAACTCGGACGGCACCAATATCACCACAAAAAGAATCAACGTCCTCGGTTCGCTAAGCGGTGATTCGAACGACGCGATGCGTGAAGCTACCACAATCGCAGTCGGAGACAGCAACAGCAGCTTCACGCTCAGCGAAACGTACGACGTCGATATGTTCAAGTTTTCGGTGACGGGTGGGCCACAGCAGATTTTTATCGATGTCGTCGAACGCAATAACAGCAATCTCGATCCATTCCTCCGGTTGTTCGATGAAGCCGGTAACGAACTGGCCGCCGACAGTAACATTGGTAGCGCGAGTGCCGATCTGAACGTCATGCTGCCAGATTCCGGCACCTACTTCGTTGGTGTTTCGTCAGAGAACAACGAAGACTACGACCCAATAACCGGATTCGGAGATGCCGATGGCGATGCTTCCGGCGCATTCACGCTGACGATTGGCGACAACAACGATGCGTTGTCCGAAGCAATCTCGTTGTCCGTGCCACAGACTCAACCGGGGAACATCGATCTCGCAACCGACGTGGACGTTTTCAGATTCAACGCGGTCGCCGGCACGACCTACGCCTTTGACGTTGATCGGACCGATGGCAGTGCACTCGATTCGTTCCTGCGAGTCTTCGATGCTGCGGGCAATCAGTTGGCGGTTGACGATGACGGAGAGTCCGGCGATGGCCCCTTACCAGAGGCAGGTTTTGAATCGTACATCGAATTTATGGCTCCTTCGACTGGCCAATTTTTCGTCGGAGTTTCCAGCACTGCAAATCGGAATTATGACGTCACCGACGGAAGCGGAGACGCGGGCGGAGGCCAGACGGGCGGCTACACGCTCACATCGTTTTTCCCGAACGCCGCCGGAAACGACGATGAAAACGATCAGTTCCACGAAGCCAACAATCGGCTGATTGGCAGCACATCGTCAACATTCACTATCGACAACAACGACGACGTCGACATGTTCCGCATCGCCAATGTTCCCGCTGGACAGACGCTCGGTTTTGATGTCGATAACATTATTGGTTCCGGTCTGGATGCCGAGTTGCGATTGTGGGACGAGAACGGCAATCTGCTAGCCCAGGACGATGACTCCTTTGGCCCCACGCCGGAAGTGAGCAATCTCGAACCCTACATCGAATACACCTTCAGAGACGCCGGCACCTATTTCGTCAGCGTTGCAGCTTTCGATAACAACTTTTACGATCCGATCTCGGGGCTGTTTGACAGTGGATCGACGTTAAACCTCGGCCAATTTACGTTGACCGTCACCGATGAAAACGTCGTCGATCCGGCGAATCAGCGGATTGTTACCATCGCCGATGACATCGTGGCAATCGACGGAGAAACGTCGCTGCGGGAAGCCATCGCATTCGTGAACAACAACTCTGGATCAAACACGATTACGTTTGACGCATCGCTTTCCGGACAGATTATTGAGCTTTCCGAAGGGGAACTCCTGGTGAATGGCCCAACCATTATCGATGGACCAGGCGCTGACCTTCTGACGATCGATGCCAACTCGCAATCTCGCATCTTCGATGTCGGGCTGAGTGGTGATCTGGAAGTCCGCGACTTGACGCTGACTGGCGGCAATGCGAATGGTCATGGTGGAGCCATCTTGAGCGAAGGCGCTGTGACGATTCTCCGCAGTCGCTTGGTCAACAACACAGCCGCAGGCGATGGTGGTGCAATTCGCACCGGGGCGTTCAACACGCTGACAGTCACCGATTCGGAGCTGTCCAATAACATCGCCAACAAGGGCGGAGCCATTTCACTCGATGCCGGTACCGCATTCATCACGACCGGTGTGATTGAGAACTCGACCATCAGCGGAAACTCGGCGAACGACGGCGGCGCGATCTACGCCGAAGGCGCGAACATGACGATTCGCAACAGCACGATCGCCTTCAACAGCAGTGGCATCCAGTCGGTTGCCAACAGCTCTTCCAATAGCGCGATCGTGAGCGACAGCATCATCGCCCAAAACGGGCTTACGGATTTCGATGGCGAAGTCCGATTGTTCGATAGCCTGTTGGAGTCGGATCGCGACACGACCATCGACTTCATCCAGTCCACCGAATTCCTGCTGGACGTTGACCCCAGACTGGCTCCACTGGCCGACAACGGCGGTCCAACGCTCACGCACGCCTTGCTGCTCGACAGCCCTGCAATCGGTCGTGCGACGGCATCGGGCACGACTCCTGCCTTCGACCAACGCGGCAGCGGATTCGCACGCGAAAAAGTCGGGCAACTCGACATGGGAGCTTTCGAATCCGGTTTCGAGATCTTCAGTGGTCTCGTCACCATCGCTTCTGACACAGTCGCCGTCGACGGTGAAACGTCTCTTCGCGAAGCCATCAATGCCGCAATGAACAACGCTTCGGTTTCGGCCGTTACTTTCGATCCAAGTCTCGCGGGCCAAACGATCGTTGTCGATGGTGGTGAGATGCAGATCGAAGATTCCGTCACGATCTCTGGCCTGGGCGCCGATCAGCTAACGATCGATCTGGGCGGCAACAGTCGACTGTTTACCATCGATTCGGGAACCGACGACATTCCCGACGATCTCGTTGACCCGACGACCTTCGACGAAGGTGCTACCGTTGTGATTCAGAACGTTACGCTTACCGGTGGTTTCGTACCTTCAACTCAATCCGGCGGAGCGATCAATCTGAACGACACGAATGACACGCTGGAGTTAGATCGAATCGTGATTTCCAATAGCTCGGGGAATGCAGGCGGCGCTTTGCGTTTGGCGGGCAACTACGTGATCAAAGACAGCACGCTCACAGGCAACACCGCAAACTTTGCCGGAGCCGCGCTCTTCGCGACCGGAAGCAGTAACGGAATGATTGTCAATTCGACGATCAGCGGCAACACGTCCAATTCGGGTGCGGGAGCCATCCAGGCTCAGTCCAACGCATACACGAAAATGCAGATCCTGAACTCGACTGTGGCAGACAACTCCGCGGCCGGTATCAACATCTTTGCTTACGGTGGCGGCTTAGCAGAGGTCACTGTCACCAACTCAATTTTCGCGGACAACACGGGTATCAACGTCTCGAACGCAGGCGGTTCCTTCGTGTCGAGCGGTCACAATCTGTCGGATGACGGGTCGGCTGGTTTCAACGGAACCGGTGACCTGACGAATACGAATCCGCAACTGGGACCACTTCAGAATAATGGCGGCACGACTCCGACACACGCTTTGCTATCTGGCAGCACTGCGATTAACGCTGGCGACCCGGCCTTCACCGGCTTAGCATTTGACCAACGCAGCAATGGATTTGACCGAGTCGTCGGCGGCCGAGTCGATATCGGCAGCTTTGAAGAGCAGTCAGTGACGACGCTTGCTTGCGATTTCAACGCCGATGGAAGTTGCGACGGCGACGACATTGACCAGTTGCAGGCCGCCATTGTCGATGGCATCTTCAACCCGACTCTCGACCTCATTCCTGATGGTGATCTCAATATCAATGATCGTGACCGTTGGTTGGAATTGGCCGGTTCAGAGAACATTGGCCCGGGGGCGGTCTACCTGCTTGGGGACGCGAATCTCGATGGTTCGGTGGATGGCCAAGACTTTGTCGCTTGGAACGGCAACAAGTTTACGAGCACCGCAGCTTGGACGGATGGCGACTTCAATGCGGATGGATTTGTCAATGGACAAGATTTCGTCCTCTGGAACAGCAACAAGTTCCAAGAAGCCGACTCACTAACGACCAGCGCCGAGGAAAAACACGGCGACGAACAAGACGAGCTGCAAGTGTTTGATTTGGTGTTTGCTGCCCTCGGTTAGAAGTCGCTTGAGGCTCGTTCGTTCGTAAATTAAATGCATGAAGTCTCAGGCAGATGCCAAGGTGGAATCGTCCACAGTTTCTTACCGATAGTCTTGAGCAGTGACTCCTCATTGCTGAGCAACGTGGCAGTCAGGAAGAGGCCCGACAAAGGCAAGAAGGATTGGACGAACTGAAGCCAAAGTAAGAATCGTCGGGCCTGAAGGTCAGTGCGACGAAACAAGAGCCGTACTTTCTCGCACGGCTCTTGGAGTTGTGGGTAGCGTTCAACCAATACCGTTAAGCCATACCTTGAGGCCTGCTCGCGAATCAGTCACGGCGACCAGCGGAATTAGCGAGCATGGCGACGACGAGCAAGAGGCCTAGGCCGGTCTTTGGCTCGGGCACCGCGCTGGCGAATTCGTCTGCCGACTGAAATTTGTTTCCGTTCCAAAGCACGAAGTCTTGTCCGTTGACGTTGCCGTCCGCGTTGAAGTCGCCGCCCGTCCAAGCTGCGGTGCTCGTAAACTTGTTGCCGTTCCAGGCGACGAAGTCCTGCCCGTTCACGGCGCCGTCTAGATTTGCATCGCCGACGAGATAGGAATTTCCGGATGGAAGATTCGCGGCTCCGCCAAGTGCCAGCCACTCTTGCAAGTCGGCTTGGTTCAGTAAGCCGTCACCTGTCAGGTCGAAGGCCGTATCGCCCGTCAGGCCCGCCAACTGAACAACCAAAGCGTCGATGTCGGCTCCATCCAAATCGCCATCGTTGTCAAAATCGCCATCGATACTGCTGCCAGTAATGACGTTCAGCAAGTAAGTGCTTCCGCCGTTGGTCAGCTGCCAATCAAGCCCGCCACCGAGTGAAGGCAGGTCGAGGTTCGCGAACGTACCGGCGATCCCGCCGGACGCAGTCACGATCGAGAACGAATCGCCAAGTTGCGGTGCATAGACGCCCGTGCCCGTGTCTACCAATGACACTTCCAGCGTTCCGTCCAGCAACGCGGCTCCGTCGATCATCAACTGATCGAAATCGCTGGTGTCTGTTCCGCCCAGTTCGATCGCCAGCAAACCAGTCGAGCCGAATTGCACATTGCCCTCGAAAGCAACGATGGCTGGGCTATCGCCTGGGTCGTATGACGCGTTGAAGTTGGCCGTGCCCGGTCCGAAGAAGTTCGCTGAACCGCCAACGTTGCCATTGAAATCCACCGGGCCAACGACCGTGATCGTCGAACCGGCGGGGCTGCTGACGCTGCCGTTGATGGACGTGTTGAGCAAAACGAGATCGCCATGGTTTTGCAGCGAGCCGACCGAGATCATGCCGCCACTGGCAATCAGGCCGTCGTTGGTGATCTGCTGTGTGACTTCGAGGTTCTGCCCCGGATTCAAGTACAGCTCGTCACCGAATAGGCCGTTAGACGTGACGTTTAGATCGGTCGCAGTCAGTGCAAACGTACCGCTGTCCCAGTCGAGATTCTGAAGATTGGTTGTCGAGCCGACAGAGAATCGTCCACCGTTCAGTCGGAGCGGTGTGGCCAGCGAGGCCTCGCCGGTGACTTCCAAGGCCATGCCAGACGAGAGCGTTGGATTGCCGTTGAAGATGTCTTCTAGGCTGGCGGCATCCAGAATCTGATTGCCCGACATGGAGAGTGTACCGCCTGTGAAATTGAGCTGGCTTCCGGTCGAACGCGTTAGTGTAGAAAGCCTCAATGTTCCCGCGCTGAGGTTCAATGTTCCGGTCGAAGTCACGGCTACTTGATCACTGGAAACATCCACAATTCCGCCTTGGACATTGAGCGTCCCGTTTCCGCCTGCCGCTCCGGCGTTTCCGCCCACCGTCAACATCGAACCGGCGTTCACGGTCAACGTACCGCCGATGTCGAGATTCACCGTGCCAGTCGATCCAGCGTCTCGGGCGATACCTACGTTACCAGCGTTTACTGTGCCGCCATCGGTGACTGTTAACGTGCCCGTCGAGTTATTGCTGCGGCCGACCGACATTTGGCCACCCACGTTGATGGTGGAACCGAGTCCCGTGACTGACACAATGCCGGTGCCAGAACCCGAGACGTCGAAGTTGTTGGCCACGTTGTTAAGCACGTTGTAGGTGCCTCCATGGGTCACGTTCAAAGTCCCGGTGCCGACGTCACCGATGACGCTGAAGTCTCCCTCTGCAGTCACGGTCGATCCAGCTCCTGAGACTTCGATCAGGCCATGGCTGCCCGCCGAGTCGTCGGAAACCATGATCGGTCCCGTGGCAGTGACTTGTCCGCCGTTAATCACGCGCAACGTCGACGGCAAACTTGCGCTCCCGCCATCGGCTCCGACCTTAATGCGAGAGCCATTGTGGTTCCAAGTCGCGTTGTCAACGGTGACCACGGCTCCGTCCGCGGCAGAAGAGTTACCGATGGCACCTTCGCCGCTTCCGCCGGCCCCCGATGTGACGACGGCTCCGTCTGAAATTGTCATCGTCGCCGCGCGATCGTCGCCGAGCGAGAGCTCGCCTTGCACGGTGAGAGCCGAACCGCTGCCCGATACGGCGATTGAAGCCGGGCCATCGTCAGCCGTGTTCTGATTTCCAACCCGTAGGTTGGCCACGAAGTCGGCTTGGCCGCCACCGGAGATGTTGAGATGCCCTTCACCGTTGTCACCAACGATAACTTCAGCGCTGCTTTCCCAAATCGAACCGGCATCCGAAATGTTGACTGTGCCCGTGCCTCCCGCGCCGGCATCGTTGTTATCCTTGACTCCAAGTTTGGCTCCGACGGTACTCAACCGGCCGCCGTTAGTAATGTTGACCGTACCGGTACCGCCGACCTCATTGAGCGAACCACCGATTTCCGCTTGTTTGTTGGCGATCACCGCCGATGCGGTTCCCATTCCGTCCGAGCCAGAGATGTTCAGCGTGCCAACGGCCGTCGTGTCGTCTCCGACAAACAAGTTGGAGGCAAGGTTCTCGGTCGTATTTAGGTTTACTTGTGCCCCGCCCGTGACGTCCATCGTTGACGTGCCAGAGTTCGAAACGGTCAACACTCCGAGGTTGAGATTCGTTCCAGCACCGTCGACCGAAACAACTCCCGTTGCATTGGTAGCGATTGCCGTCGATAGGCCGCGCGACGTGAGCTGAGAACCACCGTTGAGAATCAGCGACCCGTTGCCACCGCTTCCCACAATAATGCCATTCTCGATCGTCGGCGTGTTTGTGTGTTGCAGCGTGGAACCACCGGTGATAACAAGCCGGTTATCGCCGGTACTGTCGGATGTCGCCCCAATAATCACGTCGTCGGGGATTGTCGCTATGGATCCGTTGTCAAGCGTCAGTTGCCCTTGCCCTTGTAGCCCCACGACGAGGTCGTTCAGGGCATTTTCGATGGTCAGTGTCGAGTTATCGAAGGTGGCTGTTCCTACACCACCGGCGATTTCACCCAGGCTGAATTGTAGAGCAGAGTTGACAGTTGTACCGTTGGAGGCGTTAAACGTACCAACGCCGGCTCGGCCCACGCTGATTCTATTGCCAACATCGATCACGCCGGCGTTTGCCGTGATTGTTCCTGCACCGCCGGCACTGTGTCCGGCAGTCAAATTGCCGAGGCCCGTGGTCATCGCGCGGCCGCCGTTGCTGACATTAAGGAAGCCGGTGCCTTCATCGCCGACGCGCGTGTCGAAATTGTTGGTGACCATCTCGCTATTGGCACCGGTCACGCTAACGTTACCCGTAGAACCAACGAAATCACCGATAAGATTGCTCGAAAAATCAGCTCGAGCGCCGCCACTTATGTTGAGTGTGCCCATTCCGCTGACGCCAACGCGTCCGATGCTTGATGGTGTCCCCAGTTGCGAGTTGGCGCCGCTCAGGTTGAGTGTGCCGATACCTAGCGCGCTTCGACCGAGAAAGAGGCCCGTATTTTGTAGCACCGAAGCATTCGATTCAACGTTCATCGTGCCTGTTGTGAGGTCACCGATGACTAAATCTTCGGGAGTCCACTCGGTGTTCGCGCCGCTGGCGGTGAGCGTGGCACCATCGATCAACGCATCGTCGGTCGCAAAGCTGCTGCTCGAACCTCCGATCATGGCATAGGTTCCGCCGAGAAAGCTGATCAGGTTGGCGGATTGATTGCCCACCACGTTCAGATCGAAGACGGATGCTGAGGCATCGAACGTCAGGTTGTCTGCCGCAGTTGGCGACTGCAGGGGATTCCAGTTTGCGGGATCATCAAAGAAGACGCCGCCGTTTCCGGTCCACGTGAGTTCAGCGGCTTGAATTGCGTGGGGGAGGAATGCGGTGATTCCAATGAACAGAACATCTATGGCTCGCCGCCAGGTTGCAATCGAAACGGACATGCTGTGAGTCCTTTGAGTCAGTCTGTTAGCTGGAAGAACGAACCGTCACCCTTTATTTGGGCCGGCTGAAGGTCAGTGCGACGCCGGTCTGCACGGTGACTCAGAAAAAACCGGTTTTGCCTGGAAAATCGGCAGAAGAAAAAAGCGGGGTCAGGTCTT
>CAYZRS010000095.1:0-15398 GCA_964480915.1 uncultured Pirellulaceae bacterium | reverse complement strand
CTAGTCGGCGCTATTGGGTCGCTTGGTCGTGGCCGAAGGCGGACATGTGATCATCGAGCCGCTGTCGCGCTCGGACGAGCTGCTGAGCTGCCGAGGTGCGCTGTTGGGCCGCCGCGGCCAGACGCTCGTCGCAATGTGCCAGTTCTTGCTTCGCTCGATTCTCGACCGAACTGGCCCAGTCGGCGGGTCGTGCTGACTTATTGTCGCCGTCATCAATCGGGTTGACCGGGTCGGCCTCTTCCATCGCGGCGACTGCCGGTTCGGCGGTGGTCGAAGAGACCTTGGCTGCCGAGGCGATCAGTTCCAAGATGGCGAGACGTTCTCTTTCCACGGCTTCGAATTCCTCTTCGGTTTTTTGAGCCAGTCGTTGGAATGATGCCAGCTCGCCTTGCAACTGTTGTTGGTAGTGACGGAATTGTTTCAACTCGTTTTCGGCCTGTTGGATTCGTTGCTCGGCGATGACGACCAGCCCGTTCGCTGCGGCCACGGTGGCGGTGGCAGTCTGAGCATTCTTCATCACCTGAGCCAGTCGTGTCGCCAGCTGCTGCACTTCCTGTTCGAGCGCTTCGAGATTTGGTGCCGTTTCCGTTTCCCCGTCTGAGCTTTCCTGCAGCTGTCGAATTGCCCGCTTCCAACCGGCATTCAGTTTTTCGGAGGCCGCTTCGTGCTCGGTTTGCAGCGACTGGAGCTGGCCGGTTACTTTTGCGAGCGCTTGTTGGTCCCGCGCCGCCGCGGCTCGCTTGGCCTCAAGTTGCTTGCGTGCCGCTTCCAGCCGCATTTCGAGCGTCGGTGGGTTGGCCAGTGGCTGCCACAGTTCGGTTCCGTCTGCGGCGCTCCAACAGCGCACCTGGCCATTCCAATCGGCGGCGAAGACGCGTGCGTTGTCATGCGACATGGCGACTTGCAGTGCGGCGTCAGTCAACTTGGGGAAGCCGCGCAGCTCCTTGGCGGCTCCGTCCCATTGTTTGGCCAGGCCGTTGCGACCACTGGTCAGGGCTCCGCCATCGCTGGTGAAACGGACGGCCAACGCGCCGCCCGGATGAGCGGCCCAAGTGCGGATCTGTTTGCCGGTATTCACATCCCAGAAACGGACGTTCCCGTCTTCGCTGCAACTGGCGAAGATTTTTGCATCGGGTCGCCAGGCGAGGCCGGTGATCGCCTGTTTGTGGCCGGCGAAATCTTGGACTTCGAGTCCCGTCTCGGCTTCCCACATCCATAGCCCGCCCTGTCGGTCGGCACTGATCAGGTACTGGCCATCGGGGCTGAAGGCGACTGCCATGATCCAGTCGGTGTGCCGTTTCATCTGTTGCATCAGTTGTCCGCTGCCGGTGTCGAACAGTCGCACGATCTTGCTGGGGCCGCCGAGCGCGACTCGCTGCAGCGACGGGCTGATATCTGCTGCCAGAACCGCGTCCAGTTCATCGCCGATCTGCGTGACGCGATCTCCCGTGGCGACGTCGTACAGGGCGACCATTCCCTGGCTGCCCGCCCGGCCACCGCCAGCTACGAGCAGACGACCGTCTCGACTGAAAGAGAGCGCGTTGACTTGAGCCGCGGGAAACGGCAGCACGGCCATTAGGCGCTCTTCGTCGGTGTGGTAGAGCGACACTTGCTGTTGGCCGCTGATCGCGACGAGGGGAGCGTTCGGGCTGCAAGCCAACGCCGCGACAGCGCCGGCTCGTTCCGAATGGACGACCGGTTGTCGGAGCGTCCCTTGCGGCATCGCTCCCGGACCTGTTTGATCGACCGGCGCCTGAAACGCGAAGCCGTCGTTGGTTTTCTTCGGTTTGCCGCCAACCCGTTCGATCGCTCCCGACTCAATCCACGATCGAATGACGGCCAATTTGTTGTCGGCCAACTTGGGGGCGCCGGGTGGCATTTTGGGTTCGTCTTCGTGGTTGATCAATTGCCATAGTCGTGAACTTTCGAGGTCGCCGCCGTAGACGACCTCGCCGCTGGCGCCGCCCGTCATCAGCGCGCCGAACGAATCGAGTGCTAAACCGCCTTTCGATTTCTCCTGATTGTGGCAGGCGAAACAGCTTTCACGCAGGATCGGTTTGACTTGCTGTTCGTAGTTTACTGGCTCTTGCGCAAACGAACGGCTGCTGAAGATCGTCAGCAGGATCCCTAAAGCCAGCCAGCCGGTCATAAAGACGCGAGTCAAACGAGTGAAAGGGTCGGGAGTCTTTTTCGAGGAACGGGTGATGCGTTGGGACGCTCGCTGTGCGAAAAAGACTCCCGGCCCTTTAGGGAGACTCACGGCGTCAGCGTGGTCGACGCGTTGTGGACAGCGAAAAAAGGAAAAACGAATCACGAGGATAGCTCTTTTAATGATTGAAAAGGAACTCACGCGAGTTCAACAAAGCCCAAAACAGATCTTCGAGTCCCTGTTCCGGGTTGGCCGCCGCTTCGACGGTGGCCAGTAAGCGGCTTTGTTCTTCAGCCGTCGGTTTCCGATTGAGGCAACGGACGTACAGTGTTTGAATCACGTCCGCCGGCTCTTTCTTTTGCTCGAGCCAACTCTGAATCAATTTGCCTTGCGCAATCTTCCCGTGGACCGAATCGCCATTGATCATGTGCAACGCTTGCGACAACGTCGGTTCCGATTTCGATTCACAGGCGCAGACCGAATTGCGAGTCGACCGGCCAAAAGTCGTGAGGAAATAATTGTCGCTCGCTTCGCTCGGCAACTGCACGGCGCGCGTGTTGGCCGGCACCGATCGATGTTTGGAAGGCGAGCCCGTGACTTGGTCGATACAGTCGAGCAGGATCGCAGCCGGAATTCGGCGGAAACTTGACTGGCCGAAATTTCGCTTCAGGGCCAGATCGCCCGCAACCATCGCCGTGCGTTGATACGCCTGCGAGTTCAAAATATCGGTCGCCAATTTGCGTATGTCAAATTCGTAGGCGACCAATCGCCGGCTCAGTTCCTCATAAAGCGGTCCGTTCACCGGTGGGTTGCTGATGCGTACGTCGTCGACCGGTTCGACGATTCCTTGACCGAAGAAATGAGCCCACAGTCGATTGGCGATGTTCTTGGCGAAGTAGGGGTTGTCGGGCGAAGCGATCCAGTCAGCGACCGGAAGCCGCGGATCGGCAGGTGGTTTGTCGACTGAGTCGCCACCCAGATACTTGGGTCCCACGACCTGTCCGGTCACCGGATGCTTGATGTTGCCTCCGCCGGGAAAGACGATCCATTCGCGATCGTCCTCGCCTTTCTTGCGACGGACCTTTGTGAAGAAGGCGGCGAAGCCATAGTAATCGTCCATCGTCCAGCGATCGAATGGATGGTTGTGGCACTGAGCGCATTGGGTGCGGATACCGAGGAAAGCCTGGGCCACATTTTCGGCCACCTTCAAGCGATCGGTCTCGGCCGCGTAGAAGCCCGTGGCTGGCGATTCGAATCCGCCGCCGCTGGCCGTCAGGATCTGCCGGACGATTTCGTCGAAACGCGTCCCTTTTGCGATTTCGTCGCGCAGCCAATGGAAGTAGAGGTAGGCCGATTTGGGACTGATGTACGGTTGTTGTTTGGGCCGGATCATCAACAGATCGGCCCAGGTGTTGGCCCATAAGTCGGTGAATTCAGGACGAGCGAGTAACTCGTCGATCAACTCGGCGCGTTTGTTGGGTGACTCGTTGGCAACGAACGCTGCGAATTGTTCCTCGGTCGGCAGCTGCCCCAGGACGTCGAGCGATACGCGGCGGAGGAATTCTGCATCGCTGCAAATGGCGGCCGGCTGGAAATGCAATTTGGTCAGTTTCGTCTGCACCAATTCGTCGATGTAGTTCCCTGCGGTCGCCGTCGGTTCGAATTGACTGTCGGCTGGCAGCACGACCACCGGAATGCCGACCGTGTAGGCATCAAAGCGTGCCGTCACGAACGATTCGCCTCGGCGACCGGCGGTCACGATACCAGCCGCTGTCACCGCCGCGACCCCTTCGTCCCGCGAGATAAACACCGCCAGATTCGAAACATCGCGAGTCGTCCCGTCGCTGTAACTGGCTCGAGCCAATAGCGGCTGCGACTGGCCTCCGCCACGCAGCACCGCTTCGGGTGGGAAGAGTTCCAAGCCCGTGACGTGGGCGGTCTCTTTGCCGTCCTTGGGGGCTCCTTCCCGAATCCAATCGTAGATCGAGCGATAGTATTCCGAATCGACTTCGAAGCGCTTGCCGCCGGTGTGCGGGACGGCAGCGATCGCTTTTTCTAGCAGCAGGCTTTTTTCCGGCAGCGCAAGGTTCAGCCGCCGGGCGCCCAGTTCACGCGTGATCCGCTGATAGTCGCCAGCCGGATCGAATCCAAAAAGTGACAAGCGGAAGCCATCTTGGCCGCGCGCCGATCCGTGGCAAGTCCCCGTATTGCAGCCCGATTTGGCAAAGACCGGCATCACATCCAAATTGAAACTGGTCGCCGGCCGCTGGGCGACGCCGGTGACCGTAATCGGAATCGTCTGCGTCGCATCGGCAAAGGTCACCTGAAGGACGGCTTGCCCGTCTTGTTGGGGAAGCAAGCGGCCGTTTTGAAATTCGGCGATCTCTGCCTTGTCGATTGCAAACTCGGCTGCGCCGGAAACGTCGCGAGTCATCCCTGCCGCGTCCGTCGCGACGACGAGGACTCGGTGCTGCTGGTCTGCGGAGCCGATGTGCAGTTGGTCGGGATAGACGGCGACCGTCTCTGCCGCCCTGCCCTGCCCCGTTGCAAAAACCAAGCCGAGGAAACACACGCAAAACAGTTGCCCAAAACGGCCGCCGATCGTCGGTCGATGATGCCAAGTCGTCCGTGTCATGATGGGGTGCTCGCTTGGGTGCCGGTCGGCGCCGGAGTTGATGGCGGGTCGACTCGCAAACGGCCCGTGCCCAGCATGTGGACGATCGGCTCTTCGTTTTGCCAGATGGTGATTTTGCAGACGAGCCCCCCTGCTCTGCCCAGCCTGGCTTTCTCACTCGCGACTACCTCAAACTTCAATTCGGTCGCTCCGTGGGCGACGTGAATCGGTTCGCATGTCACGCCGGCTGGCAAACCGAGCAATTCGACCTTCGCTTCGCCGTCAAACGTCTCGATGCATTCTAGCCCGACGACCAGCTCGGCCGATTGGCCTCGGCTGACTTTGCACTTGGGAAAGGTGACCGCGACCAGCGGTTCGGCAACGTTTAGCGACACCATCGGCGAAGCGAGTTGATAATCGATGCCACCAACCGAGGCGCTGGCGATGGCGACGATTCGGGATTCGCCCAGAGCCGCATTCTTGTTGGCAGTCGCCGGCAGCGAGATTTCGTGCTTGTCGGCAGGGATCGTGACACGGCCGCGTGTTGTGATGCCGGGCGGGTTGTCCAGCAGCCGAATATTGATGGGCGCTGAAAAGTTTTCTTGCCGCGTCGCAACAATTTTCAAATCCATCGATCCGCTGCGGACGATGGGGACGTTCGGTGCAATCAATTCAATGTCAAACGGAGCCGCCTCAACGACCGCCACCGCCAATCGTGAATCTTCGTAGCCAAACATGTAGAAGTTATTTCGGCCGGCGATCAGAAGTTGTTTTTGGAAAAGATGAGCCGGAACGGTTTTCTCGTTTGCGGTCAACGTGCCCGTTAGCGGCGCAATCGCGCCGCCCAGTGGCGCGTCGTCGGCCGCAGAGACCATCAACGTCGCTGCCGGTCGGTCGGGTGGCAGCTGAGTTGGCTCGAGCGTGAGTCCGGTGGGTAGATGATCCAGGTGAAACTGAAGAGGACCGTTGACGAATTTCTTCGTGGCGGTGGCTCGCAGGGCCATGCGTGATCCTCGTGGCACGGCCAGAGTCAGCGATTCGTTCCGATTGATCTCGGGTAGGTTGATCGTGACGTGGGGCTGGGCTCGTTCCAATTCCAGCCAATAGCCGAACGCTGCGCCGCCTCGATTTTGCTGATCGCGTACGACCAGTAGGTAATCGCCGTCCGCCGGAATGTCGAATTCGAGATAACTGTCAGGTCCGTCCGGTTGATCATCGTTGGAGGTGATGAATTTTCCATCGCCATGACGGAGCGACACGTCGGCATCCAGCTTCGACCGGATGCTCTTTCGCGCCTGAATACGGGCCGTTAGTTTTTCGCCCTGCTTCGCAGTAAAGACAAAACAATCACGATCCAGCGGCTGATTCATGTCGGCCTGGATTGAACTGGGCACGGTGACTCGAGTCGCCTGCGTGTAGGTGTTGTTCGGTTCCTGCTCCGTCGTTGGAGTCGACTTGGTGAGCCATATGGGCACAGGTGATGGGGCCCGCTTTCCATTCGATTCGGGATGAACGTGAAACACACGGTCGTGATGGGAAGCAATGGCGTCCGCACTGGGCAGTTGCACCGATTGTTGCAAGGTCGTCCCGTCCGGTTGCTGCCAAGTCAGATCGATCAACGCCCCCGGTTGCCCGCCGCTGGGGGTCACTCGATGGGGGCGTGGAAACGAACCGACGTGCAGTGCGTAAAAGTACTCGCGGTTGCTCTCACCCGACGCACTGGCAACACAAACAAGGTACGTGCCAGCTTTGGCCGCGATGAAGCTGAGCATTGGGTCCTGCTGGTAAAGGAGCGTGTCGTCGACCTCGGCGATTTGTTCCCCGTTCGGGCCCAAGGCGGTCAGCTTGGCGTCGAAGGCTGCTCGCCCTAAGCGAATCGCCACCAATTCCAGGCTGATGCGTTCTCCTGCCGTTGCTTCGATCGAATACCAATCGTCGGTGCGCCCATCGCGACGACCGACGACGGTGCATTGGCGGGGAATCGCTTGCGGCGCTTGTTGGCTGGTTGGTCGTTCTGATTCCTTGACGCGGAGGAAGGGGCTCACATGCGCCAGTCGCAATTCGGTGATACCCTCCTTCGTTAACAGTCGCAGTGCGTGAGGTCCCAGCGGGCAGTCCTCGGCGACGCTGATTTTCGCTTTGACGAATTTCGGGTCGTCGGCATTCCACTCGTGAACGGTGATGCCTTGCTGGTAATCGAGCAACTGATGCACGGTCGCCAGTTGCTCACCACGGAATAGCACTTCCAGCTCTTCGCCTTGATGCCAGACATAGGGCGTGATCGCGAGGAGGCGGGGCTTGGCCTGAGCCATTTGTGGTGCGAGAAGCCAACTGGCCAGCAGGAACAGCCGTGCCGCACCGCTTCCCAATTTGCCGATCTCTGGGAGTGCACTTTCGCGAGGCAGATGATGGCGGGGTGAGTCCATGGTCGGGCTTCAGGTCGCAGTGGCGCCGTGTGGCGGAGGTCGGTGAGCGATCGAAATCAATTCAAAGGAGCGATGCTTCTACGTGGCTACGTCAACAGTTCGGGAATGATTCGACCACCTTTGACGATTTCGATGGGCCGGTTACCGGGTGCGATCAGCTCTTTTCCGTGATCAATTCCCAGTTGCTGATAGATGGTTGCCATCAGGTCGGCGGGTGACACGGGGTTGTCGTCGACTTCGGCGGCGGTGGCGTTGGAGGCACCGTACGTGAGTCCCCGTTGGAATCCGCCACCGGCGACCGCCACGCTGAAGACTTTAGGCCAGTGATCGCGGCCACGGGTGTTGTTTCGTTTCGGCGTCCGTCCGAATTCGGTGCTGAGCAATACGACGGTCGAATCGAGCAGGCCTTCCGCATCCAAATCGGCGATCAGCGCTGCGAGTGCCTTGTCGAGTGGTGGCATCTGGCGGCGAATGGCCGGTGTCAGATTCAGATGCATGTCCCAGGCACCGTAGGTCAACGTCACCAGCCGCACGCCCGCTTTCACCAGCCGTTTCGCCATCAGCATCCGTTGCCCCGCCTCGTTCCGACCATAACGATCACGCAGCTCCTTCGGTTCGGCCCCGATATTGAACGCCTCGCGCGCGGCGGCCGAATCGAGCAGACTGAAAGCTCGCTCGTAAAATGTGTTCATCGCTTGCACGCCGTCATCGGCCGTGTTGGCGGACGGAGCGAAGTTCACCGCTTCCAAAACTTTGCGGCGATGGGCGGCTCGTTCCTCATCGACACCGGCAGGCGAATGGAGGTCGCGAACTTGGAAATCGCCCCGGGCCGGGTCAGAGCCCAAACTGAAGGGGCCGAAAGCAGAACTTAAATAGCCACGGCCAGCGAATTCATTCGGTTCGTTGGGAATGCAGACATAGGCTGGCAGATTGTTGCGCGTCCCCAATTCATGATTGACGACGCTGCCCATGCTGGGATAGACGAGTGCCGGGCTGGGCGCATAGCCGGTGAACATCGTGTGCGTGCCCCGTTCATGAGCCGCTTCGGTGTGTGTCATCGAACGGATGACGGTGAATTTGTCGGCAACCTTTGCCAATTTGGGCATCGTGTTGCAAAACACTTCGCCCGTATTCGTTTTTACCGTTCCTAAGTCGCCACGGTATTCGAGCGGTGCGTACGGTTTGGGATCGAGCGATTCTTGCTGAGCCATCCCGCCGGGTAGGAAAATCTGAATGACGTTTTGCGCCTGAGCAACCGGCGCCGATGCAGACTCGTTCGCCTGTGCCGCTTGCAGGCTGAGCAACTCGGCCAACCCGAGTCCCAGCCCCGCGGCACATCCGCTCGTAAGGAAGCCACGGCGGCTGAGTCGATTTCCATGGCAAGGCATGGTGGTCTCCAGTTGGAAAGGGAGAGTTGGAAGGGGAGGGCAGTGGAGTCGAGGTGGGGCTGCTTGTCGGTGCTCCCAGGATAACCGATCTGACAGCGAATCCGAAGCAACGGGCGGTCGCTCGAGGGCGACCGAGTGTCGCCGAAAGGAGATTTGACTGCGGAATGAGCGTCCCTTTCCCGGTTCTCGGGGATGCCAATCTGAGGGCCGTTGCCGAGGATTTTCATCTGACACCTAGGGTGTCGGCCGGGTCGGCTCTTCGTGGTCAGGCGGTACGCGGAATCAAAAAAAATGGGCCACGAGCAAGAATGCTCATGGCCCGGGAGACGTAAGTCGGTCTCATGCCCTTGCGGGCGGTCTTTTCAGCAAGCGGCGAGATCGCAGCCAGCGATCCGCGTCGGCTAGTCGCCAGCGTCCAAAGAGCAGGGCGACTTCCACGCGCATCGATGTTTCGATTCTTGTTAGGCGGCCCGACGCTGGACGGTTTCGATTTCTTCCGAACCGTCCAACTCGTCTCGTAACACGAGAATTTCTGGCGGGGCCTCGATCCCTAGGCGAACTTTGTCACCCGATACACGCACCACTGTGACGACGATCGAGTCTCCTAATTTAATCCGCTCGGCTTGCTTGCGCGATAATACGAGCATTGAAAAACCTCCGTGTAGTTTGCAAGGATATGATGATCGAGCCGTTCATGGGGAGCTCGCCGGAAAGGGAGCTGGCTCGGTTGTGTATAAGTCCAAAAGTTTCTGTCGCGGGTGTCAGGCAAATCCATTGCCGTAACGGTGTCGTCGTTCGTTTTACTGTTCGCGTTCGATTCGTTTTCACTCAGACGATCGGGGGTTGGCGTGGCCTATTCGGCGGCCGCCAAATTGGGTGCTTCGGTGAGCTGGGTCTTGTGAAATCTCTCTCCGGCCGATCCGTAAAACAGGATCGTGTTGCCATCGGTTTCCCAAATGGCCGTGTACTGAACCCGGCGGGGCCCACTTAAGCAAAAGTGAATTCCGCAGGGCTTGTCGCCTCGAACCAAAACCTCTTCCGTCATGGAGAAGATGCCAGGTTGTAAATTGTCGTAACTGCAAAGTACCTCGTAGACGTAGTTGTGAAGTTCGTCCAATGTTTGAATGCCGTGTTCATTCGCCAACATCGGGTGCAGGGTCTCCTTGGTTGGGCTCGCCGACCGTCACGCAAATGACAGCCGGTTCACATGATTAATCCACCTCGATTTGTGAAGCGTTCGGAGGTGAGCGGGACAAGATTACCTATCGGCAAGATAGGGGGTTTGGAGTTTACTCGTAATCTGGTGAAAGTTTGAGGAATTCGGTGCTTTAATCGATCGGGAAAAGATTCCCAGACAACGAGCGGCATAGTGGTTTTTCACTGCGCCTGCGGTTCAATGCTCTCAACATGTACCAAGATACCAGCACGTACAAACGGCTGCTCAGAATTGTCATGTTGGCAACAGACGTTACGAACGGCCTAGTGACGTCCGGTTTTGCTTTGCGAATGAAGCGGAAGGTGGCGTCGTCGTGGCCGGGTGCCGTTCATCCGCTCGCGGTGAGGGGGTGCCAAAGAAAAACAGATGGCGGCCAATGGTGACGCCGCGGGCGGCCGATCATACGGCATCATCCCATCGACTCGTCCAACGCGACCGGCATTTCACGGCGCCTCACGCGCCGGCGCCGACAGGGTCTGAGGGCTCTTGCTGAGTCGCGACTTCGGTTTTCTCTTCGGTCGGCTCTTCCGCTGGTTCTGGTTTCGCCGCATCTTCGACGAGTTCGATTTCTGGCGGGGCAGATTCGTTGGCCAATTCTTCGTGGCTTCGTTCGTCCCCTTCGGCCGCTTTGTCGGTTTTGGCGTATTCGACGAACGCTTCCGGGACGCGTCCCTCTTGCTCGTCACCGGTATGGAGTAGAACGCGGAAATAGAACGCCATCGATTCGCCCGGCTGCAGTTCGTGCGAGCCATCTTCATCGTCCGAGTTCTTGAAGTTGTGGAGGCCGAACGAGTTAGCGGCAAACAGTCCGTAGGTTCTCACGTGCCAATGCGTTGGGAAACGGAAGCTGTGTGGATGATTCAAGATCGCGATGCCCAGCCGCTCGCCCCGATGTTCGCCAGAATAATCGACCCACGAGGCCGCTTTGCCCCAGGCTTCTTTGTCGGCCATCCCCAAGCTATTCACGATGCGGCCATTGGTCTCTTCGTTGCCATCGGCCGTATCGACTTTCATCCACGGGGCGACTCGAATGCCAAACGTGCCCTCTTTCGTGTCGCCGAATTTGACCAGCTCTTCCGTATCATTCGTAACCACGATGTCAAAATCGATCCAACGGTGATCCTCATCGGCGCCGAATCGCAGCGAGCGCACGTCGGAACAGAGCTTCTCTCCGTCGGGATCCAACCATTCGTTGCAAGTCACAATCGTCGGCTCTTCGCCGCCTTGCACGGTCAGAAATTCACGATGAACGACCGAACCCAACCGAGAACGATCTTCGTCCGGCTCGCTCCAGAAATCGGTTCCATTCACGTCGCCGTGGGAAAACCACATGGAACGGTGATGTGGATGATCGGTCGCCTCGAGCGGTCCCGACGATTTTTGCATCGGCCAACTGCGTGTCATTTCGACGCCGGTCGGGCCGTAGATGGGCCACAGGATCGGTCGGTTTCCCGATTTGGCGAGGTACCGTGTAAAGATCTGTCCGTTGATCGTGACCGTCGCCACTTCGCCCGACTGTGTCACATTGATGCCGGCAGTACGCAGTGTCGGCACGGGTGATTCTTGAGCGTTCGCCCAGTGGGTGGCGGCGAGAAGGAAACAAAGGCTGAGGGTGGTGACCGGTTTCATGCGAGCTTTCAAGTTGATGTCCAGCGCTGTGGCGCAGGTCAAGCCAGTCGAAGCGGATCCATCCTTGACGAGTCGTAGAACAGAAAGTTTAGGCGAATGGCGACCGAATGACTACTGTTCGATGTCCGCCGTTTCGGACGAGGGCAGCAAGAATTGCTTGTAATCAATAAAGCGAAACGAATTTTCCCAGTCGTCAAAGGTTGCCATTTGAGCCTGATCGTCGGGAGAAAGCTGCCATTGATATTCGTGGCGACTGATCGCGTCGAGGACGACACTCTTGTTGTCAGGAATCGTGCGCCGCACCGATTTGGGGACCGCGTGCCGTTCGTAGATCGCCAAATTCAGTTTTAAGCGGGCCGCCGGCGGTAAGCCAGGACACATTGTATTCAATCGTGCGGCCCAATCGGTAAAGGCTCGGTAGTGGCGCGCGTACTCTTCCGATTCCAACGCATCGAATGGTAGTGAGAGTAGCTTGGCCGAATAGGCCATCGTCTCGTGATTCAAATAGATGCGTCCCTGCTCCTCGTCCCATTCATGCTCAAACTTCGGCGCCGAGGCAAAACGAACCAGTCGCGAGAGGGCCGTCGTCCTCGTACTCGTCGCGGCGATAAATTCGAGGATCTCGTCGAACTTCAGCGTCGTCGACAATTGCCGTTCTTTGTCCAGCAGAATGACCGTCCGCTTTTCCAGGTCGAAAATGGTGACCGTCGTGACCTCGTTCGATTCGGCAGCCGGATCGGAATGCGCTCCGTTCGATTGGGACTGGTTGTAAATTCGCTGTTCGCCGAGCCACGTCGTGTGGACCGCCAACGGTTCGGATTCACCACTGCGGAAGACACGCGTGTCGACACGGAACTCGACTGCCACGACCGGACTGGCCAACGCAATCCATGTCAAAATGCTGATCCAGAAAACGGTCCGTCGAACGCTCGTTACAATGCTGCTCATGCTGATCTTCAAATGGGCGGACATAAAATAGGGGCGCAGTTTCCGCAGGAAATACCGCGAGAGAGTAGTTGCGAGCCTCTTTCGCGTCCAGGTCAGCGTCGGGCAACCGACCGATCTGATGTCACTGACAGCATCGCGGCGCACCGATCGTGGCGATATAACGAACAGATTGGCGGGCAGAATGGACTGCCGCCCCCTCACGACCACCTTCATCCACGATGCGATTAATTTGAGTATTCATGATGCCTTAATGTTGCGTGCGCTGGCGCAGGCCAAGTACGCCGCCGAAGTCAACGAAGTGCCTGTCGGAGCGATCGTCGTCCATGGCGAGCAGATTATTGCTTCAGCCTATAATCAACGCGAACAGCTGAAGGACCCGACCGCTCATGCCGAGATGATCGCGATCACCCAGGCGGCGACGGCGCTCGGCAGTTGGCGACTGACCGATTGCACGTTGTATGTCACGCTCGAACCGTGCCCGATGTGTGCCGGGGCGATCGTCCAGGCTCGTATTCCGTTGGTCGTCTACGGAGCGGCCGATCGCAAGGCGGGCGCTGCCGAAAGCCTTTTTCGCTTACTGGATGATCCCCGGTTGAATCATCGGGCCCAGGTCGTCGGCGGTGTGATGGCGGCCGAATGTGGTGGGTTGTTGTCTGAGTTTTTTGCTCAGAAGAGGCAGAAGTAGGCGCCCAGCCGCGGGAGACGGACGATTAGGCAACCAGGGAAGGGTCGGTTTTCGGACGAGCCCGTGCCAAGCGCCCGTCATATCGGGCTGGTGACCACGTTTTCTCTTCCCCACACCCCTCCATCCCGACTACCATCATACTTTCGGTCCTGTTGCTCGTTGCCAGCGTCCGATCGCCCATTCCCATTTGCCCCGCTCTCAGTTGCCTTCCGAAAATGACCGAAGTACCTCTCTCCTCACGTATCCTTGTCACGGGCCATCGCGGCCTGGTCGGCTCGGCTGTTGTCCGTTGCCTTACAGCCAATGGCTATACGAACATTTTGACGGCCACGCGCCATGAGATGGACCTGCGAGATCAGCATCAAGTCGACGCTTGGTTTGATGAGCACCGACCTGAGTTCGTGATTCACGTGGCCGGTACCGTCGGTGGCATCGTGGCTAATTCGACTCGGCCGGCCGAGTTCATTTATGACAACACGCTCATTTTTTCGACGGTCCTCCACGCGTCGCACCGCACCAACGTGACGAAGCTGCTCTACCTGGGCAGCAGCTGCATCTATCCGCGTGACTGTGAGCAGCCGATCAAGGAAGAGTATTTTCTCACCGGCCCACTCGAGAAGACGAACCGAGCCTACGCGTTGGCGAAGATCGCTGGGGTGGTCGCCTGTGAATCGTTCCGAGAACAATACGGCTGTAACTTTATCTCGGCCATGCCAACGAACCTGTATGGTCCGGGCGACAATTTCGATTTGAAGAACTCGCACGTCCTCCCAGCGCTGCTGAGGAAGTTTCACGAAGCGAAAGTGAATGGCGAAAAGCAAGTTCCCATTTGGGGCACCGGATCGCCCAAACGAGAATTTCTCTACGTTGACGATTTGGCAGACGCCTGTTTGTACTTGCTGAAGAACTATGAAGAGCAGGGCACGATCAACGTGGGAACCGGTGTCGACCTAACGATCCGCGAATTGGCTGAAACGATTCGCGACGCGGTTCACCCCGCAGCAGAATTGGCATTCGATACGACCAAGCCGGACGGAACGCCACGTAAGTTGCTTGACGTCTCCCGACTTCATGCGTTGGGCTGGAAGCATCGGGTCGATTTGGCCGAAGGCATTCGGCTTTCCTACGATTGGTTCTGCGAAAACTACGAAGCAGTGACTTAGTCGCTTCGACTGAAAAGTGGAGACTGGCTTGCGAAGCGTCGCAGAGCCTGAGAGTCAAAAACCATAACCAAGTGACCGGCTCCGTTTTGAAACCTCCCCGGTTTCCCCGCCACACTTGGGTTCGCCGACAACCAACCAAACAAGGAATTTCTGTGTCTCAACAAAGTTTTGCGAAACGCATTCTCGTGACTGGCGGCGCCGGTTTTCTTGGCTCCCACCTCTGTGAACGCTTGGTCGCAGAAGGCAACGATGTGATTTGCCTGGACAACTTCTTTACCAGTCAAAAATCGAATGTCGTCCATCTCTTGGGAGAGCCGAATTTCGAGCTCATTCGTCACGACGTGACGATGCCGATGTATCTGGAAGTCGATCAGATTTACAACTTGGCCTGCCCTGCCGCCCCCGGCCACTACCAATTCAACCCGATCAAAACGATGAAGACGTCGGTGACAGGAGCCATCAACGTGCTGGGCATCGCCAAGCGTTGCCAGGCCAAAGTGCTGCAAGCTTCGACGAGCGAAGTCTATGGAGACCCAGAAGTCCACCCGCAGCCGGAATCCTATCGAGGCAGCGTGAACCCGATCGGGCCTCGCGCTTGTTACGACGAGGGCAAGCGAGCGGCCGAAACACTATTCATGGATTACCACCGGATGCACCGTGTGGCCATCCGCATCGTGCGCATTTTCAACACCTACGGCCCTCGGATGCACCCGTACGATGGTCGCGTCGTTTCGAACTTCATCCGCCAAGCGCTGACCGGCGATGACATCACGATCTTTGGCGACGGATCGCAAACGCGTTCTTTCTGTTACCGCGATGACTTGATCGAGGGCTTCATTCGTATGATGAATGGTCCGGAAGATTTCGTCGGCCCGGTGAATATCGGAAACCCGGGCGAGTATACGATCAAAGAATTGGCCGAACTCACGATCGAATTAACCGGCTCGAAGTCGAAACTGATCCACAAGCCGCTGCCGATCGACGATCCGACTCGCCGCCAACCGGACAATTCGCTGGCCAAAGAGAAACTCGATTGGGAACCGACCGTGCCTCTGCGTGAGGGCCTGGCGAAAACGATTGAGTGGTTTCAGGGCATCGATTTTGAGAGCTTCCGACCACCGACGCCCAATTATTAGTGAGCGCTGTTGAGGAAGAAGGCTTTGGCAATGCACTGGTGAGT
>CAYZRS010000094.1:5690-15513 GCA_964480915.1 uncultured Pirellulaceae bacterium | reverse complement strand
CGTCTGGAATAGCAACAAGTTTCAGGCGACCGACCTGACTGTGGTCCCAGAGCCGGTTACTTGGTCGTTGGTTTATGGCGTTCTGTTGTTCGTCCGTCGTCGTCGGTAGTCGCCACATTCTCTCATTCTGAAGTGAACGGGGTCTCCGATGGCCCCGTTCGTGTTTGGTGTCGATGCAAAGCAGCGACGGGCTCCCGCAAACGTCGTGGTAGTCGGGTCGCTAAAGAATCTCGAGTGGCTGTCGCCGTTCGGGAACCTGCCTTAGACTTCTCTTCGTCATCGACCAGCGTTCGTGCCCGCAGCCTGACAGCGACCATACGGCAACTTGCTGGTATTCCCAGGTCGGGCGCTTTTGTGTGGCCACGTATTGTAGAAAGTATGGACATGTTGGATATCAAAACCTCGACCCCCGTCATGGTCTCGGGGGCGACAGGCTATGTTGCTGGTCACATCGTCAAGCGTTTGTTGGAGGCCGGAGTGACGGTCCACGCTGCGGTGCGTGACCCGGCTCGCGCTGACAAGCTCAAATACTTAAACGAACTGGCGGCCGAGCTGCCGGGCGAGATCAAGTATTTCAAGTCGGATCTGCTTCACGAAGGCTCGTACGCCGCAGCGATGAAGGGCTGCTCGATCGTATTTCATACCGCCTCTCCGTTTTCCATCAACGTCAAAGATCCGCAGACGGAGCTGATTGATCCGGCGAAGTTGGGGACACGCAACGTCCTCGAAGAGGCGAATCGCCAGGAGAGTGTCTGCCGCGTTGTGCTGACAAGCAGTTGCGCTGCGATCTATGGTGACAACTGTGATGTTCAAAATGCGCCGGGCGGAATCTTGACCGAAGAGGTCTGGAACAGTTCGTCGTCGTTAACGCATCAGCCCTATTCGTATTCGAAGACGGTGGCCGAAAAAGAGGCCTGGGAAATCGCGGGCAAGCAGGCTCGTTGGGATTTGGTCGTCATCAATCCGTCGCTTGTCGTCGGCCCCGGCATCAATCCTCACGCTACATCGGAGAGTTTTGACATGATCAAGCAGTTGGGCGATGGTTCGATGACGTCGGGTGTGCCCCGATATGGCATGGGCTGCGTCGACGTGCGTGACCTGGCGTATGCCCATCTGGCGGCGGCTTACAAACCGGCAGCGACCGGTCGCCACATTGTGTCCGGTCATGATTCGGATCTGTTTGAGATGGCTCAGATGCTTGTCCCAAAATACGGCGACGACTACCCGCTGCCGCGACGTGTGATGCCTAAGTGGCTCGTCTGGCTGGTGGGACCGTTGGTGAACAAGTCACTGACGCGCAAGAGTGTCTCGATGAACGTCAACGTGCCCTGGCGGGCGGACAATCGTAAAAGCGTCCAAGAACTGGGAGTCACCTATCGTCCACTATCAGAGTCGATGAACGAGATGTTCCAGCAATTGATCGACAGCGGCGCGTTCGGGAAGTAGACCGGAGGCGGGAGCTGGCAAGCTGTCAGCGTTTCTTTTAAGTCTTGGCTTCCCGGAAACGATTTTCGATCCGCGACCGTGTAGAATCGGGCCGTGGTTGGTCGGAGGAGTTCGCGGTTGCAATGGACTTCGATTTACCGTCTCAAAGTCACACTCCTAGCGGTAACATCTTCTTGGGAATTCACCATGGATCACTCGAGTCCGTCAGGGAGTGCCGACGATCGGGTGTCGGAGTTGTTTCAAGTGGCGCACGCTTCACTGCGTCGACTTGCGGCAAGCTACTTGAGCCGGGAGCGCAAAGATCATACTTTGCAGCCCACGGCGCTTGTGAACGAGGCATTCTTGAAGCTAGAGAATGTGTCCCAGCCGTTTCAGTTTCGTGATCGATCCCACTTTCAAGCAGTCGCAGCGCTGGCCATGCGACAAATACTCGTCGATCATGCTCGCCAAAGTTTCGCCCAGAAGCGAGGCGGTGGATGGAAACGGGTGACCATGTCATCGGCGGTTGTTGGCAAGAACCAAGAATTCGACGTGCTTGTCCTAAATGATGCGCTGGAACGATTGGCGGAACTCGACCCGCGGAAGGCACGAGTCGTCGAACTGCGATTTTTCGGAGGACTGACGACCGCAGAAGCAGCACAGGAGTTGCAAATCTCACCGAAAACCGCAGAGGCGGATTGGTATTTCGCCCGAGCATGGCTGAAGAAGCAGATGGCGGGGAACGATGATGAATGAACGTTTTCAAGAGATCAGCGAGTTGTTTGAACAGGCTCGTACCCTAGAAGCGACCCGTCGCGATGACTTTCTGGCGGAAGCATGTGGCGAAGATCGCAAGTTGCTTGAGGAGGTACGCGAACTCCTGGCGCAGCATGAAGACGACGATTGCCACGTTCTCGATCGGCCGATGATTACGCCGTTGAGTGTGCCCGAATGGGAATCGTCAGATGACGTTCCTCCGCAACGGATCGGACAATATCAGATCATTCGACGAATCGGACGTGGTGGCATGGGGCTCGTGTACCTGGCGAAACAGGATTCGCCTTCGCGCACCGTGGCCGTCAAGGTCATTCGTCCGGGGCTGATCTCTCGCAAATTATTGCGTCGATTTGACTTGGAAGCGTCGATGCTCGGAAGGTTGCAGCACCCTGGGATTGCGCAAATCTATGAGGCCGGTGTTCATCAGGATGGTGAGACGCAGCGACCATTTTTCGCGATGGAATTTATTGAAGGTGTCGATCTTGCTCAGCACTTAAGCGAATCAAATCCCTCGCAGCGATCGCGGCTGTTACTGTTCGCGAAAATTGTGGACGCCGTTCATTATGCTCATCAAAAGGGCGTCATTCATCGCGATCTTAAGCCGGGGAATATTCTCATCCGTACGGATGGATCGTCGGGCGGCGCCACTGCCTCCGAAAGTACTACGTCATCGCCATCGGTTGGTGCGTCGCCGAAGATTCTTGATTTTGGAGTCGCTCGAGCGACCGAATCGGATTTGCTTGCTTCGACCATGCTTACAGAAGCTGGGCAATTGGTTGGCACCCTTCCTTACATGAGTCCGGAGCAGGTCGGGGGTCGGCTCGACCGTGTCGACACGCGCTCGGACGTCTATTCGCTCGGTGTGATTCTTTACGAAATGCTGACCGATCGTCTGCCGTATGACTTGGCGGGGAAGTCGCTGGTCGCCGCTGCCAAAACGATCGCCGAATCGGAGCCATCAGGCATTTCCAGCGGGGTGCGAGAGCGCCGTGACGACCTCACGACGATCGTCTTCAAAGCGCTGGAGAAACAGCCAGAGCGGCGCTACGCCTCCGCGGCCGATCTGGCAGGAGATATTCGTCGCTATTTGTCGGACGAGCCAATTCTCGCGCGCCCCGCGTCGACGGTGTATCAGATTCGCAAGTTTGCCAAAAGGAACCGTGGCCTGGTCGCCGGATGTTGTGCGGCCGTGTTGATGCTGGTGGGCGGGATCGCCACCACTTCCTGGCAAGCCGTTGTGGCCAACCGGCAACGGGAAAGAGCGCTGGAGGAAGCCGCTTTTGCCAAAGAGACGAGCGACTTTTATCGACGCGTTCTTTCCAGCGGTGCGCCAGGACTCTTGGGCAACCACGCGACGCTTCGTGAAGTGTTGGAATATGCGATCGGGCTGCTGGAAAAAGAGCCACCGTCTGATCCGCGATTGGAAGCGGCGATCCGTGATGCGCTCTCGGCGGGACTCGTAGAAATGGAATTGATTGACGAGGCTCAACCCGTCATCTCGTCCGATGACGAAACGTCGGAATCGACAATTGAGAATGTTGCCAGTCGCAGCACGCGCGCTGTGGTGCTAATGAAACAAGGTAAGTTTGCGGAGGCGGAGCATTTGCTTCGGCAAAACCTTGAATTTAGCCGGCAAAATGGAAACGACGTGAACACCGCGATTCTGCTAACTCGCCTTGCCGATCTTTGCAAGTTTACAAGTCGTTTTGCAGAGGCTAAGCAACTGGCGGGCGAAGCGGTCGAGTTGTATGACAAAGCTCGCGACGAGGGCGATCCGGAATGGGATGTCGAAAGAAGCTGCTATGCGATGGTCGTGTTGAGTGGAGCCAAGCTGAAAGAAGGAGAGGCGGCAGAGGCGGAAACGACGTTGCTGAAAGTCATTGAATTAGCAAGCGAGCACGAGGCGAAGGCGATGGTTGAGCTGGCCAAGAATGCGTTGGCCAGCCTCTACTCGGAAACGGGCCGTGCTGAGAAAGCGGTTCCTATCTTGCGAGCCGTTGTTGCCAGCCAATCGTTGCGACTGCGATCTAATAACCCACAACTGGCCATCCTGCGGGTAAATCTAGGATCGATGCTGAGTGAATTGGGGCGGCTGGAGGAAGCGGAAACCGAGTTGTTGTCTGCCGTTGCCGTGTTCGAAGAGCAGCTGCCAACCGATCACCCGACGATACTGACCGCGAATTCGATGCTGGGTAACTTAAGATTCGACCAAGGCCGCTGCGACGAAGCGGCACAAATATTTGAAGATGTCCTGGCGCGCAAAACCAAAGTCCTGGGCCGCGAACATTTTGATACGACAATTTCCATTGTGCATATGGGACGAGTCCATGCTCAGTTGGAAGAGTGGGGCCTGGCAACCGAATTCATGCAAGAGGCACTGAAAATTCGCCGAGAAACGTTGGGCGAGTCGAACCCACGGACGCTCTCGGCGCTGCTCGAACTGGCCAAAATTCACGAATCAGCTCAGAACCTTACCAGTTGCTTGCCGCTTTACGAAGAGTTACTCCAATCGTATGAAGCATCTTTCGGGTCGGACCATGAAAAAACTGCCGAAATTCGCTCTAAAATCGCCACTTTGCGATCTCAACCGGCGCCCTAGTCGCCGCTTGCGACTGCGGCCGGCGTTTTCGGCATTTTGACATAGGAGTTGTCCGCTCCTTCTACGTGTTCCTTACTAGAGCCAAGAATTCCATGACTCCCATGAGGTACTCGCATGTCAAATCAACGTTGTCGCACCGGTCGCCCCTTAGAATTCGATCTGGAACAGCTCGAATCTCGCCGAATGCTGGCGGGCGATGTAAAGATCTCTACGTCAGGTGATAATCTCACGCTCATTGGCGATGATCTGGACAACACCATTGGCGTTATTCGCACCGCCAATGACGAAATTTTGGTCATCGGGCAGGATGGCACTACGGTGACTTACGAGGGAGTGACCGCCGACAGTCACGTCCTGCCCGACCTAGGCACTGACAGGTCGGTGAATCGCTTGCGGATTGTTTTGAAAGGTGGCAACGATGACGTTTCGGTGAATGGAATCCACGCCAACCGAGCTGTGATCAATGGTGGCACCGGCGATGACTACATCTACTCGGCGTCCGCCTCTTTTGACAACTACCATGCCAAGGGGAATGCGGGGATTGATCAGGTGCGTTTTACGGGAGTCGACATGGGTCGAGCCCGCATCAATGTGGAGTGGTCCGTGCTGGTGTTCACCGACTTTAACGAAGAACTGACGATCCGCTCGACGAACAAAGCGGCGACCTTACCCAGCGGGTTTCACAACACCGTGCAGCTTGGCAATTCGCGAATTCTTGATGGGATGCGCATCACGACTGGAGGCGGGATCGACAACATCAGCATCGGAGGTTGCGAAGTCAACGGTAATTCACACATCAAGGCGGGAGCTGGCAGGGACACCGTGAGCCTACTCGAATCGAATTTCTACGAAGATATCAAAGTTGACTTAGGGAAAGGCAATGATGGCTTCAGGCTCGGCACTCAGCCAGAATTTCATGGACAATTGGAAGTCTATGGGCGCGACGGCAGTGACACCTACTCCATCTTCGCGACCGCGCCACTGTTTCACGGCGAAGTGCCCATCTTCGATTCCATCGAAGTGATGCCGTAGTGTTGGCCTGTTCGTTGCAATCTGGTTTTATCCGTTCGAAAAACCAGCGACGGTCTGCAATAAGATAGCTCGGATTCGTGACTCAGCATGTTTCTTTGCCGACTTGGCCGCTGAGATCGCTGCCTTTGCCGTGCGGCGGGCGGCCGTTTTATCGCCTCGATGCCATTGTCCGATCGCTTCGATCGTGAGTGGAACCGCCGGATCGACGCCCTTGACAGCTGCAGCGGTCGCGAGCGCAGCGTCGAATTGTCCGAGTTGAAGTTGGGCCAAGGCAACTGCCTCTGATAAGCGGGCTGCGCCGGTCTCGGCTGCGCCATGATTCCAATATCGATACGCTTCATTCGGCTTGCCACCGTACAGCAGCGCTAGTCCCATATTGAGGTAACTTTCGGAATTGCGTGGATCGACCGCCGTTGCGCGTTGAAAGTACTCTGCCGCCTCCGACAAGTTCTGCTGTTGCATGCTGAGAAGACCGGCACTATTCAAGGCGTCAAAATAGAGCGGTCGTAATTCGATGGCGCGTTCCAAGTGCTTTTTGCTGAGTTGCGGTTCGCCAAGCTGAGCATACGCTTGGCCCAAAGTGCTGTGGCATTCGGGTGAGTCGTTACCACTTTCGATCGCTTTCAGAAGTTTCTCTTTCGCTGCCCTAAACTTGCCAAGGTTCAATAGAACCTGGCCCGTGAGAACCAAGCTGTTCGTCGCTTCAGGGAAACGTGTTTCGATCAAGCCGAGCGTATCGAGCGCGTTATTGAAGTCCTTGGACTTAATTTGTGCTCCGGCTAGGAACCAATAAGGTTCGCAGGTATCGGCGGGGAAGGCTGACAAATAGGTCGCTAGTGCCCTGGCATCTTCCGGTTGTTGGGTCGAGGTCTTTGCCATGGCCAGGTGCAATCGTTCGGTCGCTTGCGGCATTTTATGTTGAGGCGAGTAGAGGCTGATTTGCGGCCTCTGGCGTGGAGGGTCCATCTCCGTTGGCACCGCCCCGATGTCGCGAACAATCCGATGGTCTCGCATCCTCGCCGGCAAGACGTCGTTGGGCCGACGAATGGGCATATGACAGCCAGCGCAATCGGCAGATTCCAGGGAAACCGGATCCATCGCGTCGAGCTTTCCGCATTGTTCGACCTCGTGACACGTGAGGCAGGCCGCCCGATAGTGGCTTACCGATTCCGCTTCGCTGACGCGCTGATGTGGATTGTGACAGGTCGTACACATCAGTGCTCCATCGCTTTTCAAAAAGCACTCGCTCTGATGCAGTCGGTAACCGTGATGGTTGATTTGAAAATGTTGCTCGAGATGGTTTGACGGGTGAAAATCTACCGCGACCAAATAGTCGCTGAGCTTGGCACCCGGTTTGAACGCGTAGAAGCCGTTACCCGCGACGCGAATCAGGCTGTTAAAGCGACTGTTGGTTTGGAGATGGCATTGTAAGCAAACGTCATTCTGCAACTCTTGATCAAGTTTGGCTGGGTTGACGATCCGAGAGTCGTCGGCTTCCGATGACAGATCGTCCAGTTCTCCGTTGGCCCATCGAATATGCTCTTCGCCCGCGCCGTGGCAACGTTGACAACCGATTCCCTGAGGCAGGTCGTGTGGAAACAAGGGGGATTGGTACAAACGATCCGAGTCCTGCGAAAACGCTGGATAGGCGTTATGGCAGAACATGCAGTCTTGCGTAATGCGTCGTGAAAACCCCGAATGGTTAGCGTGGTCCGAACCGGGCCCCATACCCCATTCGGATTGATCGGAGTGCCAATGTAATGGCAATTCGAACATTTCCCCGTTCTCGTTCTGGTAAACGTAACTCCGACCGTGGTTCCCTGATCCGATGATCCAATCCACTTTTTCTTCGATTTCGTTGATCGGTTTCCCGTCGGCGTCGATTTGGTATCTGCGTTGAATGAGATCGCCATCGCGGCGGAGCATCTCGTAATGTCGATTCGATGCCTCGTGAAAGAAATGGGGATTCTCAAAATCCTCGATATTCCGATCCGTCGACGGCGAAAAAAACGACTGTCCCATTCCGACATGCTGAAATGTCTCATGGATCTCTTCATGGCATTCGATGCAGGCCGCATCGTCAACGAAACCGACGCTTGACGAAATTAAATTGCCTGCCGGGAGCGCGTCTGTTTCAGGTTCGGTTGCGGATTGGCAACCCAGGGCGAGGAAGCCAAACAGCGTCAGGTAGACGAGACGTTGCGTCGGCCTCAGGACATCATTGGTGCAGTTGTTTGCGATCAAAGTGTGGAGCAATGGGAAAATTCACAGTCTGGTTGGGCCAAGAATCGGAGTTGGGATTCCCACATAATAACAGCTGGTTTCGGCAGCCGCAGATGCCTTGTCTCGCTTCCATCGCCCGATTGGCAAAAGCGTCGTGGAATCGGGAATAAAACATCGGTAAGGAATCCATTGCGGCCCCGTCAGTAAGTAGAGAAGGAGCAAGGCTCTTTTTGTCTGATGTCCATTTTGGACCGATTTGCCAAAAACAGTAGGAGAGTTGCGATGACCGACTTCAATGTCCATTCGATGGAAACCGCCCACGAGGGAAGCCAGCCCCTTTTGGAAAAGAGTCAGAAAACCTACGGTTTTGTACCCAATTTACATGCCGTGATGGCCGAATCTCCGGCGTTGTTAGAGGCTTATCAGACCGTCGGTTCGATCTTTAGCAATCAATCGAGTTTGGATGCGACCGAGCAGCAGATCGTCGCGATGACCAACAATCGACTGAATGGATGCACCTATTGCATGGCGGCTCATACGTCGATCATGCAAGCGGCGAAAGTGCCAGAGGACGTCATTGCGGCGCTGCGCGACGGGACTTCTATCGCCGATCCGAAGCTCGAAGCGCTGCGAGTGTTCGCAGAAAAGGTCAATGTGAATCGAGGCCGGTTGGAGGATGGCGATGTCGAAACGCTGCTGGCTGCCGGGTATACGAAGCAAACTGTGTTTGACGTCGTTGTCGGGACAGCATTTAAAGTTCTGTCGAACTATACCAACCACATCAGCAACACTCCGCTCGACCAGGGATTTGCCAAGAACGAATGGAGTCCAAACGCCCTGACGATGTCACACGGATGATTTCCAAACCGAACTTGGCCCTCTTGTCGATCTTCGCCACGCTGAGACGATGCGGATGTCGTCGACGTGCTATGTTCCAGCGTTAGAACGAAAGGCCATTTAGACCCTGTTGCTGTGGCGACTGCCATGTTCAAGTCTTGCCCGGAGTGATCTTGTTTAAGAACACTTCGGGCATCTTTATTGGCTGTGTTGCCAGCGTTTATGGCATTTTGACCAGAGGTAGGTTCCCTACGTGTCCTTGTGCTTGATACTTCCTTTAGGATCGCACTTGCGGTAATTTGAGCGGGTGAGACGTCCCTGTCGGATACGTCGCCATCAACAGAATGCTGGAGAGAACATGCCCATCCTCAATCGTCGACATCTCATTCATGTCGGTATCGCAATCGCAGTCCTTTTCGCAGCCATGCCGCGGTTCGTAACTGGTCAACAGTCGGATAACGCGCCCAAAATCAAAAACGGAGAAGCGAAAGCCATGCAAATTCACTACCTTGAGATTGTAACTCCGGATGTCGATGCACTGTGTAAACAATATTCGGCGATTCACGGAGTGGCTTTCAGCGAACCGAATGCAAGTCTAGGCAACGCTCGTACGGCGAAACTTGGTGATGGCGGTATGATCGGAATTCGCGCCCCGATGCGTGATTCGGAAAAGCCAGTCGTCCGCCCTTACATGCTGGTCAAAGACCTGGACAAAGCGGTAGCCGCCGCAGCCGAAGCAGGAGCTGAAGTTGCCATCCCACGCATGGAGTTGCCCGGACACGGATCGATTGGCATCGTGATCCAAGGTGGTATCGATTGCGGGCTATGGGAATTGTGAGCTAGAAACGCGTTCCGTGGCAAAGGCAATAAGTAATAGGCATTTGGTATTGCCGGCCGAGTTGACAAGTTCGACGTACCGGCTTGAGGCAT
>CAYZRS010000094.1:0-5590 GCA_964480915.1 uncultured Pirellulaceae bacterium | reverse complement strand
AGGCATTTGGTATTGCCGGCCGAGTTGACAAGTTCGACGTACCGGCTTGAGGCATCGTTTTTCCGCTACTTTCGCGGAGTGAAAGGCGACTTTGGACAAGTGTGTTGACGACGCGATCGTCATTCGGAGGGGATCGGTTCCAACACGATTGCCTGTCGCGTTTGTTGATGACCGAATGTCATTGTTGAAGAGCTCTTGTCGGCTCGCACCAGAACCGTATTGGTCGGCTGTTCGGTATGAGCGAGCAGTCTGTTTTGAATGAACAGCCCTGCGGGGTTCTCCTTCGACTTGATTTCGAAGAACAACCAGGCCGATTTGAGAGTCGTCTCGCTGCCGATCCATCGAAAGTTGGCCGCGTGCCGCTCGTTGTTCGTCGCGGCGCTGCCGATGGAAAAATGGTCGCGAACATAGGCGGCCACCAGCGGTGCGGCCTCCTTTTCCTCGAGTGAGATTCTTCGGCCGCAGTGCAAGCGAACTTCACGCTCTAGATCGTCAGGGTCGATCTTGAGCGCGACTTCGAGCGTCCCCGCTGTCGCGTTCCAGTCGACTTCGGCGAAACTCACGTGAAATGGATGAGCCGTCGCCTCCTGGGTTGCCCACAAGAGAACGGAAAACAAAAAGCAGCCGCGAAGGATCGCTCCGAACGGCCTTCGGTGTTGAATATTTGACTTCTTGAGCGCGATCATTCCGCAGCCTCCTCCCCGTCCTCTTCCTCGTCTTCTTCACCGTTCGCTTTCTGCATGTCGTTCTTTTTCTCTTTCTCTTTGAACAGCTTGAATCGCGACTTGATGATTTTGCGAGGCCAGTGATTGTTCTCAAGGTCGACATCGGCCGTTTCGAGATGCGGGTCGAGCGTCAGCGATTGGATCGTTTTTTCTGTGACGAACAGTTTCGAAACACGCTTATTGTTGCGACGCCAGATCTCGGCCGGAATCCGCAGCTCTTCGTGGCTGCCGTCTTCGAATTCGATATCGAAGATGACCGGCATCACCAAGCCGCCGACGTTGGACAGGTCGATCACGTAGAAGTTTCGTTTCTCCTCCAGCAGTTCCCGCTCATCGTCTTCGAGCTTCTCGAGAAACTTCTTGTAGTTCTTTTGATCCAGCTCGGTAACATCTAGCTCGTCAAAGTCGTTGTAGAAATCTTTGAGCTCAGGATAGCTTTGCGTCCGTTGGGACAGTGACTTATTGCGACGTTTCGATTGCGTTTCCGGTTCGTCCTCGCGATCCTTCTTTGCAGCCGCTTTGGCGATTTTCGGGTCGGGCGATTCCAGGGTGTACAAGGTCAGACTGTCGATGCCCAGATCGGTATGGTCGGTCGAGTAGAACCAACCTCGCCAAAACCAATCGAGGTCGACTCCAGAAGCATCTTCCATGGTGCGAAAAAAGTCGGCGGGGGTTGGCCGCTTGAACTTCCACCGTTTGGCATACTCCTTGAAAGCAAAATCGAACAGCTCTCGCCCCAAAATCGATTCGCGCAAGATGTTTAGGGCGGTCGCCGGTTTCGCATAAGCATTTGGCCCAAACTGCAGTAGCGATTCCGAGTTCGTCATGACCGGTACCTGGTTGCGACTGCGCATGTATTCGACAATGTTCTGAGGTTCGCCACGCCGCGAAGGATACTTCTCTTCCCATTCTTGTTCGGTAAGGTACTGCAGAAACGTATTCAGCCCTTCGTCCATCCAGGTCCATTGCCGCTCGTCGCTGTTGACGATCATCGGGAAGTAGTTGTGCCCGACCTCGTGGATGATCACGGAGATCAGGCCGTACTTCGTCCGCTTGGAATAGGTCTTGTCCTCTTCCGGTCGTGGCCCGTTGAAGCAGATCATCGGGTATTCCATGCCGCCGACCGGGCCGTTGACCGAAATCGCGACTGGGTAGGGATAGGTGAAGGTGTAGCGCGAGTAGACGTCGAGCGTGTGAATGATCGAGTGGGTCGAATAGCGGCTCCAGAGCGGTTCGCCTTCTTTGGGGTAGAAAGACATTGCCATCACCTCGTTGCCATTCACCTTGTGCAATTGAGCATCCCAGATGAATTTTCGAGAAGTCGCAAAGGCGACGTCCCGAACGTTGTCCGCTTTGAAAATCCAAGTCTTCTTGCCCGAAGGTTCGTGCGACTCGTTCTTCTCAGCCTCGTCCGGAGTCACGATGAAAACGGGAGTCTTGGCCGTCCTTGCTTTTTCGAGCCGCTCGCGTTGCGACTCGGTCAACACCTGATCGGCATTCATCAGCTCGCCACTGGACGCGACGATGTGATCATCGGGCACCGTGATGCGAAGGAGATAGTCGCCCAGTTCTAGCGTGAACTCGCCACGGCCGATGAACTGTTTGTGTTGCCAGCCGGTATAGTCGGTGTAGGCGGCCAGGCGTGGAAACCAGTGCGCAATTTCGTAGAGGTAGTTTTCATCGTCCTCGAAGTACTCGTAGCCGGTGCGAGCTCTGACGACTTTGCTGTTGTTGATGGAATAATTCCAGGCGACGTGGAACGTGAATGTCTCGCCAGCAGGTAGCGGTTCCGGAAGATCGATCCGCATCATGGTTTTCACGATCGTGTGCTTCAGTGGCTTCTTCGCCACATCGCTGACCTCGGTGATCTTCATCGAGCCGTCGAAAATTAACCTGGCCCTCAGCCGCTTCAGTTCCTCAGTCGAAACACGTTTCAACTCTGGCGCGGTGGAGGTCAAGGCGGCGTCAGAATCTGGAGCCAAGATGTTCGCATCCAGTTGCAGCCAAATGTAGCTCAGCTGGTGCGGTGATTGGTTGCGATACGTGATTTGTTCGCGGCCGCTCAGCCGCTGCTGCTCGTCGTCGATCTCGACATCGATCACATAGTCGGCTCGCTGCTGCCAGTACTTGGGACCGGGCGCGCCGGAAGCGAGCCGCGTTTCCGTGGGGGTGGGCAACGACTCTTCCAACTGGCGGAACGCATCAGCTTGGCGAAACTTGGAATTGGTCACTTGTCCCGGCAGTGTCGTCGTGGACAACAAAAGCGTAACGGCCGAGAGGAGTACGAGACAGAATCTATTCGCGTTGTGTCGAGTATGGATCATTTCTATGCGCTGCGAGGACGGCTTGTGGAAAGCTTCATTGTGATTTGAGAGGTGGCAGGCAGCAATGATCTTCTGTCGGAATGCGAAGCAAATCACAGAGAGATTGTCTGATGCTTGATGAATAGGTGCTGATAGGCAAAAGGCGACGCGGATGGCCGCGATTCGCGACCCACGGAAGACAGCCGATTTCAGGCAAGTGGAAATTTCCATGGCACAGAGGGTGCTGTCGCGATGGTTTACGCCAGCAAAACCAACCTGTGAAATGGCTGGCAAGAAATTCTTCGTCCCTTACCGTTCCGCTCGATCATCCACCAAATCGGGCTCACCCGCTTCCTCTGTCGGAATCCAGTGAGCAAGTTCCTGGACGACTTGTTGCAGTTCGTCATTAGAATGTGCCTGCTCGATTAGGTTCTTAAACTCATGCGGGTCCTGTTGACGGTCGTAAAGTTCTTGGCTGCCGTTGGCATAGCGAGTGTAACGGTAGCGGGTGTTGCAGACGCTGTGGTTGTGCGCATAAATGGTCGTTACTGCCGGCCGTTTTTTGATGCGCTGGGGCTCGCTGAGCCAAGGCAGCAAGCTAACACCGTCGAGTTGGTGGTCGGAATCTAAGGTTGGTAGAGCGGTCGCCGCGACCAAAGTGGGATAGAGATCGAGCAGCTCGGCGGGCTGACCGCAACGCACGCCTCGCGGAGTGTTCTGAAGCCGTCTGGGCGGAACAATGATCAGCGGCACGTGCGTGGCACGGGTCCATAGGGTCTGCTTGGCGATGTGGTTTTTTTCTCCTAGGTGCCAGCCGTGATCGGACAGGACAACGATCCATGTGTTGTCGGCCATGTCGCTGTTGTCGAGTGCGTCGATCACATGTCCTAGGCTGTCGTCCATGGCGGTTGTGCAAGCGAGGTAGGCCTGCGTCAACATCCGCAAATTTTGCTCATTTTCCAAACACCAAGGTTTACACTGCGCGTAAGCAACTCGGCTACTGATCCGTTTACCGATGTCGGGCACGTCGTTGAGGTCATTCGCTTCCACGGCGCCGAGCAACACATCTTGCTTGGTGGGTGCCTCGTCAAAATATTTCTGAGGCGCGAATAGCGGCAGGTGTGGGTTGTAGAATCCTAAAGCGATGAATCGCGGCTTGTCGCCCTGCTTCATGGGCACGCGGATGTTGCCAGCGGTCCACTTGGCGATCCGCAGGTCGGTGTATTCTTCGGGGTTTGGCGGAAAAGCACCGATGTCCCAAATCGCGTCCGGCGTGACCTCGGCGGGGACTCCAATCTTTGCTTTTGGGTATGGACCTTGATTGGTGCGGAAACAGGGCGTGCCGCCGAGCGGTTTGTTCTGGCTGCCGTGCAAGAGTTTGCCAGCTGTGTAGACGTGGTAACCGGCTTGCTCGAAACGGCCGGTTATCCAAGGCACTTCTCTACCGGCAGTCTTCTCACCTTTGGCATCGTATTGCCGCCGGTTTCCGTAAACGCCCGAAGTGGTCGGCCGCAAACCCGACATGAAACTGGTCCGCGAGGGTCGGCAGATCGGTGCCTGGCAGTGGGCGTTCGTGAATAACACGCCGCGCCGAGCGAGTCGGTCGAGGTTGGGTGTCTTGGCTTGCGGGTGTCCGGTGCCAGTGAGGTGTCCATCGCTTGCGGCGGGCGAGTCTTGGCTTGTGAGGCAGCCGATCCAATCGTTCAGATCATCGATCGTGATCAATAACACGTGGTCGCGAGCAACTTCGTTTTCCGCTGATTCGGCGCGACAATGCGGACTAAGCGAGGCAGCGAGCAAAGCAAGAAAAACGAACTGGCGAAGATCCATGCGAAGCATCCTGTGGCATCGGGGTTGACGCCTTGGATTGTATCTTGACGGCTGGTCGAGGCCATCCCCTCATTGGTTTGTTAGCCGTTTTGCTTGGGCTCCAGCATTCACGATCGGTCTCAATCCTTGGCTCGATTTTCAAGCAGCTTGAGCGCGTGTGATTCTCCCCACTTCTTCAGCGCATTCAAAAGCGATTTGAGCGACTTGCCTTCTTTGGTCAGTTCGTATTCGACCCGCGGTGGGACTTCCGCGTAGACGATTCGATTGACGAGTCCGTCTGCTTCAAGTTCTCGAAGCTGCTTGGTCAGCATTCTCTGTGTGATGCAGCCGATTCGGCGTTTGAGGTCGCTGAACCGAATTTTCCCGTCGAGCAAGTAAAAAAGGACAATGCCCTTCCACTTGCCACCGATCAGTTCCAACGTTGCTTCGACCGGGCAACCTAACTCTTCGTAGCTTGTGTGCCTTGTTTTGGCCTTGGTTCCCATTTTGTGCCTACGTGTCCAAATTGTGCGTTCTTGCCGAATGTGGTGATACCTCTATTATCCTGCGATTGGAAGACAACGCAACTTTGCCGTGCGGAGCTGTTCGCTCGCCCGCCTCAGATTCGACCATTGGAGACTGAAATGAACTACGAAGGTTACACAACGTTCCAAGCAGAGAAAATCGATGGCATCCTGTGGGTGACGATCGACTACCCACCCGTGAATCTTCAAGGCCAGGAAATGCTGGCCG
>CAYZRS010000093.1:0-16138 GCA_964480915.1 uncultured Pirellulaceae bacterium | reverse complement strand
GGACGGTTCGAGAATGCACTACAGAGGTTGTTCGTGCGGCGCTTCGCCGAACTACGGCAAGAACGAATTGATCGTGCCGACGTAGAACGAGGCGAGTCGGAAGATCAGGAAGATGATGAAGAAGGAAACCAGCCCCCAGACGGCGAAGGTGGCGGCGGTGGCGAGGCCGCTGGCTAGCGAGTCGGCTCGGTCTTCATATTGTCCGTAGAGATGTTCTAGCGATTCGGTCAGTCGGCCACTCTCTTCGCCCACTTCGATCACGCCGATGAATTCGGCGGTGAAGGCTTGCGTTTGGGAAAGTGCTTTGCTCAGCGGTTCGCCGGCGGCGATGTACTGGTCGATCGAATGTTCGTGCTTTTCGTAGTGGTTCAGATTCGTGCACTGCAAGGCGGTTCGCATGCCGCGGCGGGCGTCCATGCCGGCTCCGGTCGTCATCGACAGGGCCCAGGCCATGCGGGCTAGGGCGGTGGTCTGAATGAAGGTACCGATGGCCGGGATGCGCATGGCCAGCGCCAGAAGCGTGTTGGCTCCCAGGCGGCCGCGACGCCATTCGGTGACCAGGCCGAACAGGCCCAGGGTGACTCCGGCCAAAAACATGAAATAGATGATCAGGCCGCGGGTGCCGATCAGGCCCAGCCCCAACAGGTCGGTCTGCTTGCCACCGGCACTGGGGATCTCGCCCATGATCCAAATCAGCAGGCCGACGACGCCCAGGGCCATGCCCAACTGGATACCCGGCTTCACCAGCGCGCTGAGGACGATGCGGCGGAGCTTGATCAGTTTTTCGTAGTGCGATGCCATCTTCAGCAGCAGTTGACCGGTGTGGCCCGTTTGCTCGCCGACGTAGAGCATCTCGCAGAACAGCGTCGGGAACTTTTCGCCTCGGTTGATGACCGCATCGGCCAGCGTTTCGCCGGCGGCCAGGTCGGTGCGGATCTCGCCCAGCGTTTTTTCCAGGTGACCGCTGGCTCGATCCTGTTCCCGATCGACGCATTTGACGATGTCGATCCCGGCCTCGAGCGAGGTGCCGACTTGGCGGCTGAGGTTGGCGAGCTGTTTCCAAGTAATCTGCGAGCCGAACAGCATAGATTTTCACGGGACCGAGAGCGGGTCAAAAAGCGAGACGAATCGAGCTCGTCTCTCCCAGTCTAGCAGCAGCTGTGGGGAAGGCTCAATCGTGTGCGATTTTCTGGGGCATTCTTGTGGGCTCAACGGAACGAATCGGCACTGATACAATTGGCAGTTCGTGAGGCGCCAATAGTGCTGGGACAGCTGTGGATACCATTTCAATCGTCGGAGTTGGCCTGATCGGTGGTTCGATCGGTCTTGCTGCTCGGAAGCACGGGTTAGCTAAGGAGGTCGTGGGCGTTGCCAGGCGGCAAGCCACGATTGACGAAGCGATCCAGTGCGGCGCCATTACTCGCGGCACGACTTACCTATCCGAAGGGGTCGTCGATGTCGATTTGGTGGTGATCTGTACTCCGGTCGCCATGATCGCCGATCAAGTGCTGGAAGCGGCCGCCTCCTGTCGACCCGGAACGGTCATCACCGACGCCGGTAGCACCAAGGGAAATATCGTGACGGCAATTGCCGACGGGTTGCCGGACGGGGTCGAGTTCGTCGGCGGGCATCCGTTGGCGGGGAGCCACGAATCGGGGGTGGCGGCGGCCCGGGCGGAAATCTACGACGGCTGCGTGACGTTGATTACTCCGACCCGACACAGCTCGGCCGCGGCGATCGCACGCGTCGAAAAATTCTGGCAAGGGTTGGGCAGCCGCACGATTCACATCGATGCCGAAGCGCACGACGGCGTGTTGGCCGTGACCAGTCATCTGCCTCACGTGGTCGCGTCGTCGCTGGCGGCGGCAACTCCGACCGAATATCTTGATTGCACAGCCGGCGGCTGGCGCGATTGCACTCGGATCGCGGCGGCCGATTGCAAGTTGTGGGAAGAGATCTTGCTGGCCAATGCGGCGCCCACCATCGCGGCGATCGAACAGTTTCAAAGTTACCTTGACCAATTCAAACAGGCTTTGGCCGCCGGTGATGCTGCCGCATTAACGGCCGCCTTAACGAAGGGGAAACAACATCGTGACGCTTTGGGAAGTTGACGTTCACCCAGCAGATGGTGTCGAGGACCGCGCCGCCAGTCGCTTGGCGGCCGAGGCGGCCGATTTGGGAATTGCCGAGGACCTGCAGGTCAAGACGGCGCGGGGGTTCTTGCTCGAGGGCGAGCTGACGAAAGAGCAAGTCGCCACGGTCGCAGAAGAACTGCTGGTCGATGGCGTCGTCGAGCAAACGGTCCTGGCCGAAGCGGGCGACGCGGCGCTGTCCGCTTGTCGAACCAACGGTGCGGCGAACGGTCAGAGCCAACTGATTCACGTGCTGCCCAAACCGGGCGTGACCGATCCGGTGGCCGAAAGTACAAGGCAGACTCTGCTGGAACGCGATCTGCCCGTGTCGGCGATCCGGACCTTGCGCAAGTATTGGGTCGATGATTTGAACGAGGAGCAGGTCGGTCGGTTGTGTTCCAAGCTGCTGGCGAACGATTCGATCGAGCAGGTCGTTGTCGGACCGCTGGAGATGACGCGGCTGGAACCGGGGACCGATTACCAATTCGAAAAGAAGATCGTCCCGCTCGGTGCGATGGATGATGCGGCGCTGGAAACGCTCAGCCGCGAAGGTCAGCTCTATCTGTCGCTCACCGAAATGCAAACGATTCAGGCTCACTTCCGCGAACTGAACCGCGACCCGGTCGATGTCGAATTGGAAACGGTGGCTCAAACTTGGAGCGAACACTGCAGCCACAAAACGCTGGCCGGTCGGATCGCTTACCAGGACGAAAATGGCGAGCGGAACTTTGAGAACATGCTCAAGGAGACGATCTTCGCCGCCACGATGACGATTCGCGAACAGTTGGGCGACGACGATTGGTGCGTCGGCGTGTTTGAAGACAACGCCGGTATCGTCCGGTTCGATGATGAAACGAACATTGTCTTCAAGGTAGAGACGCACAATCATCCGTCGGCGCTGGAACCGTATGGCGGTGCGAACACGGGCATCGGCGGCGTGATTCGCGATCCGCTGGGGACTGGGCTGGGGGCGAAACCGGTCTGTAATACCGACGTGTTCTGCTTTGCTCCGATCGATACTCGGCCAGAAGACGTGCCGGCCGGCGCGTTGCATCCGCGACGTGTGATGAAGGGTGTCGTTTCGGGCGTGCGTGATTACGGCAATCGGATGGGCATCCCGACCGTGAATGGTGCGATCTATTTTGACGATCGCTACCTGGGCAACCCGCTCGTCTACTGCGGCAACGTCGGGATCTTGCCGCGTGACAAATCGTTCAAGAAGCCGCTGCCCGGTGACCTGATCGTAGCGATGGGTGGACGGACCGGCCGTGACGGAATTCACGGTGCGACGTTCAGCTCGGCCGAACTGACGAGTGAAAGTGAGGAACTGTCGGGCGGTGCAGTCCAGATTGGGAACGCGATCACCGAAAAGATGGTGCAGGACGTTTTGCTGGCGGCCCGCGATCGTAACCTCTACAGCGCGGTGACCGATTGCGGCGCGGGCGGGTTTAGTAGTGCGGTCGGCGAGATGGGTGAGAAGATCGGTGCCGAAGTCCATTTGGATCGAGTGCCGCTGAAGTACTCGGGCTTGTCGTACACCGAGATTTGGATCTCGGAAGCACAAGAGCGGATGGTGCTGGCGGTCCCTGCCGAAAAGTGGGACGAACTGAAGGAACTGGCCGATTCGGAGAACGTCGAGGTCACGGTGTTGGGCGAGTACAAACCGACCGGCCGGTTACGTTTGCTGTACGAAGGTGAAGAGGTGGCCGACCTTTCGATGGAGTTCCTGCACGATGGCCGGCCGCCGGTTGTCCGGCGGGCCGAGTACCAACCGCCGGCGGTTCAACCGATCGCTGCGGACAAACTGCAAACGGCGAACGACAACTGGGGCGAAACGTTGCAGCAAATTTTGGCAGCACCGAACGTGGCCAGCAAGGAATGGGTCATTCGCCAGTACGATCATGAAGTCCAAGGCGGCAGCGTGATCAAACCGCTCGTCGGCGTTGCCAACGACGGGCCCAGTGATGCGGCCGTGGTGCGGCCTCGGTTGGAATCGCAGCGCGGCGTTGTGATCTCGTGCGGGATGAATCCGCGTTATGGCGATTTTGATACGTACCACATGGCGACCAGCGCGATTGACGAAGCGGTCCGTAACTGCGTGGCGGTCGGAGCCGACCCGTCACAGATTGCGATCCTGGACAATTTCTGCTGGGGTAATACCGAGCGACCGGAAACGCTGGGTACGCTGGTGCGAGCCGCCATCGCTTGCCAAGATTTGGCGGTCGCTTGGCAGACTCCATTCATCAGCGGCAAAGATAGTCTCAACAACGAATTCCGTTTCACGAACGAGGACGGCACCGATGAAGTGCTGCGGATTCCCTCTTCGCTGCTGATCAGCGCGATGGGACAGGTCGCCGACGTGGCTCGCTGCGTGACGATGGACTTCAAGCAGGCCGGCAATGTGATTTATCTGGTGGGCCAGACGTATGAAGAGCTAGGCGGGTCTCACTTTGGACTCGTGCGCGATGCGGACGGCGGCCACGTTCCGCAGGTCCGTGTCGAGGACGCCAAGCAAACGTTCGAGGCGCTGCACCGGGCGATCCAAGCGGGCACCGTGCGTGCGTGTCACGATTTGAGCGAAGGGGGCTTGGCCGTCGCGGTGGCCGAAATGGCTTTTGCCGGTGGACTGGGTGGCTCGATTCGATTAGCCGACGTCCCGTGCGACGACAGCTTGTCCGATGCGGTGCGGCTCTTTTCCGAATCGAATTCCCGTTTTTGCTGCGAAGTACCGGCCGACCAGGTGGCCGAATTTGAAAAGGCTCTGCAAGGCGTCGCCGTGGCGGCGATCGGCAGCGTGACCGCCAAGGGGCAGGTTCATGTTGAGGGTCGCGATGGCCAGCAAGTGCTGAGCGAGTCGATCGAAGTCTTGAAAGAGAGTTGGCAAGCCCCGCTGCGATTGTCGTAAGTATTTACAAGTGTTTGTCAGTCCATAGATCGAATTGGCGTTTCGGTTCAGGAACCGATCGGCAGGAATCAAACCAACATCCCTTTAGATATCAAGATACCCACACGATGAGCAAACCGCACGCCTTAGTTTTGCGAGCCCCCGGAACGAACTGCGACCAAGAAACGTGTCACGCGCTGCGATTGGCGGGAGCCGAGCCGGAAGCGGTTCACATGAATCGTCTGATCGCCGAACCGGCCTTGGCCAAGTCGGCACAGATCCTTTGCATCCCAGGCGGATTCAGTTTCGGCGACGACATCGCGGCCGGCCGCATCTTGGCCAGCCGATTTCGCCAACAGTTGCCCGACTTGCTGAATCAATTCCGTGACGACGGGAAGCTGATCTTGGGGATCTGCAATGGCTTTCAGGTTCTGATCCAAACCGGGCTGTTGGTCGACGATAACGTGGGCGCCGCCGCGAAAGCGACGCTGACGCTGAACAACTCGGGCAAGTTTGAAGACCGCTGGGTTTATCTGAAGGTCGCTTCGGACAAGTGTGCGTTCCTCAGCGGTGTGGAAGAGATGTATTTGCCGATCGCTCACGCGGAAGGCAAGTTCGTGGCGAAGAGCGATTCGATTTTGGATCAGCTCGATTCGGCCGGTCAGTTGGCGCTGCGATATCGACGGGCTCCGAATTGTGAAACGAATGGCAGGGTGCCGTATCCAGAAAACCCGAACGGTTCGGATCGTCACGTGGCCGGTATTTGTGATGCGACGGGCCGAGTCTTTGGTCTGATGCCGCATCCGGAGCGGTTTGTGACTCGGACGCAGCATCCACGTTGGACTCGTGAAGAGCTTGCCGAAACGGGCGATGGGATGGCGATCTTTACGAACGCGGTCGGTTATTTCGCATAGGATGGCCGATTCGCCGCGGATTGGCTCACCCTCCGCATGGCGAGCATCGGTTGATTCGTGGTCAAGATGTCGCGGTTTCTTGGGCTGGCAGCTATGCTGGAAGCATGAAAAGCCATCTTACGCGGTCATGGAATCAAATTTCGACACTCGCCTTTGCTTGCGCCGTCGCATGCCTGCTGGTTGCGACCGATGGCTCGGCTCAATTCGATCCGCCGGCGACTTATTACAACAGCGCGACCGGCACCGGCACGACGTTGAAGCAGCAGCTTCATAATATTATCGATGGTCACACTGAACTGTCGTACAACGCGGCCCGCACGAGTCTGCAAGTCACGGATGTCGATCCGAACGATGCGGATTCGATTATTCTGATCTACGATCGCGCCTCGCTCGATGTGTCGAATCTGAACGGCAGCGTGCCCGGGTGGGACAATGGTCAGTCTTGGAACCGTGAACATACTTGGCCACGCGCTTTGGGTGTTGATAGTTCCGGTCCCGATAATTCCGATCTGCACATGCTGAGGCCTGCTGATCCTGGCGTGAATTCGGACCGCGGCAGTTTGCATTTTGGCGGCGCATTCGGCCAGTCGTTTGGCGTCGTGAACGATGGCGGCCAGGTGTGGTATCCGGGCAATGAAGAAGCGGGCATGGTGGCTCGTCAGATGTTTTACGCGGCGGTGCGCTACGACGGTTCCGATTCGGCGACACAGAATTTGGAACTTGCCAACGGTACGCCCAGCTCGCCCCGGTTGGGGAGCCTGTCGCGGATGGTCGAGTGGCACTTTGAAGTGGCCCCCGATGATTTCGAGCTGCGCCGTAATGACGTGATCTTCGATGACTATCAAGGGAATCGGAATCCGTTTGTCGATCGACCCGAGTATGTGTGGAGCGTCTTCGTCGATCAGAATAACGATAGCCAAGTTTCGCTCGCCGGTACGAGCGTGGGGGCCAATGGTGGATCGACGTTGAATCTTGATTTCGGTCGCGTCCTCAAAGGAGGCGCTGCACCGGGGATGCAGTCGGTAACGATCAACAAGACCGGGTTGGATGGCACCTACTTCGAAGTTGCCACGACCGGTGGTGCGACCAGTACGGTCGCTGGACGTCAGAATAACTTTCGCACGGGCCAAACGGACAGTCTGAATTTCAACGTGGGCCTGAACGCTTCGACGGCCACCGTCGGCCTGAAGAGCGGTTCGGTGATCATCGATAACTTGGACGTCACCACGGGTGGCGGATCGGGACGTGGCGCCAACGACGTGGATGATGCGATCGACCTGTCACTCGAAGTCGTCGACCATGCGATTCCTTCGTTTAGTGATACGACGCTGACCGATTCATTGATCTTAAGCTTCGGAACGGTCGATCGAGGCAGTACGGTAGCGCCGCTTAGCTTCGACATCCATAACTTGTCATTCAGTGGATTCACGGCCGATTTGGAGGTGGACGCTTTTGGTGGAACGGGCGACACGGCTCAGTTAACGACCGATTTAGTGCAGCTTGTCGGGAACAACGCGATTGCTGGCGGCGGGAACGCTGAATTTCAAGCCAGTCTCGATACCAGTTGCGCGGGCCAATTCGCTGCCAGCTATCTCGTTCAGGTCTCGGACGAAGATTTGCCGGGCGCAAATTCGGCGTTCATGACTTTGAATTTGGTTGGTACGGTTGTCGGGACGCCATTGCTGGGCGATTACGATTCCGACGGCGATGTCGACAACGATGATTACGTCGTGTGGACTTTGGATTTCGGTTCAACCACCAGTTTGTCGGCTGATGGCAACGGCGATGGCGTCGTCGATGCGGCCGATTTTACGGTCTGGCAAGACAACTTCGGAAACAGCCATCCGACGTGCGGTAGCAGTGTCGTTCCAGAACCCGCCGGGTTCGCTTTGACGCTATGGTCGATGTTGGCCATTTGTCGATTTCGTTGCCAAGATCGTTCGCTGTGTGGCGAATAACCAGTACTTAGTCCTCGTTGTCATGAAAGGGGTGCACCATGACGTTGTTCGCAGCATTTCGTTGGGAAGTTTTCTTCCTCAATCCGGCCGTCGTGTGGGTTTTGATTCCCGTGACCGCCATCATCTTTGGCGGTGCTCAAAAAATTTATGAGCAATACTGCCGTCATCAAGAGCGTTTGGAGATGATTCAAAACGGGATCCATCCCGACCTCGAAACGGTGGAAGAACCGGTCACGACTGAGTATTACAAGCAGCAGGCTTGAATGACGTTTTGGGTCTGCGGATACCCGTCCGTAAAAGCAACTACCGCACACGTTGCCCCGGTTCGGCACCGTCATCGGGTGACAGTAAGTAGATCTCTTCCCCGCCCGGTCCGGCGGCGATGATCATCCCTTCGCTGACGCCGAACTTCATCTTTCGTGGCGCCAAGTTGGCGACCATGATCACTTTTCGTCCGACCAGCGATTCGGGTTTGTAGGCCTGTTTGATCCCGGCGATCACGGTGCGCTGTTCTTCGCCGCCAAGGCCGAGGGTGACTCTCAACAGTTTGTCCGCTTTGGGGACCTCTTCTGCAGTGAGGACTTCGGCGACGCGCAAGTCGATCTTTGAAAAGTCGTCGAACGAGATTTCACTGGCGATCGGTTCGGCGGCCAGGTGGGGCGACGTACTGGTGGCGGCGCTGATTGCGGCTGCTTCTGCCTGAGCTTCGAATTCGGCTTTGCTGCTGGCAACCATCGCTTCCACGTCTTTGGCCTCGACGCGTTGCATCATGTGTTTGAATTTGTTGACCGCGGTTCCAGTGAGTGGCGTTTTCGATTGTTCCCAGTTGGTGATCGGGTCACCGAGCAGAGCGCCGGTTTGTTCGGCCAGTTGCGGGAGGACCGGCGCCAAGTAGATTGCCAATTGCCGGAAGAGATTCAATGCCACCGTGCAGACATCCTGCAGCTCCGCTTGCTTCTCCGGATCTTTCTTCAGCGTCCACGGTTCTTTCGATTCGACGAACGGATTGGCTTGGTCGGCCAGTTCCATGATCAGTCGCATGGCGCGATTGTATTCACACTTTTCGTAAGCCTGAGCGATTTCGTCGCCCGCGGCGGCCGCTTTCTCGAACAGACCGCCATCGTCGGGATAGGAATCCGAGAGGCCGATCTCTTTCACAAATCGGGCCGTCCGACTGGCCAAGTTGACCACTTTGCCAACCAGGTCAGAATTGATTTTCGTCACCAGTTCGTCGAGCGATAAATCCAAATCGTCCAACCGGGCGCCCAGTTTGGCCGCGATGTAGTAGCGGAAGTAGGACGGTTCCAAATGTTCCAAGTAGGTCGCTGCTTTGATGAACGTCCCTTTGCTCTTGGACATCTTTTCGCCGCCGACGGTCAAGAAGCCGTGGATGTGAATTTTGGTGGGCGATTCGAACCCGGCCGTCTTCAGCATCGCGGGCCAGAAGAGGGTATGAAAATAGGTGATGTCTTTGCCCAGGAAGTGATGGATTTCCGTATCCGGATTCCGCCACCACTCGTCAAGCGAACTGTTGTTGGCATCACACCATTGTTGAGTCGAGGCGATGTAGCCGATGGGCGCGTCGAACCAGACGTACCAGAAGTTACCGGGACTGTCGGGGATTTCGAAACCGAAGTAGGGCTCGGGGCGAGAGATATCCCAATCGCGCAGCGGCTCTTGCAGGAAGTGCCCTTTCAAGTAGTTGGCGACTTCTGGTTGTAGTCGATCACCTTCTTGAGTCCACTCGTCGAGGAAAGGATGGAGTTTTTCAAGTTCTACGAACAGGTGTTGAGCGCTGCGAAGTTCGGGCGTCGCCCCTGACAGGACGCTGACCGGATCGATCAATTCGGTCGGGCTGTACGTGTGGCCACACTCACAACTGTCGCCCGGCTGGTCGGTCCGTTTGCACTTGGGACAGGTGCCTCGCACGAAACGGTCGGCCAGAAACGTGCCCGCTTCGGGATCAAAAAGCTGGCTCACTTCACGCTCGGTCACCAAGTCGGCCGCCCGCAACGAGGCCCACACTTGGTGGCATAGCTGCCGGTTCTCTTCGCTATTGGTACTGCCGTAGTGATCGAATTCGATCTGGAAAGCGGCAAAATCGCGAATGTGTTCTTGGCGAGTTTGCTCGATCAGCTCGGCTTCCGAACGTCCTTCTTTGCGAGCCCGAATCATGATCGCCGTGCCGTGAGTGTCGTCGGCACAGACGAATAGGACGTTGTGGCCTCGCAGCCGTTGGAACCGCACCCAGATATCGGTCTGGATGTATTCGACAAGGTGTCCGACGTGAATCGGCCCGTTCGCGTAAGGTAACGCGGCGGTTACGAGTAGTTTCCGTGGTTCCATGAATTTGCTCAATGAGTTTTGCCGCGAGGGAGCAGCGGTAATATTTGTCTCGTCCGATTCGTACTTCTATCGGTTGCCAGTCGGTCGTCTTCGCAATGCTTCGTCGCCCTGGGCCGTTTGTCCGGGCGGTTAGCCAAAGACACAGCTAGCACTTGGGAAGTTCGCCGCGGTGCGAGCATGGTGAGATGCCCCACTGCCCTGCGTGGTCGATCGAGTTGGACAGAGTATCGCAGACTTTGGGACGCGTCACGAGATCGTCGGAGCCAGGAATTTGTCTCGAGCACGGATTTCAGTGCCGTCGGCCATGGAACAAGACGACGGCGGCGGTTCGCATGGCCGCGGAGGAGCCGACATGCGACCCGATGCTATCGCCGCCTACCACTTCTGGGCTTGAGTCGCCCGCACAAGGTTGCCACAGTTTGGCTCCGCAGTCGGTAACCGGTCAGGAAGACCGACCACCGACACCTTGCGAGAGATGTCTGACCCAAGATGTTTTTCGTCGTCATCAGGCAATGGTCCAGGGAGGGCGCCATGCTCAGTTTTTTATTCGCCAGTTCCATGCTGGCGCTGTCTACCGTCGTTGCGCAGCCTGCCGAGCTGTGGGAGTTTACCTCGCCTCAGTGCGGTGCTTGCCGTCAGATGGAGCCCATCCTGGCTCAGTTGAAACAGCAGGGTTGGCCGGTCCGTCAGATTGATGCCGACCAAGAATCAGAGCTGGCTCAGCAAGTCGGCATTCAAGCCTTGCCGACATTCGTCGCCGTCGCCGACGGACAGATTGTCGGACAAAAAGTCGGCCGTCAGTCGGCTGCCGAACTGGTGGCGATGTTACAGAGTGCCGGTCGGTCGGTCGCCAGCAAGGCGACTCCACGACGCCCAGATCATTTAACTCAAAGCTCGGCACCACCGACTGCGTCGCCGACCGCCCTGCCCTCGCCGGTTGCGGCGATGAGCCCGGATGCCGTTCAGCAGGCGCTGCGGGCCACGGTCCGCCTACGCATTGAAGATGCGAATGGGCTTTCGTTCGGTACCGGCACGATCGTCGATGTTCACGAAGACGAAGTGCTGGTGCTCACGTGCGCTCACATTTTTAATGCCTCGGAAGGAAAGGGCCCGATCCTTTGCGATCTGTTCGTACCGGGTGCCGGGACGAACGTCCCAGGTAAGCTCATCAGCCGAGACATTCGTCGCGATGTGGGGCTCGTAAGCGTAAGGACTCGAGTTCCCATGGAAGCAGTCCGCGTCGGAGGATCGGGCACTCGCCCAGCGAAGTCGATGAAGGTCTTCACGATTGGTTGCAATCGAGGCGCCGATCCCACGGTCGAGACGAATCAGATATTGGCTATCAATCGTTACCACGGTCCGGCCAACTTGGTCGTCGGTGGGCGGCCGATGGATGGCCGCAGCGGAGGTGGGTTATTTGACGAAACAGGAACACTCATAGGCGTGTGTAATGCGGCCGATCAGCAGGCCGATGAAGGTCTGTACGCCGCCTTAGGTCCGATCCATACGGAATTGGATTCCGCCGGGCTGGGGTTTGTATATCGCAACCAGCCGCCGGCGATCGCCAGCCGGACGACGCCGAACTCTCGTCTTCGTTCTGCGGCGGCGGTACCGGCCACCGCGCCATTGCCAACTTCGGGTGCGACTTCTGATTTCCACGCAGCCGGTAACCACACTCGCGGAGCCGCCAGTTCGACCAACGCCGATGCCGAGGTCATTTGTATCGTGCGCACGGACGAAACGTCACGAAGTGGCAGTCAGGTCTACGTGCTGGACCGACCGTCGCCTAACCTGATGAGACAGATTTCGGCCGAGTTGGATCGACGTGGTCCGCACGCGCTGACTCAGGCTCGCGTGCCGCGCGAATCGCCGCCCGGTCCACAGGCACCACGTGGTGAAGGGGGCTGGCGTCCCGTGCGTTAACAGCGCTGTCGAAAGATCGGCACTGCTGAACGGGGGCATCCAAATTGGTTTTCATTAAGCGGTGAATACGTGCGGCGAATGTCACCTTTTGTTCCGCAAGAGTAGCGTCATCAGCGTTCCGTCTTGATTCTTCCGGTGATGGGAATCGCGTCGTTCGTTGATTTGTCGCGCTCCTTTCACGGAGCGAAAGGCGACAAAACGAAAAGGTGGATGTCAGGCGTTCACTTCGAAGATCGCTTCGATTTCGACCGGCCATCCGCCCGGCAGCGATGTGACTCCCACGGCGCTGCGGGCCGCGATTCCGCAGTCGGCACCGAATACTTCGGCGAACAGTTCGCTGCAGCCATTCACGACAGCCGGTTGAGCGGTAAAGTCGGGTGTGCAATTCACCATGCCCAACAGCTTCGTGAGTCGGGCGACTCGATCGAGTGAACCCAGCTCGCCGCGCAGGGTTGCCAGCATGGCCAGGCCGGCCAGTCGAGCCGCGTCGTAGCCCGCGGCTTGATCGAGATCTTCGCCGATGCGGCCGACGGTAAACGAACCGTCTTCATGCAGCGGGCCGTGGCCGGAGAGGTAGGCGGTCGTTTGCACGATCACGATCGGTTTGTAGACGCCGATGGCGGCCGGAGGGCTGGGCAGTGAGAGATTGAGTTCGCTCAGTTTCGCTTCGAAGGTCAAGGCTGTCTCCTTATTCGTTGGGGTTTGGAGGGGAAGGCGGCGTCGATTTTCCGTAGACGTCGGCCGGATCGAACTGCCGCGGCTCGAATTCTTGCCACGAGTTGTCTGTTCTGTTGAGCTCTCGATAGAAGCAACTGGTAAAGCCGGCGTGGCAAGCGGCGCCAGTTTGGTGCACTCGCAGCAGAATCGCGTCCGCGTCACAATCGACCAAGATCTGTTCGACCTCCTGGACGTGACCGCTAGTTTCTCCTTTGCGCCAGAGGGAGTTTCTGGAGCGGCTGAAATAGACAGCCTTTCCCGATTCGACCGTTTCGTTAAAGGCGGCTCGATTCATCCAACCCAACATGAGAACGCGACCGGAACTTGCCTCTTGCGCTATTGCCGGTAGTAGGTGCTGATCGTCGTCAAATTGGGGGAGTTCATCATTGGGGGACTTCACCAAGGTGCGGCTCCTAAACGGCTAATCAGTGCCGTTGTGATGAAAGAAAGTTACGGGACAAACAGCGCAACAGGACACTAAGAAACAAATCGTCGAGTCGCTCCTCCTAATCGGTCGAAATCAAACCATAACGGATGATTCGCCCGACTGTCACAACTCTTCGTCCACGGAGACTACACCGTGTCTGCTTCCCTCAGTTATGTTTTGCCAGTGTTCAACGGTGAACGATCGCTAAAGCAACAGGTCCTACGTCTTCTGGACATCTTATCGGATTTAACGTTGAGCTTCGATGTGCTCATCATTGATGACGGATCTGTGGATGACACATCCAACGTGGCGGCCGATCTGGTCAGTCGCTTCCCGCAGATTTCGCTGGTGCGTAACAGTATGAACTACGGGCAAGCTGCTGCTGAGCAGACCGGACTGCGGGAAACGAATGGCGATCTGATCATGATCCAAGAAGTCGGAACGACGCCGACGATCAAAGAACTCGTCCAGCTTTGGCACCTTCGCAACGACTCCGGTTTGGTTGTCGCTGTGGGACGTCCACCGAAACTGGAAGTCTCGGACAAGCGGCGTCACTTGCGACTCGATCAAGGAACAACGGGCGTGCCGGCAGGTCCGACGCCGGTCGGCAGTGGTTTGAAGATCATTCGCCGCGCCGCCATTCGCCAACTCGGCAACGGCGACTTGCCTCGCCATCACCTCCAAGTCAAACGGATCAAAGTGTGATCGGCCCATTCGAATCTTCGTTCTGTGGTGGCGGTTACTTTTTTGGTATTCCTGTTTGACAGGTCGGGTCTAGGTGTCCAGTTCTTAATTTGGGCGCTTTGCTGTCGTATTGAGTCTCAAAATGCGACGATTGTCTCTGTTGGGGTGTATCAAGGTTCACCTTATTTGCCTCGGTTCTCAAGGCATTGAATCACTTTGCTACACATCAAATATCGCACGAAAAAACGGACCGAATCGCGGATGACAGCGAAGGAATTGCTTCTATAATTTTCGTAGTCGCTCAGCACGGGGCACCGATTCACCAAGTCTTTTCTGAATTGCGTGTTGAGCTAACAAGAAGGGGATTCATTAGGGCTGGAACTTTCGCAACGGAAGCGAATCCGCTCTCGCTGTGGGCGTTCTGCCTGGGCCATCGCGGCAAGGAAGTTCACTTGCCATGCGCCGTCTGTATGTGACGACTGCATGGTAAGCGAAGCTAGTCGCCACGCATTCGTTATCCGATTTGTATCTGCGTGTCGGTCAGCTTCTCCTTTTCACACTCATCTATCGTCATCGTCCGTTATTCGGACAGGAGAAACAGCCATGGCTACAGTAGAGCGAAACGCATGGACGGAACGATCGATCTCTCTGACCAATCAGGCAGGCAAGAGGCTTCATCGCATTGCCACTGTACGGCGTCAGCAAGGTCTTTCGTTGCGAAGTGCGTCCCGGCAGTTAGGAACCGACCTGAAGAGTGTCCGTTCGCAAGAATCGGAAGACTCAGATATTCGACTGAGTGACCTATATGAATGGCAACGAGTCCTTGGCGTCCCTGTGAATGAGTTGCTTTCGGAGCCGACGTCACCGTTGTCTCGGCCCGTCATGGAGCGAGCCCGCTTGGTGCGCATCATGAAGACCGTGAAAGCGCTTGTCGAGAACGAGACCTCGCCTTCGGCGAATCGATTGGCACAAACGCTGGAACAACAACTGATCGAGATGATGCCCGAGCTAGCAGAGGTTGGCGCTTGGCACTCGGTCGGTCAACGACGCAGCCTGGACGAATATGGGCGTGCTGCTGAGCGCCTGATGTCCGAGGAATCGCTTGTTCGCAAGGATAATTTCTCGTAAGCCAAACCAGAGGCGGGAAAATACCGCCAGTGCTAGCACGAAGCCGAGGTTGCCAAGCAGCCTCGGCTTCTTCCATAATGCCGATCCCTAAGGAGCCCGATGACGCGGCCCCGGGGCGCACGCGTTGCGCAAACAACGGAATGTTGTGCATTTGTTCACAAAGGAGGGTACTAATGAAAAAACTCAAATCGAATTTGGTCATGGCCTGTGTTGCCATTTCCATCTCAATCGGAACGCAAGCTTCTGCTGATCCCATCGTCTACGGCGACATCGCTGGCGAACAACTGACCTACAAAGGGATCACCGAAAACTCGACGACCGACCCGTTCCCGGACAATCCGTCGGAACTCTTCACGGGTCTTTACGGCACGCCCTCATCGTTAGGCGATTCTTTGCTCTTCAACGTGCCGTCCTTCGCGGCGTTGGCGATCAATGGTCCCGCGGTGGATATCACGGACGGTTTTCTCACGTTTGAACTGTCGGCCGATGAAGGCATGATGCTGAATAACCTGTACGTCGAAGAATTCGGTTCGATAAATACACATTCGCCCTTGGGCGGTACCGATCTAACGAACGTTGGAGTCGTTTCTCCAATCTTCCTAGATGTCCGCCAAATCGTTGTGGACGACGGAACGATCGGCGGCCGGGTGGTTGATGTCGACAATCCCGTCACGATCTCTGGATTGAGTTTGGATATCACGCCCATGCCAGACAGCGATGGTGTCTACGGCTACGCGACGAATCCAGATGTCATTTCTTGGGTGGCCGAAACAAACATCGATTTGGTCGCTGAGTTGATCGCATCCCGACCCGACATCGACGACATGTACCCCGTGTTGGGAATCAAGACGGCTCAGTTCAGCATGAACAACACGATGACCGCCAGTGCGGAAGATGTCTTCGCGACGGCGTTCATCGATAAGAAACAGGTCACGATCAACCCGACCGTGATTCCCGTTCCCGAACCGATGTTGCCGATGTTGGTTCTGTTGCTGCCGCTGGCCCTCTTCGGTCGTCGACGCTAG
>CAYZRS010000092.1:0-16638 GCA_964480915.1 uncultured Pirellulaceae bacterium | reverse complement strand
GTGTCTGGGCAGTGTCTCAGTCCCAGTGAGACGGGCCATGCTCTCACACCCGCTACCCATCTTGGCCTTGGTGAGCCATTACCTCACCAACAAGCTAGTAGGACGCGGACCAATCCCAAGGCGGAATTTCACCTTTGGTTCGGAAACGTTATCCGGTATTACCTGCAATTTCTCGCAGCTATCCCAGACCCCGGGGTATGTATCCACGCGTTACTCTCCCTTTCGCCACTGTCCGCTCTCAATGCAAGCAAAAAGAGCTTCTCGTACGACTTGCATGCCTAATCCACGCCGCCAACGTTCATTCTGAGCCAGGATCAAACCCTTCAATTGAATACTTACTGCATCTCAATGCCAGTTCCGAAGAACTGTCAAAGGACACAGATGACAAGCCAATTTAAAGTTTGAAATTTGCTCGTGATTCAGTCCAGGGAACCTAATCCCTTTGCGAAATTAATCTCAACCGAACCACAATCATTTTCACCGATGACATTCGAGCGGTCACACCCAAATGCCCCGGAAAGCACAGTCTCATGCTGGCTAAATATTGTTTCCCAAAGAAAACAACGAAGAGGTTCATCTACCAAATTTTCAAAGAACAAACCCGAGGTTCTCGACTGGCCGAAACCAACCATCCCCTCGGGTCTAAGAATATTACCTGACTCGGGATAACTGTCAACAGCTCAGGATCGTTTCACGAGCTTTTGCCAAAGTTTTTTCCGATTCATCAAGAGTTCGCGGTAAACCCTTCGCAGCTTGCCGGAACTAACATCGATACAACTCGCCTAAAACTAGACTCTTGCGGCCGTTTTGAGTGTCGGTCATCATTCGCTCAACCGACAAAACCTTCGTGAAGTGCGACCCATTTCAAGTTCATTTTTCCCATTCCATCCGTCCAATTTCGCCACTCCCAAGGTCCCATGATGCCAGCAACCATGCAGACCAACCAGCGCCTGGCCGACCGCTCATGGCATGACCTGGCGATCACCATGTTGGCGGCGGTCGCTGTCGTCATTTCGGCTTACCTCGCATTTCACTCACTTTCTCAAGGCAAATTGATCGGCTGCGGCAACGCCGATCTCTTCTCCTGCGATGAGGTCCTCGGCAGCGGCTGGTCCAAGGTCCTGGGCATCCCCGTCGCGTTTGCCGGAGCGGGTATCTACTGCTTGATCCTCTTCATCGCGCTGTGGCGAATCGCTGCGGCCCGTATCCGAGCTCATCGAGCCGCCCAAGCGACGCTCACCACGGCCGCTTTCGCCGCCGCCTCCGCCGGAGTTTGGTTTACTTGGCTGCAGTTTTTCACCGTCGGCAAGCTCTGCTGGTTCTGCCTGACGGTCCATTCGTGCGGCCTCGCCATCGCTTTACTAGTCGCCTGGAAATGGCGGCCAGCAAAGGCCGATTCCGTGGCCTGGAGGACAAATCGACTGCCAGGCATCCCCACCGACGAAGCCTCCGCCCCCCTGCCGCCCGTACGCTTCGGCGGCTTGATGACGTGGGCTTGCGCCGGGGTTCTCGCCACGGTCGGCCTCGTTTTGACCCAGACGCTGTTCCCGACCGTCGGCCACGAAGTGACTCAGTTGGGTGCGGACGCTCTCGAAGGGGTTGCCGGCTTCAGCGATGAAGTCAGAGCCGAAGAAAATTCCCAAAAGCCAGTACCGACAAACGATTCGCCAAACAGCCTGCCAAACAATTTGCCAAACGCCCCCCAAAACGGACCGGCGCCGAACGAAATCGAACCAGCCCCGAACGAGCCACCACAAGACGCGAGGCCGAGCGAATCCACGCCAGAAACGACTCCCACGGCACCGAATCAGACTCCATCGAATCGGTTTGCCCAAGCTCTGGTCGTCGGTAACCGCAATGCGGAACATGCGATCGTCGAAGTGCTCGACTACACCTGCGAAAATTGCCGGAAACTCTATCCGATCTTAGAACGCTTTTTGGAACGGTATCCCGACCAATTAGCGATCGTTGTGGTGCCCATTGCCTCGGACAAATCGTGCAATCCGTACCTCGTCAACGACGGCGGAAAACAGAATCCCGTCTCCTGCAAACACGCTCAACTGGCTCTCACTGTCTGGCAAACCGACCCGGACGCCTTTCCGAAATTCCATCGCTGGATGATGGAAGGAGAACAAAAACCCTCGGTCTCCGACGCCTGGGATTTCGCCGTCGGCCTGATTGGCGAAGAGGCCGTAGCCCAAGGGATTGGCAGTGAAGCGGTCAAAGAACGGCTGAATGTGAACAGCCGGGTATGGAGCAACCTCGGCAAGATCTTACCGATCCTCGTCGTCGGCGGGCAAAAAATTCAAGGTACGGTGGCCAATGAAAACGACTTGGAAGCGATGATTGAAGGCTATTTGCCGTTCCAATAGACCGCCACAGAACAGCGAACGAGGCGCTGAGAAGAAATTAGATTGATCCCATGTCGCCCGCCCCCCGGAAAACGCCTGCGAGTTTACCCAGTGCGATGGTCCGGAGGCGACGTCGAGTGAGTCGATACGTTTCTTGCGTTTGCTGTACCGCGAACGACTTACGGCCGGATGTTGAATTTTGGCTTGCGACTGGCGATCAGCTCGGACTCATACGCCCTGCGAATACGCACTTCGCTGGCTCGTGTGTCGCTGCCAAAGGCGTGTAATTCAAGCTGTACGTGCTGCAGGTCAATTGAGTGCGAAGCAAAGAGATTAATCAGCGAAGACTTATCGCTCCGATCGAGATGCTCTTTAATTCGCATTGAGAGAAGCTTGCTCTCACCGATGTATAAATATCCGGACGGGTCACGGAACAAGTAGACGCCAGGTTTGTCAGGTAAATCTGCAGCGTCCGCTAACAAATCGCTTAGCGAAAATGTCAATACGTCACGATCCCAATCGGCGATTCGTAGCACGAGTTCCGGCTTGAGCTTCCGAGCCTTCCGCAAACCAAGGGCGGCCCGTCTCAGATCGCAAACGGCCACGTCTGGCGCCATGGAGGCTGCAACGCGATCGAATTCCGAGCGCAGCGCTGGCGAGCAGAGAACGCGATCCATCGACGCCTTGTGTTTATCCTCCAAAAAACGAGCCGCCATTTCGGCCACGTGCTGGGGAGTACCACTGGCCAACCGAATCCGTTTTGTGGTTGGATGGTTCGCAAGTCGGCCCGCCTTGCGAGCATTCAACAGCGCCCACGCGCAGTCTTCACTGCTTGAATCTGGGAAACGCGCGGAGCACTCGGCGACAAAATTCGAGTACAAATCATCCTGCAGAAGCACTTCATCGCAACTCCAGCCGTCATGAATCTCGGCAAATACGCCAACGACGTCGACTGATTTCGCGTCTGCATTACGGTGCTGCGCAAAACAATCACCGGGCTGAAGCGTAGCGACAGACACTGCAAACAGCCCCCACACGAATGAACGTCGCAAGATCTGTCCGTGCGGTTCGGTGGAGATGGATTCGTACTGCAATTGACCGGAACACGTTCTAAAGAAGCATTCAAGTGGACAATGAAAGGAGCTCGCTCCCAGACACAGTCTAACGGCGCCGCATTCGCAACGAGAAGAGCCCCATGAGCATCATTAGCATGGTGGTGGACGGTTCGGGCACAACGCGAAAATCGAACGCGTAGGAAGTATCGCCCGCCGTCTCTTGGTGCCAAAACGTGTACTCACCAGGTCCCAAGGGTGACATGAAGCCACTACCTCCCCACGGAGCCATGCCGAGGTCGTCGAGCACGTCGTCACCAACCAGACTGCCCGGATCAGACCCGATAAGAGTTGCCCCCAATAAGGTAGCGCCGGAATCAAGGCTTGAGATCTGTGGCCCCACTTCGACAGCGACAAAAGAAGCGTCGTCATCGTTTTGGTATTCGATGAGTACGACCTCAGTCAGCGTCTGATCCGCTGCGATCGTGACGGTGAAAAAATCGGGCTCGAGTGGGTCCCAAGCGGTCGTGCCGCGGATGATGTTGGAGCCTGCCGAGAGCGTTAACGGCGTCGGATTCAGGTGATCGTCCGACAGGTCGCCGTTGATCGACTCGTCATGAATCACCTGGCCATACGACGCCGTCGCGATCAATGCACACAGTAACGCTCCAACCATTGTCTTCATCATTTGGTTGCTCTCCCCATAGCAATGCTCAAGTACCCAAAACAAAACGCCGGTCTTCCCGCATGCGGAAAACCGGCGTTTTAATTTGTGGCTCAGTGACGTCTTCTATTGCGGCTTGGGTTGTGTTTTGACGACGCACAAGTCTTTTTCAGGCGCCGCACCCTCCATCGTCGCATCGCCGCGGGCGAAAGTCAACAAACTTGAGTTCGCCCAGAACAGGCGAGCGCCAGCCCCGAGATGAGCAAACTAGAGCCGACTTTTGATCTGCTGAGCAATGTGGTGCGCGGTGGCCAGGATGGTGACCATCGGGTTCACGCCGGTCGAAGTCGGCAGCACGCTCCCATCGGCGACGAATAGATTCTTGATTTCGTAGCTTTCACCTTCTGGGTTGATCGCTCCGATTTTGGCCGAATCACCGATCCGGCAAGATGACATTTGATGGGCACAGAACAGGCCCAAGTGATTGGGCCGAGTCCCACACGCTTTGACCTGTTCCACATAAGCTTCGAAATCACCGTTCGATTTGCAATCGAAACTGAGACAGTCGTTGTGCGGGCCGTAGACCAACTCGGCGCCGGCTGCTCGGTGAATGCGCATCGCCTGTTCCAGTCCAGTCATGAGGTGATTCGCGTCATAGGAGTGCAGCTTATAGTGCAGAACCGGCTTCCCCTTGGCGTCGATGTCAACTCGGCCGCCAAACTTGTCTCGTGTCAGCACGATGGTGTTTGCCAGGTACGGCAGTTGCTCCGTCAGCTTCGAAAAGTTACGGCCGCCTTGCCACGGTAAGCCCAACGCCCAGAGTCCGGGATGAGCCGGGCTCGCTTCCATCCGTACGCCGTAACCGTCGCCGTCCAAATCGGCAAAGTGATCGCAGATACGCGTCTGAGGCGCTCCTTCCCAAGCATTTACCGCTTCCGCATACTTCGCGAAAACGGCCCCCACGGGATGCAGGAATAGGTTGCCGCCAATGTTTGGATTGCTAAGACCAGACCGCATCAAGATGGCCGGCGTATGCACCGATCCGGCCGCGACAACCACCCGCTTGCACTTCACGTGCACAATCCGTTCGTGACCTGCTGGATCAATCACCGTCAGCGCGGCGCCGGTTGCTTCTCCGCCGCTGTGCGTGACACGGTCGACGTGAGCCCTCACCAAAATACGCGCCTGATTCGCGACGGCATCCTGCAGGAACGTGCCGCGCGTATCTTGCTTCGATCCGTATCGGCATCCAAAGCTACAGAAATCACACTTCACACAGTCCTTCACGTTGCGGGGAATCACGGAAACGTGATAACCGAGCGCTTGGCAACCGCGCTCGATCGCTCCGTTCTGAGCGTTGGCGATACTCTCGCCGGTCGTCACATGAATGCGTTGGCTAATGTAATCGACACTGTTGGCAAATTCCTTCGAAGTCGCCGCGATAAAGCCGTGGTCGGCAGCCCACTGCCTGAGCAACTGCTCGGGCGGCCGTAAGCAGGTCATCCAATTGACCGTGGTGCCTCCGCCGAGGGTGCTGCCGGCCAAAATGACGATGCCTCGGTCGGAAGTTCGCAAACCGCCACGCTGCTCGTAGAGATCACGCATCCCTTTGAGTTCCGTATTCGGCAACTCGTTGTTGGCGTAGTACTTGCCCTTCTCGGCAATGATCACGTCCTGACCGGCAGCCGCCAGTTCGGCCGCAACGACCGCTCCGCCCGCGCCGGAACCGATCACCAAGACATCGCAGGTCAGGGTCTGCGACCGATCGATCGTGGTGATCGGCAAGCGAGTATCGGTGGGCGGGACACAGGTCGCATGCCCCTGATAATTGAATGCTTGCCAGAATGGATTGTTGCCACTCTCCGTTTCATCGCTGGCATATGCGATGAATGAAACCAGCTGTTTGACGCCTTGAAAAGCGCCGCGAAGTTCATTGAAAGGACTGTTGGCAAGCGCCAGCAAGACATCGGTACGCTGATCGGTCGATAGCTGAGTAAAAGGAGCCCAGTGACCGGCCAGCATGCCGTTGACGACTCGGCGCTGCAGCGCTTTCAGCAGCAATCGCAGGCGGTCCTTCGAATGCTCGTCTTTTTCGCTGAGCGCTTTTTCGATTAACCCCATCACGCCAAGATCGCTGACACTTCGCGAAAATGGCGAATTCGGTGAACCGGCATCTTGGGCGACACGGGGGTGAATCGTATCGCAAAAGGCGCGCAGGACTTCTCGTTCTTTGTCGTTGAGGAATCGCATATTTTCTAACGGTGTGGTTATTAAGCGGTGTTCTGGCCCGCAGGCTAACTGCGCAGGCGGACACGCTGCCCACGCACTTAGTCTCACCCCGTGCGACGCAGTGGTTTGTCCGATCAATGCTGAACGATCAAACCGCTTTCTCTGTTTCAATTCTTGCCTTGGCCCCCGCCGCGGCAAGCGATTTCGTTGTTCTTTCGTGTTACAGCTGCGCTATAATCAGCGATACATGGCATCAATACTCGTTTTGTAGTCTTGCTCAATCACTTGCCTTCGTAGGCTCAGCTTCGCCGTCATGTGTCCCGATTCGATGGTGAAGCCGTGATCCAATACGGTGAACAACGGGACTTGTTCGTGATGAGCCAACTCAGCCAGCTGCCGATCAATCCGTTCGCGATACAGTTTGCGGACTCGCTTGTGCTTGACCGCACCTTTGCGACTGAACACCCAAATACGGTTTGTCTTGATTTCTGCTTTCAAAACATCCGGGTCTGGTACGAGCAACGCCGACAGGCAATTGCGACCGTCACCAAATACGACCGCTTGCAGTATGAGCGGATCGCGACACAGCATGTCTTCGATATGGCTGGGGAAAACGTTCTTGCCGGTCGCGGTAACGATCATCTCTTTCTTGCGACCGGTGATCGTCAGATGGCCATCTTCGTCCAACCGGCCAAGGTCACCGGTGTGCAGCCAGCCATCCTGAATCACTGCCGATGTTGCCGATTCGTTCTTCCAATAGCCCAACATCACGTGTGAACCACGCGTCAAAATTTCTCCATCTTCGGCAATGCGAATCTCCACGCCATCCACGCCCGGCCCTGACGTACCTCGCCGCCGGTTCTCCAACGTGGAAAACGAAATCACGGGCGAGCTTTCCGTCATCCCGTACCCTTGCATCAGCGGAATACCCTGCGAATCGTAGTACTCATAAGTGTGATCATGTAATGCGCCACCGCCGCTGAAACAGCCGGTCAGATTCCCACCCAGCAGTTTCATCAAGACGCCCGGTTCATCGGCTTTGCATTTTTCTTCCAGCTTTTGCCGCACTCGCTCAAAAAAGAACGGCACTCCATTGATGGCTGTCGGCCGGAATCGCTGGCAATCGTCGACAATGGTTTCCCGACTTTGCGTCAGCGCCAGCTCTTCACCACGCGTGATCCAGGTATACAAATCGCACGTCCGGCCGAAGATATGGCTGAGCGGTAGAAAATTCAGTCGCAATCCGGGCGGCTGATCGGCAAACGTATGGGCCAACGCGGCCGAATTACTGACGAGGTTACGCTGCGAGAGCATGATCCCCTTGGGTTCGCCCGTCGTGCCCGAAGTGTAAAGGATCGTCGTCCGTGCGTCGGGATCGAGCCCGGCCGCTGTCTGAGCCGCCAATCGCTCCCCCTCGGCGACGTCGCCGTCTGCCAAGCGTGCCTCGAACGAATCGACCGAACCCCAAGGACTCGTCTTCACCGGATCGTAGGCAATCCATTGAATGCTAGACGACAGTTCATCTCGGAAAGAGGACAGCTTGCGCAGCAGCGGAGCGCCGCTGACGATCGCCACCGTCGATTCACTGTGGATCATCTGATCGGCCGCCTGGCGTCCTGAGAGTGTACCGTGTACCGGCACATGGACAGCGCCCAAACAGTGCAGCGCCAAATCGGTAACGACCCATTCCCATCGATTGGATGACCAATGAACGACATGCGTGCCTTGGTTGACGCCCAACCGCGCTAGCGCAGAAGTCCACCGGTAAACGTCTGAACCCAATGCTTGCCACGACTTTGTGACCGTTTCACCATCACGGACAAAATGCAGCGCCGGTGCCGTACCAAGACTCGCAACCTGATCGTTAAAGATGGCTGCCAATGTTGTAAATTGCGTCGCGCTGGCCATGGATGGGTACCGTGCTTTCAACTCTTATTCTTACCAATTGCCCCGTTTCGCCCAAGCATTTGACGTCGCGACGCGATACACTCAGATCGTTGCCGGAATGCACCTCTTAAAGATAGGAGCCAATCTTGGACCCGGCCCCAAGAGGAACAAAATAGGGGCAACCGACACACGCGACAGTCGGTACGATTGGAAGCGGTGCCACGCGATTCGGACGCCCACTGCTGCATTTCGTTTCTGACCGGCCTGATTTCACGTTATAATCGTCATAACAAGCCCCGACGTGCGGGCGACGCGGCCAACGGCGACCGCGTGACAAGTTGGTGCAGAACCGGCCTGACAACATGCCACCGAACGAACGAGCAAACGGACGAACTGCCAGCGACAACCAACCGAGGAAAGCGAACGATGGGACGCCGTAGAAATCAGAAACTTGGTCAATTCGAGCCGCTAGAATCGCGCTTGCTGATGACATGCGCACCAGTTACGGGACCGGTTGGTGGCGTTAACTTTTACCAGTTCTGTTGGCAAAACGAAGAGCTACCAGCAGACGTGAATCAAGACGGCGAGGTGGCGCCGCTCGACGCGCTGATCGTGATCAACGAATTGTCGAATCGCGAATTGAGCCACGTCGAGACGGGTGAACTTCCCCCGGACGGCCTTTTTCAAACGAATGCAGCAGGCTCTTGGAACGGACTCGCGCCGACGCGCCATCGTGTCGACGTCGATGGTGATCAGTTCGTGAGCCCAGCTGACGCCTTGGCTGTGGTCAATGCGTTAGAGACCGTCACGGTCCTCGACCTTAACGGGATGACCAAGAATCGATTCGGCGCCCCAGTCCATCTGGAGTGGGACGCCGATCAATTGGAGTTAATCCCCAAGGACGCGCGATTTACCGAGGGCGCCTTCGACACCCTGGAAGGCGTGCTGATCACGTTTCCGACCGATGCCTCGATCGAATTGAGCCTGTCCGCAGAAATCGGCGGCACGAACATCAGCCTGCATCATCGCCCTGGGGAACTCGAACTGACCGGGACCGACTCGTTAGAAAACTATCGTCGAGTTCTCGACAGCGTGAAGATGCACGCCAGTGGTGCCGGCGAGCGGGATGCTGAATCCTTCAAAATCTTGCTTGAAATCAACAATGGTGCCCAATCCTCGCGCACGCACATCCATGTACAGATCGACGACACGAACCATCAGATCGTCGGAATGCCGTTAGCAGCGGCATCCGAGTGGGCGGAACCTCAATTCGACTCGATTCGCATCATCCGACCTGGCGATTTGATCACCATGGATCTGCGGCCGAATCGATTCAACATCCTCGTCGACGAATTCGACATCGTGACCGACGTCGCCTTCTACTAGCCGACAGGACTTCAAAACCAAGAATTAGCGGGCCGTTACCAGTTCCTTCGCTTCGACGGTCGAGTTGACCGAATCGTCGCCGATGTGCCAGCTCAGCCTTGCCCCGTAGAGGTCCAGGAAAGCCCGGGCGTCGCCGGTCGACATCACATGCGGATCGCAACGGACGTTGATATGAAGTTCGCGATAAAGCGACACAATGGAAACGGCAGCGCGGGTTTGCGGTCGCAGCGGTGATACCCCGACCATGTGGTCCAGAACCAAATTACCGGCCACCAACTTGCCTCCCTGACGCGGGAACGTCGCCAAAAACCGCCGGGTCGGATCACCCATATTGGAAAGCGTTACGGTCGATAGACAGCGGCGACCTGAAAGCAGCAATGGCAACAGCCAAGGAATCTTCCTGGCCCCCATGATGCTGTCGATGAATCGCCGGCCCCGTTCTTCGTGTTTGATGCGAGCCGTCTCGTCGCGAATGCTTCGCAAGAGATCGGCCGAGTTATCGCAATCGGCCGCGTTGCGCGTGATGAAGTTGTAAGAGGTCATGTTCGACGCGGGCATTTGAAAATCTTCTTTGTCCCGCATGTCGGACGGCATCATGATACGGACATGCTGTTTGCGACGGCCGCTTTGACCGACGTTCCACGCGATCATCGTTTGGAACATTTCGGCCATCAGCAGATCGTTCAACATTCCCCCCATGCGCCTGGCCGCTTCCCGCAGCGCCTGATGCTGATCCTTGTCGAATCGCACCGACACGACGCCCGGGAAGGTAATCTCGTCATCTGGATCAGTATGGTCCTGTGAGGTCAGCGACAGCGGCGCGATCTTCCGGCCGAAGACATGCACTCCCTCGCCTAAACCACGCCGGATGATGGATGACGTCGAAAGCTTCGTGATCGTGTCCGCCAGTTTGAGACGCCGCCGTTTGAGCAGCTGCGGGTTGTAAGTCGCCGTCGCCGGCACCTTGCCCTCGGTCGTCGTTAACCGACCATAGGCTGCCAACAAATCGCCAATGAACCGATGAGCGCCCGTCCCGTCGCAACAAGCGTGATGGAATTGCACGACAATTTCAGTGCGTCCCTCGCCAGTCCGTACCCAGACCCGCAAGCCAACCTCTTCCGCCAAGTCGATCCCTTCACTCCCAGCGAATGCAATCGGCTTACCGATGACATCCCAATCGACCTGCGGAAAAGCCTCCTCGGTCTGAACGAAGCAGAGTTTCCCTCGCTTCGCCGGTCGGATGTAGGCACGCAAAATTGGGTGCAACTCGAGCGCTTCGACAAGCGCCGTATCGAACGCCTCTTTCGAAGCTTCGCCCGAAAGGAACATGTGACTTGCAAATGTCATTGGATGATCTGGACGATCGTCCAGCAAGAAAAATTCATCAATCGGCGCGAGATGCAGCGGGAATAATCTTGGCTTCGTGGCTTTCAGCATGTCTCCGACGAGCCTCCTGGCAGACTTCCATGATTCGTGATTCAGCACAAGCTAACGCAAGATCCCCAATTTACAAAGGGGACGCAGACCCCATGTAGCCACAAGGCCTCCCAAGCTGCTTACCTAACTCACCTCAACGACAAAGTCAGTGTGGAACAGGATAAGAACAACGGCTTTCGCACCGCCCCGCAGGGCCTTTCGCCCATCGGTACTCACTTCAGATCTTGGTCCGATCGCGCGGTCAACCTGCGTGGCGCGGAAGTGATGTTGCGATTCGCAGCGTCGGCTGCAGCGCAAGTCCATGCCCGGCTGCTTTCACGGTGGCGGACGCGCGACGAACAAGCGACGCGCTGGTGAAATGCGCGACAGGACTGGGGAGAGGGTTGAAAACAGGCCTTCAAAAACAGGCCTCTAAAAAGGCGGGGCCGATCGGCGTTAACCGAACTTGGCGATCAACCGATTCATCAGTGGTGGACAAATGCGATCCAACCAGACGAGCAACTTGCCACCCATCGACAGGATCACTTCGTGACGCCCCTGCTTGATTGCGCGAACCGTGTGCGACGCCACGACCTTGGCCGTCATCCCGCGCCGGGTTGGTGACTCGTCGCTCGAAGTCCCCAAGTGATCAAAAAATTCGCTTTGCGTCGTACTCGGACTGACGATCAGCACGTCGATGCCGATTTGGGCCAGTTCCGCGCGCAGCGCATCACTGAACCCATGCAGCGCAAACTTGCTTGCACAGTATTCCACTTTTGCAGGCACCGCGCGATGCCCCAGAACCGACGCGATATTCACCACCATCGGCGAATTGCCGGCGGCCAGCAGTTGACTACTTTCACGAATCAACTGGACGGGAGCAAAAAAGTTCACCTCCATCACTCGACGCAATCGATCTTCATCGGCGTCGAGGAACGGTCCGATCGCACCGATGCCCGCATTGTTGATTAGCAAATCGAGCCCGCCCAATCGCTGCTGGGTTTCAGCGAGCAACCGTTGTCGATGAGCCGGGTCGGTAATATCGCCGGCCAACACTTGCACTTTGGTGTGGAACGGAGCCAGTTCGTCGGCCAAGTCTTGCAAGCGACTTTCACGGCGGGCCGTCAGCATCAACTGCACGCCCTCTTCGGCCAGTCGCCGCGCGATCGCGCGGCCGATGCCACTGGAAGCGCCCGTGACAATCGCCCGACAATTGGTCAGCCTGCGTCTGGCCATGGCATCCGGACTCTATGGTTCTTGCGTGGGAAGAGAAGGAGGCGCCACGGGATCGACTGCGGCCGCATCATGGGACTCGGGCGACTCGCTGGACGTGGCTGGCGAGCTTTCACTTTCCGCCTCGGCGGACACATCGCGATCGATGGGCGCATCGGGGATAGCGACCTCGTCCCCCGGCTGTTTCATCGTGGAGGTCGGCTCGAACGTCCTATCACAAGGTCGAATCTCGACGTCGGCATCATCCGCAATGCGGCCCAAGTACTTCTGCGGAATCCGACAGTGCATTGTCACCAGCTCATCCGAAAAGCTACGGGAGAGCACCTCGCCGTGAGCCGACAAATAGGCCATTACTTTTCCGTTGCCAACGCCGGTGATGATCTCGACATCGCGGAAGCTGGAACTGAGTGCGTCGCTGACCGCCAGCGCCAGCTGCTCGATCCCTTGCCTCGAATGCGCACTTACAGGAATCGCGTTCGGATACCGTCTGCGAATCGCCTGGATGACCGATTTATCTTCCACCGCGTCAATCTTGTTGACGACCAGCAGCATGTTCTTTTCCGTGATGTCCAATTCGGCCAACACGTCAAACACGGCCGATACCTGTTGGTAAAAATCAGGATTCGAAGCATCTGCAACGTGCAGCAACAAGTCAGCTTGTCGCGATTCCTCCAAGGTCGCTTTGAAACTGGCGATCAAATGGTGAGGCAGGTCGCGGACAAATCCGACCGTGTCGCTCAAGAGCACCGGTCCCCAATGAGGCAGCTGCCACCGCCGGGTCCGGGTATCGAGCGTCGCGAACAACTGATCTTTCGCTTGCACGTCGGCGTCGGTCAACACATTCATCAGCGAACTCTTGCCCGCGTTGGTGTAACCGACCAGCGAAACGGTCATGTGATCGCTACGAGCCGACACCTGCCGCTCTTTCCGCTGCTCAATTTGCTTCAACTCACCTCGCAGATCGCTGATCCGTTTCTCAACCAATCGTCGATCGACTTCCAATTGCTTTTCACCTGGACCACGCATACCGATGCCCATTTTGAGCCGCGAAAGGTGAGTCCACATCCGCTTCAAACGAGGCAGTGCGTATTCCAGCTGAGCCAGCTCGACCGCCAATCGTGATTCGTGTGTTTGAGCCCGTGAGGCAAAAATGTCCAAGATCAGTTCGGTCCGGTCGAGTACTTTGGCGCCCGTTGCCTGTTCTAGGTTTCTGACCTGAGCCGGATTCAAATCGTTGTCGAAGATCACGACATCGGCCTTCAAATCTTCCACAAGAAAGGCCAACTCCTCGACTTTACCCGAACCCAAGTAAGTCGCGACGACCGGTTTCGGCCTCCGCTGCATGAGCTTGCCAACGACATGCGCGCCAGCCGCTTCTGCCAAGCCTTCCAACTCACCCATCATGACCAGTTCAGGTTCTTGATGCGGCAACAGGACTCCCGCAAGGATACAGGACTCACTCTCAACGCTTTGATTTCGATCGCGTTCCGTCACGTGTTGGGGCTCGTTTCGCGGGAGGAATAAAAACGCACTGCTTGGTGCGTACGCCAATTGTAGTGCTTGCGGCGGTCACGAGACACTGCAGTGGCAATCAACAAAGCGACTTGGCTGCGATAGATCGACCAAGGAATCAGAGATAGGTTCGGAGATAAGCTCGGATAAAAAGCAACAAACCGCACGTTTGGACGACCAACACGTCCATTTGGGCTCATGGGCCCTCAGTCGTCAGGTTCTCAACTTCCGCTTCCCACCGCGCTCGTTCCTCGGAATCGGTAACCGTCGCCCATTCGATCAATTTGTCAGCAACCACAACGAGCAAGTCACGCGGAACATCGGCTTGCCGTTCTTGCATGCCTTGGAAACCCTGCTTCAGCAGCGACTCGGCCTCATCCGGCCGGCCTTGCCCCAATCGAATCGCACCCTGCAAGCCGTCGATCTGGTGCGATCGCCAATCTTCCGCACCTAGACTGGCGCCGTCCGACATGACGCCTTCCAACAACTCTTCCGCACGCTCCCATTCTTCCATTCGAATGCAGTACCACACCAGGCTGGCGCGAAAATCGAGCGACGCGACCGAATCCGCCGGCTGCTTGCCCGCAATCCACTCGACCTGCTCATCCACGACGAGCAGGAATTTTTCATTGTTCTCAGACTTGTGATAGGCCTGCATTAGTGCTTTGGCATATCGGTTATCAATCTGAGTCCCTTTGCTCGACTCGTAGACTTCCTCCAATAAGGGGATCGCCCGTTCGTATTGGCCGTCATCCGAGTAGTTCACGCCCAAACTTCCCATGGTCATTTTGGCGTGGATGTGATCGCGCCCCACGGTTTCGACCAGATGATCGAAGACCTTCTCGAACATCGGAATGGACATGTCCAAGCGTTTCGCTTTCCAATAAGTCATCGCCAGGTTGTTGATGAGAATCATGGTCGAAGGATGGTCTTCACCTAGCTTCTCCTGACTGAATAAGAGCGTTTTTTTGAACAACTCGATCGCTTCATCGATGCGACCCATCGATTGATAAGCGAAGGCGAGATTGTTCATCGTCGAAATCGTGTCCGGGTGTCGCTCACCAAGCTTGTAGATCCGGTTCTGCAGCAAACTTTCGTTGATTCGGATCGCGTCCTCGACTCTCCCGCTTGCTTCGTAAGATTCCGCCAGATTGTTTTGCACCGTCAGGGTCATGGTGTCCTCCGGCCCGACCAAATCCATGAACGACTGCAAGAGTGGTTCGTAAATCTTGAGTGCATCCTCGATTCTGCCCGCTTGCCGATAACTTCCGCCCAGCGTGTTGGCAGCCACCAATGCTTCGAACGAACCGGGGGCCAGGCGACGCTGCGTTTCCAAAAGCTCTTCGTGCAATTGGATTGCGCGGTCGGTTTTATCCAATTCGCTCAGCACGATGGCGACGACGTTCTTGGCTTCTAGCAGCAGTTGGTCGTCCTGTGAAAGGTTCGATTTTGCCAACTCAAACGACTTCTCCGCGATACTCAATCCCCGGTCGAGTTGGCCAGCCCGCCGACAGGCGACCGCCAGTCGAACCATCGCACTGAGCTTCGCCGTGAAGCTGCCATCTTCCTCCTGCAATGCCAACTCCTGCTCGGCAACCGTGACGGCCGAATCGAATTCACCGACTCCGATAAAGCAGCCATTCAACGAGGCGAGCACCCTCGCACGGCCCAGCGAATCAAGTGTCGAATCGGCGAGAATCTCTTGGGCTCGAAACAACACATCTTTGGCCGTCATATCGGCCGTGCCACCCTCTTCAGGATTCGCGCTTTCAAAAGACTGCGTGACGACCGCCAACACATCATCCGACCGTTTGGCCGAAGTTTGAGACTCTAATGCGGAAGCGCGTGCCTCGGCCGCCGCGACCGTCGCTTCACGCCATTTCCAAGTACTGACGGCCGTTCCGGCGATCAGCGAGACCAGCAGCAGCGCGCCCAGCGTTGCCGGTACTGGGTTGCGAGTGCACCAGCGCCACGTCCGTTCGACCGAAGAGACCGGCCGCGCCGTGATCGGCCGCCCTTGCAGAAAGCGTTCGAGGTCCGATTTCAACTCGCCCGCCGTGGCGTATCGTCGCTCGGGCGATTTCTCCAGACACTTCAAGCAGATCGTGGCCAAATCGCGTGGCACACCACTGTTGAGCCGCTGTGGGTTGAGCGGTTCGTCGTGCATGATTTGCTTTAAGAGCATCCGCAAGTTGCCGCGAAAGGGGCGTTCGCCGGTCAGCATCTGGTAGAGGATGACTCCCAGCGAGTAGAGATCGCTTCGTCCGTCGGCCTGATTCGATTCGCCGCGCGCCTGTTCGGGCGACATGTAGGCCGGTGTCCCCAAGATCTTCCCATCGGTCGTCATCGTCATCTCGGTCCCGCCACGCAGCGCCAGACCAAAGTCCATGATCGTCGGTTTCTGCTGATCGTCGAAGGCGATGTTGGCCGGTTTCAGATCGCGATGCACCACCCCTTTCTGATGGGCGTGTTCCAGCGCATCGGCAATCGTGGCGCAGATCGTGGCCGCTTCTTTACCGCTGAGCAACGTGCCCGACAAGTATTCGTCCAGCGTCGTCCCTTCAACGAAATCGCTGACGATATAGACCGCATCGTCAGCCCGTCCAATCTCGTGGACGCTGACGATGTGAGGATGGTTCAGCGCCGCAGTGGCCCGCGCTTCATGAACAAAGTCTTCAATCTCTTTGGACGACAACTGTTCTCGACGCGGGATCTTGATCGCGACGGTACGATCCAGTTCGGTGTCTTGGGCTTTCCACACCACTCCGTAGCTGCCCGAACCGACTTGTTCTAGCAACTCAAAATGGCCTAAGCGCCTTTTGGCCAGCTTGTCTTCAGCCTGTCGATCGACGACCTGGATCGATTCGTTGCACGTCGAACAGGCGAAGTTGTTCACTGTCGATCCGTC
>CAYZRS010000091.1:0-16742 GCA_964480915.1 uncultured Pirellulaceae bacterium | reverse complement strand
ATCTCAAATCTCAAATCTCAAATCTCAAATCTCAAATCTCAGATTTCAGATCTCAGATCTGCGAACCATTTCCCACATCCACCAAACCAACCTTCCTCAAAAAGTAAGCGCGCCCACAAATCGAAGGTTGGCGCAACCACGGTTGGCACAAATCGTGACGGATCAACCGCCATTTGCTGTCACAGCTCTTGGAACAGCTTGATTAATCGGAGTTTTTTACCAGTTCCGGTCGCGCAAGTTGACTCGGTTTTGGCCGCACCTAGAATGGGTTGACCGGTCGGTGATCATCGATTTCGGGCAAGCTGCCACGTCCTTCTTATTCTCGAGCGCCCGAATTTATGAAGTATCTAACTGCTCTACCCGTCTTCAATGAAGCCAAGTACGTCACCGAAGTCCTCGACGAAGTCACTTGCTTTAGCCCGCACGTACTGGTTGTGGATGACGGCTCTACGGATGGAACAAGCCAGATTTTGCAGCGGCGTACCGACGTCCGCACTGTCCGCCACCAACAGAACAAAGGCTACGGTGCGGCGCTGATGACCGCATTCGACTACGCGGCCGAACACAAATTCGACGTCGTCGTCATGATCGACTGCGACGGTCAACACGAGCCACAACGGATTCCCCGTTTTGTCGCGTCGTGCCAAGACGTCGATATTGTCTCTGGCAGTCGCTACCTCAAACGTTACTCGACCGATAGCGCTCCCCCCCCTGGCCGGCGTTTTATCAATCAATTGATCACGGCCGAATTGAATGAGCAGCTCGGGTTTGGCATCACCGACGCGTTCTGTGGATTTAAGGCGTATCGAGTCGAAGCGGTCAAGCGGCTTCAACTGACAGAAACGGGCTACGCCATGCCGCTCGAACTGTGGGTCCAGGCTGCCGCGCACAATTTGCGGATTATCGAGATTCCGGTTCCACTGATCTATCTCGACGAAGACCGATCTTTCGGCGGTGTGCTTGACGACAGCGACACGCGTTTAAAGTACTACCGTCAGATTATCGACGAAAGCCTCCAAAAGACCGGCCGTGTCGAGCGAACCACTCGCAGGTCGGGGCCCACTTCAATGTGTGGAGAGCGTGCCTAATGGCGGTTGCTGGAGCGACCATGAATCGATCGTATCGCAAGTACCGTGCCCCTCGGGCCAACGGTGCGGCTCTGGTCGAACCGCCTTTGGGAGACGTTGCCGAAATGCTCGCCGACAATCGGCGAAAGGCCCAGATCGATTTCGGGCCGAAGATCGCCGGAGCATTCGACCTCAGCCGCAGCCAACTGGCACACCAAGCGAGACGCGAAATCGTCCGTTTAGCAACCGCATACACCGGCTCTTATCGCCACGTCGCCGATTCGTATGAGACCGACTCGATGATCATGAGCGGTCATCAGCCCAGTCTTTTTCATCCGGGAGTCTGGTTCAAGAATTTCGCCTTGTCACAATTGGCGACAACGCATGCCGCCACGGCGATTCATCTGATCGTCGACAACGACATCGTCGCCGCTCCCGCAATCGAAACGCCGGCCAAGGCCGACGAAACGGTCGTTCGGCAACGCGTCATGCTGGACGATGCACAATCGGCTCGCCCCTACGAAGAATGGCAGATCATCAATCGTGCGTGCTTCGACAAGGTGGCCGACTCGCTCGCCGCGCAGTTGAAGCCGTTTGTGGAAGAACCACTCATCACGCAGCTATGGCCTGCTGCTCAAGCCGCCGCCGACCGCCACGGTAACTTGGGGCTCGCACTGTCACAGGCACGCCATTCGTTGGAAGAGGAAATCGGACTTCAGACACTCGAACTGCCCGTCAGCCGCATGGCCGATACGGCATCCTTTCGTCAATTCTGCGCCGCCATCCTGCTGAATGCGGTCAATTTTCGCTCGATCTATAACCAAGAGGTCGTCACCTTTCGCACCGCCCACCGCATTCGCAGCCAGGCTCATCCGGTTCCTCAACTCCAGGCAACCGAAGATTGGATCGAAGTCCCGTTCTGGACGTGGACATCCGCAGCTCCAACTCGGTTACCCCTTTACGTACGGCGTGTGGGGAACGAATTGGAATTACGACCCGGTCGCGACGGAACGATTCGGCGTGGCCCGGCCAATCCCGGCGCGACGGCAACGTGGCTCGCGGACCTACGCGGCGCCGGATTAAAAATTCGCCCCCGCGCGCTGTCGATGACCATGTTTGCACGTTTGCTTCTGAGCGACCTGTTTCTCCACGGCATCGGTGGTGCGAAGTACGACGAATTGGGCGATGCGATTGCGGCCGCTTTTTTTGGCATCGAACCGGCCGGGTTCATGACGATGTCGGCGACCGTTTTATTGCCCCTCGGTTCCCGTCAGATCGATCAGGATGACGTTCGCCAAATGGACGGTTGCATCCGCGACCTCTGGTTTCACCCAGAAGATCATGTCGACGTCCGATCTGATCAATGCCCGACCGACATCCGAAATCTGGCAGAAAAAAAGAATGCCCTCAAGGTTTCCCCACCCCCCCGAGGCAACCGCAAAGTTTGGCACGATGAGATCGCACAAATCAACGACTCACTGCGTGCTCATCTACTTGAACAGCGTGAAACTTTACTCCGGGAGCGATCGCTCCTCGTGTCCCAGCTCCGCAGCGAAGACGTGCTTCGCTCTCGCGAATTTTCCTTTTCTCTTTTCGCAAAACCCCGGTTAAAAGCTGTTTTGCTGGATCTCAGCAGCCCGTCTCGCTAGACTCAGACGTGGAACAGGCAATTAGGGCACGGGGTTGTGTAACAAATTGCTTGGTGCGTTGAGGCACGCACTAAGTGGTTGTGGCATGGCGCCCGTCAAGAATGAGGAGGCGAGTATGCACGTCACGTCTCGCGCGGCATCGCTGCCGTTGACCTCCGACGTTGGAGGTGAGTTACTGCCGTTGGAGTTTTCTGAGGCACCTGCAGTCACGTTCGATTTCGACGTGGATGCGGCTTACGAAAGCGATCATGCGGCAATTCACAGTCTTTTGTTGGCTACTTTTCAAGAGCCCACGATTGGCAACTTTCGCGCGATCAACAGCGCACCTCGGTACGAACCGAGTGACCGCTTATTGATCCGCCTGGGCGGCGAAATTGTCGCCCATGTATTTCTAAACCGGCGGTCGATGTATTTCGGCGGCTGCGAAATCGTGTCGACCGACTTGCGTTATCTGGTGACGCTGCCCGAATTTCGATCTCAAGGGTTGGCTTCTCACTTGATGAAGTCGGCGTTGGAGGAAATGAAGCATAGCCGCACGATCGTGGCGACCTCCCGAACCTTGATGCCGGCATTCTTTGAATCGCACGGTTGGGTTCGCTGTGGCCGACGGTGTTACTCGACTTCGACGCCACACAATGTGTTGGCTCACCTGGGCGCTACCGAGAAGTCGCACAACATGCGAATGCAATCGGCCGCTCCTGACCGCCAGCTCGATATTCGCATGCTGCGAGTAAGCGAATTGGATCAATCGTCCGAGCTCTACAATGCGTTGCAAGAGGATACGTTCGGCGCCTACCACCGAACCAGTAGCGATTGGCGTTGGTTGCTGGCGACGCGGTCGCACGACCAAGTCTACGCGGTCTTCGAATTGCCGGATGAAAAGAGCGAACTCTACGATTCGGATCCTGATTTCATGCCGGAAGGCAAGTTGTCGGGTTACGCCGTGGTCCAAGGTGGTCGCATCATCGAGTTCTTCGTCTTGCCGAAGATGCCGGATGTCGAACGGCTGCTGCTCGATCGCATCTGTCACGATCTGATCGAAGACAGCATTCACGCGATCGAACTCCACGGACCGCCGACCCATCGTCTGCATCCGTTCTTTGCGGCGGCGGGCGGCAAGTATCATTACTCCGACCGTGACGGTGGCCGAGTCTTGATGGCAACCATCTTGGATCGATTGAAGTACTTGCAGTCGATTCGACCGCTGCTTTGGGAACGAGCCCGCACGGCCGAATTGCCCACCGGCGGCACACTTGGGATTCGCTGCGGTGACGAGTCGTTCACATTGACCGTCAGCAAACGAAGCGTTTCGGTCAAAACGGGCTGCTCGACCGACCACTTCATGGAGTTATCAGAATCGGTTTTCTGCCAACTCCTCTTAGGACATGAATCGGCTGCGGAATTGATCAATGCCGGCGTCGTCAAAACGAGTGACCTCGACACGACCGAACTAGCGCGGGTCTTTTTCCCGCAAGTATCGTTGTGGCGCCCGGTCTACGATGACGTCGACGGATAACTCATTTCCCTGCAGTTTCGCCGTATCCCCTGGCGATTGTGCCTCCCTCGCTTGCCCAAAGATCCGCGAGGAGGCACAATCGTGTTTTTATTGGCCGGGAAGGCGTGTTGCGTTGTTTTGGCATCCATGTCAGTCTTTCTGCAGGTAACCGCACTGGAATTCCGTCGGTAGGATCGCAGGCGGTTAGTGTGCTAGACAAGTGAAACCGAGGACTAGGTCAAATGGAGCTTTCTAAGAATTCGGCAACCTGTGCATTGATGTGCCTTTTTTTGGCTTCCACCGCCTACGGTCAGTCCGGCACTTCGACCATGCCAGCAGAAAAAGTCGTCCAGCTCACCGCAGACTCGACTTACGACACTGCCAAACACTTGTTGAGTGATGCTCGCTTAAAATTTCATATGGAATGGCCCGATCAACCGACCGTCAATGATAGAAAAATCAAAACTGAGTTCGGTGAAGTAAGTGTCCGCGTCTACGCTTACTCCAAAGGCGAAGCGACCTTCATGGTGATGCACAGCGAGTATCCCGACAAGTTTTTCGCCTTACGTGGCGTCCACCCTGTCGAGAAGCCGGTTGAATTTCTCGACTTTGCTGGTGAATCCGGCCTGGCAACAAAGAAGGAATCGAAACTGCTGCTTCGGAAGAAAATCGAGCTGGGCGAATACCTGGGGATGGAACAAGGCTTCTCCTTTCCCGCAGGTGTGGCGAATGGTGAGACCTATCCCGAAGGAATCGTCTTCCAACGCGCTTATCTGCGTGGCAAGTCGATGGACATGCTGATGGTGCAGCTGTCAAAAGAGCTCTACCAAGCAGACTCGAACGAGTCGAAAAAGATGATGTTGAAGTTCCTCGAATCGTTCCAATACGACAATTAGATTCGGCACTCCACGAACTCTGCCCCCACCCCCCTCCGGTGGGTGGATCGCTGCGCCAGCGCCAGCACGCCATGGCGCAGGCAGTCTCGGTTTGCGCTGCTGCCCCACCAAAAAACGGGCCGTAAAACCGGGCGATTTGCTCAATTCTAGAAAACGTCCATTTTTGGTGTCACTTACGGTGCGTCAGTCCGCATTAACCAAGTGGGGCATTAGGCATTGCTGAACATTGGGCCCAATTCTCCGCTATCCCCTCTGTCTGCTTCGGCGGACAGACCGGCGTGGGAGCGAAATGGACGTCATTTCGTTCCTGCGTTTTTTTTTCACTGGGGGACGTCAACTGGGGCAGTTGGGCGTTCAACAACCAGCGTTAGGAATCGGCCGGCTTCTGCTTTGCTTCGGTGACCAGCCTGGCACGTTGCGAGGCAAGATGCGCCTGGCAATCGCTCAATAACGACTGAAAAATTTGGAACGATTCATCGGCAAGGAGCCGTTCCCGTGTGAGCTCGTTGATCGCCTTCGCCCGCAGTTGCCCCAGTTCGATATTCATCTCGTCGATCACTTCGAGCGTGATGTCTTCGCTCTCGAGCTTTTCAATCGATGCGTTGAGCGCCACGTAGTAGACATCGATCCGATCTTTCTTACGTCGATTCAACGCTTTTCGCAGCGCAGCGATCACACCCCAAGTTGCGAACAGCGCCGACATGATAAAAGCCATGGACTCGGCATAACGTTCGAGGAATCCCGGCTCACTGCGATCGAAGTAGGCTCGAGCACCACGGTGAAGCGGAATGTGAATATCATTGGCCGAGAACTCTTCGGTGATCTCGGCCGTCTGCGGGACGTCACGCATCATCAGCGAACGCTGCTCAGAGATTGCAGAAACAATGTCACGGCCGATCGCCGGCGAAAGATCACGATCACAGACAAGCAACGATCGCAGGCCCAGCGTAAAGACCGGCTCATACGGCTGCGGGTTGCCTCCCTCCTCATAAAACAGGCCGCGGGGGATCGTCACTTGTTCCACGTAGGGATATCCAATTCGCAGGGCAGGCACACTGCTCAGCCAACGATCATCTTGCCCCAAGGAGACAAGTCGCACATTCGTGTTGATGAGTAACTCGCGGCAAAGGTCGGCGGTCATGCTACCCATGTAGAACATCGCGTCCAGTTCGCCAGCAATTAGCTTCGTTTTGGCATCAGCTGCGCCCTCTTCATTTAAACGGACGTCTGCGGGGCCTAACTGAAAATGGGCGAGCACGTGTTCTGCAATGCGGCGAGTGCCACTATCGGGGCTTCCCAGCGCAACGCGACGCCCCTTCAGGTGCCGCACATCATTGATGCCCGATTTCTCCGTGGCGAAGAAATGAAACGTCTCAATATGCAACGGCATGAGCGAACGCAGCCGCGTATGCGGTGGCGTGTCGTTCTGCATCAAACCCAACTCGGCCTCGCCTGCAAGGATGCGATCGCGATTCTGAGCACTACCGTCGCTCACGTGAACAAAGATATTGATGTGCGGATGCGTCTCACGAACCGCATCGGCCAACGCTTGGCCCAACGGGTAGTAGACACCCCCTTCGCTGCCCGTGGTCAGAACGAGATTCGTATTGCTGACTCGCGGGTGTAAGACTTGGTACGTAAGAATGCAGACGAGACCCAACGCCAAAACAGCAAGTGACAAATAGCGAAACATCGAGCGGTCGGGCTACCTATGAGACAAACGGGGAGCGGAACGTGGATTGCCGACGCGATCGCTCGATGAAAGTAGAGTACTCTGGCGGTGCAAAAGACGGCCCATCGGTACGGGACATGGCCGTTCGACGAATCGCCGAACGATTCCTATTCTAATTGAAATAACGTCGGCAACCGACAGAAAGTCACCAACGGAAAGTGGCCGGTAGCATCCGGCTGTGGAGCCCAACCTCTTGCGAGCTAGTCCCTTGCATCCAATATGTTGTGCCAGAGACGCTCGAGACACCGGCCGTATTCGGCACCTTCTTGCTCGGTCAAAGGCTCCGAATGATTGGCCTCAGCCAACAAGACGACTTGCACCGGACCCGCGTACGCGCTCAAGACGCGCTGCTGTATATCGGGCGGCACGACCGTGTCAGCCAACGATGTCAAGACAATCGCCGGCACACCCTGGCAGGCCGCCGCCGACGCATAAGCATCGAGCGTCTGGGGCACCTTTCTGGCAACGGTCCAAGCGGGGAGCCAGCCCGTCCACCAGCCGAATCGCTGCATGATCACGTCGTAGATCTGAGGTGGATCGCGCAAAATCAGCCCGCATATTGAATCGTCTTGCCGTTCCTTTAAGTCGGCCGCGACGCGCAGGGCAACCGCAGCACCCAAGCTAGAACCAGCAAGCAAGAGACGGCAACGTGGATACAGCTCGCGAACGTAGTCGACCGCCGCGTGAGCCGCCGGAACCATCGTCTGCAGATCGGCTCGGCCTTCACTCTGTCCATACCCGGGCGGATTCACGCCACACACCACGCCACGAAGCTGGCTCAAACGTTCGAACGGATGCAAGGAGAATTTCTCGGCGCGGCCACCAGCCCCAACAAACTTACACACCACCAGGTCGACACGATCCGCGGCCGGTTCGTTGGATGTTTGCAGAATGAGCTCAACCGACCGTGCGCCAAACGGCACTTGAATGCGAGTTGCCCCGTCCGGCAGATCCACAGGCTGCCGAGTCGGGCGAAGTGTCAGTCGATCTAGGAGCCAGGGCATAGGGGCCGAGTCTACCAAAGTGAGCCCCTGCGGTGCGACGCCGGCTGAGCGAAATGAGGGACGGGCACAGTCGCCAAGCTCGTACTTGCAGGTGGCGATGCGAACGTTACTTAAAGTGGACGTCGCAACTTCCGTTATCGCATTCGACAGCTTGGCTCAGCTTGTAACGCCTTCGCGCAAACCAACGGTATCCGGCCCGCCAGAAAGGGCCACTGAACGGAATGTGCATCAGCAACGCCAACGGCCACAGGCGTGGCAAGCGACGACTCAAATAGCGAAAGGCTCCAGCACCAATATGAACGTCACCATAACGATCGATGATGTGCATGTGCTCCATTAAGTCGTCACGAGACAACTCAGGCCACCGTCGCGACACTTCGGGATCATCGATGGTCAAGAAAGCGATCCGCTTCGCTCCATCCCATTGAAACAGCCGCCGAACGCTTTTTTGGCAGAAGTTACACGCTCCATCAAAGATCACGACATCTGCATCAGGCAAGTCGCTAGGACTGGGCAACCGGACGAGTTGCTCAACCTTTTCATTCCTGGGCGCTACTGCGAGATCCGTTGCCATTTTCTTTTCCATTGAAACGAGTATCCGTGCATTCAGGTAACCGTCGATCCTCAGCCAAGATAACCAATTGTACGGCGTATTCGGCTGCCGGTATTCGCAAATTACGGCAGTTGCCGTTTTCGCGGCTGACAGCATGCCAAATCCACCATTTGCAGCGAAAATCGCCCGAAACCGGGCAACAAACGGCTGAACCTGGGCCGGCCACTTGGTTGGCCGTATAATCAGAATCGTCTCGCGAAACGCCTTCAATGGATCAGTTCCGGAACCACGCCATGGACGAACTCAAAAAGCAAGTCGGTCGAGCCCACACGCGGATGACCTTTCAGCGATTTCTCAACGTTCTCGTCTGGACGCTCTTTGCCTGCTTCTTGGTGGCACTGGTCGCGGCCCTGATTCCCAAGATTCGACCGATTGCGATCGACGCTCACACTTGGACCTGGGGATGGTTAGGCGGTACGGCGATCGCCGGATTCTTGATCGCATTCGGTTGGACGCTGGCGACCCGCACCAGTCGCTTGGAAGCAGCCATCGAACTCGACCAACGCTTCGGCCTGAAAGAACGCGTCTCCAGCACACTAGCCCTCAGTGAGGCCGAGCTCGAAACCGAAGCTGGACAAGCGCTGCTGACAGATGCCACGAGACGAGTCGCGCAAGTCGAAGTGGCTGAAAAGTTTCAGGGCCAACCGAAGTGGTGGAATCTGTTGCCGGTCGTGCCTGCCTTGGCAATTTTTCTTATCACGGTTCTGATTCCTGATGCGGTGCCGCAGAAAAATGCGACGGCCGCGGCGTCGACGGAAACGCAGCAGCGAGTCGAAAGAACAGCCGAGAGCCTGAAGAAGAAATTGGCCGAGCGCAAGAAAATCGCCGAAGCGCAAGGTTTGAAGGAGGCCAACGCTCTTTTTTCCAAAATTGAAAAAGGAGTCGACGACATGAAGAAGCTGGAAAACGTTGATCGTAAGAAAGCGCTGGTGAAGCTCAACAATCTGGCAGATCAAATCAAACAACGACGTAATACCGTCGGCGACCCTGACAAGCTGCGCGAACAATTCAACCAGATGAAGGACCTGAAATCGGGACCCGCTGAACGCATGAACAACGCGCTTCGCAAAGGCGATATGAAGAACGCCATCAGCGAAATTCAAAAACTGAGTGAAAAACTGAAGACGTCCAAGCTGTCCAAAAAGGAACGCGAACAACTGGCCGAACAGCTGCAACAGATGTCTCAGAAGCTAAAAGAACTGACCGAAGCGCATCAAATGGCGAAGGATGAGTTGAAAAAACAGATTGAACAGGCGAAAGCGAGCGGCGATCGCCAGAAAGCGGGCCAGCTGCAGAACAAACTCGACAGCATGAAGCAGCAAGGCGCACAGATGTCGAAGCTGAACAAACTGGCGGAGAGGATGTCCCAGGCGGCTCAGGCAGCGAAGGAAGGCAAGAACGGCAAGGCGGCAGAACAAATGAACGCCATCGCGAGTGAGCTCAGCGAGATGGATGCTGGCCTCACCGAGATGGCGATGCTGGACGCCGCGCTTGAAGAATTAGAATCGTCCAAGGACTCGATGAATTGCAACAACTGCAATGGTAAAGGCTGTGCCGAATGCCAAGGGAATAGCGGAGGCAACCAGGTGCAAGGCAAGAACAAAGAAGGGCGAGGCCAAGGACTGGGCGAAGGGCAAGGGCGCGGCGACCGGCCGGAATCGGCCACAGCCAGCCAAACGTATGACTCCAAAGTCAAAGCGAAAGTCGGCAAGGGCAAGGCGGTCGTGACGGGCGTCGCATCGGGGCCCAATCGCTCTGGCCCGGCATTTGAAGAATACAAAGAGGCCATTCGCAGCGCTACGATCGCAGATGAAGACCCGCTGACGGGCGCTCGGATCCCCAAAGAACACCGCGAGCAGGCAACCGAGTATTTCAATAAATTACGCGAAGGCGAGTAGCTCGCCTTCGCGTTGGAGTGATTTCCTGCCGGCTCTGTGAACGCTATTGCGAACCCAACACGTTCCCATCTTGGAAGAAGAAGGCGTCGCCCAAGAACGGTGCGACGGCATAGACGCCTCGAGTGGCGACCAAATCGATCGCGTCGACCATCGATTTGATCGGCGACTTGGGTACGACAACGACATCGCCATCTCGCAGCCAAATTTCGTCCGATGGAATCGGTGATTTTCCAAACACGGCTCCGCGAATGTCGACCTTCGTCGCCATCAAACGCCAATCGTGCGCTCTGCGGAAAACAATCACTTGGCGAAGGTTTCCGCCCACATTCCAGCCCTGAGCGAGTGAAAGAGCCTGCATGACCGTGGTCGGTCCGACCATCTCGAACCGGCCTCCTTGAGCCACTTCGCCAAGGACGTACACAAAGCGGTCCGCTCGCTGGGCAAGGACCGGCGTCACTTCGATTCCATCAACAAACGATGCATACCGTGCATTGATTTCGGCTCCCAATTCGTCCAGCGTCAGGCATTGGACTTTCACCGAACCGAGACCAGGCAAGGCGATCGTGCCATCAGGCGTGACGGTAACCAAGCGCGATTGCCCACCTTGGCCTTGCCGGCTATCGACGGTTGCTCGCAAATCTTCCAGCCGAGTATTCACCTCAATCGGCGTCACGGTGACGGAGGGAACGCGGTAGAACTTCTTGTATCGCTTCTCCAGGTCACGTCGCAATTGGTCTGTCGTGCGACCGGACGCCATGATCTGACCGAGCAACCGGACGGCGATCGTTCCGTCTGGCTGAACTTCCAGTTCTCGATCTAATTTTTCATCTGCCAACGACTCGACACGAATCTTGTCGCCGACGGTCAATTTGTAGGCTCGTCCGGACCGTTTTCGCGTCAGGCGGTAGACCATTTCCAACTGATCATTCGGACGGAGACGATACTGCTGGACGTGCGGAGTACGACATGGTCCGATGTACTCGCCATGACTAAACAAGTCGAACGGCAACGGGCCTCGCATTCCCCAAGTCGGTTCACCACAGCCCAAACAGTCATTGCTGTCGACACCCGTAATGACGTTCGGAGGACAACACTGCTTGACGCCGTTCACGGTCGGCGTCTTGGTGAGTTCCCGGACAAGGCTGGTTCGTTGGCAGCCACATTGTTCCGTGCCACAGCTGGCACAGCCTGCCTGACTACATCCGCCACCACCGACGTTGTCAATCATGGCTCCGAACTGACCGTGAGTCACGGTCGGTATCGCCAAAAGAACGGCGACACAGATCGCCAAATTTCGTGAAAGTCTGTTCATACGTCGCATGATGAAAAGGTCCGTCTATTCAAAGTCGCGTGATTGTCTAAATCGAAGATGGCTTACCACCAGTGATTCTGGTTGGACTTGGCTCGTGCTCTGGGAGCCTGCGGCATCGGCGTTTGCTGAAGCTCGGCTGCTCTGACCGGCGGTGATTCGTTACTGGAATCGATCGCCGAAGCGGTCTGGTTAAACTGCTGAGGTGACACCCAGCGAATTTGTTGATGCCGCTCACCGGCGGTCGTGGCCAAGGCTCCGGGAGTCGTTTTCAGCCGCTCATGAGTCACCAGGACTTGCTGCGCCGCCTGCTGCTTTCCTAGCTGACGATAGATCTGGCTGAGGTTCCGCAGGCCGATACTGGACGGCGCTGATTTGGAACTCTGTTGCAACACGTCGGCCGCATGTTTGAGATGGCCCGATTTGGCCAACATCACAGCCAATTCATTAGCAGCTTGCGCGTTATTGGGATCGACAGCCAACGCCGCATTATAGAATGCCAGCGACTTGGGAGCCGTATCCTTATTGTTCGATTCTCGATTCATCAGAGTATTCGCTCGTCCCATCGCGAACAGCGACATGGAAGCGGCCGATGAATGTCCACCGGCGCGAATCAGTTGATCATGGGCATAATCGTAATAGTGTCGCATCGCCGTCAGAGGGGTCAGAGTGGACGCATCGGTCGAGTGCAAAACGGTCGTCTGATGTCCCGCGATGAATCCGCCCAAATCGGTGTCTGTTTCGGCACATTTCGAATGCGAGGCAAAATCGTCTGCCTCATCGAGAGCTCGCAGGCCTCGGGTCAGACAGCGCGAGTGATAGGATCGTCCAATCTTCGCGTCGAGAGATTGCGATACCATTCTCAAGACTCGTTCGAACTCCACCTGCGCGGCAAAGATGGCACCTCGATCGGCCAACTGGACCGCCTCTTTCATCATCCGATTGGCTTGTGCGATCACTTCCTGGGATAGCACGGCAGCGGCAGCTTCTGCCTGTGTGAGCGGCGCATCCGGCGCTTCGGTATCGGACATGACGGTATCGTCCATCGGCTGCTCATAGTTATTTGTTCCAGCCAGCGGACTCACTTTCAAGTTCTCTGCGACAAGCCGCTGATGCTCTGCCTCGGCAGTACTCGTCGAGCGATCGGCCGGCATCAATTCCAGCTGACGGACCGGAATCGGACGTGGTGCAGAAGTGAAATCCAAGTCGTCACTGGGCGAACTGGCGGACTGTGGTGCTTCGATGATACGCAGCGGCGGTGCCACAACACGTTCCGGTTTCGAGACGCGCGTCGTCGGTGGCAAGCGGACGATTTCGTCGTGACTGACCAATTGGATCGTGCCCGCAGTACTGATCTGCTGGGCATCGATGTCCAGGCTTGCAGCGTCCATCGTCGCTGACAGTGGCAATTCACGAGGGCAGTCCGAATTGCCAGCCATCAGGTAGGTCCCAAGACACCCGAGGGCACCAACGGTTGCAACGAGGACGGAAAAAATGACTCTTGGATTTCGCATGATGGTTCCGCAACGCTAATCAAAGCTGAAATGGAAAACTGACGGTTTCGTAGGACTAGTTCGTCCGGAGAACAATCATGCGCTAAACAATTCGAACAATAGGGACAGGTCTTACGAGCCGGCCCGGCGGAACAGTCGTTACACCCCGCAGAGTCAACCATCATCAGCCCGCATAATCGTTACAGATTGCCTGCACAAACCTCAAAGAAGTTGCAATCGGTCCTCAAGATGCGAGATCGACGACTGACCGGCGCAACCGCAAACCGGATCCAGCTCGGCATGGACATGCTGGCAGTAGTAGCAAAGAACATGGCGCACGCTCGGCGCCACAGCTTGCCGATTCAGATAACGAATGTGTCCGGCGAGCGCCGGTTTCAGATGGCGTTAAGCTTCGACCGAACCGGCCGAGACCTCTTCACCTTCTTCGCTGCTCTCGGGTGATGCGATCGGCTCGACCAAGAGTGCCTTGGCTGCATCGACCGATTCTGCCACCGTGCGCACAATATGATCCCGCTTGCCTTCGAGTTGACTGGGGTGCGGAGCAGGGGTCAGCGGCCCTTCGTAGCCAATCTCTTCCAAGACTTTCAGGTAACCCACGAGATCGATCTCGCCCGTTGCACTGGGCATCTTTCGATCGGTCTCGGCAACCGTTTCCGCATCGAAACCGGGTGAGATATCCGACAAACGCACATCGAAAATCTGGTCCGCCGAAATGCCCGACAGCAGTTCCGCCGAACCGCCTCCGACTGCCCACTCCCAAACATCGACGACGACTCCCAAGTTGGTGGCAGAGGAGGTCTTGAGGAAGGCCAGCAGACCATCTGGCGTGGCGACGAATGCGTGCGGAAGGCCGATCCGTCGTTCGGAAGCGGCAGTGAACGCTAGTCCGAGCCGCATATCCGATTCAGCGAGTACGGCGGCTAGTTCGTCGATTCTTTGGCTGTGAAGCTGAAAATTCTCGTGATAAGGAAGGTCCACACTGCCAGGCGAAAGATGGACGACAAGCGTGTCACACTTGAGAAGTTTCGCCAATTCAACGAACTTGGGCACATCGATCATCCGAGCGCGGAACTTCCCCTCTTTGGTATCCAACGCAACCGGCAAGCGGGCCGTCGAGATTTTGATCGGTGCACTTTTTAGGAACCGTAGCGCCTGATCCATTCCCTTTTCTTCGACCGTCTGTTGCAAGGGCTCAAGGTCGAGGTTCATACCGCCAAAGCGGTGAGTCAACGTAAGCTCAATGAGTTCATTCTGCGAACAAGACAACTCGAGGGCGGATGGATCAAGGTTTTTGTACATAGTGCTCCAGCTAGATCAGAATTGGCCTTCGCAGAAAGCGAAGACTGGGTAAAAGAGTTCATCCCGGGAATGGCCATTCTGCATAATTTTCCGATCCTTCAAAGGGCTAATTTTCATGGACGAGCTGCGACCACCCGTGGAGATAGGGAAAATGCCCCCTACGATAGAGCTGGCCGTTTTCACGACTGACCAAATTGGTTCGATCGTACCGATGAGGATGCATTGAGAACCTGTTAAAAACTGGCCAAATTCGCCAAGAACGCAGCGGCGCGGCCAAACTTGTAAGTGAATTTCGGGGGGTGCCGCCCGATTCCCAAATCCCCCGACCACCAGCCCCGAGAATCGTTGATGACCGAATTGTCCCGTATTTTGGTGCTGGCTGTCGTCCAAGGAATCGCCGAGTTCCTTCCGATCAGTTCCTCCGGCCATCTTGTCATCGTTGACAAACTGATGGGTGGCCAGAGCGATGTCGCTGACATCAACATCGTGCTGCATGCGGGCACCCTGCTATCGATCATCGTTTTCTATTGGCATCGCATTTGGAAACTGGTCGGGTCGGACCGCAGCACCATTCCTCGTTTGATCGTCGGGACGTTGCCGGTCGTGCTGATCGGGTTGATCGTCAAACTGAAATTCGATCACTTGTTGCAGAGCCCATTCTTGGCTGGCTGCATGCTGCTATTCACCGCCGCGATACTCTTTTACACGTCGCGGCAAAAGCATGAGGAAGGGACTTACCAAGAGCTGACTTACGGCAAGACGCTCGGAATCGGGCTGGCTCAAGCGTTTGCCATCCTGCCAGGAGTCTCACGTAGCGGCACGACCATTTGTGCTGGCCTGAAGTCGGGGCTATCAAGAAACGACGCCGCGACGTTCTCTTTCCTCCTGGCGATTCCAGCCATTGGAGGAGCAAGCGTTCTCGAACTGAAGCACCTCTTAGAAGGCGCTACACTGTCGACCAGCCCGACCAATCTTGCGATCGGCGCAGCCGTCGCATTCGCCGTGGGACTCGTTTCCCTTTGGGGTCTGTTGAAGGTACTAGAACAGGGCAAGCTGCAGTACTTCGCCTATTGGTGTCTTTTCGTCGGTCTATTTGTGATTGGTTGGCAAGGCTTCGCATGATCGCCAACCACGATCGGGCGATCAGACTAATCAGAAAACACCGGTATCGGTAACCAACGATTTCCTTTCAGAAACCACGACTTCCCTGATTTGCTGTCCATCCGGATGATGGCGCTTTTCGATTCGCCAAATCGCGTCGACCGAATCAAATATTGCGACGCGACCAACGGCTCGCCGTCCGGTTCGTAAATCGGTTTCCAAATGTCGCCTTGGGAAAATCGCCAGCTCTGGCCGCTTCTCGTATTGATGCGAACCGCCGTCCATTGACTGGCGCTGGTGTTCACCATCATCAGATCGAAATCCCCAGGCTCACCCGCCGAGCCAGACGACGGCGATTCTTCCATGGCAGTCCGGTCATGAGCAGGCTGGTCGAAGCCCTCTTCCGTACCAAGGGGCTGTGCATGGCTTTGAACGACAATCATTGTGCAACACACAAACAAGAAGGCTCCGGCCCGCTGCCTCAGACCGCCGATTCTTGTCACGCCAACGTCGCTGATGTTCAAGTGCATCGTCCCCTCCTCGTAGGTTGACCCAATGACAAACGGAACTGGCTCCGCCGCTATTTTTCTCACGTCATCGAGATCACATCAAAGTAAGTGCCGGCTCGGCACATGTGACCCGTTCATTCTATTGGGTCGCAATCGAATCCCCAAAAGTTCCCAAATTCATCCCAAAACAAGCCCTGAAGCGCCTCTGCGAACGGGCCTTTTGCCCGTTCGATTTTGGGCTAACTTCCCTCCGAGCGGTTGGTCGATAGAATGGAGAGGTCACGACTTCTGTCGTTTCGGGGGCGAATTGGATTCGACCGGATTATTGAAGTCAGGGTGGCGTGCCGTGGTTGATCAGTTGGCCACGTTAAAAGCTGATCACAATTTTAATTGCTGAAGGTAACTTCGCACTAGCAGCCTAGAGATAGTCTGCTCCGGCTGAGGGGGTTCGTCGAAGACGCCCGACTGCTGGTAGCCAATTTCGAATCGCTGATTGCCATGCCGAGCACGTAATCAGTTAAACAAAGTTCTTGGATAGTCTGACACGAACCCGGTCGACAGGGGTCGCGATGGCGAAAATCAAATAGTCGACTACGCGCGTAGAGGCCTTGAGGGAGAAATTGCGGGACGCGGGTTCGATCCCCGCCGCCTCCACT
>CAYZRS010000090.1:0-16796 GCA_964480915.1 uncultured Pirellulaceae bacterium | reverse complement strand
CTTAGCTACCAATACGAGCCCAACGACGACGGCGTCACGCAAGGAACGACCGGATTCGCTGGATTCGTAGGAGTTCGTGCTGACGTCCGCATCGGCGGCAACTTCCTCGATGGTGTCGGGACGCAAACGAACAACACACTCGCCTTCAACAACTTCCCACAGAATGGCGACATGACTTTTGACACTGGCGATGCAGCCAGCTTTTCGAACCCATCGCTGAATTCACGGTTCTTTCGCAATACGATCATGCATGAACATGGTCATGGCACTGGCAATTTTCACGTCGAGTCGGCGACCGGTCGCTTCTTGATGGAACCGTTCATTCAACTCAATTTTGACGGTCCACAATTCGATGACATTCTTGGTCTGCATCGTGGTTACGGTGATGTGTTCGAAAAGAGCAATGGCGGCGCGGGCAATGAAATCGCCGCGAACGCAACCGACCTCGGCACGATTTCGGCTGGCAGCGCGATCGCGATCGGAACGGACGCCAACAATACGGTCGTGGCACCAAGCGAAATCGACTTCGTCAGCATTGACGACAACAGCGACGTTGACTTCTTCTCTTTTACGGTGAGCGGAGCATCGCTCCTCGACATCACGCTCGACTCCATGGGCCCCTCCTATTTCCAAGGGCCCCAGTCGGGATCGCAAGCGAACTTCGTGACTTCGGAGTTTAGCGATCTTTCGCTTGCACTTTTCGACACGGATGGTGCAACACTCTTGGCAACGCAAAACGCCACGGGACAGGGTGGCACCGAGTCCATCTTCGATTTTAACGTTGCCCCGGGCGAATATTTCGTACGCATCACCGGCGCACAAAACAACGTGCAGATGTACCAACTCGATATCGCCGTCGAATCGGGCGTCACCTCGCTCCCGGGCGATTTTGATGACAATGGACTCTTTGAATGTGACGATGTCGATGCGTTGGTCGCTTCGATCGCTGCCGGCAACAACGAACCCGCCTTTGATCTGACCGGCGACAATGCCGTCGACAATGCCGACCTGGTCGAGTGGCTGGCATTGGCCGGCGCCGAAAACCTGGCTTCAGGCGATTCTTACCTGATGGGAGACGCCAACCTGGACGGCAACGTGGACGGCGTCGATTTCGTGAACTGGAATAACAACAAATTCACCAGCAACGCCGCCTGGTGCTCGGGCGATTTCGACGCCAGTGGGATCGTGAACGGTGCCGACTTCGTCATTTGGAACAGCAACAAATTCACCACGGCCGATGGCGTACAAGCCGTCCCGGAACCGACCGGCCTGGTCTCCTTGCTGGTCGGGCTTTGCCTGTTCGCGAGACCTCTTCGACGCTAATGGCAATCTACGTAGAAGGTTCGTCAGTCGCTCGGCAGTCGCTCGGCAGCGACTCGGCTTACTCTGGCTTGAAAATCACCATCCCCAGTGGCGGCAAATTGACCGAAATGGAATCGGCGCGACCTTGCGCCGAGATGGCTTCGGTCGTACGGCCCCCATCGTTGCCAAAGTTACCGCCTCCGTAGGTCGCCGCGTCACTATTGAGCACTTCGCGGTAGTTACCCGGCTGGGGGACACCGACGCGATAGTTGGGGCGTGGTACGGGAGTGAAATTCGCGCAGATGACCAGGTAGTCGCTCGGGTCTTTGGCCTTCCTTAAGTAGACGAGGACGCTGTCCTCACTACTCATGCAGTCGATCCACTCAAAACCATTTCCGTCGAAGTCGACTTCGTAAAGTGACGGCTCCGAGACGTAGAGCTTATTCAAATCGGCCATCAACGCTTGAATGCCGGCGTGCGATGGGTTTTCGAGCAAATGCCATTGGAGATTCTCGTCGGCGTTCCATTCGTTCCATTGACCGAATTCGGCGCCCATGAAGACGAGCTTCTTGCCCGGATGAGTCCACATGTAGCTGTAGAGCAATCGCAAATTGGCAAATCTCTGCCACGTATCTCCCGGCATCTGAGCCAGGAGCGATCCTTTCCCGTGGACCACTTCATCGTGCGAAAGTGGCAACGTGAAATTCTCGGTGAACGCATAGATCATGCTGAACGTGAGTTCGTTGTGATGATGCTTGCGATGAATTGGCTCTTTATGGAAGTACTCGAGCGTGTCATTCATCCAGCCCATGTTCCATTTAAGAGTGAACCCCAAGCCGCCTTCATAGGTCGGCCGCGAGACTCCACCCCAGGCGGTCGACTCTTCAGCGATCGTCATCACGCCCGGGAATTTTTCGTGGACCTTCTCGTTGAACTGCTTGAGTAACGAAATCGCACCCAGATTTTCGCGACCACCGTGTTCGTTCGGAATCCACTCGCCCGCTTCTCGGCTGTAATCGAGGTAGAGCATCGAAGCGACGGCGTCAACGCGGAGGCCATCGATGTGATATTTGTCCAACCAAAACAGCGCGTTGGAAATGAGGAAGTTCCTCACTTCGTTGCGGTCGTAATTGAAAATCAACGTACCCCAGTCGGGATGTTCGCCCTGGCGTGGATCGGCGTGCTCGTACAGCGCAGAACCATCGAACCGGCGTAGGCCATGATCGTCTTTGGGGAAGTGAGCCGGCACCCAGTCGAGGATCACACCGATGTTGTTGTCGTGACAGTAATTCACGAAGTACATGAAATCTTCAGGAGTCCCGAACCGACTGGTCGCGGCGAAGTAGCCAACGGTCTGGTACCCCCAACTGCCAGTGAAAGGATGTTCGGTGATCGGCATCAGTTCAAGATGCGTGTAATTCATCTTGTGGCAGTACTCAACCAGCATGTGCGCTAAGTCGCGATAGCCGTACCAGTCGGTCGGCCCACCGGCAAAGCGTTGCCAACTGCCAAGGTGCACTTCGTAGATCGACACGGGCTGTTCCAGCGGATTGGTTTCTGCCCGGCGATTCATCCAGGCATCATCGCTCCAGGTAAATTCGCTGAGGTCGCTGACGATGGAAGCTGTCAGCGGCGGCAGTTCGGCCGCGAAGCCGCAAGGGTCGCTCTTATCGATCGACGAACCATTCGAAAAGACTCGGTATTTGTATCGCGCTCCCGGCTTAACTCCCGGTACGAACAACTCCCAAACCCCAGATGGGACGTGTTTGTGCATTGGCAACGTGCGACCGTCCCAGCCATTGAACTCACCAACGACACTCACGCCCGACGCATTCGGCGCCCAGACGGCGAAGTTCACTCCGACGACGCCATCGACGGTGCGGACCTGAGCTCCGAACCGTTCGTACGAACTATGGTGCTGCCCTTCACCGACGAGGTGCAGATCGAATTCGGAAAACATCGGCGGGAACGCGTAAGGATCGTGCATTTCGGTGAGCTGCCCCTGCGGGTTCTTGACCCTCAACTGGTAATCTTTGGCGCTGGCCACATCCGGCGGACAGATCGCCTCGAAGAGTCCGTCTGGATGAACTCGTGTCATCGGCTTTGCCGATCCTTCCGGACCGTGGACGATCCATGCTTGGTCAGTATACGGCAGATAGGCACGAACTTTTTTCTCTTCAGGACCAATCGCATGGGGACCAAGCACGCTCAACGGCGCTTCGAAGCGGCCTTCTGCCAGGGCTCGGATTCCTTGTTCGTCGATGGGATTCATAACTGGTTGCTCGTGCACTTCGCGTCCATTTCCATTGCAGTGTCTCGCGGCCGCTTCCACGCGAGAACTCGTTGATCTTAAGTTACAGTATTTCCCGGTAAAGTAGGAAAGACCGACATCGGCGGCAAATAGCTGCTTCCGCAACGTTTAACCGGCGACCAAGATAGGTTCACGCGATTTCTCAGCGTGACCAGCTTCAGAATTCGATTCCGAGTCGATCTGTCGTTCCCGGAGGACTCGCACAGCTCCTCGGCGGCACTGAACTTGGTGGTACGATAAGGCTCGGTCTATACGTTCCCACAGATCAGCGTTCTTAACGGGAACCATACGACCAAACCGTTCCCATCTCCATGCCGATTCGCGCCAAGCCGACAATCCGTAGCGGATCCCACGGATCACGTATTGGCTCGGGGTGAGCAAGAGCACGTGAGAAGGCTCTTCCAGCGACTCCAGAGCGCGCAGTACCGCCAGCAATTCCAACCGTTCGCCGTCCGTACCCGGCTCGACATCGGAGGCCTCGATCGAGTTACCGCCATCCATCGCTTCCACGATGAATCGCCAGCCATAGACGCCCGATTCGGTCATTTGCAAATCGGCATAGACAAAAACACGGCTCAAGACCTCAGCCGGTTTTTCGCTAGTTAGGGTCGCGGACATAGTCGGAAACTCCAAGGACGATACTGCCATCACTAGCAACATCGGCAAGCTTTGGGCAATCACTTGACTTGGACTAACCCAACAAGCTTACCAAGGACACCTACCGCGCGACACAATCGGAATTTACGATACAACGCAAAGAGCGCCACGATGGAACGCCATCTCCCCCCTGACCTGTTCGACTTGCCAGCCGATCCAACCTTCGCAACGTCCCATCGCAACCCCACTAGGAACCAGTCCACATGAAGAAAAAACTATTGATGCTCGTCGGCGACTACGTAGAAGATTACGAGTGCATGGTTCCCTTGCAGATGCTGCAAATGGTGGGACATGAGGTCGATGTCATTTGCCCCGATAAATCGGCTGGCGATACAGTGGCTACGGCGATTCATGATTTTGAAGGCGAGCAGACTTACAGCGAGAAACGGGGTCACAATTTCGCCATCACGAAGACATTCGGTGAAGTCAATGAGTCCGACTACGATGGTTTTGTCGTACCGGGCGGTCGAGCCCCCGAGTATTTGCGGCTTCATGCGCGAGTCCTAGAAATCACACGACATTTCTTTGCGACCAATAAGCCGGTGGCCGCGATTTGTCATGGGCCACTGATTCTGATCTCGGCCGGCGTCTTGAAAGGCCGTTCGTGTTGTGCCTATCCGGCCGTCAGCCCCGATCTGGCACTGCAGGAATGTGAGTCGATCTCGCACAACGAGACATTCACCAACGCACACGTTGACGGTAATTTGGTCTCCGCACCTGCCTGGCCGGCTCATCCGGCGTGGATACGAGCATTCCTCGAAGTGCTCGGAACGCCAGTGCAAGGATAACGGTGCGGTGGCGTCCCAGGGTCGGGAGTCTTTTTCGCGGTCGGCAATGCACGGAGAACGAACGCGAAACGAAAAAGACTCCCGGCCCTATTTCAGACGGCGCCCCTACTGCAGCTATTTCCGGTTATTTCACCGACTTCGCACCAAGAATCACGAACAGTTCTGTCGTCCCTTCACCACGCTGGACCTCCACGTCCAGCGTATCTCCTGGCCGGTTCTGATTGACGACCGCCAGGAACTGTTCAAAACCGGCGACCGGCTGGCCGTTGACTTTGAGCAGCACGTCGCCCACTTCGAATCCGGCCAGCGATGCGGCCGTGCGTTCTTTGACGCGCAGCACCGTCGCCGATTGGCTACCACACACGACCCCCAGATAGGGCCTTCTTGCATCTACAATCGGCGAGTTGACGATGTCCTTGGCGGCTCGATTCGCCGGCTCGACTGGTGCGCCTTGTGTCGCGGTCTCTTCTGGCGAAGCCAACTTTGCATTGACCGGGTTGCGGGAACTGGTCGGTTCGGTTGATCTGGGCTGCGGTGCATCGACTGGGGCTGACTCGATTTTGAGCGCGGGCGAATCGAGAGAGGCTGGCGGCGGCTCGACAGGCGATGGCTTCGCACCGCCTTTTTCCGCAGTGGTGGCTGCCTTGGCTTGTTCCAGCTCCTCGGGCGTCGGGATATCGGGGACGGTATCTGCCACCCCAGCCGATTCCGACGCTGCTTGCTCCGTCTCTTTTGGATCAGCGCCTTCGCCTTGCTGCTGCGCCAATGGAGCGCTCTCCCCGGCATCGCCAATCGTCGGCGATTGCGGAGATGCAGCCGACGCGTCAGCAACGCAAGAGATCACGCAACAACTAGTGCTAATCGCTATCAGTATGATGAATTTCGACATGGCAGAAATCCTTTGCAGAGAAATCAAATTGCCCCTTCACTTCTTCGCAGACGAATCGTATCACGAATCGGCTCTTTGCATATTTGGATGCGACAAAAAAACGCCCCGCTGTCGCGGGGCGTTTCTCAATCATTGATATACGTGATCCCCGAATTAGGCCACCAGTTTCGAAGCGCTGCCTTTGACATTCGAGACAAATTCTTCGACGATGCGGACGTCCAAGGCCGAAGCAGACTCTGCTTCTGGGTGGAATTGAGTCCCCATGGCGAACCAGTCATCGTCGACGCTCTCGATCGCTTCGACGATACCGTCGGGACAGCGGGCGGTCACGGCAAAACCGGGAGCCACTTCGTCGACCGCCATGTGGTGGCGACTGTTGACACGAATTTCACCGTCGCCATAGACCCGTTCCATCAGTGAACCGGGCGTCACGACGAGCCCATGTCGATGCGCTGGGTCTTGTGGGTCACGATGAGGCAGCGCGGTCGGCATGTCCTCTGGAATGTGCAGGAACAGGTTACCTCCCTGCGACACATTCAACAGCTGCATGCCGGCCCCGATACCAAACGTCGGTATCCGGCGTTTGGCCAGCATGTCGATCAACTGGCGATCAAAATCTTCTCGACGACTATTCATGCGCTTCACCGTCGGGTGCAGCATGAATCCGTCACGACGCGGGTCGAGGTCGGCGCCTCCGATCATCACGAACGCATCGATGCGATCCAAGATGCGGCCGACGTCATTGTTTTGTTCGATAGGTGGCAGAATTACGGGGATCCCTCCCGCTGCCGCAACGCACTCGTAGTAACCCGACATAATGAATGAAAACGAATTATCACCGTCACGAAAATCGGCGTTGAGGCCAACAATTGGCTTAAAGGCCATCTGAACTCTCCTTTTCAGATTGCACGTTATGCCCGCTCTCCGAGCGGGCGGATGGACTTGGACTAAACGGAATAGGCACCGAATTGGCAAACATGCCAAACCGCACAGGGGCCATCGCTGAATGCTCGAAGCTTCGAGCCCATTGCGTCTGCTAAGAATCCTTTCACAGACGCGACGTCGTCATGACGCAAACAAGGAAATGGCGTGAGCAGCTACCGACCTTTGGAACGTCTAGCGCACCAAAGTATTCGACCTATCCGAATCAAACGACGTTTACCAACGTTCGAAAACGTCGATCAAAGCTGCCAAAACGCTCCTTTCTGATGTCCCGTTCCACCGGGAGAAGATACAAGTCGCAGGGAAGTCTAATGAAGTGAGCTTGACTCGCAACCCACCCGCTACATCTTGTGCCGAATTTCTCGCAGCCACAGCAAGTTGCGAATGCAGTGCTAGCATGCACCTTGCCAGAGGGGGTCTGTCTTGAGCCTGGGTTGCAGGGGCGTTCACAGCCCAACTCGCTTCTCCAACCCGAACAAATCAGCAGAAATACAGGCAGCTTAACGGTTTAGAGCGATTCGGTCCGGTAGTCGGCCGCCCGCCGAAATCCTATCATGGGGATTGGCCGCTCTTGGAAGCGCCGCGCCAACTTCACTCATTTCTTCGATCTGGTTAGTCCATGCGCTACGAAAACGTCTGCATCGAGTCCCTCGGCTATTCTCTTCCCGCAGAGACGATCACGAGCAATGAGATCGAATTGAGGCTAAAGCCGTTGTACGAGCGGCTCCGTCTGCCGGAAGGACGATTAGAGCTGATTTCTGGCATCTCAGAGCGACGTTTCTGGGCTCCGAACACTTTGCCCAGTCAAATCAGCGTGGAAAGTTGTCAGCGAGCGCTCACCGCTGCCGAATTCGACGCCAAACATGTGGGAGCGTTGATTCACGCCTCGGTGTGTCGTGACCGGCTCGAGCCCGCCACGGCCTGCCGCGTCCATCACCTGACGGGCCTACCTGCCGACTGCGCCGTGTACGATGTCTCGAATGCCTGCCTGGGTATCCTCAACGGCGCCATTCAGATCGCGAACATGATCGAGTTGGGGCAAATCAAGGCTGGCCTGGTCGTCGGGACCGAGAGCGCCCGACAGTTAGTCGAAACGACGATTGAATCGCTCAATACGAATGGGTCCCTAACACGGAAGAATCTCAAACCGGCAATCGCTTCGCTGACCATTGGCTCGGCAAGCTGTGCCATGCTGCTGACGCACAAATCGATCAGCCGCTCGCAGAATCGTCTCGAATCGGCAGTCGTTCGTTCAGAGACCGAACATCACGAACTGTGCCAAAGCGGTCATGATGAGGCGGTCGCCTCGGGCATGCAGCCGCTGATGGAAACGAATTCAGAACAACTGATGCACGCCGGCGTCGACATCGGACGACGCACGTTCGCAACACTGCTGGAGGAATCAGGCTGGACAGCCGACGATTTCCAACGCACCGTTTGCCACCAAGTCGGCGGAACGCACCGCAAGATGATGCTCGATTCATTGGGGCTCTCAACCGAAACCGACTACACCACGTTCCAACACCTGGGCAATACGGGCTCCGCAGCGCTGCCGATCACACTTGCCGTCGCCGCTAAGAACGGCTTTCTCAACACGGGCGATGGCATTGGCCTGCTCGGAATCGGGTCCGGCCTGAACTGCATCATGGCCAACGTCCGCTGGCACGAATCTCGCGTGATTGGCGACGATTTGCGGTCGTCCCAATCGACCATCCGAGCGGCTGTCTAGGGCCTAGAACTTAGGGCTTAGGGCCGAGGCCCGAAACGATCCCGTCTCTTCATGCCTTTCGAAGAAAGAACCCTCGCGAACGCGGCGCCACCTCAATCAGGTCGCCCCGACAACGAATGCTTCACCACGTCGTTGTCGAAGTAATTGATCGCCATGCCGGCATCGACGACGATCGTCTGCGCGTTGATGCCGCTCGAACGTGGACTCAGCAGGAAAACGGCCGCGCTAGCCGCCTCGCCGGTCTGGACTGCCTTGCCGCGGGGTATCACTTTTTCGGCGAATAGATACGAATCGACGTAGCCAGGAATCCCGGCCGATGCCGATGTCTTCAACAATCCGGGCCCCACCGCGTTGAAGCGGACTTCTGAAAACTTGCTGAACGATTTGGCAAGGAATGCCAACGAGGAATCGAGCGCCGCTTTGATCGGTGCCATGAAGCCATAGTTTTCGCTGGCCATTTTGGTCGTGGAAATCGAGATCGTCACGACCGACGCTTCGGTGGAGAGCAACTCACGAAAAGCATTCGCCAAAGAAACGAGCGAAAAACAGGACACATCGACGGCCCGCAAGAATTGTCGCTTTCCCGTTTCGTGAAACGGCTTCATCCCTCCTTCGTAATCGGCAAAAGCGATCGCATGGACGAGCCCGTCCAACCGTTCATGTTTCGCTGCCACCGCATCCCGCAGCGCTACAATCTCACTCTCATTCTCGACATCGCAGACGTGGACCTCTCGTTCGGGCAACAGCTTAAGCATCTGAGCCCGTCGCTCTTCGCTTCGGACCGAGTAGACAACGTGGGCGCCCAACGATTCCAATTGCTGGGCCACGTGGAAGGCGACACTCTTCTTGTTGGCAACGCCCAGCACGAGCACCGTCTTACCACAAAGCTGTAAAAAATCGGCTGCGTCACTCATGAATTTGCTGGCTCCACGGCTGCCATGGCGCAGGCAAATTCGAAACGTGCCGCCACCTTACCTGCGCAGCTCACCCTCGCCTTGAGAAAAAACGCATCGCCCATCTTCTCGACCAGATCGACTTCGATATCGACCGTATCGCCGGGCCGGACGACTCGCTTAAACTTCACGTCGTTCATTCGTGTCGCCACCGGGACCTTCGTCGCATCGGCTGCGACCAACGCAGAGAGTAGAATCGCGCCAGTTTGCATGCCACATTCGCACAGGATCACGCCGGGCACGATGGCGTTTCCGGGGTAGTGCCCTTGGACGAAATGCTCATCGGCATGGAACGTCTTGCGGCAGTGAATTGCCACATCACTCCGTTCAACCAACTCGTCGACCAACAGCATCGGTGGTCGGTGGGGAATCGCATCCAAAATTTCGTTTGCTACTTCAGCCATGGTTTCCTTCTCAAATTGACGGGCACCCGTGCTCATTCAGGGCCACCCAACGAACAGGCTGCCCTACGGACTCTTCACTGCTTGGCCGCTGTGCCGCTTGAGCAGGTAAGCATCGACATCGTTAGCAACGATGACACCGTAATTGATCGCGCCCAGCCAGCCAGACATGATGATGCCCACGCTGCCGGCGTGATACAGGCCGGGCACTTGCTCGGGCAAACTGCGACTTACTGGCAGCCCTTCGAATTTCGTCCCAAAGCTGGCACCTTGCAAGTGTTGCGTGTAATGCTGAAACGTTCGCGGCGTCGACGCTTCGGCGTGGTCCAATCGTTCGCGAATGTTGGGGACATATGCCTCTGCAGCGGCGAGGGTCGTTTCGATGAGGTCCTGTTTGCTGGCCTCGTACTCTTCTTCTGAAAGCTTCGCCCAATCGTCGTAGTGAGCATTCGTGGACGAGACGATCAGACAGCGCGGCCGTCCATTCGGGCGTGTCCGCGGGTAGTAGAAGGAATACGTCCGGCTCGTGATATCGCGGCTGAGCAGCAACTCGGTCCGAAATTCTTTAGCCGTCGAGCTAAACAACAGATCGCCCGTCGATTCGTCGATCCGCTCCTCCGGTTTGAGCGCCATGTAGACCTGTGTGCTCGAGTTATTCAGCCTCACCTCTTTGGCGTCGTCCACAAACTGTGTGTCGAAATATTCCTCGCCAACCAGATGCAGGATCGTCGATTTCACGTTGGCATTGGAAACCACGGCATCCGCTGTCACCGTTCGTCCATTCACTTCGACGCCGGCGACGCGACCATTTTCAATCTTCACGCCGCTCACATTGCACTTAATACGAACGTCCACATGATTCCGCAGCAGCTCTTCGTGCATCTGCGTTACCAGTTGGTCAGTTCCGCCTTGATAGGTGTAGACCCCTTTGGACATAAAATTCGAGAAAACAATGCCGTAGGTAATCGCCGGATCTTCCAGCGTCGACCCATTCGCGTAGACGATCGGCTCCATCAGCAGCCGGATCACATCCTGACGTCCCGGGAAGAACTTCTCGAACAGCTCTCCCGTCGTCATCGTCTGATCGTCGTAGAAATTCATCTTCCGCAGGGTATCGAAGAACTCGTTGACCGTCGCTTCCGGGACACCAAAATCGGTCGACAGAATCCGAGTAAAATCGGTGCGATCGTAGCGCGTGGTGAGTGAAAACATCGGATTGTCAAACCGCATATTTTCGAGCGGTACGATGTCATCCGCGATCTGCTGTGTCCAGTAACGTCGGCAGCTCTTGACCATGCCATGCGGAAAACCGTGCAGTGACACATCAAAGATGTGCCCGCCGGGCCGCTTGAACCAAGTCGCCATGCCGCCCAGTTTGTAGTGCTGTTCCAACAACAACACCTTCCGCCCAGCTCGCCCCAGCACATTCGCGGCCGTCATCCCACCGAGCCCACTTCCGATGACGATTACGTCGTAGTGGTCCTGCACATCTTTCAAGAAATCCTTCGGCATCGACTCTTCCCAACAACCCTATTGATGAAATCGCCCAATCACAACACGACCGCTCAACCGCCCTTGGCCGAGCCCTCTACGCCTCACGCAACACATGCTGATTCGCCATCGAAATCCCGCTGACAATCGCTCCCACAATCCCAACAAACCCTTGATCGGTTCCACAAATGAACACGTTGTCTAAATGTGTCTTCCCATCCAACCGCTTCCGAGGAGCACCATAGATGGCGCCGTTGTCGTGAAACGTAAACCGTCGAATCGTGTTCGGCGTAAAGAAATCGGTATCAATCACACGACCGCGAAAGTCGGGCATGAATTGGATCGCCGCCTGCGACGAGTGATCATACCAACGCATTTTTTCGATTTTGTATTGTTCTTCGGGCAGAGCGCCCCACTTCGTATGATTGGCGATCGACGTGATGCGAATCACACCGTCCGGCAATTTGGCGTCTTCATCTTCGCTCTCGTATAGATAATTATTTGGTGAACAGATGACGCCAGTTCGCAAGTCACACAGTTCTTCCGAGGGTCGCCAATCGAAGGTATCCGAATCGTTAAAGAAGACGATCGTTTCGTCAAAGCCGATCTTCTTCGGCTTGCAATCGAGAATCGAGACCGATTCGGTGAACGACATTTTGCCAGTTTCACTTACCGGCACGTCCTGGATGTCATCGCACATCCGCATCGTTTCGACCCAACCGGCCGAAGATAGAATTTTGCGACCCTCCAGCTCTTCCCCCGAATCGAGGACGACGCCGGTGGCGACGTCGCCATCCACGTTGATCCGATCAACGCCGGTCCGCAGCTTCAATTCGCCTCCCAGTTCTCGAAATCGCCTTACGAGGTTCTTTAGAATCAGCCGGACTCCGGCCAGCGGGCGGGCAAAGCCTTCCATGAAGATGCTGCGGAACATGATGCAGAATTGTCCCCAGTCCATGTCATGCTCTCGTGCGTTGCCGTACCACATCAGTGGGCAGAGCAGCATCTCGATCAGAACCGGTTCGGTAATGAGCTCTTCCAGAATCTCGCGCGTCGACACGTCGAACGCGGCTTGATCTAGGTCGTCATAGTCAACGATCTTCGCCAGCAACTGGAGGAAGCCGTCCATCTGTTGAGGAAATTCGCGTTCGATTTCGGAAGTGAGCAATTCCAAACCGTTGCCAAACTTCAATTCTCGATCCGGAAATCGAATCGCCGAGCCGCATTGTGGCGCTAACGCGAAATCATCCCAGCGAAAGCGCAGTTGTTTCAGCAGTCGAGCCAGCGGCCCTTTGCGCGTCCCTTTGGGCGTGAAATTCGTGACCGCGTGCAAGCCGACGTCGTAATCGCGACCGCGCAAACGATAAAACGAATTCAGTCCGCCGATCGTGTAATGACGTTCGAGGATGCAGACGCGCTGATCGTAGTGGGCCAGGCGGATTCCTGCCGCCAAACCAGACATTCCAGCACCGATGATAATCGCGTCATACATTTCGCTGGCGGCCCGCCTAGAGAGTTAAATCGTGCGTTCCGTGCGAAAATGCGCGAACGGCTCGCTGCGAATGCGAGCCGCTAGGCAAGAAGCGGGCTCCTGCCCACTCGGTCGTTGTTCCATTCCAGACCTGTCGAAAATCGTGAGCGCAGATCACCCCACCTTTTCGAGGTCCTTCATATGCGGATTCAAATAGGCACACGTGCTGCCCATGCTGTTCAGTTCGGGATAATCTTCTTCCGGAATCTGCACACGGTACCGCTTACGCAACTCCATCACGATGTCAAGGAAGTCCATGCTGTCGAGCTCTAACTGCTCGCGAAATGCAATGTCATCCTTCAGATCGCTCAGGTCTTCATCGGGTGCAATATCGGTGAGGATGTCGAGCACGACATCGCGTATTTCCTCAGGACTCATGCGTTTCTCCGTTCGCTTCCGTCTCGTTTTTTGGGTTCTCTGTTCGTTCAATTCGCGTAACGCAGACTGGCTGTTTTTGGCTCAACCGTCGTCGCTAAACTTTCTTCACAATCACGACCGAGTTGATTCCCAGCATGCCGAACGAATTATTCAGCACATAGTTCACGCCGTCGGTCTCTCGCGGTTCGTTCGTGACGAGCCCAGGCACATCGCATTCTGGGTCGAGGTCGTCGACGTTTATCGTAGGGTGCACGACGCCATCGTCAAATGAACCCAAGTTTCCGGCCAATTCCAGCGCGCCAGCGGCACCCATCGCGTGACCGATGTAGCTTTTCGTATTGTTGAAGTAGGTCGATTTCGATTCGCCAAAGACCTTCTTCAGTGCCGCACATTCTTGCGAATCACCGCTTGGCGTAGCCGTGGCGTGGGTGCTGACGATGTCGATCTGTTCCGCTTTCAAGTCGGCTCTCGCCAAAGCCATCTCGACGCATTGTGCCTGCCGCTCCGGGTTGGGCATAACAAAATCGGTGGCGTCGGTGTTCATCGCGTGTCCGACAATCTCGCCGTAAATCCGGGCACCGCGGGCGACCGCATCGTCCCACCGTTCGAGGATATACAGACCTCCCCCTTCCGCGACCACGATGCCGTTGCGATTGACGTCAAACGGACGCGACGCTTTGGCGGGGTCGGCATGAGTTGCCAACGCGCCTTGACTGTTGAAGCTGGCGAAAATGCCAAACGTGTGAATGCTTTCCGAAACTCCACCTGCGATCGCCACGTCACATTCACCCAGCGTGAGCATCTGCAACCCTTGGATGAGACCGGCATTGCCGGCCGCACAAGCGGCACCCAGCGTATAGTGCGGACCGATGATGCCCATGTTCAGGGCAATCTCGCCGGCCGGATTATTGGCAACCGTACGCGGATTGTGATGGTGCGACCAAAACGAGGTGTCGTAGTCATAGCCTTTGATTTCGTGGATTTCGTTTTCGGTTTCCACGTTTCCATGTTCGGTCACACCGACATAAATGCCGACCCGCGATTTGTCCGTGTTCTCCCAATCCAGCCCCGCATCGTTGATCGCTTCGTGCGCGCAATAAACGCCAATCGAACCGGCCCGGGTGCCGCGACGAACGTCGCGTCGCGCTTGATATTTCTTGGGATCGAAATCGCAGATGCCGGCGAGCGTTTCGCCAAAATAGCGAATCTCGTAAGGGCTCACGCCACTGCGACACTCCAGAAGTGCGGCGCGGAAATCGGCTAAGTTGTTGCCCAACGGAGCCGTCAAGCCGATCCCGGTGATCGCGATTCGCGAATGCATCCGTGGCTTGGGAGACGAGGGCTGTGGGTCCGTGCCTGCGATCATTTACTTGGCTACCAGCTGGTGACTCAAAGTCTTTAAGCGTATCGCTTTCTGACCCGAATCGCAAGGACCGCGGTCCGCGCAAAACACCTAGGTATCCAGTACGACAGCGTCAAAACTGACACCATGCGAGCCGACCCTGACGGTTGGACAAAGGCTACCGGCGGCAGCCACCCAAAATGGCATGCCTGGCGATTAGGACGTCGAGTTGAGCCATTCACCGAGCCGCTGCATACCGGCGGCAGTCGAGACTCGAGGTGCGTAGCCCAGGTCGCGTTTGGCTGCGGAGACATCGAAGTGGTGAGAGGTCGCCAATTGAGCGGCCAGAAACCGGGTCATCCGCGGTTCGGCCGAAACGCCAAGGACTCCGTAAATCGCTTCCATCGCGGCCCCAACTCGCCACGCCGCTTTGTACGAAATGGACTTCTTCAGTGGCGGGAGTTTCGCCAATGCCAAGAGCTCATCAATCCAGTCCCAGCAATTGACCGGTTCGTCCTGACTGAGAAAATAAGCTCTTCCACCAACGACTTCGGGTTGGGCCGCCAACGCGTCGGCCGCTTGCAGATGCGCCTCGGCGGCGTTCTCCACGTAGATCATGTCGACCAGATTTGTCCCATCTCCGACACGTCGCAACTTGCCCGACCGAGCTCGCTCGATCAGCCGTGGTACCAGATGCCCGTCTCGCGGGCCCCAAATGAGATGCGGCCGTAAAGCACAAGTCGTCAGGCCATCCTTATTCTCTTTGAGCACGAATTGTTCGGCGAGCGCTTTCGTATGGGGGTAATGACAGAGCCAACGACGCGCATATGGCGCCGTTTCATCGATGCCGTTTTGCTCGACGCCATCGAATGTAACGCTGGGGCTGCTGGAAAAGACCAGCCTCCCGACATGATGCTGCCGGCAACCAGCGATGATATTTTGAGTGCCAACGGTATTGGTTTCGTAGTAACGATTCCACGACCCCCAGATGCCCGGTTTGGCCGCCGTATGAATGACGCATTCGATGCCCGCGCAGGCGTCCGCGACGGAATCGGCGTCAGCGACATCGCCTCGGACGTGTTCGGCGCCCAATTCGACGAGCTCGGGATAGTCACCACGAGCGAATGTTCGAACTTCATCACCACGAGCTATCAGTTGTTCGGTAACGTATCGTCCCAGAAAACCACCCGCTCCGGTAACCAGCGCTTTCATTTGGCCCCCGCTTCCTTTGGCTCCTCAGCATCGCGACTCAGTTGTTCAACCCAAATGGCCACCATCGCTGCCGGCTCCTCCGTTTTCGTACTGACCGGCTGACGAGCCATCAAGACGATCGCTTCACCCGGCTCCCACACAGCCCGCTGCCCGGGCGCGATAGCGAAACCGTCCAACGCAATCTCTTCCGGCTTCAACTTCCAAGGCACCCGCTTCCGTACCGTCTGCCCCGCCTTGCTGAATTCGACCGTCCAGTCGCCGGCACCCGTATCGTGGGACAATTTGGCCTCAAACTGCATTTCACCCGCCAGTTCCAGCGGCGGAAGCAACGGCGCTGGGGGAAATGGCCCTTGCAGGCCGTGATCACCGCGTGCCCCAATGTATCCGTGCACGACATACTTTCCCGGCGGAAAATACATCAACCAGCCCGACCGAGGCAGCCCTAGGGCGTGCACCTTTGTCTCATCGACGACTTCGATCTGGGCCATTTTGTCGCGATAGAACTCGACTTCCCGATGGAGCGTTTGCACCATCATTCCGGCTCGCTGAGCCTTCCGTTGTGCCGCGATCCAGCCACAGGCGCAGACCAAAGTCGTCATGATCAGCAACAACGTCGCTAGCGAAAAACGGCCCGGACGATGGTCCAGTGTAGGCAATTCGACAGTCATGCCCACTATTAGCGGCCCTAAAAGCACCGCCGTCCAGTGCAGGGATCAGGTCAAACTGAGAGAATCGTCCGATTCGGGGCGATTAGCGGGAACGGCGGGAACGATGCCAAGCGTCCACAAAGGTGAAAAGTGAGAGGCAGGGAAAACCAAAATCTCAAATCTCAAATCTCAAATCTCAAATCTCAAATCTCAAATCTCAAAT
>CAYZRS010000089.1:6318-17080 GCA_964480915.1 uncultured Pirellulaceae bacterium | reverse complement strand
TGGCCCCAGAGGTCAGCGCACGATACATTGACGCAGACCAAGTAGGCAGACCACAGCAAGATAATTGCCGCTGCCAAGTGATTGGTTCTTTGTCGCTGCGACGTTTTCGAATCGATAGCCACGCTGAAATTCCATGGGTCCGGAGATTTTTCGCCCCCTAAAGAGTCGTCGAAACATGCCTCGCATCGTTATTTGGGAATTGTTAATTCGTACAATACGGACGATCAACGGAGTGTTCACGTGATTCCAGGGGCGACGACTGATGCGCGGCTTCCGCCTGCTTCGTCTAAGCTGCTTTTACGGACGTTTGAATTGCATCTTGACAGTGCCAGCGGCTATGAGCGTCATTCCGAAAAAACCGGTATGATGAGCGGTGCTGGTGTCGCTGTGCTAGGTCGTCCGTTCGTGTATTTAGCCCGTGGCTTCCGACGCATTTTTTGAGCAATACTTTCGAATTCAATGAACAAACAAATTCTTCGCGAAACGACGATAGTTCTTATACGCGACAGGCAAAGGGCATAGGTATGCACATAGATCGCGTGTCCCAGCTAACCGGAAAACTCTTCCGTTGTCTCAACCGCGTTGCCACCGAAGGTACTATTTTCGCGCTCGCCTGTGTGCTGGCAGTCGGTCTAGTTGGTTGCGATCAACAACAGCCAAGCACACCGTTGGACGAAACGAAGCCGGCGGCAACGAAACTGATCGAGCACCACGAAGAGGGGTCGTCGACGCGCCATTTGGGTAGCCTGCCGACAACTCCGGACGCAAAGTACTTCGTGGGACTTAGCCCCACCGAAGATGGTTGGACGACCGAATCGTTGCACAATGCGACGAATGCTCAACTCCGACAGCTGGCTCCATGGCTCGCTTCTTCAAATCGAACCGCCGCAGAGCTCGGTCAGTTAGTTAGCAGCGATTTCGTCTGCAGCGATTTAAGACCGAACGAATTAGTGACGGCTGTTAGTGGCGGAGCGTTCACGGTGAGCCGCGCGGCGAATTCGTCAGATCAGGGCGCGGAGTCCGACTACCGGGGTTCCGAAGGCCTGATTGCTGCGGCGAATCAATTGATGCGCCCTTTGGAAAATGCTTCTGACACGCGAGTGCACTTCAAAGAGTACAAGATCTCTGTCGAAGGGAAGACGGTCCAATCGACCGTGCTTTTTCAGTCATTTGGAAAAACGACCAGTGGTAGCCTGCAGCAGAACGCCGTGTGGGATTGTCGTTGGTCGCTTTCGGATGAAGGGATACCGCCCCAATTGACCGGTTTGAAGGTTCGAAACTATGAAGAGGTTGCAGTCTCCGGGGGCGAAGGAACGTTATTCACTGATTTAACGGCTGCTGTTGCTGGCCATGATTCGGCTTACAGCCAGCAGTTGGCTTTTGGAGCCAATTATTGGAAGCAGCGGCTCATGCGTTTCGATCTAAATCTTTATCAAGGCTTGGCCTTGGGCGATGCTAATGGTGATGGATTGGACGACTTATATGTTTGCCAGACCTGGGATCTTCCAAACCGCCTGATGTTGCAAAATGCGAATGGTACCGTTTCGGATAACTCGGCGGCAGCAGGAGTCGACTGGTTGGACGCGTCACGCAGCGCGATTTTCGTCGACTTGGACAATGACGGCGACCAAGATTTGGCCATCGGAGCGGCGAGTGCGTTGCTGCTGGTGGAGAATGACGGGACCGGGCACTTTGAGCTCCGCCAGTCGTTGCCGGCGGCACGCGACGCGTTTTCTCTCGCCATCGCGGACTACGACTCTGATGGAAAGCTCGATGTTTATGCCTGTTGCTACTATCCGACAAGCACAAAGCATGGGCTGATCGCTTTTCCGATCCCGTATCACGACGCAAAGAATGGTGAGCCTAACCGACTTTATCGAAATCTTGGCGACTGGAAATTCAAAGACGTGACAGCGAACGTTGGCCTCGCTGACAACAATTCACGCTTCAGTCTGGCTGCGACTTGGGAAGACTTTGACAACGATGGTGACCAAGATCTTTACGTCGCCAACGATTTCGGCCGCAACAACCTGTATCGGAACGACGGTGGTCAGTTTGTTGATGTGGCGGGTGAGAACGGAACCCAGGATATGGCTTTCGGAATGGCCGCGACCTGGGGGGATTATGATCACAACGGATGGATGGACCTCTATGTGAGCAATATGTTTTCCTCCGCTGGAAATCGAATCGCTTACCAGGATCGATTCCGAGAAGAACAGGGTCAGCAACTAAGCGAAATCACGCAGTACATGGTGCGTGGGAATTCTCTGTTTTCGAATTCGAACAAAGGGCAGTTTCAGGACGTGAGTGAAGTCGCTGACGTCAGCATGGGTCGGTGGGCTTGGTCTTCGCTTTTTACGGACATCAATAACGATGGTTGGGAAGATCTGTTAGTAGCCAATGGTTACGTGTCCGGTCCTGACTCTGACGACTTGTGAAGTTTTTTCTTCCGGCAGGTTCTGCCGTATACCCCCAAGCAAGCCGAGGTCAGTTCCGCCGAAGTCAGGCAGTCCATTCTCACGAGAACGAGAATGGTCATGATGATGCTTTATGGAAAAAGTTGGAGTGGCAACGAACGCAATTGTGCGTTTCTAAATACCGGGAATTCTGAGGAGCGGTTTGCCGAAATTTCCAGCGTCAGCGGCCTAGATTTTTCGGATGACGCCCGAGCGATCGCGCCGGTCGATTGGGACTTTGATGGTGATCTCGACCTCTGGATTGTGAATCGGTCCGGCCCTCAAATTCGCTGGATGCGCAACAACTCGCCCGCTACAAATCAGTTCATAGCCTTTCGCTTGATTGGCAACTCATGCAACCGAGACGCCGTCGGAGCGCGGGTCGAATTGTATCTTCAAGGCGATTCGATTCCCAGGATTCAGACGCTGCGCGCAGGAGAAGGATTTCTGAGCCAACGATCGAAGTGGCTCCACTTTGGGCTAGGCGCAGCAGCCGACCTGGATCGACTCGTTGTTCGCTGGCCAGGAGGCGAAGCCGAAGAGTTCACCGGGCTGGAGGCCGGTCAGAGATATGTCGTTACCCAAGATTCGGGCAAGCTCGCATCGTGGACTCCAACGGCTCGAACGGACTTTCTCGAAGCCGATGCGTTTGCCGCCGAGAATTCGATTCAGGAAGCGCCGAACCGTATCGTGCTAAAGGAACGACTGCCGACTCCCACGCTTAGGTATTTGCCTTTTGAAGAATCGGTCCCGGTTGAGATTACCACCGGTAAGCCGGTGCTCATCAATTTGTGGGCCAGTTGGTGCGGCCCCTGTCTGCAGGAGTTACGAGAGTGGACTGAGCAAGCAGACAAGTTGCGAGATGCCGGCTTGGAAGTCGTTGCCATTTCCGTGGACGGGTTGGGGGATCAAGAGTCGGACGCCGCCGATGCAAAAGCGGCCAGTAAACGGCTTCACTTTCCCTTCACGGTCGGTACGACCGACGGTAGTTTAGTCAACCAATGCCAGTTGCTGCATGATTATGTCGTGCACGATTACCGTGCGCTCCCGATACCAACGAGTTTCCTTCTGGACGCCGAAGGCAATCTGGCAGCGATTCACAAAGGTCCTATCAGTGTCGATGAAATATTAGATTTAGTTGACGGATTGAAGCTTGGCGGCGAGGCTTTGCAAACGTCTTGCCTGCCGTTTGCCGGTCGTTGGCACACGCCGCTGGAGCCAATCACCTTGGTGCCGTTGATCGATGACGTGTTTACAAAAGACGATCCGTCGAATGCGGCCGAACTTGCACGACGGTTACATGACCGACTGCTAAAAGAGTCCGACTATTCCGATTCGTTGTACCGAATTGCTTCCAACCAAGGTTCGCAAGGACAGTTTAAGGTGGCTGCTGAGTTCTTTCGCAAGCAAACCGATCTAGTCCCGCAGAGCGCCCTTGGGCACGCGGGGCTGGGGGCGGCGCTGATTGAGCTGGGCGAATTGGAGGGCGCCATTGCCGCCCTCCGGAAGGCGGTCGATCTCCAGCCGGCAGTCCCAACGATGTTGAATTTAGCAGAGGCGTTGGAACAGAATGGCAGGGTCGACGAGGCGATTACCGTTCATAGCCAAGTTATCGCTTTGGAAAAAAAATCGCCGGAACCGTACCGTCAGTTGTCACGAATCTACGAAGAGGCTGGACGGTTTGGGGAAGCAATTGAGCTGTTGAACGAAGCGATGGCCAATGATATCGACATTCCGGGCGGTACCTTCAAGTTGGCGACGCTTGAACATCAGCATGGCGATACCGAGCAGGCGATCACCCTTTACCAAAGTGTATTGAAAGCGAACGCAGATCATTTGGGGGCGAACAACAATCTAGCGTGGCTCTACGCGACGCATGATTCGGAGGCACTTCGCAATGGAGTGCTTGCCATTCCATTGGCAAAGAAAGCGGTGGAACTAACTCAAGAGAAGAATCCCGATACGCTGAGCACTTTGGCCGCTTCCTACGCTGAGGCAGATCAATTTGAGTTGGCCATCACGACCGCCGAAGAAGCCCTTTCCGTGTTGCGACAATCGCAACCCAAACGCTCGACAACCGAACTTGAATCGCAACTGAGGACGTATCGCAGTGGCGAGAAATTACGGGGTCATTAGCCAAATCATGCGAAGCAATGGATCGTCACCGTTTCGGGGAGTCTTTGGACTTATCCTGTTCATGATCGCTGGTTGCGGGGGGCGACTGCCAGAGACGCAGATAGCCCCGTCTGCGGAAGGTTCTGCGCCAGTCGGTACGAGTGAATCGGTTCCGTCGGTCGAGCACAGGAGTTCGACCCGCACTGTGTCGGCCAGCGACCTTCCCACTCTGCCAGATCGCAAGCCCGCGATTGTTACGGAGGAAGCCGAATGGCAAAGTGAGACGATGCACCAGGCCACGCTGGCTCAACTAAAACGCCTCGCCGCTTTGATCGAAGATGCGGATCCTACACCATCTATTACCTTGAATTCGATCGTCACGACTGATTTTCGCAGCACGCCTTTACGGCCATCAGAGGTTGGGGAGGTCTATCGAGATAGTTGTCTGATTGTCTTGCGAGGGGACATTGAGGATGACGATTCGAAGCAACGGACCGGATTGGCTGAAGGAATCGAGGCGTTGGCCGAAGCCTGGCAGGGTGCTGCCGATGTGCATGCGAAATTTAAGCAATTTCGTGTTCGCACCATGGATGGTCAAACGTCTGGTTCGAAGGTCATGACAACCGCCTACTTTACCGTGTCAGCTCATGGGGCCGAACGCCAAGTGGGCGTCAACGCAACTTGGGAATGCGAATGGGACCTGGGCGATGGCACGCCGAAACTGCGTTCAATCTCGGTCAAAGACCACGAAGAGTCGATCCTGACTCGTGACGACTCGACTTTATTATCTGATGCAACCGAAGCCGTTCTTGGTCAGACGGAAGCTTACCGAACCGAATTCGTCTACGGCATGGATCATTGGATGGCGCTGCGGGAATATCGATTTGGTGTGACGTTTCACGGTCAGCATGGTTTGGCAATTGCAGACGTGAATGGCGATGGGTTGGAGGATCTCTATGCCTGCCAATTGGCAGGCCTGCCGAATCGGCTATTTCTCCAGAACTCCGATGGAACGGTTCGTGACGATACGACACACGCACAGCTTGATATTCTCGATTCGAGCCGCTGCGCACTGTTTGTCGACTTGGACAACGACGCAGATCAAGACTTGGTCGTTGCGCTCACAACGGGCGTGCTTGTTTTGTCAAATGATGGGCATGGCGTCTTCAAACTCGAACAAGCGTTTCCTGAGTTTAGCGGCTGTACTTCATTGTCAGCGGCCGATTTTGACAACGATCAAGATCTCGATATTTACGTTTGCCGCTACAGCGTTCGCGATGATGATGCTGCTACCAGCAGTCCACCCGTTCCGTACCACGATGCAAACAACGGTATCGGCAATAAGCTTCTACGCAACGAAGGTGATTGGGAATTCAGGGATGTGACTGATTCGGTTGGTCTCGATCAGAATAATCGTCGTTACAGTTTTGCGTCAGCTTGGGAAGACTACGACGAAGATGGCGATGTCGATCTCTATGTTGCCAACGATTTCGGTCGCAACAACCTCTACCGAAACGATGGTGGTAAGTTCGAAGACGTAGCGGCGTTGGCCGGCGTCGAAGACGTTTCGGCCGGAATGAGTGTCAGTTGGGGAGACTACAACCAAGACGGGCTGATGGATCTCTATGTCAGCAATATGTTTTCTTCGGCTGGTAATCGAGTCGCGTATCAGCGGCAGTTCAAGCCTTCTGCGGCGAAGGATACGCTCGCCAATTTTCAGCGGCATGCCCGCGGCAATTCGTTGTTTGAGAACCAAGGTGATGGCACGTTTCGTGATGTAAGTGTCCAAGCTGCCGTTACGATGGGACGCTGGGCTTGGGGATCGCGATTTGTTGACATTAACAATGATAGTTTGGAAGACTTAGTCGTAACGAACGGGTATCGGACCGGCAGCGACACAAAAGATTTGTGAAGTTTCTTTTGGCGACAGGTCGTGTCGCAATCACCTACGAATGCGAAGGATATTGGCTCGGATAGTTCTTACAGTCAAAACTGGGCCCGACTCGATTCGATGCTAAGGAATGGGAAGTCGTTCAGCGGCAACGAGAGGAACCGTTGTTTTCTCAACGTGGGGACTGAAAAATTTGCCGATTTGTCGGTCGTGAGTGGACTCGATCTGATCGATGATGGTCGTGCCATCGCACCGGTCGATTGGGATCACGATGGTGATCTTGATTTGTGGTTTGGCAATCGCACCGGCCCCCGATTGCGATTCATGCGGAATGAGGCTCCAAGCGATCACCATTATCTCGCGGTAGCTTTGGAGGGCGTAGACTGTAATCGTGATGCGATTGGAGCACGAGTTGAGCTCACGATTTCTGGCGCAAATGGTTCCGGCCGGAAGAGAATCCTCAAATCTCTTCGAGCGGGCGAGGGATACCTTAGCCAGTCTGGCAAGGTGTTGCATTTTGGGTTGGGCACGTTGGATGAGATTGAATCGTTGCGAATCGCTTGGCCGGACGGATCGCAAGATGAATACGATCAACTAGATGTTGATCGACGCTACAAAATTACACAGGGTGAGAGCAAAGCGAAGCCACTGACCGTGAGGCCACAAGTCGACTTAGCCCTCTCGACCCCGCACGTGCCTCCGCGATCGGAACAAGCGGCCATCCTACTGTCCGAACGCGTCGCTCTGCCACGGCTGGAATATCAAACGCTTTCCGGTGAGAAAAGACTGCTTCTCAATTCTGGAGAGCCGGGCCCGCGGCTGATTAACCTTTGGGCGACTTGGTGTGAGCCGTGTCTTCATGAGTTAGTCGATTTCGCACAACATGAAAACGCGTTGCGTGATGCGCAGCTCGACATCATAGCGCTGGCCACCGATGGCCTTCAAGAAGAGCCTTCGTCGAATTCGATAGAAGAAACCCTGGATCGTCTGAAATTTCCATTTCGGGGTGGCGTGGCGACGACCGATCTTGTCGCGAAACTTCAGATTGTGCTCGACAATCTGTTCAATGACAGTCGACAGATACCGCTTCCTTCCAGTTTCTTGATTGATTCGGAACATCGATTGGCGGCCGTTTATCGAGGTCCTGTGACTTCAGAGCAACTTCTTCGCGACACTAAACGTTTGAAGCTGAATGGCGAAGCACTCCGGATTGCCGCTCATGGTGCTAGTGGACGTTGGTTCCTTTTGCCGCCGCCCACAGAACTGACGCCGATGGTGGAAGACTTAAGGTTGGCGAGTTTTGTTGATGAGGCAATCGAGTATGCCGTACAGCATCGAGAGCTGTTGAGCAAAGAACGCAACGTTTCGATCTTGATGAACCGCCTAGGGAGTGCACTAGGACGCAAAGGGCAGGCCGAGCAAGCGATCGAGTTTTTTCGGATCGCGGTCAATCAAAAACCTGGTTTTGTACTGGCACGCTATAACTTGGCGGCCATGTTGCTATCTCGTGGAGAAACAGCAGCAGCGATAGAACAGCTTCAACAAGCTGTCCAGTTGGACCCTAGCGATTTGGACTCGCACCGGCTTTTGCAGAGAACGCTTCGTCAGGCGAAACAGTTCGAAGCGGCGATCGCACACTTGAAGAACGTTGTGGAAAAGAAGATTAAGTTGCCTGGCGCAAGATTTGAACTGGCAACACTCTTACATGCCGAGCGAAGGTGGAGCGAGGCACTGGCCGAGTATCAACAAGTGCTTGCCGACGAGCCAGACAATTTGGGTGTTCACAATAACATGGCGTGGCTGTTGTCGACCGGTGGCGATGAGCAGATTCGCGACGGAGCAGCTGCCATCGTCCATGCGGAAAGAGCGGTCGAGTTGGCTCGAAAAAATAACCCGAGTGTGCTCAGCACACTCGGTGCGGCTCACGCTGAATCGGGTAATTTCGTCGAAGCGATTCGAGTAACAAAGCAAGCCATCGAGTTGGCGAAAGCAGCAAGACTCGACGGCCAAGTCGACCAGCTTCGCAAACAAAATCAGGAATATGAAGCCGATCGTCCATATCGGGAATAGGTTGCTGAGTCGCGTTTCGCCTTGCGCTAGGCGATGAGGCGTGCATGGTTCAGGCAGCTACGAACGTTGTCGCCATTATTTGAATTTTTGAATTGCAGTTCTATGTACCTTTTTCGAACATGTACCGGTTGCCTGCTCCTCTTCTTGGGGCTTTCGGTCGGTTGTAAGCCTTCCGAGAAAATGGCAACGGATGAATCGCCTGCCAAGCAAGCACTAAACCCCGGAGTGGAAACGGGCGGATCGCACTCGAGGAGTGGGGTTCCATCGGGTGCCATGGTGTCAAATAACAACTCTAATGCCCCCACGTTGCCCACCGAAGTTATCGCCAATCGGGAAGAAGCCCAGCAGAAGGCACTCGATCCATTACAGGATGGCTGGGATACAGAGGCTTTACATGAGCTAACGAATCAACAATTGAAGCAAATTGGCGCATGGTTGAGCACCGGAGGCTCGGACGAAAACTCACTATCGACGGTGATTGCTGGCAGCTTCCGAGGCGGATTGTTACGTCCATTGGATCTGAGTGAGCAGAAGGTCGGTACAACGTTGACCGTGAAGCGGGCTGACGGCCAATCGTTGGAGGTGGCCAATAAAATTGGGAACGGGTCAGACGCCGACGCCGGTATCAGCGGCATTGCGGCATTTGAATCTGCCAGCCAAAGTCTTCGCGATGTGATGGGGGGAAGGATGCGCGTGGCATTCAAGGAATTCCGCATCGAAGCAACGTCCACAGGGGCCAAATCGACGACGTATTTTCAAGCCGTCGGTGCTAAGGGCAAAGGCCGTTTGCAGGTCGATTCGACTTGGGAATGCGAGTGGGAATATTCTGGCGACAACCGACCTCCGCATTTGAGCAAGCTCGCACTGGCCAAGTATGCCGAAGTCGAGTTTTCGGGCGGCAATGAACTCGGTGCAAGTGGTTTCATCGATTGCACCGAATCGATACTCGGTCAGAACACCTGTTACGAAAATCAAGTTGCCAAAGGAGCCAATCATTGGCTGCAGCGATTGTTGCGACAAAGTGTCAATTTTTACCAGGGTCTCGCCGTGGGCGATGTTAACGGCGATGGCCTCGATGATGTGTACGTTTGCCAGGCCGAACAGTTGCCGAATCTGTTGCTTCTGCAAAACGACGACGGTACCGTGACCGAGCGAGGGTCTGAATCGGGAGTGGACTGGCTCGACATGACGCATAGTGCGCTGTTCGTCGACTTCGACAACGACGGTGATCAAGACTTGGCTCTGGCGACGTTCAGTGCGCTGCTCATCATGTCAAATGATGGGTCGGGTAAGTTCCGGCTGGAACTCGAAGTGCCAGCAGCGAATTCTTCGATGTCGTTAGCGGCGGCCGATTTCGATGAAGATGGGCTCACCGATCTGTACGTCTGCCAATACTATACGCCCGGCGCGAAGGTCGGGCAGGTGATTGCCAATCCGATGCCGATGCATGACGCCAAGAACGGGGGCGAGAATCTACTGCTCAAAAATCTGGGCGACTGGAAATTTAAGAACGTAGTGTCAGACGTGGGATTGGACGAGAACAACACGCGATTCAGCTTCTCCGCCGTTTGGGAAGATTACGATAACGACGGTGATCTGGATTTGTACGTGGCCAACGACTACGGCCGCAACAATCTCTATAGAAACAACGATGGACAATTCACCGACGAAGCGGCCGACGCTGGCGTGGAAGACACGTCATTTGGCATGTCGTCTGCCTGGGGTGACTACAACCACGATGGGTGGATGGATCTCTATGTCGCCAATATGTTCTCATCGGCCGGAAATCGAGTGACCTATCAGCGCAAATTCCGATCGGGGCAAGGTGAGCAGATTCGTCAGCAGCTTCAGTATGTTGCTCGTGGAAATTCGTTGTTCCGGAACACAACGGATGGTGGGTTTGACGACGTGAGTTCGGATGCAGATGTGATGATGGGCCGCTGGTCATGGTGTTCTCGTTTCGTCGATTTAAACAATGATAGTTGGGAAGACCTGCTGGTAATGAATGGGTACATTACCGGGCACGATAGTCAGGATTTGTGAAGTCTCTTATGGCGACAGGTTCTGTCGCAATCTCCTTCGAAGGCAAGTGAGTACGCAAGCGCGAAAGGTTTTGAACGGTCAAGGCAACGGCTTCGCGAGTCTCTGATGTTGGGCAAATCGCTCAGCGGGAACGAACGCAATTGCAGTTTTCTCAACCTTGGCAGTGGTCCGTTCGCAAACATCTCTG
>CAYZRS010000089.1:0-6308 GCA_964480915.1 uncultured Pirellulaceae bacterium | reverse complement strand
TTCCTGATGATGCCAGAGCCGTAGCGCCGGTAGATTGGGACAACGACGGTGATCTAGATCTGTGGATCGTGAACCGCACCGGTCCGCAAGTCCGTTTCCTGCGAAACGATATGGCAGGCGACAACCATTTTCTATCGCTCAGACTACAGGGAGTAGACTGCAACCGCGATGCGATTGGAGCTCGAGTCGAATTGGAATTGCCCAACTCGTCTGGCGAGAAGCTCGTACGTTCGTTGCGAGCCGGTCAAGGCTACCTGAGCCAGACAAGCAAGTGGTTGCACTTTGGTATTGGCGAAAAAACGAGCATTCCACGCATCACGGTGCACTGGCCAGGCGGCAAGTCGGAATCAATGGATATTCCCGAGGTCGATAGCTTTTACACGATTGTTCAAGGAACGGGTTGTGCTCGACTGGTGCAAAGGCCATTGCGAACCATCCGCGTTACCGCCGCACAATCCTCGGATCACGTCACTTCGTCAGCTTCGGCTGTTGTGTTGCCAGAACGTATCCTGATTCCACATCTGAAATACGAGAACATTGAAGGGCGGCAAATCACGATCGGAGCTCCATCGAGTCAGCCGCGATTAGTCAACTTATGGGCCAGTTGGTGCCAGCCTTGCCTGGCTGAACTGCAGGAGTTCGGTGAACGGGCGGACGACATCCGCAAGGCGGGAGTCCGTGTCGATGCGCTGTCGGTCGATCGTTTGAGTGACGATTCCTTCTCGACCGATCAGATCACAGCAACGCTTGATCGGCTGGGGTATCCGTTTGAGGCCGGCACGGCATCGCAATCGCTGCTTGATCAGGTTCAAATCTTGAGTGACGTCCTGTTCTACGACAACACGGCATTGCCGGTTCCGACAAGTTTTCTCCTCGATAAAAAAGGGAGATTGGCTGCGATTTATCGTGGGCCGGTTTCGGCCGATCGTTTGTTGGAAGATGTCGCCTTGCTGCCTCTGGAGGAACCTGAGTTGGCCGAGGCGGCATTGGTGGCGCCGGGCAAGTGGCATCAGGCGCCTGCGAAATTGACGCTGTCGCCGCTCGTCGAAGAATTGCGATTGGCGGGGTACGTTGATGCAGCGGTGCAATTTGCGACGGACAACGAGAGAGCGATGGAAGGGGAGGAAACCTGGGCCGTCGTTGCGAATCGGTTGGGGAAAGAGCTTGGACAACAAGGAAAGCTGAAGGCTGCAGAACGATGGTTTCGCACAGCGATTGAACGTCAGCCCAATTTGGCATTGGCACACGCTAACCTCGGTGCCGTCTTGGAAGGGCAGGGCAAGTCCGAAGCGGCTGCCGTCGCTTTCCGTGATGCGGTCATTCGAAACCCGGGCGATTTAGTGGCGCATGAAAGTCTGGTACGCGTCCTTGAGCAATTGAACCGAACGGACCAGGTAATGACGCACCTTCGCAAGGTGCTAGATAATCGCATTCCACTGCCAGGCAGCCGGCTCAAGCTGGCCACGTTGTTGCATCAAAACGATCGACCGAAGCAGGCAGCCGAACTTTATCGTGCGCTGCTGGAAGATTCCCCGAAGCATCTTATGGCCTGCAACAACTTGGCTTGGCTGTTGGCAACCTGCCCTGATAACCAGGTTCGAGACGGCGCAGCGGCCGTGCAATTTGCAGAACGGACCAAAGAGATCGTTGCAAAAGATAACGCGGCTGTCTTTGGAACTTTGGCTGCGGCCTACGCAGAGAACGGTCAGTTCGACCAAGCCGTAACATCTGCCGAAAGAGCCATATCGTTGGTCAAGGACGGCACTGAACTGGCCAAGCAATTGAGGTTGCAGCTAGAGTCATACCAAGCCAAAAAAGCGTGGCGCGAATCGTCGAATTAGCGAGGGTCGATTTGGTGTGTGGTTACCTTTGTTGGTCCTCACTACCTCCCCCCCTGGGGCCGTGACTTGCCTACGAAGAGCATTGGACTATTCCGAGATGCCCAACTTACCTGGCTGAAAGTTCGTCCTGTCATATATCGGTAAAGCCGGAAGTTTTGGCGGCACGAGTGTTTGATCTGGAGCGAGAACTTTGAAGACCCGGTGATGAGGTGTTTGGAATACCAACGCAAAGTGTTTTAGCGTGGCCGGCGCGAACTGCATTTGAACTGCTGGCGACATCATTGGAATCTGCTGAAGGCCGGCGAAGTACCGAATGGACTCGGGCCCCTGGGCCAGAACCGTTGCCGGCTCGTGGACCACAAATTCGACATCGTACTTGCGGCAAAAATCGTAAAACACATCCTCGGTCGCAAAAAGCGATTTGTAGTAGGTGGCAATCTTATCTCGTACCATCTTGTTCTCAAATTTCGAGTGGACGACGACTGCCCGGTCAGTGAATGCGCGAATGGCGGGGCTTAGCTGGAACGATGCGAGGATCACATCGTCAGGTTGTGTGGCTCCTTGAATCGCCGTGAACAGAGGTTTCAACTGATCGCGCGCCGGCTGGTTTGATGAGATGTGTAATTGCGTGGCCTGCCAACCTTGCAAGCATAGGATCAGAAGGAGCGCTACGGTGACGAGGATTCCCTTGCCTGAGGAGAGTTGTTTGGGCAAAAGCGCTCCTACAAAGAGACACAGATAAAACGCGACGAAGACGTCCATTCGCATGATCAGCAACATCAAGCCGAGAAACGAAACGAACATCCATAGGACCATGTGCTTCGAGCATAACTGTTCGGTAGAGGTAAGCAGCGTGCGAATCGTCAAGCAGACGCCTACGATTCCTACGAGCCAAGCAAGCCCCATCGACCAGACGACTTGCTCCATTGAGGGGCTCAGGAACGATGAAGACCACATCACGCGAGACTCGAAACTCAACTCTGCCGGATCTGTTGGCAAGACTCCCGCGCGTGTCAGCTTGTCCAGCATCAGCCGATAAACGTGCGAGTAACGGGTCATGTGCTCCCCCGACAGGACCATTGCTCCAACAAAAAGGAGGCCAACGATCGCGATCAAGCTTAGCGCCGTCACTGACAGTTTCTGAGTCAATCTCGGTAGTGCGAAGTGCTGGAAGATGATTCCGTACGAAATCAGCATCGCAGGTGAAAGCGGAAAGAGGCCCGCCTGTAGAGGCTTCAAGATGATGCTCGCCAGCAGAAACACGATCGAGACAACCAACAGGCTGCTCGCAATCGGCTCACGCCATAACGGCCGCCAGAGATAGGCGAGTGTGAGCCCGCCGATGAGTACCGCGTAGTGGAACTGCGCCATGTGCCAGGATACAAAAGCAAAGCTAAAAACGGCAGCGGCCGCAATGGCTGCGATCTTGCTGCGTCGATCAATGGAGATCAGGAGGAATGACGTTCCCAGGAAAACATAGGGTAGCGCAAAATCGTGTCGAACATAGCCACCGACCGACATCGTGCCGATGAACGGAAACGTCAGGGTATAGAACAGGCAGCTGGCGAGGCCGCTCCAGCAACTTCCCCATAAATAGCGGGCCAGGAAGTAGATCGCAAATAGAGTCAGGCTTGAATAGAGAGAGACAATTCGTGCCAAAAAGACGTGAAACGGAATCTCTTTGTTGATGGTACTGCGATATACCGAACCCGCAAATCGCTCCATCATAGGCGTCGTGTCTGTTTCCAGATTGACGCCTTCCGGGTGTTGCATTTTTTGATCGACTTCAGGCAAGTGCCCTTCTGTTGCTACTCTTTTCGCATAAGAGTAATGGAAGGCGGCTTCCGTCCAATAGAGGCCGGTCGCATCCTCGGAATCGAAATTCGATCCACTGATGGATACTAAGAACTTGGTTGATGCTGCATACCAAAACAGCAGCAATAATAAGCCGAGGCAAATGATCTCGGCGATCGTTTGTGCTTCGGTGTCGGCCTTAATCTTTTCGGAGTTCGTGGGTTCGTCCGATTTCATCGTTCATCCAGCGGTACAGTTCAAGTTGCCCCGCTAGATTTTCTAAGCGGGTCCGTTTCGAAACATTTACTGTAACCTGCTATTCGGCAATGAACACTGGACGATCGTCGCGAATACTTCGCAGGCGTTCGATTTCTGGGATGTTCAGTCGCCGATCCTTGGTGAACGGGATAGCCTTACTCAGAGATTCCTCACTGTCGGCAAAATAAGTCTGCCAGCGATTGATAAGGTTTCGCGCGCTGGCAATCTGCTCGTTCGTCGAACCGATGAAATCGTATTCGAAGTCGGAAACACCGGGCAATTTTTGAATGCGCTCAAAAGCGACCGCCCGCACGGCAGCGTAGGGATCAATGAGTGCTTGAGCCAGTATTGGTGGTTGCCAATCGGCACCCGAAGCTTGTTGTGCCGGCTCCCAACCGAAATGCCAAGCCGTAACGACTCGCTGCGCCGCGTCACCGCTCAAGAGCCAACGCACCGCGGCGGCCGACTTGTGGTCGGCCGATTCAAGTTGCGGTCGTTCGATGCCGTACCAATTGTCTAGGTGGTTGGCCGTCCAAGCGAGCGTCTGATCCAGATGGCACAAATTGCACGCATTGGGCCGGCCCGTTCTTGCGCTGACGGCGGCACTGGGGCTGTCGATGCGATGGCTACGAATTGCCTTGAAGAGCGCATAACTGGTATGCGGCATATGGCAGTTGTAGCAGAGCGAACCGCTCGAATCAGCGGCGTGATGCGTATGTTCGGCGATCGCCTCGCCGATGTTGGAATGACAACCGATGCAGGCTGCGTTGCCACGCATGTCGCTAGCTAATTGATCGGACGTCGATTCGTAACTGTGCATCGAATGACAATCGAGGCAAGACATCTCACCTTGAGTGTGGCAAGGAGATGCAAGGAGTCCATTGTATTCGCGGCCACCGACTCGGACGGTTCCGTCACCCCAGAAAGAGTATTCCAGCAGTTTCGGATCGAGTTGATCATGTCCTAGGCAGCCGACGATTCGTTCCGGTTCAAGTGCACCGCCTGGTCGATAGGCAAATCCTGATTCTCGAAATTCGGCCGAATCGTGCATGCCCCACAGACTGTGGCACTGACCGCAGATTTGTGACGACGCGCTGCCCGTCAGCTTGCTGGGATGCACAATCGAATCTGTAATCGGTGGGTGCTGCGTGGCAGCATTTGGGTCTAGTTGTCCGTCGAGACGCTTATGGAAGGCGATATGTTCTTCCCCCGGACCGTGGCATGCCTCGCAGGCGATCCCCAACTCGGCGACGCTTGAATGAATCCGATTCTCTCCATGGCGAGCGGCCGTCGTATGGCAGTTGATGCAGCTCTCGTTCCACAATTGACCGAAATGACGCCTTGCCTCGGGCGGCCGTAGAAAGGCACTTTCCCTAGGCAACCAGCGCTCATGCTCGAGATGGTAAATCCAGGGAAACATGTTTAGTTGCGATTCCCGACCGGCTGCGCCCGCTAACCAGTAAACCTGATAGTGGTGCGAGCCGGTGGTAAGCACAACTTGTCGCTCTACCTCGGGGATTGCATTGCTGTTTGTTCGATTTGTTCCTAGGCTTTGATCGATTTGCCGCATCCAATCGGGGTCAACCATCGAAACACGAAACTCTCCATTTCGAATGGCAAGTAGAGAAGAATTGCGATCTGAACCGAGCTGTACACCGTCGAATGGTGCCGACACCGATTCCGTAGTCGCGGCCTGTGTCATGGTTCTGTGGAACGAAGCACTCCAGCTTGCATGTTCTGACTCATGGCAGTCCAGGCAGGCCGAAGAAGAGGCATAACCAGCGCCCCGGGAAAATTCAGGGAGCAAAACGCTTGCGGCTATTTGCTCGTCGATGGAACGTTGTTTCGTTGATCCGGGCGTCGAACGCTTGCCAAACATGAACCACCCCGAGAGGAGTACCAAAACAGCCAATAGTAGGCCGCCACAGAGCTCCAAAATGTTCATTTTTCTCTTCACAACTCAGATTCCCGCTATGCTGCGATGGTCGTGCATCGCGTTTTCCTGAACGCCCAGGCCTCATTCTAACACCAGCGGTTAAGTAACAGTTACGTAGGTGGCGTGGCCGGCATGAGGGACTGCAAATTTCGCCAAATTCACAACGGAGCCAGGGTTTTCGACTCGCTATGGAACAGACTTGAGAAACATTTTCGGAATATTTTTATTCTTGACCCGAATTCGATCCGTGTTACAACAGGGTTTGAGGTTCAGTAGCAGCTCAATCATTTACCGAAGCAATTTCGAATCTGGAGACGTCTAATGACCAAAAAACTAATCACTCTTCTTTCTGTAGTGGCAATTGCCGCTTCTTCCGCCTCGGCCAACCTACTTACAAATGGTGGCTTTGAGGATCCTGTTTTGGTCGCCGGTACGACCGACCCTGATAGTAATGCGGCTGAACCCGCAAACTATATGGG
>CAYZRS010000088.1:0-17263 GCA_964480915.1 uncultured Pirellulaceae bacterium | reverse complement strand
CGGCTCTGGGACCACAGTCAGGTCGGTCGCCTGAAACTTGTTGCTATTCCAGACGAGGAAATCTTGCCCATCGATGACTCCGTCGGCGGTAATGTCACCGGAGCACCAGGCATCGTGATTGGAGAATTTATTCTCATTCCAGACGAGGAAATCCTGACCGTTCACGAATCCGTCCAAGTTGATATCACCAAGCAGATAGCCGCCGGCCAATCCGTTTTCTGACCCAGCCGCAACCAACCAGGCGTCTCGATCGTCCAGGTCAACATTGCCATCCGCAGTCAAATCGAACCAGGACTCACCAGAGCCCGACGCAATCGCGGCCGTCAACTGATCAATGTCGGTGCAATCGACGAAACCATCCGCATTGAAGTCGGCCGGAATCAGGTCGTTGCGGAACACAAACAGGCCTCGATTCAGATCGCTCGAGATCAAATTGCCGCTCTCGAAATAGGGATAGACACTCCAAGCACCTTGAAACGAACTAAAGTCATCCGGGTCGCCAAAATTCGATTCCGGGTGCGTGTCGATCCAAGCAACTTCTTGTAGGTCATCTGATGCGCTATCGGTCGCGTCGTTCGACGTTGCAAAGATCCGCACGCCGGCCGTGTAGTTGGCCTGGTAAACATACTTTCCTTTCACGTACAGATTGTGGTCGATCGCCGTGCCCGCCGTCTCATTGATGCTACCACGGTAGATCGGGTTATCGACGTCGGTGATGTCCCATTTGTGGGTCCACGTTCGATCGAGTTCGTCATTCATGTAGAACGTACGGTGATCTTCCGAAAGCCAACCTTGATGGTTGTATTGAGCGTTGGGGTGCGTGTCTTCCCAGATTCGAAACGGCGCCGACTTATCCGTTACATCAATGATGACAAAGTCGTTCGTGCTGCCCGAGAACATGATCTCACGCCCTTGATGATCCGGATCGGGACCACGGTAATTTGCAACCTGAGCGTCGTGGATGTAGCCATCGACGTTGATCGAATTCACGAATTGAGGATTGGCCGGATTGTTATTCAGATCGAACGCCAGCGCCTGCCCGCCCGACACATCGGAACCGACGACATACGCGAAACCGGACTCTTCGTTGATGACGATGTTGTGTGCGTTGCGGAACGTACTGTCGATGTTCGTACTGGTGAACGTCTGAGGCGAGCTCACGCCGCGCAGGTTCGTGAGATCAAAGACCTGCAGACCGTGTGGCCCAACACTGCCGTCAGCAACGATGTAGGCATGATTGTTGTAAGTCTTGACGTCACGCCACAAAGTATCCGATCCCGTGGGAGAGGGCAGGTGCCCAAGATAGACCGGATTGAAGGGATCGGTGACATCAACGAAAGAGGTCGTGGTGGAACTAGCCAGCAGTGCGTATTCGTTACCTGACAGCGGATCGGTCCAGCCCCAAATATCGGCGCCGGTGACTCCACCACCCATTTGACTGAGCGAAAGCTGGCTCGACAGCGCCACATTGTCAGTCTGAAATTGTGCCTCAGCCGAGACACAAGACATCACTGACACCAGAACAGCACCTATGCAGGCTCGTTTCATCATCCCCTCCGCTCAAAGTTGCCCCAAAAGGACAGTATGAACGGAATGAACAGACAGGTCCAACAGGAATCGACGGCCGAGACAAAGTTATGTGCCTCAGCCGTACGTATTGCTGACGAATCGCAATTCGATGTTGCAATACAACACATCCGCAGTCGCTTTCGTACCGGCTTCTTGCGAACAATCGGCGAGAAATTCACGACGAGCCATTTTGAGCGAATCGTCGTTTCTATTGCATCCCTGACCGATTCGACGCGTTTTCTGGGGCTGTTCTCTCTCACGGAATGGGTAAGGAACGGATGAGCCGGACGTCCAACAATGAACCAGGAGTCAGGTGTTGATCGCGACACACTGCCCAAGTGCGTACTCTTACCTTTGATTTAAGCGAGCAAACAAGATGAACTGCGGTATCCCTCAAAGCGACTTACTCGAAAAACAACGGACCTTTGTTGAACGATGTGCCAAAGGTGAATTCGTCGAAGTGATGGAAGACTATTACGCCGAAGACGCCTATCAGATCGAAAAAGGTGACGGCACTCGTCGCGAAGGTCGGGCGAACATGGTGGCCTTCGAAAAAGACTTCCTGACGAAGGTCAAGACGTTCCACGGCGTCGACATCGGTTCGATTGCGGTTGCGTCCGATGATGGAAACGGCAACGGTGTGACCATGGCCGAATACACCATCAAAGCCGAAATGGAAGACGGGACGAAATTCTGGCCCGAACAAGTGCAAGTATCGACATGGAAAGAAGGGAAAATCGTCGCTCTTTCCTATTATTACAATCCAAACTTCTAGGGTTGATAAAAAACTGCAGTCCGGCAGTCGCATACCATGGGTGCGACGCTGGTGGCAGCAAATCGCCAGGACGAACGAATGATCATTATTTCAGCGATGTCTGAGAATCGTGTCATTGGAAACGGCGATGGCATGCCGTGGAATGTACCGGAGGAGTACGATCAGTACTTGCAATTCGTGACCGGAAATACCGTCATCATGGGACGGCGCACGTACGAAATTTTCGGAACTGATTTGCCAGCATCCACCACTGCCATTGTGGTGACTCGCAACACGAACCTCCCAGGCGTTACCACGGCAAGTTCATTGAACTCCGCACTAGAAATGGCATCTCGATTCGAAACAACCGTGTTCGTGGCAGGTGGTGGGTCGATCTACGAACGAGCCCTGCCGCTGGCGGCAGAAATGTATCTCAGTTTTATCAAAGGCCATTTCCAGGGCGATACTTACTTCCCTGAATTCTGTGACGACGATTGGAAAATCATCGAAGAGCGCGAGGAACCCGAGTTCCTATTCCGGCGCTACCAGCGACAAACAACGGCTACCTAATTTGAGGCGCAGGCTCCATGGTAAAATCTAACCTACCGCAACTTCTTTCGGACATCCGGGCATGCAGGGAATGTGAAGCTCACTTGCCACACGGGCCGCGTCCCGTTTTGGCTGCCAGCAGACAATCGCGCATTCTGATCATCGGGCAAGCGCCGGGCAGACGGGTTCACGAATCGGGTGTCGCCTGGGACGATCCCAGCGGTCAGCGTCTGCGGGAATGGATGGGGATTCCTGCAGAGACTTTCTATGACGTGACTCAAGTCGCCATTGTGCCGATGGGATTCTGCTACCCGGGGACCGGCGCTAGTGGCGATCTTCCGCCACGAAAAGAGTGCGCCGAACTGTGGCACGAACGTCTGCTCGGCGAACTTCAGGCAGTAACATTCACCTTGCTCATTGGGCAGTACGCACACCAGTATCGATTGGGCAACGCGCGAAAATCGAATCTCACGGAGACGGTGAAGAGCTGGAAAGAATTCACACCGTCGATGCTTCCCTTGCCACATCCTAGCCCCAGGAATAACCGCTGGCTCAAACAGAATCCGTGGTTCGCCGAGGAGGTGATTCCCTATCTACGGCGGAGAGTGAAACGCGTTTTGAATAATAAGGCGCGGTAACGCCATCAGGTCGTGCCAGAGCCGCCAGCGCACGGCGACACTCACCATCCGTTCGATCAATTGCCGGTTGGCATGCCAAACTGCGTATAACACTGGGTGGTTTTATAGAAAAATTTGTTCTGTAACGACTCGAACAATTCCTCAGCACGCTGCTGGCCAAGTCCAAACAGTTCATCCGTCATGCAAAAATTGTCGAGCGTCCAAGCCGGATTTTCAAGCGGAAAGTCGACCTGCTGGTATCGGTCACCCAGTACGATTTGGAGCGGCAATTGGGCTCCTTGCACTTGAGAGATGCTCATCACCTGCGCGATATGCTTACTCCAGAACAGCATCCCGGCGTCCCCTTTAGGTGGAGCGAGCGAATAGGTCGCTTGGCCAGTCCCAATCGAAAGCATCGATACATCTTGAAGATCAAACGGCGCATCGGTTTGCCGACGACATTGTACGGCAATCTTCACTGCTTCCGACAAAGCAACCACACCCGGCTCGTTCGCCCACAAGCCTCCGTCGACATAGTCGTTCCCGTCAGGCATCCGTTTGTGTGGAAAGTAGGTGGGAGCGGCCGACGAAGCGACGATGACATCAACCAACCGCCAGTCGAACGATGGGTCTTCGATCGGGAGATGGGGAGTCCGCAGCACGACCGTCGTTCCTCTGGATAGATTGACGGCAGGCACAACCAATCGACAATGCTTGGCGTCCCGCAGGGTCATATCGCCGAACCCCTCTTCCATGGCACCGGTCAAACTATGAGGGCAGTAACGCGACTGGAAGAAATTATCAGGATTCTGGCCGCGATGTTGAACGAAATTGCGAACCCACGGATAGATAACGCGAAGTAAGTTCTGTGGAGAATAGGGTTTTCGGGGATGAAAAATCATCGCAGCATGCTGTTCGTAAAACTGGCGGACTTGTCGCATGGTGATGCCGCTACTTAGCGCCGTCGCCGTAATCGATCCGGTCGACGTTCCCGCGATCAGGTCAAAATACTCCCACAGCGGTCGATCAAGCCGATGTTCAAGCTCCTCCAAGAGACCAATTGCAAACGCTCCGCGCAGTCCGCCGCCGGCTAGAGATAAAATCCGAAACATGTAGGCCTCTTTTCCGTACTGAATTCCCGGCGATCTAGATTCGACGAGTCAAACGTGCGTTTTCTTACACCTATTTACAGCGAATACGAATTGGTGAATTAGATTTCTCGCAAACCTTGGCAACATTTCAATCAACCCAATCGGCTGACGGTGCGTCTAGGTCGATCGGTGTTTTAATTTGACCGGTTGTCCGCGGCGTTTATTCGGTGGCGCGAATTTTCTTAGGTGTTCCATCAGTTCTTTGACCCAGCGACTCTGGTAGCGGTAAGGATTCGAGAGCATGACGATGGTCCGCTTTGGTTTTTCGCCGGAGAACGACCGGTAGACGCGTCGATCGCTCTGATCCAGCTCTTGGGCCATCTTCGGTACCATCGAGATGCCGTGCTCCAAGGAGACCAGTTCCTGCACCGTCGCCAATTGACTGGTACGCTCAATCGATATGGGTTGAATCGATTCGCGGCGGCAGAAAGAAGCGATATTGTCCGACAAACAATGCGCTTGATCCAGCATGATGAACGGAAATTCTTGCACATCGCTTAGATGAATGCGCTTTTTCTTTTCCAACCGGTGACCATTCGGCAGCACCAACACCAACTCCTCTTCAAACAACGGTTCGATTTCCAGGTACTTGGCGGTGAGTGGCAAGGCGAGAATTGCCAAATCGATCTCGCCACGACTACACAGCTTCAAAATGTTCTGAGTCGTGTCTTCTTGAACGACCACCGACACCTGCGGATGAGCTTCGGCAAAATGGCTTAGTACCGACGGCAAAAGAAATGGAGCGATGGTTGGAATCACCGCCAACCGCACTCGGCCACCCGTTGTCGATTCACTCATTTCGGCAAAAGTATCTTCAACCAAGGTTAGAATCTGGGGCGCTCGCCCGACCAATAGTTCTCCCACATCGGTCAGCGTGACTTCGCGCGGGTTGCGATCAAATAGCGGCTGGCCAACCAATGCTTCCAGTTTCTGGATGGAACGACTGAGCGCCGATTGGGAAACGCCCAACTCTTCAGCCGCCCGAGTGAAATTCTTTTCGCGGGCCACGGACAGGAAATAACGAAGTTGTTGAAACTCAAATTCCGACTTCATCGCCCCTCCCTTTCCCAGCCATCAAGCGCTGTAAAGAGCCAACATGCAATGCATAAAACGCATAGCATTAATATACCCCATGCATTTGACGCATGACAACGAAAGTGCGACACTCCTCGGGATTAAAGGAATTCTCAACCCTGACAAGGAGAACCCCGTGCGCCAATTACGTTTCGCCGTAACGGTCTTGCTGTGCTCGTTATTCATGTTCACCGCATTCATATCCGCCGAAGACGCGGCGAAATGCCCGATGATGGACGCCACCAGCCGGCACACCGCCGCTGGCTCGTACACCAATGGAGACTGGTGGCCCAATCAGTTGAAGCTGGACATCCTTCACCAAAATTCCTCGAAAAGTAATCCGATGGGCGCAGATTTTGACTACACCCAGCAGTTCAAAACACTCGATTTGGATGCACTCCGCAACGACATCAATTCACTGATGACGACGTCGCAGGACTGGTGGCCGGCCGATTATGGACACTACGGGCCGTTCTTTATTCGTATGGCTTGGCACAGTGCGGGCACCTACCGCATCGCCGACGGTCGCGGCGGTGCTTCATCGGGCACGATTCGCTTTGCCCCACTTAACAGCTGGCCCGACAATGGCAACCTCGACAAGGCGCGCCGCTTGCTGTGGCCGATCAAGCAAAAGTACGGAAATAAGATCTCTTGGGCCGACTTGATGGTGTTCACCGGCAACTGCGCACTCGAATCGATGGGATTCGAAACCCTTGGATTCGCTGGCGGCCGCGAAGACGTCTGGGAACCGGAAAGCGACATTAACTGGGGGCCGGAAAGCGAATGGCTGGGTGATAAGCGTTACAGCGGCGATCGCGAGTTGGCCAATCCCTTGGGCGCTGTGCAAATGGGCTTAATCTACGTCAACCCACAAGGCCCGAATGGAAATCCGGACCCGTTGGCAGCAGCGAAAGATATTCGCGAAACGTTTTCTCGCATGGCCATGAACGACGAAGAGACGGTCGCACTGATCGCTGGCGGCCATACATTCGGCAAAGCGCATGGTGCTGCCGATCCCAGCAAGTACGTCGGAAGCGAACCGGAGGGAGCCAGCTTGGAAGAGCAGGGGCTTGGCTGGAAAAACACCTACGGTACGGGCCGTGGCGCTGACACGATTACAAGTGGTCTGGAAGGAGCCTGGACTTCGACTCCCGCCGAATGGTCCAACGATTACTTCGCGAACCTGTTCAACTACGAATGGGTTCTCGGCAAGAGCCCAGCCGGGGCTCAGCAGTGGACTCCTCAAGATCCGTCAGCCAAGGGGACGGTTCCCGACGCTCACGACCCATCGAAATCCCATGCCCCCATCATGTTCACGACCGACCTGTCGCTGAAAGAGGACCCGGCCTATGCAAAGATTTCAAAACGGTTCCACGAGAACCCGAAAGAATTTGAAGCGGCATTCGCCAAGGCTTGGTACAAGCTAACTCACCGCGACATGGGCCCCTACTCACGCTGTCTTGGTCCCGAAGTTCCGGAACCTCAAGTCTGGCAGGACCCAGTTCCTGCTGCCGATGACAACCTGATCAGCGAACAAGATGCCACCGCGCTCAAGGGAAAGATCCTCGATTCTGGTTTGAGCGTTTCGCAACTGGCGGCCACCGCCTGGGCTTCGGCCGCCACATTCCGCGGCACCGACAAACGGGGCGGCGCCAATGGAGCCCGGATTCGGCTCGCACCGCAAAAAGATTGGGAAGTGAATAAACCGGCCGAATTGGCCCAGGTGCTACAGAAGTTGGAGGAAATCCAAGCAGACTTCAACGGGCAAGCGGGCGATAAGAAGGTCTCACTCGCTGACCTCATCGTATTGGGTGGTTGCGCTGCCATCGAAAAAGCTGCGAAGGAGGCGGGGCGCGATGTCCAGGTTCCCTTCACACCTGGGCGCACTGACGCCACGCAAGAAATGACCGACGTCGAGTCGTTTGCCGTGTTGGAGCCCACAGCGGACGGGTTCCGCAACTACTGGCAATCAGGTCACGCACTGCCGCCAGCTGAACTGTTGGTCGATCGGGCTCACATGCTCACCCTAACGGCACCCGAAATGACCGTGCTCGTCGGCGGCTTGCGGGCCCTGAACATCACGGCGGGTGAATCGAGTGCAGGGGTCTTCACGGACCGACCTGGAAAGCTTACCAATGACTTCTTCGTGAACCTGCTCGATATGAGTACAATCTGGGAGAAATCGGCCAGCGGCGAAAACCTGTATGAAGGAAAAGACCGTAAGTCGGGCGAATTGAAATGGACCGGCACAGCGGTTGACCTCGTTTTTGGTTCCAATTCGCAACTTCGGGCACTCGCGGAAGTTTACGCAAGCAACGATGCAGAACAGAAGTTCGTGGACGATTTCGTAACCGCTTGGACCAAAGTCATGAACCTGGATCGTTTCGATCTGATGCAGTAACTCAGATCTACGAACAACGAAATAACCAATGAACTTGCCGATAAAGCCTTGCTGCTAAAGCAGGCGACGAATTAGGAGAATTCACATGTCCGACATAAGTAAGTGTCCCGTTTTGAACCCATCGCACAGGCATACCGCAGCCGGAGCGCTCTCAAACGCCGACTGGTGGCCGAATCAGTTGAATCTGAAGATGCTGCACCAGAATTCCTCGCTGTCGAATCCGATGGAAGAAGACTTCAACTATGCAGAGGAATTCAAACGCCTCGACCTCGATGCCGTTCAGAAAGATATCGACGACCTGATGACGTCGTCACAAGAATGGTGGCCGGCCGATTATGGTCACTATGGACCGTTTTTTATTCGCATGGCATGGCACAGTGCGGGAACCTACCGCATCGCCGACGGTCGCGGCGGGGCTTCTTCCGGAACGCTCAGGTTCGCGCCACTCAACAGTTGGCCCGACAACGTCAATCTCGACAAGGCGCGTCGGCTACTTTGGCCCATCAAGCAGAAGTATGGGCGCAGTCTTTCGTGGGCCGACTTGATGATCCTCACGGGAAATCGTGCTTTGGAAACGATGGGTTTCAAGACGATGGGCTTTGCTGGCGGTCGTGAAGACGTGTGGGAACCAGAGGGTGACATCAACTGGGGACCAGAGAGCGAATGGCTCGGTGACGAACGTTACGAAGGGGATCGCGAACTCAAAGGCCCGCTGGGCGCCGTGCAGATGGGATTGATATACGTGAATCCGGAAGGCCCTAATGGCAATCCGGATCCCTTGGCAGCCGCTCACGATATCCGCGACACATTCGGCCGCATGGCGATGAATGATGAAGAGACGGTCGCCCTGATTGCCGGTGGTCATACATTCGGTAAAGCACACGGTGCCGCCGATCCCGAAAAGTACGTGGGCCCCGAACCGGAAGGAGCCAGCTTGGAAGAGCAGGGTTTTGGCTGGACCAACAGCTATGGCAGCGGCAATGCGGGCGATACGATCGGCAGCGGCTTGGAAGGCGCATGGACGACCGAACCGGCGAAGTGGGACAACAATTACTTCGAGAACCTGTTTGCCTATGAGTGGGAACAGACCAAGAGCCCGGCCGGTGCGACGCAGTGGATCCCGGCCGGCGGCGCGGCAGCCGATGCCGTCCCCGACGCGCACGACGCGTCCAAGTCTCACGCACCGATCATGTTCACCACCGATCTCTCATTGCGTGAAGATCCGATCTACGGCCCCATTTCGAAACGGTTTCACGAGAACCCCGCAGAGTTCGCGGAAGCTTTTGCCAAAGCTTGGTACAAGCTAACCCACCGCGACATGGGCCCCGTTTCGCGCTGTCTGGGAAAATTGGTACCTGAAGCTCAATTGTGGCAAGACCCCGTGCCGCCGGTCGATCACGAGTTGATTGGCGAGACAGAAATTGCCGAACTGAAAACCAAGGTCATGGATGCTGGTCTGTCGATTTCACAATTAGTCACGACGGCTTGGGCGTCGGCCGCCACATTCCGTGGTACCGACAAACGAGGCGGCGCGAATGGTGCTCGCCTTCGGCTCGCACCGCAAAAAGACTGGGAAGTCAACCAACCGGCCGAGCTGGCCAAGGTGCTGACGAAGCTGGCAGAGATTCAGTCCGATTTCAACAGCGGCGGAAAGCAGGTTTCGCTCGCCGATCTGATTGTCTTGGGCGGTTGTGCCGCGGTGGAAGCAGCAGCGAAGAAGGCCGGACATGATGTCACCGTGCCATTCTCGCCGGGGCGCACCGATGCCTCGCCAGAGATGACCGACGTCGAATCGTTCGCCGTATTGGAGCCCACCTCGGACGGGTTCCGTAACTACCTGCGTCCCGACTACGACCGCCCCGCAGAAGAACTGCTCGTCGATCGGGCTCACTTACTTTCGCTGACCGCACCCGAGATGACGGTGCTCGTCGGCGGTATGCGAGTGCTGAACGCCAACGTTGGCCAGTCGCAACTGGGTGTGTTTACAAATCAGAAAGAGTCACTCACGAACGACTTTTTCGTCAATCTGTTAAACAACAACCTAAAATGGGAAAAATCGGCCAAGTGTGAACACTTCTTCGAGGGACGTGAATACGGAAGTGATGAAGTCCAATGGACGGCGAGTGCGGTCGATTTGGTCTTCGGATCGAATTCGCAACTGCGAGCGATCGCGGAAGTCTACGCCAGCGGTGACTCGCCAGAGAAATTCGTCGGCGACTTCGTGGCAGCCTGGAACAAGGTCATGAACCTCGATCGATTCGACCTTGTGAATCAATAACGAACGGTCGTCCAACTCAGGTCGACCGAGATGTTCCACCTCTCATGAAGGCTCGCTTGCGAAAAGCGAGCCTTCTTTGTTGCGTTGACGGAAGGGTCTGCCCTACGGTTAACCATGGGGACGACCCATCTCGCGGATCGAAATCGGAACTCGTTCACACCAGGCCGGTCCATGACGTAAGGTTTCCAGGGAACGATCAACCATGCGCGCAACAAACCAACTCATACTTCTTACCGGCGCTACCGGTTACATCGGCGGTCGACTGCTGAATCAGTTGGAGCAGCTAGGGTTTTCCATACGTTGCCTGACTCGTCGCCCAGCCTCGTTGGAGCCGAGAGCAAACGAGCATATCCAAATCGCAGAAGCCGATCTGCTCCAGGCCGAATCGCTGTCGGAAGCGATGACGGGCGTCGATACGGCGTTCTATTTCGTGCACTCGATGGGTGCAACTTCCGATTTCGAAGAAGACGATCGACTGGCCGCTCTGAATTTCGTTGCCGCGGCCAATCAGGCGGGCGTCCGTCGCATCATCTATCTCGGCGGACTCGGTTGTCGTGACGAGCAACTTTCCAAGCACCTTCGCAGTCGTCAAGAAACGGGCGACATCTTGCGAACCGCCGATGCGGAAGTCATCGAACTTCGGGCCTCCATCGTCATCGGTTCGGGCAGCCTGTCGTTCGAGATGATCCGCAGCCTAGTGGAACGATTGCCCGTCATGATCTGCCCCAAATGGGTTCGGGTCCTGGCTCAACCGATCGCCGTCGAGGACGTGCTTGCGTACTTGGTCGAGTCGATCGATCTTTCGCTCACCGACCGCTCATTGATCGTCGAAATCGGCGGGCCCGATCAAGTTTCCTACGGCGAGATCATGCACGAATATGCTCGCCAGCGCGGGCTGCGACGTTACATGATCCCGGTTCCCCTACTGACACCGTATCTCTCTAGCCTGTGGTTAGGATTGGTGACACCGATCTATGCGCGCGTCGGTAGAAAACTGGTGGCCAGCTTAAAGAACCCCACGTTGGTCACCGACGAATCACCCGCGCATCAACTCTACTCGGTCCATCCCCGCTGCTTAGAACTGGCCGTTGCCCGATCACTCATTAACGAAGACAGAGAGTTTGCGGCGACGCGGTGGTCCGATGCGCTGTCTTCTGGCAGCTACCCCAAGTCATGGGGCGGCGTGAGGTTTGGGTCTCGGTTGGTCGATTCGCGGACGGTTGAGGTGGACCTACCAGCCAAAGACGCATTCACTGCGGTCCAACGAATCGGAGGCGACACCGGCTGGTACTACGGTGACTGGCTGTGGAAAATTCGTGGCTTTCTCGATCTGCTCGTGGGAGGCGTTGGTGTCAGGCGTGGACGCCGCCACCCGACCGAAGTTGCGGAAGGCGACGCCTTGGATTTTTGGCGAGTCGAGAAAGTAACGCCTGGTCGACTACTGCGTTTACACGCAGAGATGAAAGTCCCCGGGCGTGCTTGGTTGGAGTTTGAAGTCACACCCAACAGCAATTCGACGTGCTCCGTTCGCCAAACAGCGATCTTTGATCCGGTTGGTTTGTTTGGACTTGCCTACTGGTATGCGCTCTATCCGCTCCATGAGTTCGTCTTCAACGGGATGTTGCATGGGCTGGTTCGTAGCGCTCAGGACGATCAGGGAGACGCCTGATCGTTTTCCCTTACCTCCGACAAGAGCGCCGGGGAATGAAACAATTTTCACATCTTGATTCATTCGCCTTCGACTCGGAAGCTTCATCTGACGCAAAGCGTTAACTCACAGGCACCTTGGCAAATTCTCGCCAACCCTCGGTTCTGGCGGTCCTTACTTTTTAAGAGAACCGACTTCTTTCGCGAATTGACACCGATTAACCCGAGACATAACATCCCACCCCGTCAGGGGGTGCGTTCCAGCGCGATAGAAGCGCGTTGAAGAGGCATTTTTGCTGGATCCGCAGAGTTCCCGACAAGAATTGTCGTCCATTCCACGCTTTCTATCGGAGCCAGACATGTCCTCGACCCGCCTCAGCGATGCCTCACAATCCTCACGAAAACAACTCGGCAAGCCTCAATCGGGCCGACCAAAGCTCACCGTCGAGTCGTTGGAATCACGACTTTTGCTAACCGCCGACCTCTCACTGGAACCGATCGAAGGCCCCACGGGCGACCTTAGTACGACCGAGTTGGGGCGGCCGACACCACCGGAATACCCGAGCATTTTTGAGCCGGTTGCTGCGTTGCCGAATGACATCGATCTGGAAGGCAGCTCGCCAAAGGACGTGATTGACCCCGTGCAGGGCAGGGCTTCGGCTCAAGGTCTGAACTTTACCGGCACCGATTACACGCAAAGCTTCTTCATCCCTCCGGACACCCACGGAGCGGTCGGACCGAGTCACATTGTCGAGTTGATCAATGGCTCCTATGCCGTCTTTGACAAGGCGACCGGTGCGGAATTGGACCGCAGTTCTCTAAATCAATTCTGGACCGATTCGGGATTGAGCGCGGGTGGTACGTTTGATCCTCGAGTCGACTACGACATGAGCACGGGCCGTTTTTATGCGGTGGCAGTCAACAACGCGCGGGCCGACAATGAGTTCTTGTTTGCGATCTCACAGACCAACAATCCGCTCGATGGCTGGCTTGGCTTTTCGGTCGATTCGGATAGCGATAATGGTGAACGTTGGGCCGACTATCCTCAATTGAGCTACGACGCCGATTCGATTCACATCGGTGCAAACATGTTCGACCAGACGGGCGGCGGCTTGTTTAGTCCCACCCGAACGACGCTCGTACTGTCCAAAGCCGACCTGTTGGACGCATTTCCGGACATCAGCGATCGCACCTTAATTGAAGACCATGAGAGCATCACCGGTTTTTCGGCTCAAGGCGTCGTCTACAATCCCGATCCGACCGGTGGATTACCTTCCATCTTCTTTAGTCAATTCAATAGCAACACGGTGAGGCTTTCGACGTTGAGCGGTCCTCCCACAGCTGCCAGCTTCAGCGTCTTCACCGACGTAGCGCTCGCAGCGACGTCGCCCCCCGATGCCGATCAACTCGATACCTCGAAACAAGACATCGATACGGGCAGTTCGCGATTTAGCTCGCAAGTTGTTTTCCGTAACAATTCGTACTGGGCCGTGCAGGGTGTTGAGGATGCCGGTGACGCAACGATTCGTTTTCTTCAATTCGATACGGGTGGCAACGTCCTCCAGAACCGGACTTTCGGCACGGGTGGCGATTTGGATCTCTACTTCCCATCTATCGCAGTCAACGATTTTGGCGACGTCGTCATCGGATTCAGCTATTCGTCATCATCACTGCATCCGAGTGCTGGTTACTTCACGGGCACCACCACGGCCGGCGTGACGACATTCCAAACCACTCCGTTCAACGGTTCTGCATTCGGTAGCGCCGGCTACGAGCGAATCGATAGTGTCGGCCGCAATCGCTGGGGCGATTACTCGCACACGGTCGTCGATCCGTCCGACCCCAATACCTTCTGGACGTTCCAGGAATTTGCCTCGGCCGAGGATATTTGGTCCACCCGCATTACTGAAATCCGCGTGCGATCGCCAGAGCTTTCTGGCAGTTCATTCAACGTCGTGACCGAGCCGCTGACTCCTGGAGCGACGACCGACATCACGTACTCGGTGACCAATCAAGGCGACGGCGATGCGAGCGGATTCTGGGTCGATTTTTTCCTCAGCAGCAACGAAAACATTAGCACCCTCGATTCGCTACTCGGCATTCAGTTCTTCGGTTCATTGGCTGCCGGCGCATCGACGGGCGTTTTGACAGAGACGGTGACATTACCCGACTACGACGACCCGATCTGGGACAACTTCAACAGTGACGGGACGTACACGATAGGTATGATTGTGGATCGTTTCGATAGCCAATTGGAATCGAACGAAAACAACAACAGCAACACCGCGGAGTTTTTCGATTTTGACAATTTGTTGATTGAGTTGCCCGTTCCAAGTTCATTGACGGCCGCTGAAGGGTTCGCGGTATTCCACAATACGGGTGAAAGTAATGACACCGTAAACTTCAATGCGTTCCTCGATTTCAGTGGCGATGTCGATAGCTACTATTTTGCTGGCGACTCACTTTGGGGCGGAACTTACACCATCACCGTTGGCGATTTCGGCAATGCGATTGACCCGGTCGCGGCGGTTTACGACGCGTTGACCGGCCAGATGATTGCTTTTGCCGACGACCTAAGTGATACCGTCGACGATTCGCAGATCATCGCCACACTCAATGGATGGCAGCGCTACATCGTTGTCGTGGCGGACAAAGAGGGCGACTCGACGGGCGAGCTTGAAATCAACATTGTTGCCTCCGATTCAACCACGCCGACCAATATCCCGGTCGACGGCAATGGGGATGGTTCTGATTTCGATTTTATTGACACACCCGAAGATACCGATTTCTATCAGTTCACGGCTCCGGCGAATGCAACCGGCAGCCTGGACGTGACCGTCAATCCGGACATCGCGTTAGAAGCCGGCATGGTCCTTTTCGATGCAGCCGGAAACGAGGTGGCTCGAGACCTGGTCGGCTTGGCCGGTGTGAATGCAAACGTCGGAATCGTCGGTGTCGTACCGGGCGAAACCTACTTCCTTTCCGTACTTTCGCAACGCTACGCAACCCAAGGTAGCTTCGACGTCTTTGTCGATTTTAGCACGTCCGCGCTGCTGGGCGATTTCGACGTTGATGGCGCTTACACGTGCAACGACATTGACATGCTGACCATGGAACTAGCGACGGGCGGGGGCAACCTAGCTTTCGATCTGAATTCCGACTTCGCAATCGACCAGAATGACCTCGATGTCTGGCTGGCGACGGCGGCTACCTTTAACGGTTTCGCTTCACCTTACATCTATGGTGACGCAAACCTGGACGGGTTCGTCAACGGCGGCGATTTCGTTGTCTGGAACAATAACAAATTCACCGCAAATTCAGCCTGGTGCAGCGGTGATTTCAATTTCGATGGATTCGTCAACGGTCTCGATTTCGTCATTTGGAATTCGAATAAGTTCACAAGCTCCGATACCAGCAGCCTCATTAATCCAACTCGGCTGCCAACCGAAACCAGAACCGATGACAAGGTTGCCGCATGGGAATCGTTTGACCGTGACAACGAGGCGGAAACTCCATGGACGGAGGCTAACCTTTACCGCGACCGAATGGCATTGCGCGACCGATTCGACATGTCATCGCCCGTCCGACAAGAGCCGTCAGACGTGGACGAATCGAGCCATGAAATCGATGAAGTGTTCGCGACTCTGCGAGCCTTCGCCTAGCGTCCCCCCCCAGCCACTAGCCGCCCGTTGCCTTGCGCAGGGCGGCTAGCTTGGCGCTGGGATTTTCTCGGCAGGACACATTCGCAATTCTGCGGGTTGCTAAGTCTTCGATATTGCGGGCCTCAGAATTTTCCCAGAATTCCGCGAACCATTGGGCGGCTCAAAGGACCTAATACTCGTACCTCACAAAAACGAAGAGAGGCCGAGTGGCCCGAGACCGATCATGACGCATCAGAAACCAAACCTCATACGCTGCCAGCAGTTCCAAGAACGGGCCCCACGCCGGCCGTTTGCCCCATCGGCAAACGGACAAGGCGGTAATGGCTATTCGTTCGATGAACGGCGCTTATGACACTTGGTTGAACCGCGATACGAATCACCAAGCCCAGTGTCAGCGCGACACCGGGCTTTTTTTGTGGACGGGCGGCGCAGGGGCCGGTAGCTGAGACGGTTTAGCGGCGGTTTGAAGAACCGCAGACGAGGATTCGAGCGCCTCCCGGCCCACTTCCACGCAGCAACACAAAAAACAAACCAACGCCCCGTTGGTCTAAAGGCAGGATAGCGGGCTTTCAATCCGCAGTTGACGGGTTCGATTCCCTCACGGGGTACTGAAAGAGACCAACTATGACATGCACTCGGCACGACAGATACATACACCACTTCGCCAGTTTCGGGGTCGTGGTGCAACGGCAACCTTCCTGACTTTTATCAGGCAGGTGCGGGTTCGAATCTCGCTGACCCTACTGACTCGCCCATTTTGCGAGTGGCGTGTAGCTCAGCGGTGAGAGCGGCGTCCTTATAAGACGCAGGTCGCAGGTTCGATCCCTGCCGCGCCAATGGACCGATGTTGTCCGAAGAAGAAGATCGCTGGGAAAAATACTGGGACTGAGGTGTTAGCGGCAGCATCCCCGGCTCTTAACCGGCGGGGTGAGGGTTCGAGTCCCTCTGGTCCCACTGAGCAATGTGAAACAGATCACCGCCGATCCGGAAACCGACGGTGCCGACGAAAGCGCACGAAATCGACGCCGACAATAATCTGGCGCCGGACGACTTGAACTGAAGAAGAAGTCATCCATCGCAACGCGATGGGCTGTTCATTGACAACTTGGTGAACGAAGAGCATTGCGTCCATGATGTAGTGGTAGCCTCCCTGCTTGCCATGCAGGGTGTGTCGGTTCGATTCCGGCTGGACGCATTTTTTCAGGACGTGGGAAAGCTTGGGAATCCGCCTGCCTCGGACGCAGGAGATCACTGGTTCGAATCCAGTCGTCCTGACTAATAATTTTGCGGTGGGTCCTGTGTTGGTACGGGAAGGCGACTGTTAATCGTCCAGACGCAGGTTCGATCCCTGCCGCCGCAGCTGATCCGGGGTCGTCGCTGTTGGTAGTGATGCCTGGCTTTGAACCAGGAGTTCGTAGGTTCGATTCCTACCCCCGGAGCTTTACCACACGTTACGGAAGTTATCCGGCCGGATGAGGAGACTGTCTTGAAAACAGTTGGCCGCCAACGCGGCTTGTGGGTTCGAGTCCCACAGCTTCCGCATCAGAGGTTTTTGAGATTT
>CAYZRS010000087.1:0-18909 GCA_964480915.1 uncultured Pirellulaceae bacterium | reverse complement strand
CAAATCGCAAATCGCAAATCGCAAACCTCGTCACGCGGAGCGTGATTCCCCATGGCTAACGGATTTCCAACTCAACTCTCTCTCTACCTCTGCCTCTGCGCGCTCGCCAGTTCGACGGGGCTCGCTAATGATTGGCCCGAGCCATTCCGCCGCGATGCGAATCTGAACCATGTCCATTTTGTCGATCAGAACGTCGGCTGGGCGGTCGGCGACCGGGGGGCGGTTTGGCACACTCAGGATGGCGGTCAGGCTTGGGAACTGCGCTCCTGTTCGCAGAGCAAGCGATTGACGGCCGTGACATTCCTCGATGCGGAACGAGGCTGGCTGGCGGGTGGTGCGGTCGAACCTTACAGCATGGACGGTGCCGGCTTCATCTTGACGACAGAAGACGCAGGGCAGACTTGGCAGCCGATGAAGCGAGCCGCACTTTCATACGTACACGACCTATCGCTGCACGATGATCGGCACGCTGTCGTCGTCGGGTCGAGATGGCCGCTCTTCCCATCCGGTGTCTTCCACACGCGCGATGGAGGCCGCGGCTGGCATCCGCTGCCGGTGCCAACTGACGAAGACTGGATCGCGTGCGAAACGAACCTTAGCGGTGAATTACTGCTCATCGGACGTCACCAAGCGATCGGGCAACTGTCGCCTCAATCTCCGCGGCAAGGCGTTGGGACCGCCGACTTGCAGCATCATTTGCGTTGCGGTTGCTGGTTGGACAACGGACTCGCCATGGTCGCTGGTGACGAAGGCACATTGTTAGCACTCGTCGACGATCGCTGGCTCGATGCGAGCGCAGCGTTGCCCGGCAGTAAAGCGCGATTCGACTTCCAAACGATCACGGCAGTCGGAAAACGGATCTGGCTTGCCGGAGCGCCAGGCAATATCGTTTGGCGATCCGACAATGCGGGACGCACCTGGTCAGCAATGCCAACCGGCCAGGCGCTGCCGATTCATGACTTGTATTTTGTCGATGCGGAACACGGTTGGGCGGTTGGCGCGTTGGGGCTCATCTTGGCAACCAGCGACGGCGGCCAGAGTTGGGAAGTTCAACACGGCGAGCAGCGACGCATCGGTGCCTTGGTTGTCAGTGGCTCAAGCCAACAATTCCCGTGGACGGTGATGGCTCACCTTTCGTCCGAGCATCCGGTCCGCTCGCACGCGATTGTTGTTGCAGGAGCCACCGACACGGCCGTTCCGCAATCCTACGTTGTCGATCCGGCCATCCGGCTCTCGGAAGCTGCCTTGTCGCTAGGTGCCAGCGGCGCCGATCGCTGGACCGAATTCCCGGTTGCCGACAACATCGTGCAGCCGAATCGGCATGCGATCGAAGCGGGCTGGGCGCTCTACCAAAGACCGCTCGATTTGTCCCAGTCGGGGACAAATCGACTGACGCAACGGCTAACAACAGCGATTCGTCAATGGCGGCCCGATCTGATCGTGCTCAATTCAGACGACAAACAACCCCACTTGAACCGACTGCTGGTCGAAGCGACGATCGCCGCCAAGACAGCAGCCGCTCAGCCGGACACACAAGACGGCCCACCAGGGCTCCTTCCTCCATGGCAGGTGCGACACATCATCACCGCCACGACCTCGGCACCAACCGGAGCCAGCACGTCCGCTCGCCTGCTGCCCTCTCGTCTCTCATTGCCACTCGGCAGCTCGATTGGCGAACTGGCCACGAACGCGGCCGCACTCCTCGAACCGCCACCCCATGCGGCCGCTCCGGTGTATCTCAAGTCGGTCATGGGCGCTCCGGCCCGTGGCGATCTGGGCGTGCTATTCGCCGCGAAAACGGCAGCGAAACGGGCCGCTTCCACGCGACCCCTCACCGGTTCGATCGATGGCTTGGCCAAGCAAGCTCAGCAGCGAGAAAACACACGCGCCCTACTAGAACGCGCCAACTCAGACCACGACGCGGCACGGTCCCTGCAGCTGATCGCCCAGTTGCCTGCAGCGTCCGCCGCCCGGCTGATGTTAAACGTGGCCAATCGTTTCCTCGCCCATGGCGATACCAACAATGGCAAGCAGACGCTCAGCGCGCTCCGCCAACAGTACCCACAGCACCCGGCCGCTAAGGAAGCACTTCGGCAATTGTTCACGCTTGCCTGCAGTGAAGAAGCACAAGTGCGCAATCGACGAGGCGAGTCGTTCGAAATCAATAACACGAACAGTCTCTCCAACGAACCGGTCATCCAGGCAACTCATGTTGTTGAGAACCTAACGAATCGCACCGCAGAACAATGGCACTCCGAGTTCCCATCCGATCAGCGAGGACGGCCCGAATTTCAATTCGCGCTGGCCAGCACACGTCCTGCGGATCAATCTGCCTCCCTGCTGAATCGTCTGAAGCAATCAGCACCGACACAGCCGCTACGCCTCTCCGCTGCGGCGGAAGTGTGGCTCCAAGATTCGTCTCGCAAGTCACCGAAGCCGATCTGGAATTGTCGCCTTGGTAGCCGTCCGACGATCGACGGCATGTTGGATGAACCGCTTTGGTCAGACAGCGTTTCCCAGTCACTCGGCAAATTGAAACAGCTCGAACATCCACTTCAAACCCAGCTTTGGATCGCCCGCGATGATCGCTTTCTCTATTTGGCGGCCAAATGTCAGCGGTTGAGTGAGATCAACTATCCGGACCCGACACGACAAGACCGGCCACGTGACACGATGCCTGGAGATTTGGACCGAGTCGATTTCTACTTCGACGTGAATCGCGATTACTCGACCGGCTGGCGACTCGGATTCGACAGTCGCGGTTGGGCAATCGATTCCGAGTCTGGCGATGTGGCGTGGAACCCAACCTGGTTCGTGGCCGCCAGCTTGAACGAACAATTTTGGACGGTCGAAGCGGCGATCCCTTTGCAAGAATTGGTCCTGAATGCGACGAAACTGAAAACGGCCTGGCTTGGCGGAGCCGTCCGCACGGTTCCCGGCTGGGGCTGGCAAGCTTGGCCACCAACAAGCAGCGCCGAGCCCGATTGGCATGAGCTCGGACTGCTGATGTTGAACCCTTTCGGAGAACGCGCTGCCGCCGCTCACTAGTTGGATTGCCTACGGCTGACTCATTGTCGTCCAGCAACCTGCTGGGCAATGCCAATCTTCAAACCATTACCGGGGACTGGTTTCATGGCGACCATATTCTTAGGATTGGATCTTCTTGGCTCTTAACGGAAAACCTGACTCGCACTTGGTGTCCACGGATGGCATTCTTAATCGGCACGGACGAAGCGGGCTACGGTCCGAATTTGGGGCCGCTCGTGGTTTCCGCGACCGTCTGGGAAGTGCCCGACGGGCTGCTGCGGCGTGATCTGTTTCGCACGCTGAAAAAGTGCATTGCGAACGAGTCGCCCAAATCGAAATCGGCACCCGCCAACGACGAGCGCGTGTGGATGGGCGATTCGAAAGAGCTGTACAAGCCTCGCGGCGGACTGGCGAATCTGGAACGAGGCGTCCTAGCGGCGCTCGCCTCGGTTCACGGCACCATCCCCAAGACCTGGCAACAACTGCTGCAAGCCATCGATCCGGATGGCGACGCCCCTCCACAAAAGCTGCCTTGGTACGAGCAGTTTGATGAGCTCATCCCGATCGACGCCAATGGGGCCGATGTCGCTGCGGCAGCCGAACGAATGACGGACGAGTTGGGCCGTTGTCGGGTTCGCTTGCACCAAGTCCGTTCGAGCATCATCTGCGCCGACCGCTTCAATGGGCTGCTCGAAAAATGTGGCAACAAAAGCAATGCCCTATCGCATGTCACACTCGATCTGGTGTCGCGGCTGCTGCCTCAACTATCGGGCCCAGTCCTCGTCCGCTGCGACAAGCACGGCGGCCGCAATCACTATGGAGCTCTTCTGCAGGACTGGTTTCCCGAGCACTTGATGCTGGTGAAGAACGAGGGGCGTGCCGAGAGCCGTTACCAAACCGGGCCCCAGGATCGGCAGCTCGAATTCCGCTTCACTGCCAAAGGGGATCGCCATTTACCTTCGGCGCTCGCATCGATGTTTTCCAAATATCTGCGGGAAGTCGCCATGCGAGCCTTCAACACATTTTGGTGTGGCCACCTGAGCGAACTGAAACCGACCGCTGGCTACCCGCTCGACGCCAAGCGATTCAAAAAAGAGATTGCTGAAGTTCAATCGAAGCTGGGGATCAGCGACGCGGTCCTCTGGCGTGCCCGTTAGGCCTTGCTGAGCACCAAGCTACCAATTCAGCCCCACACTCTCACCACCGGTCGGGCGATTGGTGCCACCTTTCAACGGTCCTTCGTGACCTTTGGTCGCTTTTTCTCGCAGCGGTTCGTCCTCTTCTGCCGCTTTCTTTTTATCGGCCGCCGATGCGGGCGCTTGTTGCACCGCCTTCATGGACAGGCTCATGCGTTGAGCGTCCGGATCAATCGAAAGGACTTTGACCTCAACTTCCTGCCCCTCTTTGACGAACGTGGAAATGTTCACGACGCGGTGGTGGGCAACTTCTGAGATATGGACCAAGCCTTCAATGCCCGCTTCCAAACGGACAAAGGCCCCGAAGTCCATGATTTTGGAAACGGTTCCCTTGACGATCGCTCCAACGCTGAAATCTTGTTCGACCTTCTTCCAGGGATGGTCGACCATGTCACGGAACGAGAGTCCAATCCGACCGTTCGAGCTATCGATCTTCTCGATCTTCACCTTGACCTTCTGACCGACTTCCACCACTTCGCTCGGATGATTGACTCGATCCCAACTCAACTGACTGATATGGATCAATCCATCAACGCCACCCAGATCGACGAAGGCACCGAAATCCTTGATGCTGCTGATGACCCCTTCACGCTCTTGGCCAACGGCCAGCGCTTCCATCGTTTGTTCTTTCATCGCCTCTTTTTCACGCTCGAGCACAGCGCGACGACTGAGCACCAAATTCTTCTTCTCTGGTTTCGCTTCAGTCACGACACAGGTCATCTTCTCGTTGACAAACTGCTCCGGATCTTCGACGCGATAAATCGAAATCTGGCTCATCGGAATGAAGCCGCGAATGTTGTTCACCTCACATTCGAGCCCTCCCGTGTTGTGGCCTGTGATGCGCGCCTCGACCGTCATCCCCTCTTCGATGTCAGACCAGTCACCGATACTTACCGATGCGCCGGGGATGCCCACTTCGTACAGGCCATCGTCTGCGTTGAAGCGCACGACTTTGACCTCGATTTCGTCACCCACATTGGGCACTTCTTTGAATTGTTTCAGCGAAGCGAAGGCTTCATACGAACCTGGTAGAGCAAAGAAGCAATCCTCGCGATGAATCTTGACCACTGTCGCTTTGTAGAGCTTGTCGACTTCCGGCTCGGTACTTGCGGCGCTACCTGTTTCGCCAGCAAGCAGTGCATCGATGGATGCGCCGCCCAGCGCTGCGTCAATCTCCTGTTGGAGATCGTCCGAAATTCGATCGACTCGCGGCGGTGGAAATTTGGTCGTACCGTCTTCCGCAACGGTCGGCGCGTGTTTCGACTCTTGTTCGTCGATTTCGGGTTCCACCTTCACTTCCGGCGCAGGGTCGCGCTGTGAGCCAATTTTGATCCTCAAAGCGGGCTTCGCTTCTGGCTCGGCGTCGTGAGGTTTATCTGCGGATTCTGGTCGGTTGGATTCGTTCATCGTTCGGCTTCGTTGTCTGTGGAACGTGAGTTCAATCTTACCTCGCGAATGCTTTGAGGAAGACTCACTTTCAAGCAACGTAGTGTATCACTCCCCCACTGGCTGCGGTAGATAATCGGCGATGTCCGCCGGATCGCACCAAGCAATGGGCCAGGCGAAACTCGACAGAATCACCCGACGTTCAACACAAAACGGCCCAGATGCTAAACTGAAATCATGGCATTCGAATTTACATGCCCGCGAGGTCACGTTTTGGAGGCGGAACCTTTTCACGAAGGCCGCTCGTGCATGTGTCCGCAGTGTGGCGTCAAAATGGTCGTCCCACCGGCTCCCGTTCGCCAAGCCCCGGCCATTAAGATCGAAGGCAAAGAGGACGAATATCGGGCCGCTCGCTGGAACGCCGGCCAGAACTCAATCGCCGCGAGCCCTTTTCCTGTCGAACGACCGCCCGAACTATTTCACATCCCGTGTCCCAATGGACACGCGCTCGAAACAACCCCAGAAATGTTGGGAAAGTTTGCGATGTGTCCGCAATGCCAAGCCAAATTCAAACTCGACCGCAGACAGAGTATCGAATTCCTAGCCGCTGAAGAAGAACGTTTGGCAAAACGGGAAACGCGACTGGAAAAGAGATGGCTGAATGGGACGATCATTGCCGTGGTGCTGACGGTGCTTTTGCTTGGGCTGCTCTTTGCGTTGGCCGGGACACCCTAAGTGGATTGGGCCCGCCCTAAACGTAGGGCGTTAGCTGTGGCTGTCGACCGAGTCGTTCACCCGATGGAAGATTCCTGTCACCGACATGCCTGCACCCAACAGCGCGAATCCAGCAGGCAGCAGCCACCAGTATCCGAGGCTGGCAAGGTGCATCACCAACACCGCTCGTTCGGGCAAACGTGGATCAACAAAGCAACTCGTCTGCAAACCGCTCGGATACTGCTTGACGATCGCCCGCTTCGATTTGTAACCGCTTGAAGAGCCCTTCACAAATGAGTACTCATTGGAGAGGTGAGTCTTCCCTTCCACCTCGTATCGAAACAAGATATCGACCGAGTAGGTATCGCCATCATCACTGTCGTGCGTTTTGACTCGTCCCCAAACGATTTCACAAGGAGTCTTCACCCAACCTTTGGCTCGCTCGCGAGAGACCCACGGGAAAATCGCCATCGGCAGCAGCATACCGCAGCCCAACAAGAGAAACAGACAACCGCCCCACAATTGCGGTACAGACAGTTTGGATTTGCTAATTCCATACTTGCGTTTCTTGGGTCGCGTCACTTTCGGCAGCGACCAGCCAAGGCCGCCAACGATGCAGGCCAACCCGATGAAAAGGAATAGCAAAGGCAAGGCGAGAAACAAGATCGACCACAGCGATTCTCGCTCGACGATCGCTTCGGACGGGTCCGCCTGATTGACAAACGCTCGATCCACTTCGTTCCGAATCATGGCTCGTCGGCGCAGCGCCAATTCCTGCATCGAACCCGATGCGATCGGTTTGCGAGCCAATGTATCCGAACGATACTCCCGACCTTCCCATTCGTATCGGAACCGACCGGTCAGTTCAAATGGATCGTGGCTGGTCGCGCCGGGCGCTCGTGCTGGGTACTTCACCTCCAGCTTTTCAAAGACGACGGGCACTGACTGCCAACCATAGGTCCGTAATGTCTGTACGTAGTCGACGACCATCAGGTAACAAAACAGGCCGCCCATTCCCGCAAACAAGAGCCCTAACAGGACCAGCCCTGGCAAGCGTTTTGAGGACTCACCCACAGGACTCGACTCCTAAGAGAAGCGGCAGCCTTGAGCTACGACACTATAGATGCCATTTGGTGCGCGAACCGTCGCGGCGGCTTAATGGCGCACGCTGCTTCGCCGAATGCGGCTTGCCTGGCAACCTACCCCGAATTGTCGGTTCGGTCCGTTCGATCAATGGCTCCGCAGTCGGCCCATTGTCGCCCAACGAAACAGCCGTTTCGGTCTCCGGCTCCGATTCAAGCAGCGGGTCAGAATCGCCATCGGAAGATGGCCCCGGTTCATCACCGTTGTTGCTATTTCCTTTGCGGCCAGCAAACAGTCGCCCAAACGGACCGGCTAACAGCGCTGGTAAGAAAATCAAATCTCCGACCAAAGCGGTCACCAGCAGCGCCAACATCAGCGTGCCGAAACGACGAGTCGGAGTAAAGCTACTAAGTGCAAAGACAAATAATCCTAGACCGGCGATCAGTGTCGTTTGCGTCATCGCGATGGCGCAACGGTCGTACGCAAGACGAATGGCGTCGTTACGTTCCAAGCCGTCCGCAATACCACGGCGAAACCAGGTCAAGAAATGGATGGTGTCATCGACCGCAACACCCATCGCGACGCTGGCAGTCATCATCGTCCCGATATCGACCATCGTGGCTGACCAAGACATCAAGCCAAATACGACAACCACGGGGAAAATGTTGGGCAGCATCGACACGAGCCCGGCGATCGGGTTGCGCAGGACGACCATCATGACGATGCTAATGGCCACAAACGCCCAGCCGGTGCTTTCGATGAGGCTTTGTAGGAGAGTGCGCTGAGCTTTGTAGACGATCGGCACCAGGCCGGTGTAGGTCGTGCCAACGGCCGAGCCCAACTGGGCAGCCGTCTGCTGACCTGTGCTGGCATCATAGAGATGGTCACGAACATCAATGACGGGAACGCCGGCCGCTTTGATTTGATCGAGGTTATAGCGGGCATCGTTGGCGAACACCAAGACACAGTCGTAGTCCTTGGCCTGTTCTTGCCAATTCACTGGCAGCTCAAATCGCGGATCATGCCAGTCGCGGTAATTGAGCGCCGCACTCTTCAGTAACGAGGCCAACGTGCTGCTGAACGTCAGCCTTTGAGCCATCACCGCCGTCGCTACCGAATCGGTCTGCGGCATTTTGGCTTGCGCCAACGCTTCGGCTGTGGGTGTCCCCGCGAATCCCGATTTGCCAAACGGAACGCCCAGCATCAAGGCGCGGGCCCCACGGAATCCACCTTCGCGTGATTGGTCGATCTCCTTGAGCACGACATCGCGATACTTGTAGGCCGACATGACCGGTTCGACAGCTCGTTTTAGCTCGGAAACGAACATGCCGTAATCGACATCTTTGAGCGCCGACAGCCGCAGCGAAATCCGCCACAGTTCGGCCTGATCTTCTTCGTCCAGTCGAAAATAATCCGATCGCAACATGTCGTCACGGTAGGTCGCCAGTCGTCGGCTAAAGGCGCCTCGCATGGTCGTCTGTCGAGTGCTTCCGCCAGCCGCCGGAAGCGGTGGAACAAATGAAGCGGCCAGCATCGCCTGGCCAGTAATGCCGCTCGCCTTTTCACCGAAATGCGCATCGATGGAACGGCGAACATGTTCGGTGATTTCCATCCGCTCGAGGAAATTCAAACGAAACTTCTCGTTCGCGCTGACATTCGTCGAATCGGCGGTGGCCTCTTTGTCCAACTCGTGGCTGACCATCGAATCGGGGTCGACTCGCACCAACAACTCGACCGGCACAAGCTTGCCCAGATTTTCCTCCAGCCAAGCGTAGTCCTGAATCAGCTTGTTGTCTTCTTCGAACAGGTTCAAGATCTTCACGGATGTCTTCATCCGCGGCAGACCCCAAGCCGCAGTCGCAAGGACCAAAACCGAAGCCAGCGTCACTAGCCCGCTGCGTCCAATGACGAACTCGCCTACCGAATTCCAAAAATCGCCAGCGTAATCGGCAAGGTATTTCGGTTTTGTCCCGTCAGGATTCGATTCGCGAATGAATTTTTTGGGTGGCCATAAGGTGAGAGCAGCCGGCAAAAAGGTGAATAGCAGCGTCAGCGAAAGCACGACGCCCACCGCCGCGAAGATGCCGAACTTGCGAATCGGTACGATGTCGCTGGTCGCCAAAGAAATCAGGCCCAACGCGGTTGTAAAGGCGGCCAAGGTACACGGCTTCCAACCGTAAGCCATCGCTTTATCTGGCCGACCGGGAAAGCCCTCTTTCTCGACCGTATCTCGGTAGTAGTTGACGATGTGTACGGCGCCGGAAAGGCCCAACACGTAGACCAACGACGGCATCGACATGAGCACGGCGTCCATCCGACTGCCGCCCCACCAGACGAACGCGATACTAAGACATGCGGCTACGACGCCCACAAAACCCAGCATGAAGACGACCGGTAGACTGCGAAAACTGAGCCACGAAACGAGCAGTCCGATGCAGCATGACAGGCCGACCAAACGTACCAGCGTGATTTGGCCCTCTTCGTCAATCGCGACGTTATCACAGACCGGCCCGCCCATCCGCATGACCGGACCCGCAGCGACGATTTTGCTGTCGACCCAACTATTGAAAGGCGGTGGTAATAGGGAAGGTCGCGGCGGCGCGTGCAATCCAGATTCGGCACCGACTTCCAGGACTTTGCCGCGCGGCCGGCCCAAGATGCCGCGCCCCACGATACGATGTAAGTTCGTTCGACCACGTTCGGTCAGAGTCACAAAGATACAGGCTTGCTCACCGTCTGGTCCGTAAAGCCAACCGTTGAGTCGCTTGAGCGCCGCGTCGGGATCGCCATCCAGCGCCCCGCCTGGCCGCGTTAAATCGCTCAGTAGCGCCGGGCCAGTCACGACCGTCTTGATCAGGTCGGCCTCCAGGCGGCGAATATCCTCGTGGAACCAGGCGGCATCCTCTTCCTTGAGGCTTGCCATCAGCTCGCCTTCGAGCGGATTTTCTTTACCCATCGCTTCCCGCAGCAAGCGACCGGCAGCTGCCAGTGGCGTATCTCGCCCTAGCCATTTGTAGATTTCACCGTTGGGCAGGATGTAGAACCAAACCTCGCCATCACCCCGCATCCATTTCTCATTGAGCCCACCCCAGTTGTCGTGCGTCTTGCCGGTGACATAAAGGCCCAGTCGATTCCCGATGAAGCCGGGATCGATCGCTTTCTCAAGCAGCTGACGAGAATAAATCCCCAGCTCTTCATTGACATAAGAGACAGCCGGCTTCGCCGCAGCGGCCGCCTGCTGAGAGGGAGGCGTCTCGCGAAAGAACTTGTCGACGAATAGACGAAAGCGGGAGTCGTCAGACTTTCCGGTGCAGCCATCCCAGCTGACCGCTACAAAGCCTTCGCCACCGAACAGTTCGCGGAACTTGGCCAGTTCTTTCGTTTCTTCAAAACGGTCCGGCAGCCAATCCTTGACATCGTTGCGCATGCCACGCACGGCCATCCGTGCGCCCCGCAAACCGAAGGGGACAAAGAACACCACCAGCATCAACACGAGCAGTGCATGTCGTTCGAAAAACGGTCGCTTATTTGTGGGCGTGATTGACATAGCAAGAAGACTTTTTCCGAGAATCCAACGGGCCAGCCTACCTAGGTGTTCACCTTCCGTCCATGGTTATTCGTAATGCCCGAGAACTTCGTTCGCTTCTAGAGCCCGTTAACCGTTGATTCTGTCGCGTTTTGACCGAATTAACCAGCTAACCGTCAGAGTCGACTCGATTTCACAAGCAACTCCGCTGCCCCCATCTATAAGCCAACCTCGCGCGGGGCGAGGTTGAGCTGTTCATTGACATTCAGAACCTGCTGGTCGATCGATCCCTACCAAGTTGTTTCAAAGCCAACACTTCCACCGTGAATCAGGGTGGACCCGTTAATATTGAACTCGGCGAAGCCGCTGTTGAACCCAAGGTTTTCAGCCGCCAATCCTAGGCCTGAGAAGTAAGACAAATTGTAGCCCAGCTTAAAATGTAAGTTGGGACGCAGCTGATAGGTTCCAAAGATGCCGGCGTCAGCAACGAAGGCGAACTTTTCGTCTTGCAAATCTTCAGAGAGCTCGTTCACTGTAGCCACTCCAGCTGCATCTCGTGTGGTCGAACGCGCGGTGCTACGACGCTGTGCGAAGTTCGCCATGCCACCGACGCTACCGCGAAGCCCCCAGCTCCATTCGTCATATTTTTCCACGGTCTCACCACCGATATGCAGACCAAACATGTCATTGTTTGTCAGCACCGAATACAGTCCGCGCGAACCGTCTGAAACACCGTTAATTTCCGAATTACTTATCATCGAAAATGTCTCGTTGAACGAAGCGTATCGAAGTCCACCAAAGAGAGTTCGCATTTGGCTCACCGCCCCATGACGTACCCAACGACCGTCAGGTTGCATGGCCAGCTGGTCCCGCCCGGGACGACTGGCGATCTTAAAATTGAGCACCCCCTGATTGAAGTCCGCATCAAAGTCGACTCGTATCGAATCAGCATTGAAAAACGGTGCGAGCTCGGGTACGACGAACCCGAAAATCCCTAACGATTGCACGCCAGTGGGGTTGCTTGGCACGCCAACGTTGCCCGCATTAGCGCCCGAATCGATTGTCCTCGCGTCATTCCACTCGAAGAGACCAGTAAATTCGAATTCCAGCATGTGGTCTCGGCCGGCTACGTCGCGACCCAAGAATCGCCCCAACGTTAACCGAGTACCTGGGTGAAAATTGTGTGTCACTAACCCTTCAACTGAGAGGGCATCGAAAGTTGTATTGTTCGAAAGGTCAGGATCGACGATGGGAATCGTGTCGCGTGGATCGGTGCGTGTCATGAACAAAACTTCCGAACCGAAGTACCACTCTCCTCGGCGGTACCATGTACCCGTCGAGTAGACCGGTGCCGGACCGTCATCTTGGTAGCCAAAACCTTGGTCGCCCGAGTAGTTTTCGATCGGATACGGTTCTTGGACTTGGTCGTGATAAGGTTGGATCGATGGCTCTTGGTATTGCTCAATCACCGGTTGCGGATCCACATATTGCTGTTCGTGCAGCGGGATCTCGGGTGTGATACGAGAACTCGAACCATCGAGCGAGGGCGGAATCACATCATTGATCGACGGCATCAAACTGCCTTCGTTCGCAGGCGAGGGGACATCCACGGACGGGATGGCTTGCTCGAACTGAGCCCGCCGGAAAGTCCGTTTCCCACGCTGTGCGTACGACGCTGGCGCCGTGATGCTGATGATCGAACAGACAAGCACCGTTGTGCTCAGCCAAGTGAATCTCATTTGTTGCATCATTTTCACGTTATTCTCCCTCGCAGTCGCAAAGGCATCGGCCGGTGGGCCGCTAGCGGCACACGAGTTGTGTATCTGACTCACCTGGTGTTTCGACAATTGGCAAAGCGGCAGAACAGGAATATCCCGAAGAATCCAGAAATTGCGGAACATCGCTACAAGCAGTACAGCTTTGCCAGTTTGCGAATTGTTACCATGCGGTAAACTTGATTGCCGATTAGACCCGGGGAAGAGGTAAACTTTGCGGTTCGGCCGCGGCGGCTTTCGGGGCCGTCCGTGGGGCAGTAGCCGCCCGCAAACTTGATCATCAATTTGTTAGCCACACTGGAAGGAACACGATGAGCGCACTGAAGTCATTGATAGCGAGCGGAACCAAATTGTGGCTCGATTCGGTCGACCCACAACTCGTGCAAGAGAACTTCGCGGCAGGAGCCACCGGCGCCACTTCCAATCCGGCCATTATTTCCGACCTGATCAAGACGGGACGATTCGATGCGCAAATGGTCCAATTGATGCAGGCAGGCAGTGACGACGAGTCGATTGCCTGGGCCCTGGCCGATCAATTGGTGGCCGACGCCCAAGCGGTGTTTCTTCCGATCTGGGAATCGACGCAAGGGAATGACGGTTACGTCAGCTTTGAACTGAATCCGCTGATCGAAGATCCGCAGCTCAATCTGCCGCATGCGGAACGTGTCTCACAATATGTCAGCCTCGGCAAGCAATGGTCGACGGGACACAAGAATCGAATGATCAAGATTCCGGCGACGCCGGCCGGAATCGAGGCAGCGACCGCTCTGACAGCAGCCGGAGTCACACTCAACGTGACCCTGATCTTCAGTATGGATCAATACGAGCAAGCGCGCGACGCTGTCTGGGCCGGGGCCCAAATGCGGGACTCATTGAACGAATTCAAAAGCGTTTTCAGCATTTTCGTTTCACGACTGGACGTTTATACGCAAACACATGCCAGCAGCCTGTCCGATGCGGCTCAGGGGCAAGTCGGTATCGTGAACGCCAAACGCATTTGGCAAGCAAACCAAGAATTCTGGGCGAAGCACGCGACGCCGCTTCAACAAGAGATCATCTTTGCCAGCACCGGCACCAAAGACCCGAATCTCGACCCTTGGAAGTATGTTGCGGCGTTTGCTGGCAGCGATATCGAGACGAATCCGCCGAAAACCAACAGCCTGTCCGATGCCAGCGGACAAACGTTCGACCGGCAGGTGGATGTCTTCCCAGCGGACGAGATCTTGGCCGAAATTGATGAAATAGTCGATTTCCAGGACTTAGAAAAAGTCCTGATGGAAGAAGGCATCCGCAAGTTCGCCGAACCGCAAAACGCCCTGTTGGCGTTGATCGCGGAACGCCGCCAGGAACTGGCGACCGCCTAACTTCCGCCTGCTAACGGCGACTAACGTGGCGATCGTGGTCACTAACAGCCGATAAGCGAGAATTGAGTCGAGTGTTTACCCGCGATCGGCAGTCCGCGACAATGAATTTGTTCATGGCGCAAACTGATGGTCGGCGAAACTCCGTTGAGTAGAGTGTGGAGTGGCAGCTTCCCAAGCAGCTGTCGCCGGTTCGAATCGAGTCGCCCGCTCTTTCCCTTACGAAAACAGCGAATAAAGCGTCGAGGAATTTGACGATGCCAAAAGTCACAGTAGCCGTACCGCACACCGAAGACGCTGATGAAATCGTCAAGCGGGCCGAACCGTACATTGAAAAAATGGTGGACGATTTCCAAGGGGACGACCTCGAACTGGAATGGGAAGGTCGCAAGGCCGACTTCAGCTTCACCAGCCTGACTTTCAAAATCAAAGGCAATGTCGAAGTCGACGACAAACAGATCGAAGTCGCCGTCGATCTGCCCTTCGCGGCGATGATGTTCAAAGACAAAGTCGAAAAGGCGATCAAGAAGAACCTAACGCGTGCTGTCGAAGGCGAACAGGAACAAGCGTAGGTCACTGCAGGCGGGCATTGGCAGCAGGGGCAGTGGAGGTATTCGGGGGCGTGGAGGCTGGCAAGACGCAAGGCAACCGTCGCGGCCCGTCGAGTCCATCGAACGCCGATGGCTCATCGCCCTGGGACAAACGAAATATCACCGCAGCTGATGTGCTTTTCGTAGCAACCAACACAGCTGCGATCCTTCGTGCCACAGTCGTAGTAAAAACGCTCGCCACACATCCCGATTTTCTGCCAACAGATGATGCAGTGGTCGTGATCTCCTTCACCCGTCCAAGCCGCTTTGGTCCAACCAAGCGACCGATCGACGACCCATTGAAGGCGTTCGCCCCAATAGTCATCGAAGCATTCTAAAAGCCCATTCTCGGGCGGTCGCTGGCTCTTGTGCTGTGGCTCAAAACACCAACCTCGTCCATTCAGACGTCGCCACTTCCCCCAAATCAAATTCTGTCCGTCCCGTAAACAGCCCCGACATCCGCAGGCAACCCAAGTCTGTTCACCACCAGAGGTTGAAACCGTCGCAGTCGATACGTCACCTTCCCAACCGGCTTCTGTGAGTTTCATTACTTTGAAGGTGGGCATGATTTCTTTCTCTTTCGGTTCTCTTTCCGATTCGCAAAGGTGATCGCTCACCGATAGAACGCACTACCGCTCCAAACGGACATTTTGAACTGTTGTTAGGTTCCCTACGTAGATGGTAAATCATTCGAACTATTCGCGATTGAGGGTAGAATAAGGGTTCGCGCTTTCCACGATACTGCCCCGCAAAATGGCTCGTTCTTGAGCCGATTAGGTCACGATGAAACCCCGTCACTTGCATATCGAACCACTCGAATCACGGCGGATGCTGGCTGTGATTCTGGATTCGATTTCAAACTTGACGGTGGCGGAAGGATCGCCCGTTCGGGTCGATGCCGACTTCGTCGATTCGACTCCGGGCGGAAGCTATGCGGCCAGCATCACATGGCAGCCGGGCGACTCGCCACAGGGCGGTACGTTTAGCAGCCAACCGAGTGGTTCGAATGGCAATTTGAGGGTTCGTTACGACTATTCGTATGACGACAGCGGATTCTTTACAGCGGCCCGACGAGAAGTACTCGAAGTTGGCGCGGAACTCGTCGTTGGCCGCTTTAATGATGCATTTAGCGGATTCGCACCTTCCGGCAGCAACCGATTCAATGCAACGTTTCTTAATCCGACGACTGGCGTCGCCACCTCGATCCCCAACTTCTCCGTCGCCGCCAACGAGATCGTGATCTTTATCGGAAGCCGTGATTTGCCAGGCGACAGTCTCGCCAATGCCGGTTCGGGCGGCGGAAACGGCACGCTACCATTCTTTGATTTTGCCATCAGTCGTGGTCAAGCGGGCGTACCCGAATCCGATTTTGCTCCCTGGGGCGGCGCGATTTCATTCGATAACCTGAAGACCTGGCACGATGGACTGAGCACCGAGGGATTCAGCAACAACGAGAACGATATGTTGTCGGTTGTCGTTCATGAGCTGGGCCATATCTTGGGATTCACGTCGGGCGTCGAATCTTTTAGCCGCTGGGTAAACAACGGAAGATTCACAGGAATCAATGCCACACAAGCCTACGACGGAACCGGTTCGCCGCCACTCGATTCGGACAATTCGCATTGGCAGGCAAACCTAAGAGACAACGGCGCCGAAGTCTCCTTTGACCCCGACGTGACGACGGGCAGACGAAAGCTGGTAACCGAACTCGACTTCGCTGCACTGGCCGATGTTGGATGGGAGCTGCGTTCTCGCACAACCAACGGGCAGGTGACCGATACCAACGTCTACGCCGACAACGGCACATTCACAGCTTCGATCACCGTCCAAAATGGTAGCGACACAGCGACTCGACCTTTCCAAGTCACCGTCACCAATGTCGCCCCTACGATTCCGGCCCTCGAAACGATAACCGTTCAGGCCAACACGCCACTACAATTTTCCACCGACTTCAATGACCCGGGAGCGGGCGATACCCACGTCGCGGCTATCGCCTGGGGCGATGGAACGGGGCAGCAAGAACTGCTGGTCAACCAGTCTGCGAGGTCAGCTTCCGGACAGCACGTCTACACACAACCGGGAACCTACCAAGCGACCGTCGGGGTTCAAGACGACGACGGTGCCCAGACCAACCGGCAATTCACGGTCATTGTCACCGATCCTCCGCGCGGCGACTGGCAAAACGCCGCCAATCAATTTGATGTCAACGTGAACGGAGCCATCGACCCACTCGACGCGTTGTTGATCATCAATGAATTGAATGACCGGCTCGTCAGCAACCCATCCACGGGGCTCCTGCCACCCGCACCCAACAATTTGACCAATTTCCTCGACGTCACCGGCGATGACGTTGTGGCACCTCAAGATGCGATTTTGGTCATCAACGCCCTCTCGTCGAGCAATAACTTACGAACAGGCAACGACGCTCGATCAACGACGACCGTTTCGGCCGCCCAAGAACCGGTCGCCCCCCTGTCGTCAGGGCAGCTCACGTCCTTCAGTACCGAGCCTGCCGACGAGGACGAATCGGCTCGGACCGATGAGGTGTTTGCCGACTTCTCGATGAGCTGGCTTCGCAGTTAGCCCAACATCGGCCCGATCAGTGGGCTTATCTCCTGCGACGATTGAACGCAAAATGTCTGGGTCGCTCCTTTCTTCGAGAACCCACTATGCAACCCATTCGAATCGGTATCCAACTCGCCAGCCTGGGCCAATCTTTTAAGACAGCGCTGCAAACGGCGGCGCGACTGGGCGCGGACGCCGTGGAAATTGACGTGCGAAACGGAATTCCACCCGGCGCCTTGTCCCAAACGGGGCTCAGGCAGTTGCGGAAGATGATGGACGACTTGCAATTGAAAGTCTCCGCCGCCACATTCCAAACCAGACGCGGCTACAACGTGGCCGACGACCTGCAGCAACGAGTCGAAGCGACCAAAAAGGCGATGTCTCTTGCTTACGAATTAGGAACGTCGGTCGTGGTCAATCAGATCGGCCGCGTCCCAACCGAAGCAGAAGGACCGGAGTGGAATCTCTTCTTCGAATCGCTCGCCGACATTGGCAATCACGGACAGAAGTGTGGTGCGATGCTGGCGGCCAGAACCGGCACCGAATCGGGTGAAACACTGGCCAAATTGATTCAGGCTTTGCCCCCGGGCAGCCTCACCGTCGACTTCGACCCAGGATTTCTGATCGTCAATGGCTACTCGGCGACCGACGCATTGCAACACCTGTCCACCGACATTGTGCACGTGCACGCGCGGGACGGCGTCCAGGACTTGGCACAAGGGCGCGGCCTGGAAGTCGAATTGGGGCGAGGCAGCGCCGACTTCCAGACGATCCTCGCCAGTCTGGAACAGCGGAATTACAACGGTTATTTCACCGTGCAGCGGCCTCCTTCGTCCGACCCGATCGAATCGACGAGCAATGCGGTCGAGTATTTGCGAAATTTGGGTTCGTTTTAGCGCAGCAATTCGCGGTCATCCGAAGCCTGGGCCTCGGTTCTATCCGCGGGAATTCAAGACAACTCACGCCTGAGCTGTTGTAATGCGCGGCGCAATAAGCCGGCAACCGCTTCGACAGATCGATCCATCGAGGCGGCAATCTCTGCGATCTTCATCTGTTCAAAATGGCGTTTCTGGACCGCTTCCCGTTGCGCCTCTGGAAGCGAGTTGATCGCATCGGCTAGCTCCAGTGCCGATTCGCCACGAATCAGATCACTCGGGGGACTTGTCACTCGCCCTGGAATCCCATTCAGCTGCAAGCAAGCACTACCACTCAACGCTGATTCCAACACTTCGCGGTTGATATCCCGTTTCTCAGCGCCGTACGTACGATTAATCGTCGCAACCGTGTTCTCGTAGATGGCCATCAGCCAGCCGGTGAATTGCGGTTCGTCTTCACCCCGAAACTTTTCGAACCCGTGGAACGCTTTGGTCAAAGTGATTTGAGCCACATCGGAACCACCCACCTTCCGCTGTACTGTTTTCAAACGATGATCGAGCCGCGCCTTTAAGAGCAGGTAGGCCTTGTACCGCTCCAGCAGCTGGTTCATTTGCGATTCGTCGCGACGAGCAGCCGCAATCAGTTCGTCAACGCTACGATTCTTGGGCACCGATCGGATCCGAATCAAAGGGTAAGAGACAAATTCGCGACCCGTTATATATACCATGTTATTCTCATCTTTCGCATTTCGCTGTTCCGAGCCGCTAACGTGTAACGATTAAGTCTCATGATCACAAATCGCCACGTTAG
>CAYZRS010000086.1:0-19107 GCA_964480915.1 uncultured Pirellulaceae bacterium | reverse complement strand
TCAAATCTCAAATCTCAAATCTCAAATCTCAAATCTCAAATCTCAAATCTCAGATTTCAGATCTCACTCACCGGTCACGAGCAAAAAACAGCCAATCGGTCTGCTCGACATCAATCAAGTTATTCAACACGGTAATCGGTTCCACCCGCACCTCGTCGAACACCTCGCGTAGTGCGTCAGCGAAGGGAGAATCTGGAGCGTAAGACCAGACGCCCAGCATGCCGCCGATCGTGAGGTGTTTTTTCGCGGCCTCTAAACCGGACGCGGTATAGAAATACCCGTTGGCAGCACCCAAATTCTCGGCGGGCGAGTGATCGACGTCGATGAGGATCAGGTCATATTGCTTTTCCGGCCTGTTCGTCAGGCGCTTGTAGACATCAGCGTGGATGACATGCAAACGAGGTTCGCGGTTGAGTTCTTCCGACAGGGGAACGAGCCCCGTTCTCAGCCAGTCGATAACCTGCGGCAAGAACTCGACCACGTCGCAGTGGGCGACTCGCGGCGATCCGAGCGCGGCGTGTGCCGTGTAGCCGAGTCCCAGCCCGCCGACCAACACCTCTAAATCTGAGCCAAGATGCATCTCCAAAGCGATATTCGCAAGCGCTTTCTCAGACGCCGTGAGGTAGCTGCTCATCAAGAACTCGTGATCAAGCGTGACTTCGGTCACGGATGTGCCTGGCTCGCAGAGGAGTTCTCTGCGGCGAAGACACAAGAGACCAAGTTCGGTTGGCTCATACGCAAGGATTTCGAATTTTGGGTTGCTCAAATCGGCTCCGTCGCTTCAAGGTTTGATAAAGTTCTCCGTCACGGGTGTCCATGAGACCGATGACTGACTCGACCATATCACAAAGTGCACGACGATGGCTGATACCAACTAGAAAAGCCCTACCAGAATTTCTGGTAGGGCTCGATACTCGTCATGGTCACTGCAAGCTACGGACCAACGTAGTGAACGGCATCCGACACACTGACGCCACCGAACCACGCTTCGCTGCCGGCCACAGCGCCCGAGTTGCCCGGCCCGATCGTGATCGCTTCGCCGTTGCTGATGGCCGTTCCGCCAAAGAAACCGTTGGCATCGGCAACACTTGTGCTACTTCCAAAGCCACCGTTGACCGTCGTGATGGCCGTACTGGTCGACTGGCCGTAGCCGCCGAAGCCGCCCTGGGCCATGGCTTGACTGTCAGAGATAGCCACGCCACCGTTGGCAACGGCACCACTGACACTATCGGCAAACGCATTTCCGCGAGCGTATGATCCACCATTGGCAACTGCGACGCCGTAATTCGATGCGGCAAACGTGTCCGAGTTCGACCGAGCGTTCCAACCGCGAGCGTGCGATTCACCATGGCTAATGGCGATACCACCGTTGGTGATGGCAGTCGAAGATCCGGTCGCCTGTCCGCCAAATCGACCGGAACCATTCATGTTGGCTTCCGCATACCCACCGCCACTGGCGGCAGCGTTTGCTTGCAGGCTGACGTTGCCGCGGCCATTGGCGGTGGCCCGTGCCGTTCCGCCAGTCGAATAACTTCTGGCGACGACTTGTGCTTGGGCGACGGTGGTCGTCAAGGTGATGAGTGCGAGTGTGGCGAGCTGAGTGAGGCGGGACATCGGAGGACTCCTGGGGAAAGTTTGAAAATGATGGGGAAAGCAAATGGCTTGCTTGACTAATGACCACTGCGGCAGCCGAGCCCTCCCGGGGACGCCAATTCCGAAAAACATTTTCCTCCATCTGGCTGCCGACGGACTACGAAAAAAGCCCCTCCGTGAGGAGAGGCTTTCTTGGTTGACTTCGGTCTGACTGGCCTGATGTTACAGTCCCAGATTGGGGCCGATCGAATCACGAATCTCGACGGGCAATGCGTCGAATTGTCGTTCGATTTCCAGGCGACTGCCGTTCAATCGGACCTTCTCGAATCCTCGTTCGGTCGGCACGACCGCTTCAATCGCGTAGTTTCCATTTGCGACGGCTGAAGAGAAAGCGGCCGGTGCGTTCTCTCTTGGCGGTTGCAGTCGTGACATGGCCGACATCGAGCGAGCGGTGCTCAACCAACTGCCCGACTGGGCCAGTCGAGACGGCATGCTGCGCGTCGCTCCATAGAAGCTCGGCACGTCCAGCATCGGAACGCCCCACCATGGTAACGGCTCGGACTCATCTTCCACCTGCAACTCGTCGACCGTGCGTGCTTGCTCCCGTGCCGGGAAGAAGCGGTTCATGATGCGTTCGGTTGCACTGGCGATTGGATCGGCTTCGAGTGAATGAGGGCGAACGTCTTGGGCCATCAGGTTGTTCGTCAACAGAACGGCAGCCAATACGGCCGTGGTGAGTGTGCGTGTCATGGTTACATTCCTTGATTTTCTTGAGGGGGGGAGGCTTAGGCACGTTTCCAACGTCTTTTGACGAGGAGAGGACGAGGCGGTTACGCGGAACCGCCTCGCCGGGAGGGATGCTTACCATCGTCGGAAGCGACGTGTGTTGCTGTGAGAGTGAGCGTTCGTGTTCCAGCCGAAGCCGCCAACCGTACTTCCACCCTCAATGCCACCGCCATAGTTTCCACTTCCACCACCGGCGATGACGGTTGAGTCGCCACCTTGAGAAACAACGTGACCACCGCTGACATGCGTTCCATCACGACCAATCGTCATGTTGAAATTGTGTCCAACGCCCACGCCGCCGGCGTTCGCACCGATGCTGTGTGAAAAAGAAATGCCATCCGGTCCGGCTCCAATCGCAAGACCGCGACCAAAACTTGAACCACCGTTGACTCGGCTGTTCGTATCGACCAACGTCCATTCGCCGTCCGCTCCAGCGGTCGCACCAGCCGAGCCGGGTCCAACTTCAACTCCCGTGTCGGCCCATTGAGCCATGACGACCGTGGGAAGCGCGACAAGAACAAGTGACATCATCGTTTGCTTGAGGGTGACTTTCGACATGACGTTTCTCCAAACCAGGGGGTTATTTTTTGTTGGGCGGCGTGTGTCGCCTGCCGTTAATAACCAGTGCGAAAGCCACACCTCTGAGGGGACGTTCAATCTGAAAGAAAGTTGCCAGAGAACCAAATCGCCGGCAAACGGCCCGAAAACGGGCGATTTTTGACCATTTCCAAAAAACTGCGTTTTTGCATGTCCCCGCGTGGCAAGAGCTCTCGCTGAGAGAGTTAGCGGAGCGTCGTCGCTGCGAGCAATCTCAGCGCCTTTCTGCTGATTCCTGATTCGCGTCTTGAAAACAATCGAGCCAACCTTGCCCCACGTGCCTCCAGACGCTTCGACGATCAGCCAAGTCCGCCCGCCGAGTCGCAGCAAACGCTACTTGCTTCCGCTACTTGCAGGCACCTATGTCTTGGCAACGTTCGTCCCGGAGCCCGGTCGCTGGTTTCGAGCACCTTTGGCTGCTGGCTTGGAAGCCACACCAGTGCACATATTATTGGGCATGCTGCTATTCGCGTTGGGACTTTCGACACCCTGGGCGCGCGTTGGCGACCTGCTCCAACACGGAAAATGGATCGGACTGAGTCTATTGATCCGTGGAACTCTCTTCTGCGCCATAGCACTGTCGATACCGGTCGTTCCGAGCCAGTGGTCGATCGGCGCAGCCGGGTTCTTACTGTTGTTGGCCATGCCGTCCGCAGCTTCATCGTCCGGCTGGTGTTTGCATATCGGCTCCAGCCAATCGGTATGCTTGGCGATGATTGCCGGAACGACGCTGGCGACCACCCTGACCGCTCCACTACTTTTACGAATCGGTGCTGCCTTGGCACCGGCGGAAATCGCCGTCGTGGTCGCTGACATCTTGGCCGCTTGCGAATTGGATTTCGTGCTGGCCTGGATTCTTGGGCCCATGCTCCTGGGAATGACGCTTTGCAGTTGGGCTCCTGCGATTGGCAGTCAGATTCAGCGGCTCGAGCGACCGGCCGCGCCGATCGCCTTGCTTCTGCTGAACTACGCGAACGCCTCTTCCAGCCTGCCTCAATTGCGCGTCGTAACTGACGCCACATTCGTGCTGGGACTGTTTGTCGGCTGCATCGTTCTTTTCATCACTTTGGCAACGATAACGATGTGGTCAACATCCCGGCTTAATGCAGGCAGCCCAAAACGGATTTCAACCGTCTTGGGCACCTGCATGAGCAATACTGGTCTCGCGCTTGTGTTGGCGACCGTCGCCCTTCCGACCGATGTCACACTGCACCTGGCCATCATCATGTACACATTCGTACAACATTTGGGTGTGGCGATTTTGGCACCGCGATGGACGCGAAAGATGGAGCCCTGATCGCCGGGCGCACGCGACCTAGTCGATGAGCTTTTCGAGGACAGAAAACCCTTCCGAGTTTTCCGGGTCTAACTCGATCGACTTCTTATATTGCTTGATCGCAGCCTTCTTTTCGCCATGCTTCCAATACGCTTCGCCGAGGCTGCTGAAAGCTCTGGCCGATTGCGGGAATTCTTTGACATTTAGCTCGAAGACTGCAATTGCATGTTTGATATTTCCAGAGCGAAGCAGGACGTGACCCGCCGCGTCGAGATCGTTCACTCGAAAATCGTATTCCGGTGACGATTTCGATTGCTCGAACCACTGCTGTGCTTTCGCAATACCCTGAGCACGGATAGCATCCAGCAGTGCGTCTGCCAACGACCCTTCGGCCGGTGTTGCCTTTGCCGATTCGTCCGGCGAATCAACCGTTTCCGTCTCTTGATTTCCGGCTGTTGTCATCTCTTCAACCTGCGCTACACAAGTAGCAACCGGGAAGGCGACGCTCAACAATGCCACGCAGGCTGCCAGCGTAAATACTTGGTACCTAGAATTAGCTGCTGAGGCGGATTGAATTTTCATCTTCGTTGCCCTTTATTTTGATCTGCGAATTTGCACAAAAGCGAATGTCGTCTGATTTGCAGCACCGACTTGCGCCCGAGCCGTCTCTTTGCGAAACAACAAACGGTGGTCTGATGTTTTCGAGCGGTTTTGGCCCAACCACTCCATGCGACATAAGTACTCTCTGCCAGTAGGTCGCTTTCTTGCACGGAATCTTGGAACGTGCCGAGAAAAATCGGAAGAATTCCTTGCTTTGTTACCGCGGAGAGACTTGCTGGCAGCGATGGCAGCGGGCAACTTTGAGGCATTTTTAGGGCGTAGACAACGACTATTCGCCGCGACGGCGCAACTCGAAACCAAAGAATCCCGGTTCATCGATTTCACGTTCGGCCACGATGACGCCCCACCCCGTGTCGGCAATATCGGGCGAACGGCCCTGAATCCAAATCGGCGCGTAGGCTGCAATCCAGTGAGTATTGCTTAAAGGAACTGCGTGCCACGGATCGTTAAACCCACTCAACAACAGTTCCGCCACCCAAGGATTGCCACCGACCGTTGTCTCTTGCGTTGCCGATGCCGTGCGAATCTCCCGCAGTTGTGTCAGTAACGCCTGTTCGACTTTTCGAGGAGCCAGTTTTTCTTTCGATTCGTGCATCTTGGGATGATGAAGCACGAGCCCCTCATAAGATTTTTCGTCGATCACGTTTTCTTCAAGATCAACCACCATGACCAGCTGCTCGTCACCAAGGCCGGTCTGCAATTCCTTGAACTCACCTAACGACACCGAGAGTCCCACGATTCCCAGAAATTTCCGATCTGGATTAATGGCCTCTTGGCTCCACACAGGCCGCGACAGCGCAACTTTCAACGTACCCGTCGATGAACTGGCATAGACCTTAGAGCGATGCACGTCGGTAACGTGGGATTGATCCTGCAACTCTTCCGGCCGCGCCAACCCTTGACCGTGAAAATAGTCGCGGTGGGCATAATTTTTGCCGATCGACGTCGAGCTGGTCGGCGCCCTGGCGATTTGTCGTCCGGTCGCGTCACACAGGAACCAACTGTCCGGATATCCGGCAGCGGCGTGATACTCTTCTTTGAACCGAAGCAGCAAGCCTTGCAACGCTTGCCAATCGGTATCGTCTGGAACCTCGGCCTGCTGCAACAGCTCGACCAATTCGTCATCGCGAGTCACGATTTCGAGAATCCGAAAGCGATCGTTCAGCTTCAAAGCGACCGAATTCGCGGCAAAACCGGCCGCTAGACGCAGTGACTGGTAACGAGCTTTCGATGCATCCATCCGCGCTGATTGTTCTCGGTGGGCGTGAGCGGTCACGATGGACGAATAGACCGACGAGCCGATCAAGCCGCCGATCAAACCGGTCGCAATGAAAAACGTCAGCAGTCGGTGCCGTGACATCCAGCGACTACCGCGACGAATGAAGGATTCTGGATGAGCCCGCACCGGCTCATCGGCCAAGAAACGTTCCACATCCTGAGCCAATTCGAACGCCGTCACGTAGCGATCGGCCGGATCGATCGACATTGCCTTACTGCAAATCGCGGCGAGCGCCGATGAGGCCCACCGATAGATTGATTTAGGATTGCGAGTCTTTCCTTGCAGCACCTTCGCTCGCAGTTCTGGCAGAGTTTTCGCTTCATAGGGCGGATTGCCGGTCAGGATGACATAGAGCGTAGCGCCTAGCGAATAGACGTCGGACAGAGGGCCAACATCCGACGTCCCCGCGTGCTGTTCGGGACTCATGTAAATCGGTGTGCCAGCGCCTGAATCGGAGGAATGACCGTCGAGCGTGACCTGCAACGTCTCTTCCGCCAAACTCTGGTACTGTTCGTCGCGGCCGACCGGTGTCGCCAACCCCCAATCGAGCACCGTCGTTTCGCCGTGCTTACCGACCATGATGTTGGCCGGCTTGATGTCGCGGTGAATGACGCCTCGACAATGTGCATAGTGGATCGTCTGGCACACCGACACGAACGTCGACAACAGCGAATGCAATTGAACCCTCTGTTCAGAATTGGGAACAACGTTCGTCAGTTGCTGATGAAGATCGTCCGCACATTCCTTTAGCGTTTTGCCAGAAATCCGCTGCATCACATAGAACGGTTGGCCGTTTTCCAACACGCCGTGCCCGTAGATGGGCACAATGCCCGGGTGATCGAGTCGACTGGTGATTTCGCACTCGGTCTTGAATTGTTTGACACGCTCCGCACTCCGAGCGTGCGGCCGCTGCAAGAACTTAATCGCCGCTGCACGTTTCAGCAGATCATCGTTGGCGCCAAAAACGCTTCCCAGTCCGCCGTCGTCGATAAAATCGGTCAGCACGAAACGAGCTTGGACATCCAAACTTTCGACCGGCGGCATGATGCCTTGCCGTTCGCTGTATGCGGTCTCTTCATCAGCACGAAGAACTCCTGCCATGCGCCGCAGCTGCTTGAGTTTCGGCTCGATGACAGAAGCCAATTCGGGGCAGGTTTGACAGAGTTCGTCGGCCGACAAGTCGCGTCCTTGCTCCAATTCGTCCTCCCAGCGATCCAGGAGGTCGTCGATGCGGTCGTCTTCAGTCGACATGATAGAGATCGAGGGTGAATGGAACGGTCTTACGCGATGAAACTTGCATCGCTACCCAAAGCATCCGATAGAGCCAACTTGGCGTCACGCCAACGCCGTTTGATTTGCCTTGTACTTACTCCCACGATCTCGGCTGCTTCATCTTGTGACAGTTCGTTGTACCACAGCAGATCGAACATCTCCCGAAGCTGTTCGGGAAGTGAGTCGATCATTTCGTGCAGCTCTTGCCACTGCGCGAGCTGCTGCGGGTTTTGCGTCATCTCGCCTGCGCCGTCGAGCAAAGAAGCGGGCGACGATTCACCGGCCGGTGAAGGACGCTGCGTTACATGATGAGCGCCCATACCCTGCGCGCCTTGATAGTGGCGAGCCAAGTCGATGAGCGTCTCGCGGATTTTCTTAGCCGCAAGACGAAAGAAGTGCAGTTTGTCGCTAATTTCAGTGGCGCCGAGCGCTTCGTAAAGCTTGAGCGTCGCCATCTGACAAACGTCTTCGGTCTGTTCCCAGCGGCCGACACGAGGGAAACCTCGTTTCAGCTTGCGCGACAACGCCATCAGCCGCTCACTCGCCAGCTGAAGCAGTTCTTCGCGAGCCTGCGTGTCGCCTTGCCTGGCACGTTCGATGCAGGAATCAAGTTCTGATCCCATATTCGTATGGCTCATGGCGATAGTCCTCGTGGTTAGGGTCGCCTCGTACAATCTTCTTCCAGTATAGACGACGGAATCAACGTCTGCCTCCGATCATGTTGACCAGGTGACAGGTTTCCCTGTTTCCATTGACTACCGCTCGGACAAGAACGATTCAACAGAATTTCCGAGCAACGGATGTGACTTTTTCGCAGCGAGACGCTCACCGCCCACTTTCCCAGCGCCGAACACGGCGGCATCCATAGATGAAAAGATTGTCGACTACATCGATTCTGCCGCCAGAGTCAGCCGCCAGCGTCAGCCGCGATTCGATCGTTTGCATGAGTCGAACAATTCGCAGCCATAGTCGACGGAGCCCGCGCTGGTATTCCTGAACCGCGGCAACGATCACACATCGAGTTAAACCCCGACATCGCCACAGTTATCGGGAAGAAGTGGTCCGATTTGAACTGCGTCGCCGACGCGACGGCCGAAAATGGCAACCGGCGATGTTGACTCAAGATCGGCAAAAAGAACCAAATCGGTCCACCTTCACAGGCGTGGTTGTCATTCGGGGCCTGCTCGGTCCACAATGCGTCATTCAACGCAAACGCTTTATTACCTGCCACACCGCCGAGATCGCCCGATGGACAAATCGACCAAGATTGCCATGTGCCCACCCAAGTTTTTCGACGTCAATTACGTCATCAATCCTTGGATGGAAGGGAACATTCACAATTCATCGCGTGACGTAGCCGAGCAACAATGGAACCAGCTGCACTCGATTCTCAGCAATTTGGCCGAAGTGCAACTGATCGACCCGCAGGACAGTCTGCCCGACATGGTCTTCACTGCCAACGCCGGGCTCGTACTGCGAGATCAGGTGGTCCTGAGTCGCTTCTTTCACCCGGAGCGTCAGGGGGAAGAGGCTCACTTCAAGGCGTGGTTCGCAGCCCAAGGTTTCACGGTTCACGAATTGCCAAAAGATGTTCCCTTTGAGGGCGCCGGCGACGCGCTACTCGATCGAGAAGGCAACTGGCTGTGGGCCGGTTACGGATTCCGCTCCGAGCTTGCCTCTCACTTGAAGTTAGCCGAGTGGCTAGAGCTGGAAGTCATCTCATTGCATCTCGTCGACGAGCGGTTTTACCATCTCGACACTTGTTTCTGCCCGTTGCACGATGGTTACGCCATGTACTATCCACCCGCTTTCGATGCGCATTCCAATCGCCTCATCGAAATGCGCGTCGCACCGGAAAAGCGCATCCCGTTGGGCGAAGCCGATGCCGAATTGTTCGCCTGCAATGCGGTGAATGTCGGCAAGACGGTCGTCGTCAATCGGGTGACGGGCCGTCTGCGACAGAAACTGGAAGGACTCGGTCTGGAAGTCATCGAAACGCCGATGTCGGAATTCATGAAAGCGGGCGGCGCGGCCAAGTGCCTGACCCTGCGCACCACCGAATCGGTACCATCCGATGTCGTCGCCAACCCGACGGCCCAAAGTCGCAAAGTCAAGATGGAAGGACATCTGCTCGATTCAGGGATGATCAGCAAAGCGCTGGATACGATCACCGATAGCGGCGGCAGCTTCCAAGTGCTCGAATTTGACTTGGGTGCTCAGCGACACAGCACGTCCAAAGCCGAAGTCATGATTGCCGCCCCCACAAAGCAAGTCATGGACGAGATCATTTCGCAACTTGTCGACCAGGGCGCGATCGAGCCGCCCGAAGAACTGGCCGATGCCGAGTTGATGGAAGTTACCAAGGCCGGAGTGGCCCCTGATGACTTCTACGTCACCAATATCTATCCGACCGAAGTGCGTGTGGATGGCCAGTGGATTCGCTTGTCGAAACAACGAATGGACGGCGCGGTCGCCGTGAAGAAAACGGCGAGTGGCCCCGTTGCCAGCTGTCGACTGATGCGAGACCTCGAAGTTGGCGACCTCGTCGCCGTCGGATCGACCGGATTGCGTACCGTGCGAAAAGTCGAATCTCGCAGTAAAGGTGGCGACGAATTCGGGTTCATGGGCGCCGGGGTTTCGAGCGAACGCAAAGTCGAAATCGTCGTCGAGCGCATCGCCTGGGAGTTGCGGCAGATTCGCGAGCGAGGTGGCAAAGTTGTCGTCGTGGCAGGGCCGGTCGTAATCCATACCGGCGGCAGCCAGCATTTATCGGAACTCATTCGGCAAGGTTATATCCAAGTCCTGTTGGGTGGCAATGCGATCGCCGTTCACGATATCGAGCAATCACTCCTGGGCACTTCGCTCGGCGTCGACATGCAGCAGGGAGTCGCCGTTCGCGGCGGGCATCGCCACCACTTGCGCGCGATCAACGTGGTCCGGCGCTGCGGCGACATCGCCGCCGCCGTCGAACAGGGCGTACTAAAAAATGGTGTCATGTTCGAGTGCGTAAAAAATAACGTCGCATTCTCCTTAGCCGGATCAATCCGCGACGACGGACCTCTGCCCGATACGAAAATGGATTTGATCGAGGCACAATCACACTACTCAGAACTCATCCAAGGCGCCGACCTGATCCTGATGCTCTCGTCCATGCTGCATTCGATCGGCGTCGGAAATATGACTCCGGCGGGAGTCAAGATGGTCTGCGTCGACATCAATCCGGCCGTCGTCACGAAACTGGCAGATCGCGGGAGCGTCGAATCGATCGGCGTTGTTACCGACGTGGGCCTGTTCCTTAGTCTCCTGGCGAAACAGTTGGCCAAGTTCGCGGAAGCGGAAGCCGACGCCAGTTCTCAACGCCAGGATTCCTAACGCTCTCTTGGTTTGCTGACGTCAATCGAAAGGACGCGAACGGTGGGCAACGAGCCATCCATGGTCGCTGATCCTACGATGAGCCAAAGTGGCTTACGGACGGATGGGTCGACGATTGGCGGCTGTTCGAGTTCGCCCTAAGAGCACCAAGAAGGAAAGTGCGATTCCGACAGCACCGATCGGCCAATACGTGCCCAGCTGATCCTCACCCGCAATCGCATCCATGAGAACACCGACCGTTGGAGCAATGATCAACGTCGCCAGACGACGGGACTGGCTCTCCATCGACATCATGGTGGCACCCTGCTCTGCCGGCACCAATCCATCAAATCGTCCGATAAGAATGGGTCGCCAAAGATTCTGCAGCACATGAATGGCGACGAACGTCAACGCCACCAGGCCGAATCGATCTAAGCAGTCGGCAACCACCAATACGAGATACGTTGCCAACTGGAAGATCCACAGCGACCGCGAGGCATTCTGCTCGCCGCGATAAAAGCTGACCCACCGATGCGACAATCGGCTCGCCAATCCACTCAGGACGAATAGTGCCGTGTAGGTGATTCCGATCAACAGCGCCGAGACCTTAGCCTCCGACGGGTCGATTCGCCAATCGTCCCACGGCAGCCAATCGAGGAAGACTCGGAGTGCCAACAGAGCCAACACGGGTTGCAAGAAGTCCTTCACGGCGTGGAAGAGACCATCCCAGGCCATCGACTCGACCAGTAACTGGCGCAGGGACGGGCGTTCGCGCGCGAGCGTCACCGCTCTGCGGAAATGGACCGCTCCATCGCGCAACGTCGTCGCTTTCGCATGCGCACCATCCAACGCCGGCGGATAGCCGAGGACATTCATGATATTGATCGCGTACGGCACGATTGCCCAAAGGAAGATACTGCGATAATCGCCGGTCACAAAAACAAACAGAGCCGCCAGGCCGCTACTAACGGCCGAGCCAAACTTGCTCCAACTGCGCGTCAAGCCGTAGACCCTGGTCCGTTCACTTTCGCGTCCTTGCAGGCGTAGCCATTCAAAGATCATCGCTTTGTGTGTGCCTGTACGGAAACTATCCCCGATCCCATAGAGCACCATCGCCGCGAAAAACCAGACGATCGAATCGGCACCAGCGAATAGGAGAAAACAAGCAATGTAGGCGATGAATGAAACGATCATGCACGCGCGGCGGCCCCACGTATCGGCCAGCACGCCAGACGGGATTTCGAGCACGTTGATCGTTAGGTTCTGGCTCGCAACCAGCAGCCCAATCATGAAGAAACTGAACCCATGCTGGATGAGCACCAGCATCAGAAAGGGCTCGAAGTATCGTTGGTTCTTCAGAAAACCATACAGGCAAAAGCGATGGAGCATGAGGCCCACATTCTACGCCGTGCTACCAGGCGGCGAAACGCCGTAGGTTGACCAGTATCAGTTGTCATCATCCAAGAAACTGGCAGTGACGTTCGTTTGATAGAGCGGCATATGCCGGTAGTAGACCTCAAGAATCATGCAAGCGAGCGCCGTGGAATAGAGACGGCCGCCTTGGGTATCGCCGTGGACCTGTTCGCCAAACGACCAGCTGCCTCGTTCGTGCCCTGCCGTCTGCTGTGTTTCAATGAGGTAATCTCGTAACGCCTCGTTCCAGTTGGTCCATTGATCGACCGAACCACGATGACGCAGGACCTGCGTCGCGTAGTAGTTGTAGTACATGTTTGGCCCTTTGACCTTACTTTCACCTCCAATGCTGGGGCCACGTTCCGCTAGATAGTTGACGGTGCGCTGCAACAAAGGGTTGTCACTTTCCCAACCGTAGTACATGCGGCACAGCATTCCGACGGCGGTCAGTGTTGGGGTCGGATGAAACGGTTTAATTTCGTTGTCGTCATCCTCTTTGTCGCGAATCACCATGTAGCGATAGCGCCACCCGTTCATCCCTTTCTGATCCTCACTGTAAGGCGCCAGCGGTGCCCCTTTTCGCAAACGTTGCCCGGGGCTAAACGACATTTTCGAAAGATCGAGGCCCGTGTACTTCACCTGCCTGGCCGGCTTCTTTATCGTTTTTCGATCAGGAGCCAGCGTCGCTGCGACATTGACCACGATTTCGGTTGGCGTCACCTTTGCGATAACGCCGTCAGAAATAACGTAGGCGCCGTCAAAGAAGGACGCGCTGTCCAAAAAAGTGTTTGCACCTTCAATGACGTTGCGGGGGACCTTGAGTCCGGCCATCTTAGCACTCTTCAGTGCCATGAATTGCCAACCCGTAACCGAAGTATCACCTGGCTGCTTCGGCGTGTATCGCCAGCCACCACCAACCGGATCTTGACCATAGATGATTTCATTGACGAGCGCTTGAGCCGGTTCTGCCAACGCTGGGTCTTGGGTCATCGCATAGGCTTCACAGACGGCGATCGTGCATATCCCGTGCGAATAGTAGTTCCCCCGGTCTCGTAGCGAGCCACGATTGCCTTCTCGTTTGATTCCATTGACCAGGAATGCCAAACCGCTTTTCACAACCTGCTGGTACTCACCTTCTACGTGCGTACGACCAGAACCCAAGAACGGAAGCAGCGCCAAGCCGGTTGCACCAAACCGGGCTTCATAGGCTTCGACGGCACCCGTTTTTTCATCCTTTTTGTGGCCAGCTTGCCCGCAGTTGCAGCCATTTACCAATCGATTGTGCTGCAAGGTCCAACCACCGTCTGGCACTTGATGAGCCGCCAACCACACTAGCGATTCTTTGACGGCCGCTTCGCTACCCGCGTTGCCGCCCGCATGCCTAAGTTCGCTGGCCTTCATGCGACTTCGAGCGGCGACTGCCGACGCCCCGCTATTCACGGCTGGAGCCGCGATGTCAGAAATCGAATCGGCCATTGTCAACACAGGTTCGACACTGGTCAGCAACGGCACTTCGGTCGGCGGCGCAAGTTCTGGCTCATCAATCGTCAGCTCCGTTTCTACCGGAAAATCGGCAGGAGACGATTCGACAGCATCCGACATCTGGGTGTCGATTTGCAATTCTTGAAAATCATCCAAGGTCTCCACGACTTCGATCGCCTCGCCCATGACCAACTCCTGAATCGGAGGTGGCGGAAGCATTGGCAAGAACACTTTGCCGATGAAAAACAGAGCCAGGATATGTAATACCGCGCTGAGCAGCCAACTTGTAGAAATGACTTTCACATAGGTGCCGCGCAGACGTTGCGCCAACGTCGCGGAACGCTGAGGCTGATCCTGCATGGGCTGGGAAGCCGACAGCTCGTTCTCGGATGGAAGTTGATCAGGTTCGCTGGCGGACATCAGATTTCTTTGAACTCTTCCTAACAATTCCCAAGACGGCTCTCATCCTAGTTTAGTCTGGTTCGGCAAAAGCGACCAATTCAATCGAACGGAAGATATTGCCAGCATTCAACGCGTAACCGTGCTCATCGGCGCCATTGGTGACCTAGGTTACCGGCGGCCAGGCAGGACACCTGCTAGGTATCTTTCGCTGGCAGCGGCAAGCCAAACGTGAGCAAGAGCGGCAGCACTAAGACAGCGGCACTCGTAAAGTAGGGCCATTCGCTACCAAACTTCCAATACAAGACGGCACCAAGAATGGGAGCAAAGGCACGCGCCAATGATCCGACCGATCGAAACACCCCTAACGACTCGCCTTGCCGATCTTCGGGCGAGTACAGGCTGACCAGCGAAGTCAGGCAGGGCGTAACCAACGACGATCCAAACGCGAGTAGGAAGAGTCCGGCGTACAGGAGGCCCACCGATTGGCACCGGCCGACCACGATGAGCCCCGGCAACACCAGCAAGAGACCGGCGATCACCAGTCGCTTCTCGCCATACTTCGGTGCGAGGCGGCGCACGACGCCTCCTTGCACCAGAGCAATCACGAATCCGATGAATAGAAAGAGCATTCCGTTTTGAGCTGCCGAATAGCCGAAGCGATCCTTCGCCAAGAACGTCAGCGTGAATTCCATGCCGGCAAACGCTGCAATGAAAACAAAGTAGAGCACGTTTGTTCGGTTCACTCCGGGGATTTTGCTGGGAATGAGCAACTGTAGCGGATTCACCGGCCGTTTTGCATGGTTGGCCGCGTCGCTGGATTCCTTCGAGAGTGTTTCCGGGAACCGCTTCCACAGAAATACAAGATTCAGAACCGAAAGGAGGAACGCTACCAATGCGGGGCCGGAAAACGGGTTCACACCTGGAATGAAAGCAAACATCTGGCTCGCATCCCACAAACTAAGGAACGCGCCGAGCGCCGGCCCGACAATGAAGCCGACGCCGAACGCCGCCCCGACCATTCCCATGCCCTTCGAACGGGACTGCTTATCCGTCACGTCGGCGATCGAGGCCGTCGCGACAGAAAGGTTCCCGGCCATCGCGCCTCCCAAAAACCGCGAGGCGATCAAGAGCCAAAACGCGTCGGCACAGACCCACAGAAGGTAACTCACGGCGATGCCGGCGACCGTTATCAACAGGACTTTGCGCCGCCCGACTCGGTCGGACATGGCGCCCCAAACCGGCGCCGCAACAAACTGAAGCGCCGAATAGAGCGAACCGAGCAGCCCGCCGAACAAAACCGTCGCAGCAAATTCGGCCTGAGCTCCCGCCAGCCCACTCAGTTGTTGAAGGGTTTGGATCAGGGCCTGAAAGTAGCCACCCTCCGCCTCTTTCCCCAAATAGTATTCCAGCATGTCGGGAAACAGCGGGAAGATAATCGAGAAGCCGACCAGGTCAAGAAAGACCGTCAGCAGGATGACGCCGAGTACGCCTTTGCTCGACTTGGATTCCTGTTCGCTCATCAATGCGGTACACGGTCTGATTGCGGATCACTTCGCCGGTTCGACGAGTTATAGCTCTTTTGACCGGTCGGTTGTACCGCAAACTAGAGATGAACCGGAATCAACCGCTGCTGTTCACCCGGCTGCAATTCAGGCACTGGATCGATCCACGGTAAGCTCTCGCCCGCTTGCATCAGCTCGGCGATTCGCTGCTTGAAAGCCGGCACGATCTGTGACAGGGCGGATCGCTCGTTAGCGGCCGTGATTTCAATGCCTGCGAAATTCATGACTTTCGCACGCACGCCGCCCTCGACCGTCGAGGTATAGACGACGCAATTAAACACCGGCACGCCGACCGGATCGGAGCCAGGATTCACGTTCAGGTCTCGTGACGAATCGTTCATCGACAATTTCTCCTCAGCTATTCAGAAGCCATTATTCTCTGACGTTGTTTCGCCAGCCACAAGAAGCCGATGCCACCCAACAAATTGGCCAGTAGGCAGACTCCGAACGAGCCAACCTGCCAACCGCGCGGCAACAACCACATGTAAAGCTGAACCGCCAACATCGGTCCAATGAACCCACGAATCCCTGTCAGTGTGATGTGCACTCCCATATATTCCGCATCGCGATCGCGCGGAGCGAAATGTTGATGCCCCAAATTCCAAGCGAGCACGCCACCACCCCAGCCAATCCCCTGGACGACCGCCGCCAGGTAGAAGAACGCGATTTGATCGCTCCACATACCAATCATGTCCAGAATCGCCACGAAAGCGAAAACCCAAACGTGCAAAGTCCGAAAGTCGATGACGTGCGACCGTTCCAGCAGCCGCCCCCAAAACGGAATGCACAGCGTCATGGCCAACAGTGGAATCACCGTCGCGATGGCGATGCCCGTGATATAGCTCACTTGGAATTGCTCTTCTAAGACGATTGCCAAGATCGGCTGTACCATCAGATTGCCGACTCCCATCACGAACATGCAGGCCATGTAGCCGCGATAAAGCCAATCTTCTTTGAGGACTTTGTATATGACCAACGGGCTATAGCTGCTCATGTTGGCAGGAGTCGCATGCTCCAGCGCCAATTGCTGACTCTGACGCCGAAAAGGTAATCGGCCATAAACCGTCGCACCCGCCGCACCGAATAGCGCAATCATCGGAAAGAGAAATCGGTAGCTGTCCGGCCTCGCATCGAGGCAGAGTCCGACCGTGATGCCCATGATCGCCAGGATCAAAGCGCGGAGTGTCGAGATTTTCCCAGCGATTGTCGCGCGGTGCGTATGGTGATAGTTGGCTCGCCAGACTCCGGCTCGTAACGTGACGACACCACTCCATGCGATCCATCCTGAAATACAAAGCGTGGTGAAATACCAAAGCCCTGCGGCCGAGTGACTGGCAAAGGCCATGGCGGCCACTATGCTGGCCGTCAATAGCTGCAGCCTCTGGATGAACCGCACCTTGGGCTTGCCACGGCTATAGCTGGCCCACAGCAAACTGGTGAGATGACCGATCGACCGTGATGCGGCCACCAGGCCGACCGCCGTGTTGAGCTGATACGTGCTGATCTCCGGCACATCGGTAAACATCTTTTTGACGATGACCGCCATCGTGCCGCCCTGGAGCGCAGTGAGCATCACCGGTAACAGCGCCGAACTGAACAACTCGCGATGGTAGGCCAACCGCGACATGAGCGGCACCGACTGAGGGTGGTAGCCAAACCAGCGACGTCTGGCGCCCAAGGAATTCGTAGGCGGGTTCGATTCAATCTCCACGTTCATTCTGGTTCAATCAGTCGGTCCGTTCCGTGCGAATTCAAGCCTCCTGTTGTACACCACGACCAGACCGTTGCTCAGGTCGGTTCGGTGAATTCGACCGGCTCGGCACGAAAAAAGGGACGCCCCAAGGCGTCCCTTTTCCAGTCGTTCTTGATAAGAACTATTTTCGACGTACGACGAACAAGCCTAGCATCGCACTAGCAAAGAATACGAACGAGCTTGGCTCTGGAATGGCAACCGTCACGGAAAATGCACCTTCCAGATCAAGACCATTGTCATTTACCGCGTCCGCCGTGAAGAAAGCGGAGACGTTTCCGTTCGCGTCTCGTTCCGACAACGTCAGAGCGCTAATTCCAGTGAAGTTTGTGATGGAAAAACCGGAATCGGCACCATCAACATTGCCGTCGCCGTTCCAATCGACCAAGTCGGTTTCCAGCAATACCAGGTCGCCATTCACGATCAGGGCCTCAACGTTGGCGCCTGCGTTATCGACATCCCAGATGACGGCCCAATCGCCGTCTTCATTCATGTAGCCACCTTCGATGCTGCCAGAAAGGATCAAGCCGCCGACCATATCGCCCTCTCGCAGTACGACGTTGCCGTTGAACGAAACGAATTCATCCCGACCAGTGTCGGCACTGTCGGTGTCGCCCGTGACAAAATAGTCACCCGCTTCGTTGATCCCCATGAAGTCAAAGTTGTCCCAATTCTCGACACCGTCACCTCCGAGCGAAACAGGCAGCGGAGATCCTTCTCGCATCACACTTCCGCCTGGTGAAACAGCCGTTCCGTTGACCGTGATGACCAAATCTTCGGTCGAGGCCGCTTGCACATCGATCGGCGAGATGTAATTCGTTCCCATGGCGGAAAAACGAAAATCGAAATCGATACCACCACCCATCGTCACCGGCTCGGGAACACCAACGTTGTCGTTGCCCCGCAGGAGGATGTTTCCATCCAGATAGAGCGCACGGTCAAGTGATCCACCACCCACGGAATCGGTCAATCCACCCACCCAGAATGGCTTTCCATCAGCGGTGACACCAGGACGACTGCCGAACGATACGAATTCACCCGGCGCTGCGGGCGATGCATCTTCTTCGTTCGATTGAACCACATCGTCCAGCCAGACACCGTCGAGGCCGGTAGAGCCAGTCGCGCTATTGTCGGTCGATGCGCTATAGGACACTTGGCCCGAGTCTGAGATGCCAAAGAAGGATTCGAAATTGTTTTGCGTGAGATCACCGAACGTTCCTTCTTGTCGCATGATGGCCGGTGCGCCACCTGCTGCGTCACCATAGACCGTCGAGATCGTGGAAGTGCCATCATCGATGTTGAGCGTCACCGCGTAACCGCCCACGCGATTGGTGGCCGTATTGCTGATGGAAGCGACGACACCCGTACCGAGTGCATCTGCCTCTCGAACGAAGGCGGAGGCGATTTGAGCCTGCGTCACATTGGACAGCAGCAAAGAAACGGCGACAGCGCCGACAACTGAAAAAATGGTGTGTCTCTTAATCATTGGTTCTCTTGCCCTTATTTCTTGGTAAGTGAGCCAAAAAGCGATCCATCAGGACGCATTTGATGGCAGAAGAGTGCAAAACCCGCTTGATCGGAGTGGCTTTTCCACAGAAGTGGAGCCTGCCCCGGCAGATAATACGCTAACGAATGTCAGCTGAGATCAGTGGCGATTCTCGAGTGAAGAAACCAGAGCCTAGATTCCACCATGGCAACAGGGTCAAGTCAAGCGAATCCGGCT
>CAYZRS010000085.1:16117-19128 GCA_964480915.1 uncultured Pirellulaceae bacterium | reverse complement strand
CTAGCCGATCGCGAATCTCATAAGTCAACGCTTCGGCGGCCCGCTCATCACGACCTGGCAGGCCGACAATAAACTCCTCGCCGCCGTATCGGCCCACGAACATTTCATCATCGATCGCTTGAGACAAGATCGATCCAACTTGTTGCAGCACCTGATCTCCCGCCAAGTGGCCGTAGATATCGTTGATCGATTTGAAGCGATCCAGATCGAGCATCACGACGCTCAACTCGGTTCCGCTTGCCTCTGCCGCGGAGAAGGCGCGTTCGAACTGAGTAAAAAAGGTCGGCCGATTAAGGATGCCGGTTAAAGAGTCGCGCTCGCTGAGCGTTTTTAGCCGATCTTCCAAATCCAAAATTCGGCGACCGGCGTTCATCCGTGCCGCCAACTCGTTGGGGTCCACCGGCTTCGTAATAAAATCGTCCGCCCCGGCATCCAGTGCTTCGACAACAAAATCCTGAGCATTCGCCGTCAACACGATGGTGAAAACATAGCGTGGCAATTCCATGTCTCTCACGGCCTGGCACAACTCGCCACCGTTCATGCCGGGCATACTCCAATCGGTCAGCAACACGTTCGGTGGCGCCTTTTCGATTTCGCGCAAAGCCACGATTGGGTCAGAAGCGACTCGCACGTTGTATCCCTGCTTCGTCAAGATCGCTCGCATCAGCTGCAGGCTGACTCGGTCGTCATCGACGAGGAATACTTCTAAGGGGCGTGAATGCATGGACGAAACACCTTGGATCAAAGCCATTCGGAGTGTACTCAACACTACGTCAAAATGGCATTTTGAGCCGCCATCCTAGGAAAACCCGCCGCGGATTTTCCATCATGCCGGCCTTTCCGGTCGCAGATCGCTCATCGTCTGCTTAACCGCTAGCCGAACCGCTAAGCGGGGTACGGGGTGCCCCAACGAAATCAGGGCTTTGGCACCGGTGGGGGATCATCTTGATTTTGCTCCAAACGAGCTCGGTCGACCTTCAGGAGGCCGATTCCTTGCGGCGGGACTTCATGTTTTGCCGTCCAGAGAATTGCATTCAGGACGATACGACGAAAGTTGTCGTCACCCCAATTCCAGTGGAAATGGGCACCCGTGAACCCGAACGCCCGGCCGCCGAATTCGTTTTCAAAAGCCCAGGCCACATGCTGTGCCCTCCTTTCACCGACCGCCTTCCGCACGGCCGGGTTTCCTTCGTGCGGACCGTCGGGCCGTTTCATCGTGTCGAGCGGAGGTACCGCAGAAAGGATGGGCGTCACGCCTTTCATTTGCGATGGAAATCGCATGTGGAAGTACCATTCGTCGTTCACAGCAAAGGGGGAGACTCCGTTGGCAATGGGATGGTCGGGAAGGGAGGTGAATTCGGCCGTCCAATGCGGGTTCACCGACCAGCCGGTCTCGAAATAGCCACCGAGCCACGATAGCAACCGATCGCCCGGACCGCCTTTCGGAATTTCGACCGCATAGTGCAGGCAGACCAGTCCGGTCCCTCGCTTCATCACTTGCTGAAAATCGTCCACATGAGGCATGACAACATGCCTCGGCCCGCCGTCGCAAAACATCACCACCGTATCGGCCTTCTCGAATGCATCTGCTTCCTTCGGCCAACCGTTCCGGTAGACATCCGTTTTGACCGTCGGGCAGGCTCGTTCTAATTCCTTCGCCAACAACAGGCAGCCCGCGTTGTGTTCGTGAGCACCGTACTGATGGCTTTTGGTACCGGCCACGAAGACGATTCGGTGCGTCTTCCGTCGGAGGTCGCTACCGTCGATGCGAGCTTCCGCCGGTCGATTCGTTTCGTCAATCGTTTTGAGTCGAATATCTTTGTATTGCACTTTTGTGGGCGGACCGGCGTGAATCTGTAAAGCCAGTATTCCGGCCGAGTCAGCATGATCCTTATCGCCGTCGAGAAAATCGGCCGTGAGCGTTCCATTGATGAAATGGAGCATCCGCGTGCCCACGGCAACGATGCGGTATTCGTTCCACTCGCCTCGCTCCACGGACGTCAGTGCGGCCGCCGCGACTTCAAACGTCTCTGCGACTTGGCGTTCTTTCCCAACTGCTCCGGCGGCACGCTCGCCCCGCTTCGCCAAGATGCCGCGTCCCGCTTCGTCGTACAGCATGCCCGTGTATCGATTTTCAGCGTCGATATCGGCTTGATAACCGGCGACCAGCCATTTGCCAACTTCTTGCGAACGATACTGAATCCCGCCGTTACCACCCTCAATGCGAAACTTCAAGCGCAAATCGAAATCGGCAACTGCACCACCACGCCAGATGAGGAACGAGTTTTTCTTGAGCCGCTGCTTGGCGGTCGATTGGGCCGTCAGGGCTCCATCCTCAACCGACCAGACCTGCGGATTGCCATCCCAGCCGTTGAGTGACGTTCCATCGAAGATTGTTTTGTAATTACTCTTCGTTTCCGCCTGGCCGATCGAGACGAGCAGCAGGACGATGGGGCACAACAAGAAAACCAAGCTGCCTGTTTGCGTCATTTCGATACTCTGGGATGGGGTCGAGCCAAATGGATGGCTCTATCCTATTCTTCACCTGGAGCGAGCGACACTCCTCATGAGACCATCGAGCGAGCCTCACCGCCGTGCCACCAACATCTGCCGAGCATCGGCAGCTAGAGCGCACAAATGACGGCCATCCCGAAGACGATCCCGACACCAAACAAGCAGAACTTCGACAAGCGACTTTTCTTCAGCCAGATCGCGAATGACGCCCCAAGTAAACACATACCGCCCAAGGCAGTTAGCCCGAACAGCAGACACACCTTGTTGGCTGATGGTGGGATCGCCGGCAACGTCGTAAAGCCCAAACGAGCCCACATCGAGAGAAACGGGATGGAACCAACAATCAGAAATCCAATCCCAGCGCCAAAACAGACGGGTGCCGCACGCAACTTCAAGTAATTGGGTGTGCGGCCTGGAGTCAGATCGACATAGTCGGGCGCGTGATATGGGTTACTGGCCTGCACATCTTCCCTTTTATCTGTGGTCGTCTGTGGTCG
>CAYZRS010000085.1:10146-16017 GCA_964480915.1 uncultured Pirellulaceae bacterium | reverse complement strand
TCTGTGGTCGTCTGTGGTCGCTGGCGATTGCCGGCCCAGCACGCCAGATCTCATCATACCGCCACTCCCAATCGACGTCCAAGCGTGAGATGGATCAGGGTGAAAACGTCACTTGGGATCGCCATCGCTACCTGGCCGCAACTGACATTTGTCGGTCGCTTCACAAAGCGAACACGACTCTCCCTTGCCAAGGGCGTGTTCCAAACACTGTTCGATTCGCGATTGGATCACCTGAGCCATCAACGGATGCAAACTGAGCGGCGACGTCACGAGAAATTGGAGCCCCGCATGTTGCGAAGCTGCTTCGGCAGCGAGTCGCGGGATGTCCTGATCCCAATGCCGCCCGGGCAGCAGGAAATAGGGATGTACCACCACCAGTTTGGCACCTTGTTCGACACAACGAGCAAACGCGTCGGCGATTGACGGAAGGGCCAATTCCATGTGGGCCGGCTCGACAATCTCAAACGGGCACGTCTGGCGATACATGTCGACGACCATCGGCAGCATCTCGTTACTCTGCGCCCTTCGCGAGCCATGATCGACAATCACGATGCCTAGCTCGCTGCGTTCGCATGGCAGGGAGCTCCAGTCAAAGTCGGGCATTTTCATTTCGTTGGATCTCATGGGTCAGGTCGCCGGTTTTTCTTTTGCCGCAGACTAGCGCAGATTGTCGCAGATTATGATGCGTTGTGGCTGCCGGCGTGAATTTTTGCAAAACACATCTGCGAGATCCGGCGGTTTTGAAAAAGGAAGCCGTTTCAGCGGCGAAACCTACCAGCCTCCTCCACCGTTTGCGCATGAACATCAACGATGTCGTTCACTTCATTGGCATAGCCGCCGCCCATGCAGACGGCGAACGGTACGTTGAGGTCTTGGCAACGGCCGTAGACCATGCGATCTCGTTCCGCGAGCCCCGACTTGGTCAGTTTTAGCCGCCCCAGTCGGTCACCGGCAAATGGGTCGGCTCCGGCGACGTAAAACACGAACTCGGGGCGACTGGCGATGATCGCCTGATTCAAAGCAACTTCCAAAGTGGCCAAGTACTCCATGTCGTTGGTACCGTCGGGCATGGCGACATCCAAATCGCTGGTCGCTTTCCGAAACGGATAATTACGCTCACCGTGCATGGAAAATGTAAACACGCTTTCATCGTCCACGAAAATTTCGGCAGTCCCATTCCCCTGGTGAACATCGCAGTCGACGACCAACACTTGGCTGATGGAATTTTCTGCCTGCAGCATTTTGGCTGCCACTGCCACATCGTTGAAGACACAAAAACCGGCTCCGGCGTCGGCGAACGAGTGATGCGTGCCTCCCGCCAAATTCACACTGACACCTTCTTGTAACGCAGTACGAGCGGCACACATGGTTGCTCCGGTCGAATAGCGAGACCTTTCCACGAGCCCGGGTGACCAAGGAAAACCGATCCGCTTCTGATCAAGCTCCGATAACGCTCCGTCGCAAACGCGCTGGAGGTAGTCGTTCGTATGAACGCGCAGCAGCGCTTCGTCATCGGCCGCCAACGGCACGAGCAGTTCGTACTGTCCGGTCGCCGTCAGCCGTTCGCGCAGCAACCGGTACTTGTCCATCGGGAAGCGATGGCCATCGGGCAAGGGCAATTCAAAGTGATCGGTATAGTAAAGCTTCATTGTCGAGCCGATATCGAATCCAATAGGCCTTCTACGTTTGACACCGTGGGCACGCGTAGATCTTACGACCGCCCTGGTCCCAACTGAGAATCGAACCATCACACTCAAAACAGTGCGCTCTCTTGTAAACCAACAATCGCTCTTCCCGATTCATCCGGCTGCGTGGTTTGCCAATGTCCTTGGGGTCAGCGTTGATGATGCGATCATATTTGACCCCCACATTCATCACATCGACGAGAAACTGCCAAACCGTATCGAACTCTTTTCGCGTGACCTCTTTACCCGGCCGGTCTGGGTGAACACGCGATGCGAACAACGAGTCGGCTCGGTAAATATTACCAACACCGGCAAAGATGGATTGATCGAGGAGCAGTTTTCCCAGCGGTGTTTTGCTGTTGAGGACTCGGTGCCAGACCACCTCTGGGTCTGCATCAGCACGCAAAGGATCCTGCCCCAGCCTCGCCTTGATGGCGTTCACTCCCGCTTCATCCAGCAGTTCGCAACGATTCGGTCCGATCAAGTCAAAGCCCAGTTCCGTATTCATCATGCGCAAGCGAACCGTCGGTCTTGGTTCGGGAGGTGGTCGTTTGAACGGACGGAACTTGCCGTAGAGCCCCAGATGAATATGGGCATACCCGCTGCGCCAGCGATAGAAGAGATGTTTCCCATGCGCTTCGACCGACAGCAACTTGCAACCGTTGAACTGAGCCGCCTCTTCGGCAAACCGCCCCTGTGGCGAACTCGTTTTGACCTTTTTTCCTACGAATCGATCCGTGTGATCGCGGGCGGTGCGATGAATCGTGTGACCTTCGGGCATGAAGAAAATGAGCCTTCGTGAATAGCAAAACGATGGAAACGACAGGTCAGTGTAGGCCGGGGCCGCCCGCTGTCGATGGCCGGCTTGCCCACGAACTAACGATTGCTGGTTCGGATTACATTTCTAATCTGCAGTCGTAATTCCAACTGATCGTTGTTCATCGTCTTGCGGGCCGATTTGAGGAGTTCACGTGGCAGTTCCTTCAAATCGGTCACGTCCGATTCCAGATCAACGATCAATTCACTCTTCGAAGGACCGCGCCGCACATCGGTCACGACGGCGTGCGTACTGCCATTTTCCGAGTATCTTCTGGCAACGCTTCGCAGTGCATCGCTGACCGATTCCAATTCGCGATTGTGAGAGACCAAAAAGCCGAGTCCGACCAGAACGAGCATCAAGATGACCGTTAACCATCGAGTCCAGGCGCCATTTTGTTTGCCCGTCGAGGGAGGCTGGATGCCCACCGCCCACAGAGCAAAAGCGGTTCCCAAAACGATAGCCACAATGTTGGTAGCGAACAGAACGACTGCTCCCAGTGCGTGCACCCAATGATGATAAGAATCGCCCGGATTCGAAAGCGCAAGCGCCACGGACAATCCGGAGGTCGCAATCGGTGGAACGAGCGCCGCGGCAATCGCCACACCGGGCAAAGCGGACAACAGATTGGGACGGCTCATGGCATAGGCCGCAGCAATGCCGCTCACCAGCGCCACGCCCAAATCGAGCAGCGTCGGATGCGTCCGGTTGAGAACTTCCGTCGGAACTTTCTCCATCGGAACGACGAAACCGACGATACAGCCGACGAGAAAGGCTAACAGAAAACCAAACAGGACCGATTTGACCGAGTCCCTAATGAGCGCCGCGTTGCCTTGCACCAAAGAGAGACCGGCGCCTACCAGCGGCGTCATGAGCGGCGCCACCAACATGGCACCGATAATCACCGGTGCCTGATTTCCGGCCAGCCCCAACGCAGCGATCAAAGTCGATAGGCAAGTCAACGCAATAAAATCGAAGTCCCATTTCGAACTCGACTCGACGCGGTCCACAATTTTGATCCGCCCCTCTCGATCCAATTGCGGAACGGCGCGCCGCAGGTGACGTTTCAGCCACTCTTGCACTTTCGTACTGACTGGGTGGGAAGCTCGCACCGCGGCGAACGCAGGGGCGTCGACTCCGGAGAACAATTCATTGGAAACGGAGCCGAAAAAAACGCTCCGGATCGTGCGATTGCCCAGCGCCCCGATCAAGACAAGGTCGTACGGATCGGCCATCTCCTGCCGAACGCCCTCGATCAAACTGTCGGCCACGATCACTTTCTGTTCCACTTCGACCGTGCTACCAACTGCCTTGCGGACGTTGCGATTCAAAATCCTTTCGCCGACTTCTTGCGAGTCGTGCCCGACCGGTCGCTCAACGAACAGGGCCGTAACTTTTGCGTTGTGTTGCTTGCCGATATCGCAGGCCAGTTGCAATGCGGCATCCGCATTCTCGCTGCCCGCCGTCGGCACCAGAATGCGTTTCAAATCGGCCGCTTGTTGGCTGGGCGCGCGTAAGAACACCACCTGACAGCCGACCTTTCGGTAGAGCATCCCCTTCCAACGCCCCTGCCCTTCGCGGATCCGTTCGTCAAGCGGTAACAGGAGCAGCGTGACTCCTTCTCGCCGCAGGTGATCGTCCAACACGACATCGGGATGAGGATGCGAGAGCTGCTTGATCGTTAGTTGCAACTCTTGCCGCGGCAGCTCCTCCGGCTCCGCGGCCGATTCGTCAATGGCCGGTTCGCTGAGCAGCCCCGTCTGTCCTTGGTTCAGCTGCTGCCACAATTCCAACACGCCGGGTGCCACACGTTCCATCTCTTCCGGAACGTCAATCGTTGTCAGCGCCGTGATTTCGTCTCGTTGCTGAACGCGCAGTAGAACCAAATCCATACGCTCAGCGACAGCCATTCGCCAAGCCCACGGCAAGAGTCTTTGCGCTTCCCCTTCACTGGTGACGATTAACGCGACGGACAAGAACAGACTCCCACTTCGCTGACTACCCAATTCAAAAACAGGACGGAGCATGATGATAAACAACAAAGCGCCCTGCTGACGACATGGCCTATCCCTCCTGGCCGCCTCTTTCGATTCGACGGTCAATCGTTCCCGTGCCCAAAAGGACTACCCATTCGCGCCTGGCGGCTGCAGTGATAGCTCTGATAACAGTTACAAAACGAAGCGAAAAACCGATTATTCGCCTTGAATGCAAAACGCTGATGTGGCTACTCTTGCCACGACGATGGCCCCCCTAGTGTCCGGCTCCCGCTCCGGCAAACGACGGCACCCTCGCAGGAAGAGTATCCAATGACTCGCGACAGGCGGATTGAAGAAGATGGTTGGGATGACGACGACTGGCACGGCGATTCGTCGGGTCGGTTTGAGAAGTTCACCACCCAAGAGCGAGGCGCCTTGCCCGTCTCCTCTGACCGAAGGAACTCACGTTCCGTGAAAGAAACGGCCGGCTCGAAAAGAGTCCGCCGTCAGATTTCGCAAAAAGCAGGCGGCATGCATCGTCGCCGCAATCGCAAGATCACGTAGCCACCGGCCGTCAGTCGCCAGCGTTCGGCCGTACCTCGACTCTCCGAGTCGAGATTTAGGCTCTTCCAAGGTCAGGCAACGTGCCCTTCGTCCGCCGGGTCCGTTTGCTGAACAGACGTTAACGGCCGATTTAGTGCTCGGCTCGGCCTCCCGGCCTGGAATTGGCCTCGGTCGCGATTCCGCGGCTACTCTCAGGCGCCTGCGTGGCAACGCTCAAGCAGCATGGTGGCAATTTTGACAACGAAGTCGGTTAGGCCATGTTGAGCGCTCGGGCATTCTTGGACCAATCGATCCACTCTTGGATTTCCTCCGGGTCGGGCATGTGGCCGTTGCGGATGATCCGTTTGCACTCAGCAGTTTTTGTGTAGGGCTGAATCACACCCCACAACGTCGCTGCCTCCATCGTCGCGATTTCGTCGGGATCGGTCACGCCGCACGCAACGAGAATCTGCGCATCATGGCCTCGCAACATCGGAACCCGACAGCAGAGAATCGTCTGCGCTTGCCATTCTCGGAGCGTTTCCGCCGTGATGCGACGGTAATCGATTTGAGCGGCCGCCGTATCCGGATCGGCCGCCAACAGATCTTCCACCGTGCGGATACCGGCCTTCGCCAATCGTTCTGCCGTTTTTGCTCCGATGGAAGGCGCATCCACGACCGGTTGGCTTCGATCGAGATAAAAGCGAAGTTCACTCCCCCGTTCCGCTCGAGGTTGACGCAAAGCGCGGGGCGCTCGCTCACCTCGTTGGCCTCGATCTGATCTGGTCGAACGTCCCGAACGCGTTGATCGAGCAGAACGCGAACTGCCTGATCCGGAGCCCGATCCCGA
>CAYZRS010000085.1:0-10046 GCA_964480915.1 uncultured Pirellulaceae bacterium | reverse complement strand
CCTGAGCCACTACGTCTGGCCCGCGTCCGTCCGGACCGGCTCGATCGGCTCGACGACGACGATGATGATGAAGACCGACTGGAACGACTGCTCCTGCGCGAGGCGGAACCCGATTGGCTGTCGCCATCACGCTCTTCACTGCTGGCGCCTAAGATGCCGCTATCTTCGAATCGTTGGCGACTCTGTTCATCAAAACCGTCATCGTCCTCCCACTCGCGAGTGAGTTCGGACATGGTGTCGTGCGATTCTGGATAGGTGTTCCGCGACGACCATTGCGTTGGCGTCGTCTCGCGAAATGACGTGGCGCGGCGTCTGGCAGAAGATACCCAGTGAGCCACCCTCGCCAAATCGATTTGGAATTGAGGTGCACCTCGGCCCGCTCGCGACGACAACAGCGACTTGAGCCGATGCGTCAACGTATCGGCCTCGCAATCGGCCAGCAGCTGCAAATCAGAAATACCGGCGGCGACTAGCAACCGCGCTTCGTTGGCTGAGAGGGACGGAATGTTGCACCGCAGGACCAATTCATCTTGCCAGCGGCGGACTGGCCGGGTCGACAGTCCCCAACCTTGCAGTTCACGATCGATGTTCGCCGGCGAGGCGTTGAGGAAGTCGTCCACGGTGACGATGGAGAGCGCTCGCAATCGTGAAACGACGTCTGGATCGATGATGCCCGTTTGTTCCAGCGTCGTCGAACGGGAAAGGGCGTAGTTGGCCGGTTGAGGCGCCGAGGCGCCCGGCCGCGAGTAGGCGGTTGGGGGAGTGGTTGGAGGTGTAAAAGGCGCCTCACGAACCGGAGGCCGCGGCGTCACCTCGGCCCGTACCGGTTGAATGGGGGGCGACTCGACATACTGGGTCGATTCCACCGGACGAATCTGAGGCCTCGCTTGGACCGATCGATGTGGCTGGGCAATCGAAGCGGGAGATGGGACAGAGGCCGTTGTCGCTGCTCGGATATCGTACGCGTCATTGGCAAGCGTCACATTCAGATAGTCATTCGGAATCGTCGTCTGTTCGGCTCGAACGGGCGGCGCTGGCGGACGCACGTGGACGACGTTCGTTTGTTGCACGGCCCGAGATGTGAATGATCGTTCGGCATCCTCGACCGTCCGCACGTGGCGCAGGGGCTCGTCATAGGAACGGACCGGCAGCGGTTGCACGGGCCGCGTGACTCCGGTTTCAACCCGTGTCTCATAAGTTCGGAACGATGCCGTGTTGCCTGCCAGCGGAGTCGCCTGGCTGGCAAAGCTGACGTTGGTCGTATTCGCCGGCAGGATGGGAGCCACGGGCTGATTGGTCACCGTGACTGGACGATGATGGCCATACTTCGCTCGGCTCGCTTCGATATTCTCGCGTGCCGCTTGCACGACCATCGGGTCTTCCGTGCGGGGACGGAATCGCACCGCCTCCACCACGTCTGGAATTTCTGTCAGGGCCGGTTCAACGGGGACCGACACGGGCGTACCGCTGGCGAGTTCGAGGTAGCGAGCCTTGTACGGTTCGAACAACTGCGCCACATGACGATGCCGCGTGAACAGGATCACTTGATGCCCATGGCGGGCAAAGTCGTTAAGCACGGCAGCTGTCGCATCGTCACGTTCGGAATCGATGTGGCTGAAGACGTCGTTTAGGACAAGCGGCAGCTCGACACCGCGCGCACGATACGCACTGACCAAGGCCAACACGAGGCTCAGATAGACTTGGTCGCGAGCACCACGTCCCAGTTGACCAAAGGGAATCGTCCGCGCCGCATCGTCTTCGACCGTGATGCCACCCATGCCGTCAATCGACAAACTAATGAAGCGGTTCAGGCTCAATCGTCGCAACGTTTCACACGCTTGCTGGACGATGGAAGACTGAGCGAAGCCATCCTGAGTCCGGCGAAGCTCGGCTTCCAAGCGCTCGATGTCTCGTTCCATACGATCACGTTCTTCGGCCACCCGGATCAATCCTTCCATTTCGAGGATGTCCCGTTTCGTCGCTTCGAGTTCTTGGTCCGAGACTCGCCCGATGGCCGTTTCCAATTCGCGACGCCGGTCGAGCAGCTGCCGCAGCCGACGCTCGGAAGCTTCGAGCTCGCGGTTGAGCGCATCTCGCTCGCCAATCAACCGCCGTAACAACACATCCGAATCGGGCTCGATCGGCTCATACGAATCACAGGCGTGCGGCACGGCTTTGATTTTTTCGGGCCGAGCGATCTCTCCGCTGATCGTTCCCCGATGCATCCACACGTCGCCATGGACGGTGTCGGCGACCAGCGAGACACCATGACGCTGTGCTCGTTCCAATTCGGCCGCAATCTGATCTCGTTGCGCGGTCAACGAGGTTAGCCAGCTTTCCATTCCCGCGTCGCATTGCTGCAATTGCGTCATTTCTTGCGAGAGCGTCGTGGCGCGAAGCCCCGACTGATTTTCTTGCAGGGTACGACAGAGCTGACCGACCTCATTCCGCAGTGAGGAAAGGGAAGGCTGAGCAGCTGCGCCCGTTGCCGGGGCAGGCTGCAGCGGCGGCGAACCGGTAACGCCGTACGGATGCTGCTGCGCGGGCGTCGCATCGATCGATTGCGCCGGACGATAACGGCCGGTCGCCGGATCGTAGACCGATTGCGGCACCTGTTGAATCTGGTCCAACTGACGGGCGATCGAATTTACGAGGCAAGCTGTCGCGTCAGAATGTCCCGCTTGTGCCTGTGCCTGGTCGAGATCGTAATTGCGGAGATCGGTGTCGACCCGTTCGTAACGATTGCGAACTTCACTCAACATCGAACGGGCCCGTCCGATGTTCGCTTCGATGCTGGCCAGTTCCTCTCGCCGTTGACGTATGTAGTCTTGCTTGGCCTCTTCTGCGGCTCGCCAGGCGACTTCTAATTCGCGGCGACGCCCTGACACCTGGTCATCCTTGACATGCCATTGTTCGCGAATGCGACCAATTTCGATTTCCAAATCCTGAGCTTGGCGATTGATCTCTTGATATTCGCGATCGTAATCCAGCCGGCGACGACGGTATTCGTCTTCCAGCATCGAAACGCGACTTTCCAAGGCTCTCTTCTGTTCTACGAGGGAATGCAGATCACTGGCCCGCCACGGGAGGCGATCAATGTCACGACGTAAGTTGTCGATCTTCAGACGCAATTCGGGAACGCGCGGGTGCGAGACGCGCTGTCCGGAAAGTTCGAGTCCCCTGGCCTGAGCATTTCTCAGCAGTCCGTAGACGTCGTGCTCTTGTTCAAACTTGGGCGCATAAAGTTGATCAAAGTCGGTAAGATTGATCTCACCGAGCAGCGAGACCATGTGGTTTGTTTGTTGGGAAAAGCGGTCGCTGCCGTCGAGGCTAACGAGCCCATATCGCGAACCGTCATCTTGACGCACCAACGAACGACGCAGCCCGTCGTGGTAAACGGTCATCGCACCTTCGGCGCGGCCAGTGGTTTCCCGTACGTAACGTTCGCATTCCGTATCGCAATTGCCAAACAGCATCCAGCGGATGAATTGAATGGTCGTCGATTTGCCAGAACCGTTCGGTCCGTAAATCACGTTCACGCGGTTGGACAGATCGTCCAAAAACAGATTCGCTTTGCGTCCAAAATAGCGAACGTTTAAATTCTCGATGCGCACCGGTCGCCTCCCTGTAAGTTTTTGTCTCTGCAGCCTTCATGGCCATTTGGCACGTTTCAGGGCAGACAGCTTACGGAAATAGGCCGCGACAGGCTACATTGATCAGACGTATGCGGCGCCGACACCGCGATGTGCTAGCACACCGCGACGCGCCGGCGCGACAGCAAGCCTACGACGGCGCCTTTCGGGAATAAGACAGAGCGAAAATGAAGCGAATTGCGATACTTACCGCTGGAGGAGACACTCCGGCGCTCAACGCCACCATTCATGGCGCCGTCGTGCAAGCAAACGAACGACGTGTCGAGGTCCTGGGACTCGTCCGCGGTTTCGGCGCACTATTCGATGAGCGAGTGCCCCACATCCGGCTCAATCCACTATTCACAGAAATCCCCGAATTGGACCCGACTCGTGGTGGGACGATCTTGGGTGCGTCGCGGCAGTATGTCGACGCGAATGATAAGCAAGTGCTGAAGCGGGCCTGCGAACGACTTGGCAAGTTGAACGTCGATGGACTGATTTGCGTCGGCGGGGATGGCACGATGAACGGCCTGCAACCGATCTGTGAATTCGTCCCTACCGTGCTCGCCCCCAAGACGATCGACAACGACTTGGGGCTTAACTACCCGACCGAACCGTCGAAATGGGAACGCATCCCTGACGATTCGGAAGACGGTTTTTGCTATCGAGTCAGCGAGAGCGCCAAAGCCTTCGAACACAGCGAATTCCAGCGCGATCAGATGGTCAATTACGTCACGCCGGGCTACGCAACCGCCGTTTTCGTTTCCGCTGGTGGTGTCACCCGACTGCGCACGACGGCCGAAAGCCATCGCCGCATCGCGATCATTGAAGTCATGGGGCGGCACTCCGGCTTCCTGGCGTTGGGTAGCGCGTACGGTCAGCCGGACATCATTCTGGTTCCCGAAGCGCCGCTCGATCTTGATCGTTTGGTGGCTCGTGTCGAAGAGATCTACCGTCGCCAGGGTAACGTCGTGATCGTTTGCGGCGAAGGACTCTTGGACCATGATTGCCAACCGCTGGGCGCTTGCAAGAAATCAACCGACCCGGCCGGGAATCTGCTTTTGAGCGGAGCGGCCGAGCACCTGCGACAAATGCTGATCGAGCGGATTGACGAATCGCTCTTTAAGGGTCGCGGCCCCAACACATCTGAACGAGCCATCTTCACCAGAAAGGTCGGCCACACGCAGCGCGGCGGTCGCCCGCTGCGATTTGATCGGTTCCACGCTGCCCAGCTGGGCGGCAAAGCGGTCGACATGTTGCTCGCCGGCGAAAACAACTCGGTTTCTACGCTCTCGTGGACCGAGGCGGACGGCTTCCACCTGACCAGCTTCGCCGGCAATCGACTCCGCGACCAATGGGGCGTCATTCATGCTCGCGAATTACACCCATCGTTTTACGACGCGGAAAAAATGCAAATCACCAGTAATGGGATCAAGTATCTGCTGCCCATCTTCCACGACGCGATCGGCAACGACGACATGGAACACACCCGCCGGACGCTCTTCGATTCGGGCAACTTGCATTACAAGTATCACTCGGTCGTGACCGACATTGAGAAGTTAATTCAGTATTGCTGAATGGGAGCCGCGACACCCATCTCGATGTTGGTACGTGCCTTGTCGCCCACCGCGATCCACGGCGGCACGGTCTAATTGACCCCGGCCAGCTTCGTGGCTGTGCGGACTCGGTCGATCGCCAGCATGAAGGCGGCCGTTCGCAGCGGGACCGAGCGTTGCTTGCCCATGTCCCAAACTTCTTCGAAGGCCTGAATCATGGCCGAATCAAGTTCCGAACGAACCCGGTCCATCTTCCATTGGTAGTGCTGGTTGTTTTGCACCCACTCGAAGTAACTGGCGGTCACACCGCCCGCGTTGGCCAAGATATCGGGCAACACGAATGTTCCACGCTCCACAAGCACGCGATCTGCGTCGGGCATGATCGGACCGTTTGCCGCCTCGATGATGACTTTTGCTTTGACCGCTTCGACATTTTCTTTATGGATGACCCCACCCAACGCGGCCGGAATCAAGACTTCGACGTCCAAGGCTAACAGCTCGTCGTTCGTGATCTTGTCGGCGCCTTCAAAACCGCTCAGCGATCCGTTGTGGCTGAACAAATGCGCGGTTGCGTCGTGGATACTGATCCCCCCTTCGCGATAGTACGCACCGGTCACATCGCTGATCGCGACGACTTTGAAATCGCACATGCTAAGAAACTTGGCCGCGTGCGTTCCCACATTCCCAAAACCTTGGATTGCAACGCGAGTTTCGTTGGGCTTGAATCCCAGTCGACCACACAACTTGTGGGTCAAGGTACCGACGCCGCGACCGGTCGCCTCTTCACGCCCCGGCATGCCGAAGTGCTCGACCGGTTTGCTGGTAACAACGGCCGGGCTGAAGCCGTTGTACTTGCTGTATTGATTCATGATCCAGGCCATCACTTCGGCCGACGTTCCCATGTCGGGCGCAGGAATGTCTTTGTCTGGTCCGATGAACTCGTGAATCTGGTCGATGAACTTACGCGTGACTCGTTCGAGTTCGCTCCGCGAGAACTTTTTCGGGTCGATCGAGATGCCCCCTTTGGCTCCACCGAACGGCAGGTTCATGACGGCCGTTTTCCACGTCATCAACGACGCCAGCGCCCGCACTTCATCAAGATCGACTTCGGGGTGATATCTCAGCCCACCTTTAAACGGGCCGCGAGCATCGTTGTGTTGCACCCGGTAACCAACCAACGTTTCCAATTGGCCATTGTCCAGTTCTACCGAAATCCGCGCCTGGACCTCGCGCCGCGGGGTGAGCAAATGCTTGCGTCCGTTCTCGGTGACTTCTAATTGGTCGGCCGCTTCTGTGAAATAGAGCCGAGTTGCATCTGATGCCTTCATCGCCGCCTCATCAAAAAAAGAAAGCCTGTCAGTCGCAGGCCAAGCGGCCATTTTGCCGTTGGAGGCGGCCCGCGGTAAAGGGGCACCGAGTCAGAATTCCAGCAGAATCCCTGCTTCTATTCGTCGGCCAAAACGGTCGCTTGCGGCAACTGAGTCCGCAAACGGCTCACGGCGTCGGACGGCAGCGATAATCCTCGCAGATCGATATGCCGCAGCTGCTGCAGCGAGTACAGATCGGACAGGCCCTGTCCCGTGACGCGCGTCCGGGTTAGATCGAGAAAAGTCAGGGACGACAATTGTGACAAGTGCTTCAGGCCCAGGTCGCTAACTTGGGTCCGTGCCAGATGCAGAATTTTTAGCTTCGGCACGTGCTTGAGCTGGACGAGCCCATTGTCGGTAATCTTGGCATCGAAGATTACGAGTTCGGTCAACTGTTCCAACCAACGCAGCGACTCCATCGCTCGATCATCCAACTTCGCCTGCGACAACCGCAACGTGCGAATGCTGTTGCACCAGCGGAGGTCGATCATATCCTGATCGGTGCCGCGCCATTGACCACCAAATTCGACGACCGATTCATCGGACTGAAACGTGGCACCAAGGGACTTCAGCCGATCAATGGCCAGACCACGCTGAGCCAACAGCGCATCATTGGCAAACGAGGCGACCATTTCTTGTTGGTGCAGTGCAAGTCGACGTAGCGCATCGCCCGCGGCAAACGAGGCGGCGAAGTCGTTCGCTTGGTAAATCTCTTGCAGCAACCGCAACGACCGCACGCGCGCCTCAAATTCCTCGCTCTCGACCGATGACTCGAGCAGCGGCACCGCCGACTCGCCAGCTTCCAACAATTGGGTGGCCGCTGTTTCTCGGTCGCGAAACGACCCTGATGAGAGCTCAGAAATTTGTGCCCGCAATTCCACAGGTTTCGTGGCGGCTCGTTCTTGTCCGTCGGCTGTCGCCCCAAAACCGCATATCAAGCAGCCACAGAGAGCACCGACGGCGAAGGAATCATCAAAAAACCACATGACGATAGAATACCAAAAATTCAGTCATTTCTCCCGTCCCTGCCCAGGCCAAGTGCCCGATCGACGCCCTCCGGGCCCTGCAAGTGTTAGACAACGGTAATGAACACCTCAAATTCATGTAATTACCGAACCGATTTGGATATACTATGAGTTCCCGACCCCGTTCCCTAAAGTCTGACAGGTAGGCTTCATGATGTGCCGCTCGATCTTGTCCGCCGTTTTCATCACAGCCGTTGCGATTCTTGCCACGCTGACGACCCCCGACCGCTTGGACGCCCAATGAGGCGCCAAACGGTGTCGGCCCAGTTCGGGTTCAAGTGCTTCACGATCGCGTTCGTCTTCTTCTCGCGATCGTTCGAATAACAGCTGGGGCACGGTCTCCGTGGCAGCGGCTGGAGGTGTTGCTCGGGGTGCAGCCTACAGTCGCGAAATGGGCGCACGCGCAGCGGTCGCCATGCGCAACGCTAAAACGGCAGAGGCCCGATTCCAGGCGGCCGAAAAAGCTTACACGGCCGGTGATGTGCACTTGGCGTCGTTGCTCTTCCAACGCACCGCGTTGTCGAAACGAGTACCGCCGCACGTGCAGGAACGAGCCGAACAAGTACTGGCAGAATATCGACAACAGGCCGCAGCGGACCTGGAGGAAATGATTGAACGCATTCGATATGCGGGGCAGTCCGATGATGACGACGATTCGATCGCAAACAAGTTGCAAGCCGCACTCGAAGACGTCGCCGCACTCGTCGCGAAATACGAAAACGTGCCGATTGCCAATAAGGCACTGGCGCGCCAAGAGAAGCAACTGATCCGGAAAAACAAGCTCATCGGAAAGTATCTCCATCAGCCCATTGCCGCAGAATTGGTACGAGACGCTCAACGGTTTGAAGCAGAAGGGCACGAATGCTGTGCCTATATCTGTTATCGCGAAGCCGAAAAACTAATGACCTGTGAAGCGGCTGAATTCGCTCGTAAGCGAGTCTACGAACTGCGAAAACAGCCCGGCCTGCTTCAATCTGTCGCCGATTGCGAGCAAATTCGAGAATGCCACGTCTTATTCGATAAAGCGCAGCGCATTAGCCGTGTTGGTGCCAAGGACACCTACACCGCTCAGGCAGTCAAGCTCTACAAACAAATCCTGAACAAAGCGCCACGTGAAAGCGAAGTTCACAAAGCGGCACTGGAAGAGCTGAACAAACTCTCCCAGAAACAAACCAGACCGGCGGTGAACTCATAGCCCGATTCGGTTGGGGTGGGCAACATCGGATCACGGAACCCGGGGCGGCGCCGACGGGACGCCGCCAGCCGGGGCACTGTTGCAACCACCCGAGCCGGCGTAAATTTGCGGTATGAACGCAATGGATACGATCCAAGTCGCCTTCCTAGGCGCCGGCGACATCGCCACGATGCACGCCGAAGGTGTCGCCGAAACGGACGGAGCCGCCCTCCGCGGCGTGTGGAACAGGACTCGCTCCAAAGCCGAACAACTGGCCGCCAAGTCCGATTGCCAAGTCTACGACTCGGTAGCTGATCTGCTGGCCGATTCCCAAATCGACGTCGTCTATGTGCTGACCAACATGGAAACCCATGTCGAATACGCGCTCCAAGCGATCGCCGCTGGCAAACATGTATTGGTCGAAAAACCGGTGGGTTGTTCGGTTGCTGAGATCGAGCAGCTGGACCAAGCGGCGCGAGCGGCCGGAGTCCATTGTGCGCCGGTTCACAATTACATTTACGAACCGGGCTTGGAACGGACCAAGCAACTGCTTGACTCGGGAAGACTTGGCAAGCTCGTAGCGTTCTACATGATGTACAACATTCATCACCCGGAAGCGATCTGCTCCAGATATCCGGGAGTCATTCGGCAAATCCTGACGCACCATGCGTACACGATGATTTACCTGGCCGGCAATCCGCTGACGGTCTCCTGCCTGAAAGCGACCGTCAACGACGGCTCGGTCGAGCAAGAAAACCTAGCGATGGTCAACTGCCAACTGGCGAACGGCGGACTCGCTCATCTTTCCGCCAGCTTCGCCGCCGATGACCACGCTGGCGATCCTTGGACCTGCATGATCAAAGTGATCGGACAGGACGGCGCGACTCGGTTCAGTTACCGCGATTGGGTCGAGAACAAACCGGGCAGCGTCCATTCGCACACCTTTTCCGCCTACCCGTTCAGCATCAAAAATGTGTCTCAACATTTTCTCAACAAAACCGTGAGATTCGGCATCCCACCACTTTCGAGCATTGCCGATGCTGCCCTGGCCCAGCGTATCGTCGACGCCGCCGAGCGATCGGCAGCGAATGGTGTCGAGCCACTTTAATCGCCCGATCCTGTGTCGGCTGGGTGCATCGTCGAAACGCCACAGAAAACGTCGATCGGAAGGCGGACCCGACAGAACGCGGGCCCGACAGAAGGTTGTGGGACACTTCGAAAAAGCGTTCCAGCAAAGTCGGGGCGACATGATTCGAACATGCGACCTCCTGCTCCCAAAGCAGGCGCTCTAG
>CAYZRS010000084.1:0-19213 GCA_964480915.1 uncultured Pirellulaceae bacterium | reverse complement strand
GCTTGATATGGCGTTTTCGCCAGAAACGTTTTATCAATGAGTCGAAGGTGTAAGAGATGATCTGTATTTTTCGCAAACCCGCAAGTCACATATTCTGAAACGACCGAATGCCAATCCTTGATCGCGAAGATGACATCCATCCGCCAGACTTGCTACAGACCGCGAATGAAGACCCGTGGTGGTTGGTCTATACGATGTCGCGACAGGAGAAGGTCTTGATGCGAAAACTGCGGATGATGGACATCAAATTCTATTGTCCGTTGGTCGCCCAGAAGAAGCGGTCGCCAGCGGGCCGAGTGCGTACCTCCCACTTGCCGCTATTTGCCGGTTATCTGTTCTTGAACGGAAGTGATGAGGAACGTCGCGAGGCGCTTACGACCAACTGCATATCACGCGTGTCTCCCATCGCCGAATCAGACGATGTGGTGTCGGAGCTGAGTCGTATTCAGCAGCTGATATCGACGAAGAAGCCGATCACGCACGAATCGCAGATCGAAGCGGGCCAACGGATTCGGGTCAAAACGGGCCCGCTAAAAGGGATGGAAGGGACTGTACTCAAACGGCACAGCACCGAAGTGCTTCTGATTTCGATAGGCTTCTTGCAACAAGGAGCCTCGATCGAGATCGACGATTTTCAGGTTGAGCGAATGTAGAGTCGGTTGCGAAACCGTATTTGAAAGTATGTCGTGTTGCCGTTAGAGGGGGAATGTGGCGGTCTTGCGGTAGAAGCCGGTACTGCGAACATGGGCGCTAGGCTCTTTTAGACGCCCGTATTAAAGAACCGTTGGACCATCGGTATCTTCGTGAAAAGCATCATCGAGAATACTGTAAATATGCACAGCAGTGAGGACGGTTCAGGTACTGCTGACACTGAGAGGCTGTTGAAGTAGAGGTTAAAGTCATCGTTTTTGGTCACACCGTCGCCAGTAGGGTCGAAGCTAAACAATCGTAGCCCTGAAATTGGCCCGCCGCTGTGTGTTCCGCTTGTAGTGACCGAAGTTGTGGTCCCTCCGAGCAAACTTGAATCGAGTGGAGTAACCGTAAGGTCGAAAGTTGTTGCACCGGTGATTGTGAATGCCAGATCCAAACCCTCGTCGGTGAAAGGAACCGAAGCCGATGTAAAGCTCCCTCCAATACCGATTTCGTAGTTAGACTGACCGCCTCGAAATAGAAATTCAAGAACCCCACCAGATGAGTCTCGTAATTCGATTCCTTGTGCGCCGCCATTTTCGAGAAATCCATTATCCATGCGGATGCGGAAGACGTCGCCACTCGCCAGCGGAGAGTCAAAGCCGCGAAAGGCCTCCGCGATTCCATCGTTAGAATAGAGGCCAAATGCTGAATTATTGGTGCCTCCGAACGTCGAGACGTTTACGTCCCCGTCACCGTTGCTGTCGCCATCACCGTTTGCAGTGGAATCGTTCCCATCGCTTGTATAGCCCATGAAGGTAGTACTGATTCCACTCGTATTAAAGCTCCATGCGCCGAAACCTGTGCCTCCGTCACCCGTCCACGCCCCATAGTTTGAAGAGTCGTCGCAGACTAGTCCTGCGAAGCAAGGTGCCGACAGCAGAAGAAACAGAAAACAAGAGAGGCAGCGGTATGATGACATAGCCAGGATTTTTCTCGACACAGCATGAAGGGCTCTGACTTCGACAAGACAAGAGAGTCGAAGTTTAGACAGCGAAGCCTTCGTTTTCAATGAAAAAAACGAGAAAAGTTCTTTTGGGCGCAGACAAATCGAAGAGATTCGAAATTCCATTCGAAGTCGTCAACAAAAAAATGAGTGTGCTTGCACTGCCCCCCCTCATATTGAGGGTGGTGGCTGGCGTTAGCCGCATTGAACTACCACTTGAGAAAGCCTGCCTAGCATTGCCCGGGCGAATCATTGCAATTTCGAGAGCTGTTAGAGACGCGAAGCGATTAAACGTTCGCGATGATTGGAACTAGAGAACGTGCGACACTCCCAATCAAAATCTTGATCTTCCGAAAGCCGAAGCAAGCGGCGAAGCCAACGCTGCAAAACAGCAGTGAAGTCGATTCTGGTACGGCTGTCACGTCAAGTGTAAAGGCTTCCAGGACAATCTGAGATTCGGCTCCGATTCGCAATGTGTCACCACTCGACAACATCAGACCCGGTGTCCATAGATCGGACGATCCATTGAAATTGCCCGCGCCTGTTTCCAACAGAATGTCTGCGCCGCCATTATGACTCACCAACGCACCGTCTCCTCCTTCGGATGAGCCGACCCCTGAAAAATCGAACGAATCTAGTGAGACAATCAAGTTCGATGGGAAGCTAAACTCAAATACGATGTGTTCACCGCTATCAACGGCACTAGCGCCGTCGGCGGCGCCGGAGATACCACCACTATTGACACCAGATCCAGATCCGTTCGCCGAAAAAACCGACGTCAGGTCACCAAGCGTGGTAGACGTTGTCGCTGAAATCGTTACCCCACTGATTACGAAGCTTGACCCTGATTCAAATGCGGCGCCACCGTTGCCTGTTGAGTCATCAAGCAATACGAGGCCTGCCGAAGCAGATGGGTTAATACAACAAAGCGCTAGGGTTGCCGCAGCAACTCTAAGGAATAGTGCCATCTTGAAGTCTTCGGATATAGCCACACGAACAGACAATTTTCAGTTAGTATCTGCCGTATGATGAAAGGCAAGTGTCGTTGTGTCAACGAGAAACTACAGAAATAGCGAGTTCTTCATGATAGGAATCATCGGTCTCGGTTACGTAGGCCTGCCCCTTGCGCGCGTGTTTGCTTTAGCGGGCCACCAAGTATTGGGGTTTGACGTCGATCCGAATAAGATCACCACGCTCGCTGAGGGTAAGAATTATCTTCAACATTTGGGTAAAGACTATGTGAGGGAGATCAACGACACCGGTCGGTTTGAAGCGACCGATGACTTTTCTCGATTGGCCGAGCCTGACGCGATTTTCATCTGTGTGCCGACACCATTGGGAGAGCATCTCGAACCGGACCTTTCCTACGTCGAGAAGACCGGTGCGGCGATTGCGGCGACGTTGCGCGCAGGTCAATTGGTGGTACTCGAATCGACCACCTATCCTGGCACTTCACGCGAAATTCTGCTCCCGCAATTTGAAGCCACCGGCTTGAAGCTAGGTTCTGACTTTTTTGTGGCATACAGCCCCGAACGAGAAGATCCCGGTCGCAAAGATCACAACACGCAATCCATTCCAAAACTGGTGGGCGGACTAGACAAAGAGTCGGGTCGCCGCGCTGCTGAATTATACCGCTCGGCACTCGACGAAGTGATCGAGGTCGGATCGGCCGAGGTCGCGGAGGCTGCCAAGCTGTTGGAGAACATCTACCGCGCCGTGAATATCGCCCTGGTGAATGAACTGAAGCGGGTGTTTACCGCGATTGACCTGGATGTATGGGAGGTGATCGATGCGGCGGCGACCAAGCCTTTCGGATTTCAAGCTTTCTATCCTGGCCCTGGTCTTGGCGGGCACTGCATCCCCATCGATCCGTTCTATCTCACTTGGAAGGCTCGGGAGGCCGGATTGTCGACTCGGTTCATCGAATTGGCTGGTGAGGTGAATCGAGCCATGCCAGAGTACGTTGTCGATCGAACCGTATGGGCTTTGGGGCAACGTGGCAAGGCGATCAAAAACGCCAAGATTTTGGTGCTGGGTATCGCTTACAAGCCTAATGTCGATGACACTCGCGAGAGCCCTGGAATGGAGCTGATTGAGCGGTTGTTGGACCTTAATGCGGATGTCCATTACAACGATCCACACGTTCCTAAAACTCTGCCGATGCGGAAGCATGATCTGAAGATGATCAGCGTCGACTTAACGCCCGATTCGATTGCCGAGTTCGATTGCTTGGTGATTGCTACCAATCATTCAGTTTACGATGCTCAAGTGTTGGTCGATCATGCCCAGCTGATCGTCGACACGCGCGGCATGCTGCGTGGGTTTGAGGAGCAAAATATCGTACAAGCCTAAAACCCATTTCATAACCAGTGTTCGTTGTTTGTCGTACCGGCTTCAGCCGGAAGACCGCGACATCCGGCCTCTCATCATTCCGCCTCAGTTTCCGCAATTCGCCGAGCCTGGAGATTCTACCAACGGCCCGCAGTAATCTAAGCTCTTCTTAACTAGCAACATAAGCAGGTCGCTGTCACAATGCCTGGATGAATCACACCGACTCTCCTGCTATCAATTGCGTTCTGGTTACTGGTGCCGCTGGCTTTATTGCTTCTCGAGTGGCCCACCAGTTACTGGATCAGGGCGTTCAAGTGCACGGCATTGACAATCTCAACAACTACTACGATCCCCGGCTGAAACAACATCGACTTAAACAATTGCTCGCCCGTGATGGGTTTACTTTCAACGGGGTTGATATTGAGCAGCACGATTTGCTGCGAGAGTGTTTTGGTCGTTACCCGTTTGATGCGGTGCTGAATCTGGCAGCACGCGCAGGCGTGCGATACAGTACCGAGAACCCGTACGTTTACTATCGCACGAACGTCATGGGCAGTCTGAATGTGCTTGAGCTCATGCGTGAATTCAAGGTGCCCAAGTACGTGTTGGCTTCGACCTCCTCACTGTACGCCGGACAGCCGATGCCGTTTTCGGAGGAATTGCCGGTGAACGAGCCGATTTCTCCGTATGCGGCATCAAAGAAAGCGGCGGAGGTGATGGCATACGCTCACCATCATCTTTACAAAATCGACGTCTCCATTTGCCGCTACTTCACGGTCTACGGCCCAGCCGGACGCCCCGATATGGCCGTTTATCGATTTATCCGTTGGATCGAAGAAGGGACACCCATCGAAGTCTATGGAGACGGGAGTCAGGGCCGTGATTTCACCTACGTCGATGATATCGCCGCGGGCACGATTGCTGCGATGAAGCCGTTGGGATTTGAGACGATTAACTTGGGCGGTGGCCAGAATCCTGTCTCGCTGATCCGATTGATCGAGATGATCGAATCGTTGCTAGGTAAGAAAGCCATTCTCAAACACTTACCCGCCCACGTGACCGATCTCAAAGAGACGTGGGCCGATGTTCGCAAAGCTAGTCAGTATTTGGATTGGCAGCCTCAGATCTCTTTGGAAGAAGGGCTGCAAGCGACGGTCAAGTGGTTTCGAGACGACAAAGAGCTCGCAATGTCAATCGACATCTAGGGCGCTGGCACCGCGTCGCTTCACCACCAATGCTAACAGCCAGACCCATTGACTGGGATCTGGAACCGGCGTGGCAGAGGAGGTGAATTTGTTGGTGTTCCAAGCAACGAAATCGCGACCGTCCACGATACCGTCAGCATTAAAGTCGCCCTGGTCCCATCGGAGCGATTCGCTGAATTTAGAGGAATTCCAAGCGACAAAGTCGGCGCCATTGACCGCGCCGTCAAGATTTGCATCGCCCAGTTTATAGGGCGAACTGAATCCATTGAGGGTCGCTGCATTTGCCAGCCATTTGTCTTGATCCAAGAGGTTGATGATTCCATCACCACTCAAGTCAAATGTGTCATTCACGCCAGCTACCACGGGGACGTTGTTGGCGATGGGGCCGGTTTGCAGCATCAGGTTGATATCTTCAACATTGCAGACGTTGTCATCATTGAAATCGCACAGGTTGGGTTCGTTATTCTTCAGCCACCAGGTCCCACCAGCTTCGTTAGGCGTGGACGGTAAGTCACTGGTGCCTACCGATACAATGAGGTCCGGTCGACCATCGGAGTCGAGATCGGCGACTTCCAGGTCGGAATGAAAAGAACCGGGAGCAGAAATTTCGCTAATCAATTGTGCTTCAAATTGTTGCATTCCATTATTTAGCCAGGCCTGGGTGCGCACGGTGGCGGTCCCGGTGTCCACAAAGGTTCCGACGACATCGAAGTCGCCGTCCAGATCGATATCTGCGACTTCCAGTTCTCCGTTAAATCCTACACCAACGACTGGAACGTCTGTTTCCAGCGAATGCGCCTGGAACGTTCCGTTCCCAGTATTTTGCCACCAAGCAAAACGCCGCTCGCCATTGCTGTCATTAAGCAGTCCGACGAAATCGACCAGACCATCTCCGTTTAGGTCGCGGGGGATTTGATAGTGTGATGGGATCGTGGTAGCAACGTCGGGTGATTCCAAAGACTGCGAATCAAATCCCATTGAACCATCATTCTTAAACCAAGCGACGTGACTATCACCCATCGTGGCCGCGATGTCGTAGAGCCCGTCCACGTCCAAATCCAGCACCTCGACACGAGCAAAGTCGTTCCACGCGTTGACAGCGGCAATTTCTGTCGCGTTACCGAAGGTTCCATTCTGATTGGAATGCCACTGCAGTGGAGTACTTAAAGGGGACACGCCGCGACCACCGGCCAGCACGATATCCAAATCTAAGTCGCCATCGAGGTCTGCGAGCTCAAGGTCGTAATTTGCGACCGTCCCGGATACATCGTTGTAAGTAAAGTTCTGGAATCCATCGTTTTCCAGCCAGCCATAACGGCTGGCCACAACATTATTTTCCGACCATACGAAGGCCAGGTCGACATCGCCGTCGCCATCAATGTCACCGGTCCTCAAACTGTACGGATTTAACGAGGCATGAATCGTATGTTCTAAGAACGCGCCGCTTCCGTCGCCTTGGTACCATTGGATCTCGCCCGTTTTCGCGACTGGGACGATCACATCCAAGTGTCCGTCGCCATCGAGGTCACTCACCGCTAACCCACTCCTAACAGCGCCCCCGTTTTGGTTTGGTACTAGCGTCAGTGCTGGTGCGAAGAGATCGGCAGAGAAGCCTTTGGCTGCAAAACATAGCAAGGCGATGGCAGCCAGCCCGCATTTGACGTCAGGTGAATTTGCGAAAGTCTGCGTAGTCACGAAAGCCTATCTCGCCTACCAATCGGGACGAACACACGTAGGCATTTTAGACGGTTGCGAAAAGAGGAAACCTGCGTATCCGACAAATCAGCCGCGTGACGCTATCAATTTAGCGCCAAGGTTCTTGCCGCCGTAGCCGACGCCGATGACGAGACTTACAAAAGCTAGGCAGAGGGCCGCTGATGGTTCCGGGACAATATTGACGCGGAGTGAAAGTTGGCTCAACTGCCAACCGTCGCCAGTACCAGTCAGACCATTAATTGCCGTAACGACTGAATTGGTACCAGCGTACGAATAGGTCCCGTCAGAGGTAAATGAAACGGTGCTATCGTAAACGCCCGCGTAGTTCCCATTCATGCCAACGGCGGAGAATGTCAGATATTGAACGAAGTCAGCAGCACCACCAGTGATCGCCACCGAAAATCCTAACGACTCAAATGGTGTCATGAACTGGTCATTCAGGCCCAGACCATTCGCATCTTGGCCAATAGACCCGGTTGGTGTAATGGTAACGGTAACGTCACTCGCTGGGCCGATCACTTGACTAAAGCTGCCAGCAGATGTGAGGTCGAACGTGACATCGACAAGCGCGGCTTGCGAGAAGCCGACCAAAAAAGAAGCTAATATGAACGATTTCAGAACAAGATGCCGCATTAAATTCCTCATGACCAATGAATGAGATCACTCTCCGAATTTGGAAGAATTATGATAACACAAGAAATCGGCTAGGAAGCGACAAACATCGAAGAAATTAGGATTTTTCACGGCCTAGATGCCCGCTCACGGAATGACTTGCCAATGTCAGGAAAACCCATCTTGGTGTAAGCTTCGGCCATGAGGTTTAGCACCTGCAAGTTGTCATCCTGGTCCTGCTCTAGAACGGACTCGAAATCGGCGATAGCATCCTGCCAACGCTGTAATTTCATCCTCACCCGTCCACGCGTGTCAAGAAATTGTTTGTTTTTGGGAGATAATTCTAGAGCCATCGTCGCGAGTTCTTCAGCCCTTTCCAGTGAATCGCCGGACTGTAGAAACACCCACGCGAGATTATTGAGCGCCACTGGCCCCTGTGGATTCTGCTTGATCGCTGCTTCGAAATGCATTTTCGCCCGTTTCTGATCGTTCGCTTCGGCCGCGATCGTCCCCAGCACCAAGTGCACCTCGGCCGGTGCTTTTCCTGTTGCCAATACTGGCTGCAGAAGAGCCTTGGCCTGTGCTACGGTTTTTCCTTCGTGCCGCGTGAGTTGGGCCAGTTGGGCCCACGGCATTGGGTCGGACGGATTAAGCGCTGTTGCTCGGCTAAGGTACTCGATTTGACGGGTTAAGTCCTCGTCGTAACTGCCCAGCTTGGAAGCCCACGTGGTATAAACCCGCGACATCGCGGCTGTCAAAGTCGCGTTTGCAGGAAAACGCCTTCGTCCTGTTTGCATGACTGTTTCCGCTTCTTCAAACTCATCAAGCACGGCATGCGCTTGTGCCCAGATCGGATAGACATCAGCGCTGAATGAGTCTGGCGCTTGCAGCTTGAAATGAGCGATCAGCGTTCCCGCTTCGTCACGCATGCGATCAGAATCCTTCATGACATCAAAAAGCTGAATAAGCTGTAGTCGTGCCGTCGGTCGTAACTCAACGAGTGTTCGCAGATGGCGTTCTGCTTCCTCGTATTCTCGAGTTTTTATTAGCAAGGCTACGATAAGATTCAAAGCGTCCAAGTTCGAATCATCCTGCTCTAGCACACGAGTCAGATGTGCTTTTGCCAACGTGACGGCCTCAGCGTCACTGAGCATTACCTGCCCGGTTGCCAATTGTTGAGCGCTCCAAAGATGGGCTGGAATGTGCCCTGTACGATCGAGCGGAGCGATCTCGTCGATAATCGACCATGCACCGGCCAGGTCGCCGGCTTCCTTGCGAACCAGGGCGACGCGGAATTGAGTCGCGTCATCCATCGCGTCCATTTGTTTCAAACGATTGAAATAGAGCGCCGCTTCTTCGTAGCGCTGGTCTCCAATCGCCTGTTTGGCGGCCAGGCGATAGTGCTTTCCCATCGCTTCCTTGCCATAAAAAGGCCGGCTCAAAATACCGATGGCTACCACCGTCGCGATCGCGATCGCAGGTACCGCTCGCCACAGCAGCCGATAGTCGCGAGTTTGCAGCCAACGGGCCGCAAACGCCCACAGCGCAGGAAAAAGGCTGAAGAGTTTTTGTGTGATCGTGAAGGGCGGTTGGGTGGTCATTTTTGTTTGGTCGCGTGAATGGTTACTCGTTGCCGCGTGCGGCCTGTTCCATTTTTGTTCGCAGCGCCTCTCGGCCTTGAATGAAGAGCTGCTCGGCGGCCGATTTCGTCGCTTGGCTGGCGTTGCCAGTTAGGAACACTTGCACTTGGAACAGGCGGCGAGAGCTGGATGCGGCGCTCGATTCCATCATTCGTTCCAAGATGGGGCCGATGATCGTGGCCTTGGTTGGGGGTTGCATCTTTGCTCCTTCACCATCAAAAAATGAGTAGAGCAAATAGCCCCGCGTACCGTCAGTACGGTCGAACTCCGATTCGACAAATTGCCAGTCATTGTCTGGGGCACCCGATTTGTTCATTAGTTGCAATTGAGTCCATCCAGAACTGGTATAGCAATTGTCTAAATCGTGCCATCGCCCGGTGAAGGGGTAATCAAGGCTAAAGGTAGCGATCGGCCCCTCTTCTTCAAACTGGTAGGCAAAGACTTTCGAGTGGTCAGCGAAGCCTCGGAATCGATCTCGCTGGGCTTCTTCAAATTTAATTCGTTTCCACTGTCCGATGTTCTCCGGCAGTGATTCCTCATGGAACGAATTGGCGAATGCGATCGACTCGCTCCAATTAGATCCGGCAAACAGAAACGGAAGTTGCCAAACGACTAGCATAGCGAATCCGAGACCGACTCCGATCGCCGCCCGGCCATGAGAAAACGGTTCCGTGGATGGGCGATCCGACGTTGTCAGGTCGGTCGATTGCTGATGGCCGGCTGCGACTTCGTCGTCGCTTCGCACGTCCCCGAAGGAGACAGCTTCATTGAGAACCGGTTGCGGCGTCCAGGAGGTGACGAGGCGATTCCAGTCGTCGGCTAACCAATTGACGCCGCCATATTGCCGCCAGAATTCGTCAAATTTAATGGGAGCCAACAGAAACAGCAGTAACTGATCGGTACTCACGAGGGCGATAAAGGTACCAAGGAATAAGACTAGGCCCAGTACATCATGGGCGGTTCCGGATGAAAGGTCGACGGCATACCACGCCTCACCGGCGGCGATGATGCAGATCCGAGCAACGTTCAGCGACAATGCCCAAATGACACCAGAAACGATCAGTAGGACCGAATGTAGCAACGAACGGTTTTTCCAGACGGCCCAGATCGCACCACAGGTTATGACCGACATGACACTCACGACGCCGCTGCAGGCTTCGTCCACAAACAAATCACGGCTTGGCAACTGCAGTACATTCGCCGCCATGGCATGATTAATCCCGATCAAATCCAAAAGAGCACTACTCAACCGCGAGCTAACGGTTTGGAGCCATGTCGCAAGCCCTCGATCCATTCCCAGCGGTAAGGGCACCAACAACCAAAGCAGCGCCCAGATACCCCATTTGTTTGTCACTTGCCGATCAGCGAAGAACACCTTGAAAACACACGCCAGGCCAAGCACGGCACCTGCTGCCGCCAGTAGTGGAGCTCTGAAAAATATCGCCGCTGCCAACAGCAACCACGTGACCACCAGTAGTGCCACGACCCGTGATCGCTGCGTATTTGAGATGGCAAATAGACCGGTCGCCTTTTTGCCGCGGTTCCACAACAACCACCCGGCCGCCGCGATCGCGAAAGGAAAATATTGATATTCCGGACGCGCCCACATGTTACGAAAATGTTCGAACAGCGATGGTGTGAATGCCAGCATGGTGGCGACAATCGCGAAGATCAAAGCGGTGGAAGGATTTCGAGAGGACATTTATTGAATGAGTGGTAAACCGAATCGGAAGTTGTGGATCAGGAATGGAAGAACCAGTACTCCTGATCGCAAACCAGAATTGGAGCAATTAAAAAGGCCGAGGTGTGCAATTTGTGGCTAGACATTTGCTGCGCGTTTGATCGCGATCTCGTAAATCTCTAACAGGCGCCGATAAAATGCACCCTCACTATAATCTGCTTCGACGATCTCGCGAGCTTCTTCCCCAAAGGTGCGGCACAGCTGTGGATCGTCCCCAAGGGTACGAATTTTGTCGATCAACTGCGGAAGCGAGTCGTGGTCGAAAATGAGCCCTGTTTGCCCGTCTCGGACAATTTCTGGCAGGGAGCCGATCCTTGAAGCAACGACCGGTTTCTGGTGTTTCATGGCATCCAGAATCGTATTGGGGAATCCTTCGAACCATTGGCTGGGAACCACCAACATACGCATCCTGGCCAAAAACTGTTGCAGGTCGTCGCCCGCCAGGAATCCGGTAAATTCGACGTTGGCGGGAACCGGTTGCTTCATTTCGGGCAGCGATTCAAGAGCACCGGCTACCTTGAACGGCACCTCGGGAAGGGCGCGAGCCGCTTCGATAAACAGCTCGATGCCCTTCTCTTTTGCCGGTCGCCCCAGGAAGGCAACGTAGGGATCGGTGGGCGATTGATGGGACACAGGCAAATCGTCCGACATGCGCGTGAAGTTGTGAAGAATCTGAATCTTCTCAGCCGGGACGCCGCCGGCGATGAATTTCCGCTTCTGAAATTTTGACAGCACGATGAAGATCGTGACATTATCCAAAATCGAACGCGTCTTTCGCGCCACTGCATGCCGCAGGGCGTAGCCCACGCTCTTGGCCAGATTCTCCTCGCAGTTCCGAGTCACGCATGACCACTCTTTTCCACCCACGCACCGCTCGCACACTTCACCCTTGCTGAGGTGCAGTCCCGTGGGACAGAGCATCCGATAATTCGGACATCGCATCACGATCGGCAGCCCTCGTTGTTTCGCCGGAGCCAGAATCGAGGGCGAGAGAAACGGAAACAGATTTTGAACATGGACCAGGTCGTAATCGTTCTGATCCAATTGATGCTTCATTTCCCGTCGCGCTGCCGGGCTGTGAATGCCACTGAAGAAGGCGCCGATCTGATGGAGCCCACCTTGCATCAGCGATTCCGACGATTTTCGTAACCAATCGATTTGGTGCCCTTCAGATTCCAGAATGCGAGCCGCCGAATTGATCGCATGCTCCTCACCACTGGGCCGGCCGTAATCGTTATGCGCGAAGAGGAGTTTCATGATTCGGGATTTGCCGGTCGCTGAGTTGTTTGCAATTTCACAGTTGAATCGTCGGTTTCAGTCCGAATTCTATGAACGTCCTGCGGGCCGAGTGCCGCCATTGCATGCGTCGCTATAGCGCCGGTATTGCAGTGTCGCGATCGGCCTCTGTCGCGGTTTTTTTCGAGGAAAATCCTAGCGTTACCAATTCGGTTACCAGACGCTGCGTGACCTCTTTTTGTCCGGCCGCATTCAGGTGCAGTCCATCGGAAAACAGTTCGTGTCGCGCTTCGTATTCGCTATTCAGATCGACAAAATCGACCAGCGGTTGGGAATCGGCTACGGCCCGAATCACATCGATGATCGCGTCATGATTGGGCCGGTCGAGGTTATTCAAGATATCCACCGTCGGAACGTAGACAAGCACGACGTGAATTCCAGCATCGGTGGCCTGCCGAATGGAGGCTTGGAAAAATTCCAGCGCTTCATCACTCATGCTGGCAGTTAACGTCCGCCCCGTTTCAATCCGCCGCTGCAATCTTCGTTTGTCTAACGTGCCGAACTTTAGATTGTCTTGCCGCCCCAACAGTCCACGGATCGACAGCCCGAGAATCGCTTCGTTGTAGCGAGTCAAATGCATCAGTCGCCCCAACGATAGATCGCGTGGCGCGTTCGTTTCGGCAACGTATTTTCCCATCACGGGATCGTCTTGAAACGGAGTAAACAGCTTGGCCGAATTGGCAGAAAGTCCACGATCGTTCAAACTGTACGCGCTCACGTCCAGCACGATCGCCTCCAACGTGTCGCCGCAGCGAGCCATGGCATGGTTGATCATGGCCGCGCGATCACGCCCGCCCGCGCCCTGGATGGCGTACTTAGCCACAGGGATTTGAAGCGAATCTTCTAGCAGCCGACTATCGATCCCCAGTACCGTCCGCGAATGGCCAATGCACACCATCGACAACGGCCGATCGATCCCAAAGTAGGCCAGCAGTCCGTGTTGTAGGACCGCACTCATACTTCGATCGACCAAGAGCACCAAAACGGTCAACAGCGCAACCTTGCCGATCAGGCGAACGATCGGCGTCAGTTTGTTGGATTCGTTGCTCAAAATTGGAAGTAGATGAATTCGGAACTACTGCGACCGAACATTGCGATGCCACAAATCAGGCCCACGTAGGCCACCCAGCGAACGACCGTCGGTGTCGGTCGTTGGTTGCCGTAGAACGGTAGTCTCTCTCTGCTTTGAAGCAGTTGAATGGCGATCAGCAGCAGAACAAAGGCGATCGACAGCACGCCCTCCAGATTAGAAGGTCCCAGATAAAGTGGCCCGTTCCAACGAGTCACCATCCCCGCCAGAATCGCGAACGCATCCTTCACCGTCGCGGCACGAAAAAAGACCCAGGCCAAAACGACAGCGTGAAACGTGACAAGCACGCGTACGGCCCAACCCACAACGCTGAGTCGCAACGAATCGCCGCCCGCAGAGCTTTGGCCTGAGCCGTGCGTGCCCGACCTTCTTGCATGTTGCCAAGCGTATTCGACAAAATAGTAGGTCGCATGCAAGACGCCCCAGATGACAAACGTCCAAGCCGCTCCGTGCCAGATACCACTGACGACAAACACCAATAAGATATTCCGTGCCCACAACCGGCCACCGCCGACTCGGTTCCCACCGAGCGGCACATAAACGTAGTCACGAAACCAAGTGGTGAGCGAGATATGCCAGCGCTGCCAAAAGTCACGGATTGAAGTGGCCAAGTACGGCAAGCGAAAATTCTGCATCAGATCGAAGCCCATCATCCGGGCCGAGCCGATCGCGATATCGGAATACCCAGAGAAGTCGCAATAAATCTGAAACGCAAAGAAGTAGGTCGCCAATAGCAAAGTCGAACCACTGTAGGCGGACGGATCGTCATAAATCCGATCCACAAAGACTGCCAATCGATCCGCAATGACGACTTTCTTGAACAGTCCCCACAGTACCAACCGCAGTCCAGAAACCAGTCGGTCTGCATTGAATCTCTGAGTCGCATTGAACTGCGGCAGTAAATTGGCCGCCCGTTCGATCGGCCCGGCAACCAGCTGCGGAAAGAACGCAACGTACAACGCGAACTTACCCAGATGACGTTCTGGTTGCAGACGTCCCCGATAGACGTCGATTGTGTAACTGAGCGTCTGAAACGTATAGAACGAAATGCCAACCGGCAGCAGCCAACCAGCACGAGGCAGTTCGCAGTGGATACCGACCGCCAGGCAAGCATCCACGACGCTTTGCGCAAAGAAGTTGTAGTACTTAAAAGTGAACAGCAAGCCAAGGTTTACGAACAGACTAACCCCCAACCAAAATCGCTTTCCTGCGACGGAAGGCCGTGCGCTGGTCGTGTCGGAAGAGTCGGTCGCAGCGAGGTTGGAGCTGTACGCAACCATCCGCTGCGCCGCCACATAATCGACAAGTGTCGAAATGAGGATCAGCCCGATGTAGGCCGGGTTCCAACACATATAGAAGAAGTAGCTGCCGATCAGCAGCGGTAACCAACGCCACGGAGTCGGCGTTAGAAAAAACACGGGCACGATGACGGCCAGAAAAGCGAAGTATTCGAACGAGTTAAAAAACATGAGAGCCGAATCGTTCGAGTAGCGAACGAACCGAGGATCCTACCCCGCGGTTCCTTTGTTTCGGTGTGCCATAGCGATCTGGCAAGCGTCGTAAATTGCCTTTGCCGCCGTCGCTGGCGTAAAGCGACTGACGATCTCGCGTGACCGGTCGCCCATATCAGTAAAACGGTTTTGCGACCGAGCGGCCGAATGCAGCGTTGCCACGAATTCATCTTGGTTTAGCGGGTCAAATACCCAGCCATTCTCGCCTTCTTGAATTAGCTCAGGGTAGCAACCGTTGTACTTGCTGCAGATGATCGGCTTGCCGCACGCCATGGCTTCAGGCACCACGAGGCTCCAATTGTCTTCTAACGTTGGAATAAGAAAACAATCGGCAGCGGCGTAACAAGATGGGACTTCGTTATACGGCACCCGCCCAGCGAACTGGACTTTGGCAATACTTCGACTGGATACCTGTTTTTTTAGATCGGACAGTTCTGGTCCATCGCCAACGAGAACGAGTTTAGCGCCAGTTCGGTCTTCTTGTACAAAACGCGCCCAAGCATCTAACAGCTCGTACAGACCTTTCAACTTCAGCATACGACCCATGTATAGAAAACTGACGCCGCTGTTTTCGATTGACGGTGACGCCATGCCAGATTCTGCGGTCGATGATGCCTGCTGCGCAAGCGCAGCATTGTCGGCCACCATGTGCCCGAGCGTCATTCGATCTGGCGCCATTCCTAGCGACGCCGAGTAATCTGCACAGAGGCTGCCGTTGCAGCACATCGCGTCGATCCACCGCATGACAAAGCTGCGGTACTTCGTGCGGATCCATTGCGCATTGCGTTCGGTATGATTTGTGCGCTCGTAACACATCACAAGCGGCACACCTTTTCGCATGCGGTGCCAAATCGCTGCCGGCGTCCAGCGGAAAAATCCGTCTGCAATAAGAACCTCGGGCTCAGAGTCACTTACCTTCTTGTAGAGACCGGGTTGCCAAGGCAGGCAAAAGGCCTTGTTCGCGAAACCTTCGCGGCCATCACTTCCAATACGCCACTCGCCTGTCAAACCGATTGCCCGATCGCCAAGCAGGTCCGTAGCTTTCTCTTGAACTGAAGCCGGCGTCCAGCGTCTCGAGTAAATGAGCGTCAATTGGCCGTCGCATAATCGGTCGAGTTCACGATAGACCGGTAAACGGTAGTCAAGAAACGAGCGAGTGACCCAAGTAGGTTTCACTGACAACTATCTTACGCTCGCAGGTTGAGCCTGTCCCAGCGAGCGGCATATCAAGATGTGCAACAATAAAACCATCGTGAATGCCAACGTCTCAGCGCGCCACGCTTCCCCCAGGAAACCGATCGACATGCTATTTGCTAACCCAACGCTAATGGCGCAAAAACACCCGGCCGCACCGGGTACGCCACGACGGCAGGTAGCGACTGACTCCTTGAGGAAGCTGAGCCCTGCCACGAAAACAAAGAGAAAACCTAAGAGCCCAGTACCAAGCAGGACTGAGAATAGGGAATTGTGAGTATTCGTCTGGTTCAGGTCGCCAATCTTTGCACCCATTGCGAAACCGTATCCCAAAACGGGACGAGCGGCGACTTGATCTGCCATTTTTTGCCACATCCAAGTTCGGCCGTGCAGTGTGGCAATTTGATAATCTTCTTTGCCGGGAAAAAGCAGTTCGGTTACAGCATCTGGATTTGATATGGCGAAAATAGTTCCCAAGACGATCAAAGCGACCAGTGGCCAACGATAGCCACCTAGCGTCCAGGCTGCCAGCGCGAGGCCTAGCAGGGCGGCGATAAAACTTGCAGAGCTGGTCCCCAAACAGAGGGAAAACAGACCCAAGAGTCCGAATCGCCACAGCCATTTTCGCCTCACGCCTTGACTGCGGAGCCACTCTGGAACGCAGTAGCAAAACAAAATCGCTGCAGATGAGGAGTATCCATTGGTATGCCAGTGTTCCAAATTCAAACTCAGTCCGTGAAATTTAATTGGAATCGTCGCAGCTAAGGCGATTGCAGTTGCAACAAGTATTAAGACTGCCTGTTCGGCCACGATGAAGCTTGGCATTCGCACGATGACCATCACACAAAGTACTGTTTGAGTTGCGACTTCAGCCGCGCGAAAACCGGAAAATGGCATGCTGATCGACCAGCCTGCAGAAGCAATCGCCACCGCATAGAATCCCATCAGCCAAGCGAAGCTGCTGTGATTCGCAATGCGCGTCAACTTGCCCAATCCGTTCCGCGAGAGAATGGCCAATACGCTGAGTCCCACGATGGCAATATCGATCATCGCGTGGCCATCGACACTCGTGGAACTCCCGCCCACACGCTGTCTTAGCAGTACGGTACGTCTTACGATCAGTGCGAGCAGTAGCCAGAGTTCGGGGCTGTTGAGTGAGCGGATGATGCCCGCTACCCGAGGCCACGCTGCAGTCTTTACGCGAGATGCCGCGGTAGAAGCTGTCATACGGGCAGATCAGTTAGATTGTCGCGAGACGTTGGGTCTTGCGGTTGTTTGACCGCAGATAGGCCGATCATCATTGCTTTCGACCGCTCACGGGCATGAATAACAGCGCACGCACATCGCCAACCCAGCGGGCCAAATCTTGTCGCCCTTCGCATGAGATTGGCAGACCAATTGTTCGGGAACTCTTGGCCAAAATCGATCACCGTTTTATGTGCATCATCCGAGCGGCCCGCGAGGACCATGGCGTGTGCAAAGCCGGCTGCGACTCGACCTCGCACATCAAGGAATGAACCTATCTGTGAATCGGTCACGCGTGGTAGTATTCGGCGCTGCCAAGCATCAACCGTCGGGCACATTTTGCGGCGTTTCTTGTACTTGCTTACCCATCCGTTCGCTGCTGCATTCGGTGTCGCATCGGTAACAAAGTGCACCTCCGGGATAAATCCCCATTTGCCAAATGTGGCGAGATAGCCCCAGTATTCGAGGTCTTGGCTCATCCTCAAATCCGCCAGTTGACCGCCCGCTTCGTCAATCGCCCTTTTGCGAATCAACACAGAACCCGTTCGCACATGATCGTGCTGCGCCCAGAAACTGAAGAAGTCATCCAAGATTCGCGCAGGCTGTTCAACTGAATTTTCATTGAGAAATGTGGGAATCAGAGCATCTGACTTTCCCCATTTTTTGACGCGGCTTCCAACACTGACGGCAATTGCGTCAGGGTTCGAATTCAAGAACCGAGTTGTGGTTTGCAAGAAGCCAGGCAACCAATAATCGTCCGCGTCAAGAAACGCCACGAATTCGCCAGAGGCTAGTTTTAATCCATGGTTTCGTGCAACGGCTTGTCCTTGGTTTGCTTGCGCGACGTACTGCACGTTAGGTGCATATTCTTGGACTTTACTCGCCGTATCGTCCGTTGAACCGTCATCGACGACGATCACTTCGTTTGCCGACCGAGATTGGTCGAGAACGCTGTCTAGCGATCGACGAATCGATGTTGTTGAGTTGAATGCCGGAATCACAACCGATATGGCAGTCATGATTTCCCTAGCTTTTCATAAATCGACAAGGCTCTTCTAATAGCGCGAGGGCTGCCGGTAGGCCCGAACCGTTTAAGCATTCCGCTGGCAAATTCAGTCAATAACACATCTCGCTGCAGCGCCGGTCGAACGTCGCGATGCCAATACTCCATCCAAAACGCAGATAGTTCGTTCTGGTGTTCAGAAGGATTCTCGGCAATCCACTCGCAGCCGGTGCAAAATCTCCTCAACCACAATCGCCGGAGATACCGTCTTCCGATGTTAGTGGGATCATTCGTCGCTAATTCACGCGCAATCGCCAGCTGTGACTCAATGATCGTTCGTAGATATGGCATTCCCTTGTTCGTTCTTCCGGTGGCCGATGCTGGATGCTGGGTGTAGGAGTAGCCAATGAATGACGTGGCTTGAAACTTGGTGGAGCGACATGCTGCGGCGATATTAAACAGAGTATCTTCGCCAATGTTTGCCTCGAATTGATGGAAGTCAATTTTCAATGCCAATGAACGTCGGAATAGTTTGTTCCATAGCGCAAAGTTGATCGTTTGGTAAGCGGCCTTGCGCTCAGCATCAATCGACATGTCGAAAAGAAGATCTGGAAGTCGTACCTCCCGCAATTGGTTTCCGTCGCCATCTGTTTCTGACCAACCGCTGGCGATGATTTCCGCCCCGGACGATCGCCCGAGTGAATAAAGCTGTTCACACGCCGTTTCGACGAGTTGATCATCGCCATCTGCGAATAGGACATACTTGCCCCGTGCAACACGCAGTCCCTGGCTTCGACAGACGCCTGCTCGACCGTTTCGGTCACGGTGAAGGACATGCACGTTTGAGTTGTTTGCCGCAAACTCGTCAAGAATCGCCGGGCAATGATCCTGAGATGCATCATTGACAAGGACCAGCTCAATGTTTGTTAGGCTTTGATTTCGAAAGCTCTCAAGAAACCTTCGCAACAGCTTCTTGGGTGTGCGGAAGACTGG
>CAYZRS010000083.1:0-19444 GCA_964480915.1 uncultured Pirellulaceae bacterium | reverse complement strand
AAATCAACGACCAGCCCCAAAACGCTCGAGACACGACGAGGATACGAAGTGGACTTATTCAACGGACTGAACGAAGCACAGCGGACGGCGGTCGAGCACATCGATGGCCCACTGTTGGTACTCGCTGGGCCGGGCAGCGGCAAAACGCGAGTCGTCACAACTCGCGTCGCCAATCTACTCAATCACGGCATCCATGCCGAAGAAATTTTGGCGCTGACATTTACCAACAAGGCGGCTCAAGAAATGCAGTCGCGTGTCAGCGCACTCTCGCCAGGCAGCTTCGTGTGGGTCAGCACGTTTCATCGCTTCTGCAGCCAAATGCTCAGGCGTTATGCCGATACGGTAGGGCTGGGGCAGAACTTTACGATCTTCGATACCGACGACAGCCTGGCCGCGCTCAAATCGGTCATCGAACGTGAATCGATCGACGTCGGACGCTACACTCCGCGGCAACTGGCCCGGGTTATCAGCAACGCTAAGAACGATTTGGTTTCGGCCGAGCAACTGGCCGAAATGGCGCGGTCAGGCTTGGATGCGGTCGCTGCAGAAGTCTTCCCGCACTACCAAAATCGGCTGCTTCATTCGAACGCGGTCGATTTCGATGACTTGCTAATTCACGTCGCCACGATGCTCCGCGACAACGATGGACTGCGTGAACAATTGGATGCTCGCTACCGCTACATCCTCGTCGACGAATACCAAGATACGAATCTGGCTCAGTATGCGATCGTCCGCTCGCTTTCGATCCTGCATCCGAATTTGGCCGTTACTGGCGACCCGGATCAATCGATCTACGCGTGGCGTGGCGCGAACATCAACAACATCTTGGAATTCGAACGCGACTACCCTCAGGTCGCCGTCGTCCGGCTGGAACAGAATTACCGCAGTACACAGAACATCTTACGTGTCGCCGATTCGTTGATCGCGCACAATGTTCAACGAAAAGCCAAATCGCTTTTCACGGAAAACGAAGAGGGTTCGCGAGTCAACGTCACCGAGGTCGAAGACGGCGAAGCGGAAGCGAACGGCATCGCGCAAACGATTGCTGCCGCTGTTCGCAACGGCGAAGGGACTTACCGTGACTGCGCGATCCTGTTTCGCGTCAACGCGCTCTCTCGAAACCTCGAACATGCGCTCCAGCTGCACGGCGTGCCGTATCAAATCATTAACGGCGTCGAGTTCTATAAACGGAAAGAAATCAAAGACGTCTTGGCCTACTTGCATTTGATCAACAATCCTCGCAACGACGTCGGGCTGCAACGGATCATTAATACGCCGCCTCGCGGGATCGGCAAGAAAACGATCGGCCGTCTGCAAGACTTCGCTCGGCAACACCAAATGTCACTCTTGGAGGCAACCGGTGCGCCCGACTTACACGCTTCGATGAGCACTCGCCCGGCCAAAGCCCTGCAGAAGTTTCATGCCGAAGTTCAGGAGATGATGCACTACGCCTGTGAACCACTGTCGGAACTGGTCAACGCTGTTTTAAAACTATCGGGTTACCGCGATCAACTGGAAGGTTCAACCGTTGAAGAAGATCGTCAACGGCTGGCCAATATTGAAGAATTACAGACCGCCGCCCGCGCTTTTGACGAAGCGCATCCGGAAGAACCAACGCTGGAAGCGTTCCTCGAACAAGCGGCACTGGTCAACGAGACGGACGCATTTGAATCCGATTCGGACCGGGTGACACTCATGTCGCTACACGCCGCGAAGGGACTCGAATTCCCGCGTGTCTTTGTGATCGCGGTCGAACAGGGGATCATGCCGCACGAACGATCTTCTGAATCGCCAGAACAGTTGGAGGAAGAGCGGCGGCTCTTGTTCGTCGGGATTACTCGGGCCAAGACCGACCTGCATCTCAGTTTCACACACCATCGCGATTACCGCGGACGACGACGCCGCTCGATCGCCAGCCCGTTCTTCATGGAGCTCGATCCCGAAGCGGCCAAATTTGAATCCCAAGTCGCCTTCGAAACTCGCGCATTGGACGAGAGCCGAAGAGCCCAGCATCCTGAGTACGACGAGTCTTGCCAACTGGAGGAATACGAACCGCCACCAAGAACTCCCCAACTGCGTGACCCGGTCGCCTTGCCACCGGTGATGACGGCGGCCGAATTGGCAACGGACGCGGCGACCGAATCGATTCCGGTCGAAGTCGACGATTTTTCTGAGGGCATGTTGGTGACGCACCCGCAGTACGGTCCGGGCCAAATGACTTCGCTATCAGGTCGCGGCGACAAGGCGACCTGCAAAGTGCAGTTCTTTCAGACGGCCGAAGAGGTCACTTTTCGCCTGAAATTCAGTCCACTGCGGCCACTGCGCGGCACCAACCGCGCATAGAGTCCCCAGCACTATCGATGCTAGCGGCGATCGTCTTGGAACAATCGGGGTGGTCGAGTACCATCCCCGTTCGCTCAGGAAGAGCCATTTCATCGACCGAATTCGGGGACAGGGAAGTCATGCCGAACCTAGGGAATAAACAACTGCGTGTGTTGATCACGCGATTGAGCCATATCGGCGACTGTGTCTTGACGTTGCCAATGGTCAGCGCACTGCGCGACCAGATGAACGTCCATACGACTTGGCTCGTTGAATCGCCAACCGATCAATTACTGCGCACGCATGACGCGGTCGACGACTTGGTCGTTCTTCGTAGCGGCTGGACGAAACAGCCGGTCCAAATCCTTGAACTACGGAAGCGGCTTCGAGTCGACTCATTCGACATCGTGATCGATCCGCAAAGCCTCACCAAAAGTTCCCTGCCGGGCTGGCTTTCCGGCGCCAAACAACGCATCGGCTTTGCGAAACCACACGGACGCGAACTGGCTCCTTTCCTCAACAACCAACGCGTCTCCGCCACGAAAAGTCATCTCGTCGACCGTTCGCTCGAGTTGCTGAAGCCTTTGGGAATCGACCAACCCAACGTGCGCTTTTCGTTACCGAGCGACCAGGCGACCACGACGGTCGTCAAAAACTTCTTACAGGCCCAGCATCTGAATTGTGATTTCGCGGTGATCAATCCGGGCGCCGGTTGGCCGTCTAAGAAGTGGCCACCGAAGCAGTTCGGAGTCGTGGCTCGTCATCTGGGCCAGTCGTTTCAGATTCCGAGCGTCGTCACATGGGCAGGAGAAAATGAACGCCGAGAGGCAGAAGAGATCGTCGAAAAATCGGGCGGACACGGCATCTTGGCACCACCCACCTCACTGATGGAATTTACCGAGCTCATCCGGCACGCCAAGTTCTTCGTCGGCAGCGATACAGGCCCCATGCACATCGCGGCCGCTTGCAATACACCATGCGTGGCGTTGTATGGACCGACCGACCCGGCCAAGTGTGGCCCCTACGGAGACCACCACGAAGTCATCCTGCCTGTCGGTTGGCAAGAATTATTCGGCAAACAACGGCGAAATGATCCGGGCCCGATCCGATCGATTGCCATCGACCGAGTTCTCGAGGCCTGCGATCGGATGGTCGCCAAGACTCGGGCCGGAATCAGACAGGCTGCTTGATCTTCCTGAGCGCGTCTTCACTCAGTTCTGCTCAACCCCATTCGCCCTGCCGATTCCAAAACGGGGAATGGGTCGCTAAGCTTTGGGAATCATGACAGCAGATTCTCAGCCACAACCTGCGGACGAATTTTCGGTGCAACTCGCTTCGCGCGTCCTCCGATTGCCACCCTACATGTTTGGCCAGATCAATGCGTTGCTTTACCAAAAGCGTCGTGCTGGCGATGACGTCATCGATCTGGGGATGGGCAACCCGTCCGACCCACCGACCGACGAAGTCATTGAAAAACTGGCCGAAGCGGCTAGCGATCCCAAAAACCATGGCTACAGCAAGTCGAACGGCATCATCAACCTGCGCCGCGAAATCGCAGGAAAGTATCTGAAGAAGCACGGTGTGCGACTCGATCCGGATGAGGAAGTGATCGCGTGTCTGGGTTCGAAAGAGGGCTTTTCGCACATGTGCTTGGCTTTGATGGGGCCAGGCGATACGGCGATCGTACCGGCTCCCTATTTCCCCGTTCACATGTACGCCATCGCGCTCGCATCCGGAAACGTGATTACGCTGGACGTTGCCGACGGTGAAAAATTCCTCTCGAACGTGGCTTACACGTGCCAGCATCTCGTGCCCAAACCGAAGCTGCTGATCATTTGCTATCCCCACAATCCTTCGACCGTCACGGTCGAGCCTGAATTTTTTGTGGAAGTGGTGAGACTGGCGAAACGTTACGGATTCATGGTCATCAGCGATTTTGCTTACGCCGACATCGGTTTCGATGGCTACCAACCGCCCAGCTTCCTTAGCGCACCAGGTGCTAGCGACGTCGGCGTGGAATTCACAACGATGAGCAAAGGCTACAACATGGCCGGCTGGCGTGTTGGCTTTTGCTGCGGGAATAAGGAAATGATCCGCGGCCTGAGCGTCATCAAAGGCTATTACGACTACGGCATGTTCCAAGCGGTCCAAATCGCCTCGATCGTGGCGATGCGCAATGGCGACGCCCAGATTAAGCATCAGTCGGAAATCTATCAGCAGCGCCGCGACGTTTTGGTGGAAGGCTTGCAGCGAATCGGATGGGAGGTGACGCCACCTCAGGCCGGCATGTTCGTCTGGGCCAAGATTCCCGCAGCGTGGCGCAACGTCCCCACGATGGACTTTGCCATGACTCTCTTGAATCGGGGCAACGTCGCCGTAAGCCCCGGTAGCGGCTTTGGACCGAGTGGCGAAGGCTACGTTCGCATGTCGCTCGTCGAAAACGAGAATCGGCTCCGGCAAGCCGTGCGGCAGATCGCCAAGTGCCTGAAAGAGGTGAGCCCCGATTCGGTCCGCAGTGCCCCGGAAACCACCCCCATCACGGAAGAAACGACCCGCGTCGCCGGGCACTTGGAGTAGCCAAAGTCGGCTGCCGTTCGCCCCAGAGGGTCGGGAGCCTTTTTCAGGGAATGACAGGAAATTCGGCCAGTCCAGTGTGCGAAAAAGACTCTCGACCCTTTCGGATCTGCGATTTAGTCACAACCGACATATCTCATTCCAAGCTTCCATCTCCCGGGCCTACGAACGGAAGTCCATCCGGGCTAGAATCTGAGCAGCCGGACAGTCAACCTGCTTTACCTGGCTTGTGACCCCGTCAGCGGAACCGCTGGAGCGTCGTGAGCCTGTTCCGCAATTGACCGTCGGTGGGGTGAGTTGGTTGGGCCCCAAGGCTCCCGACCCGTTGAGACTCTGCCCAGTTTGAGCCGTGAGATTGGCTTGACGAAAAGCGCATAAAAAATGGATTCTTGCTCGCCGCAACAAGAATCCAAAAGTGCGCGTCTTTGCGAGTTTGGAACTTGCATTGACGTCACAACACTACCTATCGGGATCTTTTCTGTTCTCCTTCATACGAATTTCAAGGATGTCGTAAACATGCGATCGCCCGCTAAGTTGATGCTCGAAGATGGAACCTGTTTCGAAGGCGAGTCGTTCGGTGCGTCTGGAGAAACAACCGGCGAAGTTTGCTTCAATACGTCGATGACCGGTTACCAGGAAATTCTGACCGACCCGAGCTACCGTGGCCAGATTGTGACCATGACGTATCCGCAGATCGGCAACTACGGCATCAACGCCGACGATGTGGAAAGCGAACACCCTCATTTGGCCGGCTTCATCGTCAAAGAGCCGAGTCGTATTTCTAGCAGTTTCCGGGCAGAAGCCAGTCTCGATTCGTATCTCGAACAGCATAACATCGTAGGACTCTGTGGGATCGATACCCGTGCACTCGTCCGACACATTCGCACACAGGGCGCTCTCAAGGCGGTCATCTCGTCGGTCGATTTGGACCATGAGAGTCTTCACCAAAAAGCAAAGAACGCTTTGGGTCTCGTCGGTCGTGATCTTGTCAGCGAAGTGATGCCGACGACGGCACGCGAATGGAGTCAGGGCCTCCATGATCTCGCCGAAGAACATGCGCCAGCCAGCGAAGTGGCTCATCTCGTCGCGCTCGATTTTGGCATGAAGTGGAATATCGCTCGTCACCTCTTCCAGCGTGGCTGTCGGATGACTATTTTGCCCGGTAACTCGACCGCCGAAGAAGTGCTGGCACATCAGCCGGACGGCGTCTTCCTTTCCAACGGCCCTGGCGACCCAGAGCCGCTGACGTTTGCCATCGATTGCATCCGCGAACTACAACCTCAGGTGCCGTTGTTTGGAATTTGCCTCGGACATCAGCTGTTCGCGTTGGCCAACGGGGCCAAGACGTTCAAGATGAAGTTTGGCCACCGCGGAGCCAATCAACCGGTCATGAATTGTCTCACGGGGCGAGTCGAAATCACGGCCCAGAATCATGGCTTTGCTGTGGATGAGCAATCGCTTCCAGATCATTTGGAAATTACCCACCGCCATCTCAACGATGACACGATCGCAGGCCTCAGGCACAAAGAACGTCCAGCCTTCAGCGTCCAATACCACCCGGAAGCCTCCGCCGGCCCGCATGACAGCGATTACCTGTTTGGCCAATTCCTGGCGGCCGTGAAACCGACGGTGAACGCTTAGCCAGCGTCGCGCACGGATTTTTGCAGCGTGCTAGTTCTTTAGCGATTGGCCGATCAGCCAACGAAACGGTTCGATGATTCCACGCGGCTCGACCCGCAATGGCATTTCTGACATATAGCCACTCGAAGTGCGTCTTTTGGCGACCGCTCCTACCGCGCTGGCGGCAAACACTTCCAGGTTGGCGATCCGATTCTTCATTTCCGCCCAAAAGGATGGCATTCGCGAACGCGCAAACCCTCGTGGATCATCCCAGGTTTCGGAACATTGATCACTTTTCATTAGGACCAATGCGACCGGCGGCGAACTCTCTTTGGCCGAACTAGCAGCGCGGCGCGATTTTCTTCCGCCCGCCTCGCGCTTACGTTGCAGTGCCTCGAACTCTAGCTCGCGGAGTTCATTGGCGTGAGAAATCAACTGCCGAGCAAAGTACTCTTCATCTTTGTCGTCCGCGGCGACGCGGGCGGCGTCGACCATCAACAAGATCCCGGTCGACTTGGTCATCAACGGGCCAATGGCTTGGTGCGAGCCGGGACTTTCCACCTCTTCCAGCATCGCGTGCCCGGCGATGTCAGCGAGAAAGACCTCCAGCTTGGCTCGACGAGACCGCTGCGTCAGTCGCAAATGGGCCCAGTTCCAGTCCTTTGCCTCATGCGAGGTAGGATTCGGAAATGCGCCCCGAGAGAGCGCCCGGATCGTATCCTTCTGAATCGAAACCGAACTGGCACCGCAGGTTTCCACCTCACAGCGGTCCTGTTCGCGATTGAGCAGATCGAGCAGCATCCCCAAATAGACCGTCTTGCCAACGCCATCCGCACCAAGCGGCAAGATCAGTTGAGGTTTCAGTTTCTTGCGGTCCCCAGTCCCGCAGCGTCCAATCGCCGAAGGCGCGTGGCATGACCGGCACTCGGCCGCATCGATCGAATTGTCGCTGCCGCAAATCGGACAGGGGATGGGCAATTGATTGCGACCAATACGATACGAATCTAGCGGTTGAATATTAATGGCCATGTTCTACTCGTCTCTTCAGGGTCCCTGACTTGTTACAGAAGCCAGCAGTTGATTTCGTCGTTCTTGCGTCTTCGTCACGGGCACGCATGACGCAAGAGAGTGCTACTTGCCTTGCTAAACGGTCACCAATTCTTCGGCGGACGGTACATGTTCTAGGTAGGCACGATCCAACACACAGCGAAAGCCAATATTGTGTTTCCGAGCCGAGGCGTAATCGGCACTGCCAGCCGTACAGGCGGCCTCGCTTTCCACGTAGGTATCGAAGGCCCCGCCGCGTACACTCTTCAGTTCGCCTTCATCCAACCAATCTTCACTGCCCGACCAGCGGCCAAAATCGTCATCGGTCCATTCCCAGACGTTGCCGATCATTTGACGAGCACCGGTCACGGTGTCGCCTTCAGGATGAGCCGTCACCTCGACCGTTGACCGGACGCCTGACCACCACAGGTTGGCTCGCGACTCGTCAATCGAGTTACCCCAGGGAAAATGAGGCTGTTTCGCATAAGACATCGACTTACCCTGAGGGCAGCTGGCCGCTTTCGTCCATTGCGGGTCGGTCGGTAAACGCTTGCCGGCCCAACGTGCGTAAGCTGCCGCTTCGTACCAACAGATTCCGACGACCGGATGGTCATCGGCTTTTTCCTCGAATGTGCCATTCTTGAAGAATCGAGGCCCGGGGCAATTGTCGCTGTCCACAAACAGGCTGCGCAAATCCGCAGCCGCAACGTCCCACAGCTCATCCTTCTCATAGCCACCCGCATCGATGAACAGCTGAAACTCAGAGTTCGTTACTGCGTGGCGGTCGATGAACATGCCGGGAACATCTTCTGAAATACTGGGCTCACTTCCTTCAAGCGTTTCCGTTGGTGTTGAGCTTCGCATCCGCACGGTCCCTGGCTCCACAACGGCCATCTCTTCTTGCACCAACTCCACCGCAGTCGCCAACTGTTCCGGTGATAGTTTTTTGGCCACTTCCGGACGTAACAACAGTGCGTAGCGTCCTTGGCTGATCATCAGGTCGACGTACTCTTGGGTGTTCTTGGGCTTCCGTTTCGCCGCGGCGATATGTTGTCGACGCACGCGTGAAACGGCCGGAGGCGCTTCGATGACTTTCTTGCCCATCAGTCGGCGGACGGCCCGATAGATCACGATCCCCAGACACCCAACACCGCATAGCCCAATGAGGTATTCACCGTGCTTGAAACCAATCGTCGTGCAGACAAAGCTGCAGATGCCAATGAGCAAGTCGGTATTTGCGTTTTCGTTTCGAAACATGATTGTTTCTCGCAGTGCTGCCTGTTAGTGATTGAGGTTTGTATGGAGTGTCGCGCCGGCCGCCTTTGAATCAAGACCGCCCTGCTCTGCCGCCGAATCGACGCGAACTTCAAGACCATTCTTGAGTGAGGTGAGTTCGCTCGACCAACGCTTGCGCAGTGTATTTAGCTCCTGCCCTTGCCTCTCGACCGTCTCGTTGAGTCGGTCGAGCTGCTCATACGCGCGCTGCCGTTCCTGTGCGAGTCGCTCGTTCTCCCGTTTCAATTCAACGACAGATTCGTGATCCGACTTCCCGTCAGTTTTCGATTGCAGCAGTTCCGCACGAGTCAAATCAAGCTCTTCTTGTGTCGCCTGTAAGACGTCCAGCATGTCGGTCAAGGAATCCAGTTCACCCAGCGCCTGTTGCAATTGAGTTCGATCGGATTGGCTTTGCTGAGTTGCCGTTTCTAACAGCTGCGTTAACTCGCTCGACTTTTGTCTCGCTGCCGTCAGCTCGGCGCGGATCGCATTATTCTCTTCGGCCGACGCCTGGACTTTGCTCGCCAAGTCACCGATCTTGGTCTCTTTGTCGTTCAAACGGTCGGCACGATCGGCCAACTGAGTTGCCGAGTTCCCGATTCGCTCCCAGGCCGAGTCGATCTTTTGGTCGGTTGCCGACAGGTGCGACTGCAACTCGTTCCGAATGTCGGCAATGCCCAATAGCGCACTGCGCAGCCCGCTGGTTGCTAGGTCGCCCAAGGGTTTCGAATTATCTGCCGTCATCGAACGTCCGTTCCGTGCTGTTGTTTTCAAACGAGACCGGGTATTCCCCAGCGCATGCAGGCGCACATTGCCACCTGGAAAACCTACGTCAGAACTTGCCCACAGGTGCAGGAAAACTGCGTTTCTGGGCCTAGCTGGCCACCAAAACAAGTGACAGGCCGAACGATCGAACGTCCACGATGCAGAATTGCATCATTGGGGGAAGCGAGAGGTAATGATTCACCCTATCGGCAGCGTACAAATGGGCGGCAACCGTACGATCAGCCCATAAAAAAACCCGCTGCGAGCCGGCCAAATAGGCCGACTCGAGCGGGGATGATGTCTCGGTGGAAGAGACTCACAGGGGGGATTCGTTAGTCGATTAGAACGACAGCCAATGTTCGGGCGATCTCGCGGAAGGCCTCTTCTAGGTCAGCTCCGGTCGCAGCGAACTGGTGCGTTCCGCCGGTGGCCGAGGCAACACGTCGCATCAGTGGCTGATCTGCTCCAGCACCAAAAGTGATCGTGTGGATGGTGATACCTTGAGCGACCGCCTGAGGCACAATCGTCTCGACAGGCGGATTGCGATTCTCACGACCGTCCGTCATGAGAATGATCGTCTTCTCGGCGAATGGACGCGAGTTGGCATCGTTGTTAAGGCTGTTGATTCCGAGCTGTAGTCCTTGGCCAATCGCAGTGAATCCGCTCGCTTGGAATCGGTTGACTTCTTGGCTGACCAGAGCCAGATCGCTCGTCATGTCCACATCCTTCGTGCCTGTCGTAGAATAACTGGCCAAGGATACGCGTTCGTCGGACGGAGTCGCATTCATGATGGCGAGGAATGCTGACACTGCCGATTTCAGATCGGCGATTTTTTGACCACTCATCGAGCCGGAACGATCGAGAACCAGGCCGATGTCTCGTACGAAACCGGTCGACGTCGATGCGAGTTCTGGTTCAAAGAAAGGAGCTCCCAAGATTCCGCCAAGAAACAGCGGGACCGTTCCTGAAGGGGAACCTGCGGTTCTGCGTCCGTTAACGCGAACTGCGTTCGGCTGATTTCCGCCAGGAGAGAAAGTGAAAAGTCCATTACCACTCGCTTCGGCAGTTCCGAAGACAATGTCACTATCGGCCAATTGCAGTGGTTCGTTGAATACTTGGTTACGAGAGGCCGCATTGCGAGCAGCGGCCCGTGCCTCGGCCACCGATTGCGTACGAATCAACGCCTCGCTGGCGGCTCGTGCAGCAGCATCGGTTGAGGTGCGAAGTTCAGTGCGAACAAGGTGCATCAAAGCGATGTCGATTGCAAAAACGGTCATTGCAATGAAGACAACGAGTGTAACCGCGATCAGAACCAGCATGGCTCCTTTGCGTTGACGACGGTTCTTTGTGAATTTTTTCATCGTGAGTTCCCCTTCCACCAGAGATGTTCTCGCTCGTCCCTCGAGCGACGTGGAGGGATCAAAATGCAAAGCGCGGACCAGCCGCGCATCGATGCCAACGTGTTGCAAGACTGAATCGTGTGGTTCCCACCCGAAAGTGGGCGATTCACGACGGGAATCGATTACAGGCGATACAAACGGACCACCGGCCAAGGAAAAGGTGGCGAAAATACCACACCGCTTTTCTGCCCGCCCCGGCGGGCTTGGTCGCGGATGACGAATTCCGGCAACTCGATGATTACGAGTTTGCACCAGAAGATGACTGCCACGAACACCATTGGCCTGCTGCCAACGAAAACACCATTCCCACGACTAAACGACTTCGTCAAACAGGCTGACAGCCAGCTTCTCGTAGTCGTCCCCCATCGGCACGATCTGGTATCCCATCGGATTAAGAAACTGAGCACATTGCATGGCTCGGCCACCACGATAGCAGTGGCAATAGACCGGCTTGTCCTTTGGAATCTTGTTCAGGGCCGCTTCACGAGTCGCCTGGTTGGCCAGTTCGCTGATCGGTACAAGAAACGCCTGAGCCAGGTGGGAAGCGTCCCACTCGTCCTGCTCCCGGACGTCCAGCAGGACCGCCTCGCCACGGTCCAGCTTCGCGCGAATTTCGGCGTGACTCTCTTGAGTAAATTCAGGATCGAGGCTCATCGTGTTGACTCAGTCATTTTCTATTGAAGGGCTGCGAAAGCAGGGACGTTAGTGCGGCCGCGACCATTTAGAATTCGGCGTTGCCGGGCGTCCGCGGGAACGGAATCACGTCACGAATATTGGCCATCCCCGTGACGAATTGGACAGCCCGCTCCAGCCCCAGGCCGAATCCTGCGTGTGGCACCGTGCCATACTTTCGCAGGTCGGTGTACCACCAATAGTCGGCCGGATTCAAATCTTGTTCGCCCATTCGCATTTCCAACACGTCCAATCGCTCCTCGCGCTGGCTGCCGCCGATGATTTCGCCCACCCGGGGAACCAAAACGTCCATCGCCCGGACCGTTTTCTCGTCATCGTTGACACGCATGTAGAACGGCTTGATCGTTCGTGGATAGTCAAACAAGATCACGGGAGACTTGAAGTGCTCCTCCGTCAAGAACCGCTCGTGTTCCGACTGCAGATCACTCCCCCAACTGACCGGGAATTCAAATTTCTTGCCCGACTTTTCCAGGATTTCGACCGCTTCGGTGTAAGGGAGGCGAACAAAGCCCGAATCGACAACGTTACTCAACGTCGCCAACACCGTATCGTCGATCCGTTTGTTGAAGAATTCGAGATCGTCGCTGCAATATTCCAACGCGTCGCGGACGATCCGCTGCAGGAACGATTCGGCCAAGTCCATGTTGTCGTTCAGATCATAGAACGCCATTTCCGGTTCGATCATCCAGAATTCGGCCAGGTGACGCGAGGTGTTGGAATTCTCTGCGCGAAACGTCGGGCCAAACGTATAGACCTTGCCCAAGGCACAGGCATAGATCTCCGCATTCAACTGTCCGCTCACCGTCAGGTACGACGGCCGATCGAAGAAGTCCTTTTCGAAATCGACCGCGCCGTCTTTGCAGGGCACATTCTCCATATCCAGCGTTGTGACTCGAAACATCTCGCCGGCACCTTCGCAGTCGCTGGCGGTGATGATCGGCGTGTTGACGTAGAGAAAACCGTCCTCTTGGTAGAAGTTGTGGATCGAACGCGAAATGCAGTTGCGAACTCGCGCCACGGCGCCAAACGTATTGGTTCGAGGACGCAAATGAGCCCACTCGCGGAGCTTCTCCATCGAGTGTCGTTTTTTCTGCAACGGGTACGTTTCCGGATCTGCCTTCCCGACCCACTCGACCGCGGTCGCCTGAATTTCGGTCGCCTGTCCTTTGCCGCCCGATTCGGTGACAGCGCCCTCTACGGAGACACTGCATCCGGCCGTCAACTGCTTGACCTCCTCTTCGTAATTCGGCAATGCGTCGGCGGCGATGACTTGAATATTGTCAAAGCAACTGCCGTCGTTGATTTCAATAAAACTGAAACCACCTTTGGAATCACGCCGAGTCCGCACCCATCCTTGGACACAGACCGTACGGCCGATGCTAGTATCTTTCCGAGCTTCGCGGACCGAAATCTTGTCTGCTGACATCTCTAGGTATTCCTGATCTTCTGTGTACCGCAAAAGCGGCACCAACTGCGGGAAAGCAAATCGACTAGTGTCCCGATTCGGCCAGCAAACGTTCGGCATCGAGCGCCGCCATACAACCAGTTCCGGCCGATGTGATCGCCTGTCGATAGTAATCGTCAGCCACGTCACCAGCTGCGAAGACGCCTGGCACACTCGTCGCCGTTCGGAACGGCTGAGTCCACTGAATGTAACCTTTCGAATTCATCTCTAACTGACCAGAGAGGAAGCTGGTATTCGGCGTGTGTCCAATTGCGACGAACATACCGCCCACTTCCAACATGCGCTCGGAATCGTCTTGCGTGTTTTTTAGCCGCAGCCCATTCACGATGTTGCCATCGCCTAAGACTTCCGAGACTTCCGAATTCCAGACCATCTCGATGTTTGGATGGTTGATGGCTCGATCGGCCATGATCTTGGACGCCCGCAACTGATCACGTCGGTGCACCAAGTAGATCGTGGCCGCATCTTTCAAATTGGCCAGATAGGTCGCCTCCTCCACTGCCGAATCACCACCACCGATGACGGCGAGCGGCTTACTGCGATAGATTGGCAGCGCACCATCGCAAACGGCACAGGCGCTGACTCCCTTGTTCTTGTACTCTTCTTCCGAGTCCAGGCCCAAGTAATTCGCGCGAGCTCCCGTTGCGACGATCACCGTGTGAGCCTCGACCGGCTCTCCTGCAGCGGGCATCACCTTCAGCGGCGTTCCGGAGAAATCAACTTCTACGATATCGTCACCGACGACGCGCGTACCGAAGTTGAGCGCCTGCTGTTTCATCAGCTCCATCAACTCGACGCCTTGCACGGCGTAATGGGGCTGGCCATCCTTCTCGTGACCAGCGGGCGACGGCGGAAGGTTCCAATGCCGATCCTTGTCGACCGCCGATTCGACGAAGGCTCGCACATTACCGGCAGGGAAGCCGGCGTAATTTTCCACCTCGGTCGTAAACGCCAGTTGCCCCAAAGGAATCATTTCCGGTTTCACGGTTCCTTCGAAGAGCAGCGGATCGAGATTTGCTCGAGCCGCATAAATCGCCGCCGACCAACCGGCCGGTCCACTACCAATGATCACAACTTTCTCAGGCACGTCGAATGTCCTTTCTCGCGTCGCAGCGCTGACCCGCCTCGGCCACGCCCAGTTTCTGGAAGGGAGGCATTATAGGTCTGCGGCAGAGAGTGGTCTATCGGCTGACATGCTACAGAACCGTCCGTCGCTACCGTGTATCATGGCCGCAGGGCCAAGAAACATGGTCCCGTCCGCGCTGCCCAAATCGTTTCTGCACGAACTTGGAATCAACTCGATGGATACACTGCTGATCGCTGCCGCTTCATTTGTGGGTTTTATCGTGGCCTACCACACGTACGGTCGCTGGCTGGCTCGGCGTGTCTTTGGGTTGGAGCCTGACGCAGTCGTCCCCAGCCAGCAACTTCGCGACGATGTCGATTTTGTACCGACGAAAAAAGAAGTCATATTTGGCCACCATTTCACCAGCATTGCCGGCACCGGCCCGATCGTGGGCCCCGCCCTGGCCGTCTTCTGGGGTTGGCTCCCCGCGCTATTGTGGGTCGTCCTGGGGTCCATCTTCATCGGAGCCGTCCACGATTTCGGCGCTTTGGTTGTCAGCCTACGAAATCGTGGACAGACGGTGGGCCAAGTCGCCGGTCGGTTGATCTCGAAACGGGCCCGTGTGCTGTTCTTGCTGACTCTTTTTTTCGCGTTGACAATCGTGTTGGCGATCTTTGGTTTGGTCATCGCGCTCATCTTTGCTTTCTATCCCGAATCGGTACTATCGGTCTGGATCGAAATCCCACTGGCGGTTTTCATCGGCTACCGTGTCTACCGACACGGGGCCGGACTGCTCGGCCTGTCGATCGGTGCGCTGTTGATCATGTACGGCTGCATCTGGATCGGCGTGAATTACCTGCCGATCGATCTGTCACAGATGCTCGGCATTCCACTCACCGGTGATATGGTCGGGAACACGGTGGTCGTGTGGACATTGATCTTGATGGCCTACTGTTTTGTCGCGTCGGTGCTACCGGTCTGGACGCTGCTCCAACCACGCGATTACATCAACAGCCATCAACTGATGCTGGCTTTGGGCCTATTGTGTTTGGGACTCTTGGTGGCTGGCGTCACCGGAGAGGCACAGTTGGCAAACAGCGCTCCGATGATCGCGACGAACATTCCCGCCGACGCACCTCCGATCTGGCCTTTCCTCTTCATCACGATCGCGTGCGGCGCCATCAGCGGTTTCCATTGCTTGGTCAGTAGCGGCACGACCAGCAAACAACTCTCTTGTGAAACCGACGCGCAGTATGTCGGTTACGGGGCGATGCTGCTGGAAGGAGCCCTGGCGGTCATCGTGATTTTGGCCTGTTGTGCTGGCGTCGGGATGGGAAAATTCGATCGAGTCGCGAAAGGCAACACGCACCGCTACGTGGCCGCGGTCGGATTCGACGGTCAACCGATCGCTGGTCGAGCCGCTTGGGAGTCTCGTTATGACACGCAAAAAGGCTGGGCTGCATTCAATAAACTGGCACCCAAAGTCGGCGCATTCATCGAAGGTGGAGCCAATTTTATCGCCGCCCTCGGATTGCCGCTTGAATGGGCCATCGGCATCGTCGCCGTCCTGGTCGCCAGTTTCGCCGCCACGACGCTGGACACGGCGACCCGGCTGCAGCGTTATGTCGTTCAAGAGCTGGCAAGTACGCTCCACATCCGGCCGCTTACAAACAAGTATTTAGCGACGCTCTTTGCGCTCGTGCTGGCCGCCGCCCTGGCGATTTTTGCAGGAGACAAGCCTGGGAGCGGAGGCGCCATCCTCTGGCCACTCTTCGGCGCCACCAATCAACTGTTGGCCGGTCTCGCTTTCATGGTGACTGTCTTCTACCTTTGGCGTCGCAATAAGCCGATCCTTTTTGCAGCTGCTCCCATGCTGCTGATGCTTCTCATGCCCGCCTGGGCAATGCTCTGGAACCTCTTCAACGCCGAATCAGGCTGGTGGCATGCGGGAGATAAACGGCTGCTGGCGACTTTCGGCGTCGGCATCCTAACGCTGCAGATGTGGATGATCATCGAAGCGGCACTTATCTGGCCCAAGGCGAAAGGCGTTTTGGAAGAAGCGCTTCCCGAACTCACCACGGTCCCTCCGAGCGCAGGTGGCCGCAGCTGCTAATGCCAACGGATACGCATGGTGAGTTTCTAGCTTGTCATCGCCAAGGTCGCAGCAACAAGAAAAGGCCGCCCAAGCGCATGCCTGGGCGGCCCGATCATTTTCACTTCCGCCTATTCAGCGCAGCATGTGGCACAACAGGCAGGCGTGCATTCGCACTTCCCACCGTCGAGACAAGCGCAGCCATTGGCATCGCACGTACAGACTTCGCAAGTACACGCATCACCACAGCACGAACAGGGCGCCTGGGGTCCATTGAAGGCAGCCAACGCAAACGGCGCAGCCGCCAGTCCACCCATCAGCGCAAGGCCGAGTAACAACTTCGTAAACATAAGAATCTCCAAACGAAAATTTGTTGTTCAAAAAACAAAAGTTTCCGTCGGTAGATTATTTCCGCCAAACGCACAAAGTCGCTTGCCGTCGATTGTGCCCGTCGGGCGGCCAATCGACAGGGCGGCTGAGAAAAGAGCTGTCTTGAATCAAACGCAGGTAGGGCGTGTCAAACTGCCCAGTGACCTGCGAATCAGCATCTCGGGTTTCCGCATCGGAAGATAGCACCGCATCCGTCGAGGAACGGGCCGCGCACTTACAATCCGGATGACAATCTTCTCCGGAAGCCGGCTCACAACATGATTCCGTAAGCTCATCTGCAACGCCACAGCAGCAACTGCACGTGAGGTCTGCAGGAACGGAGGAGCAGCAACCTGCGTCGTCGCCGCGAAGAGTGCAACAACACGCAGAGAACGCACAGTTCGGTATCCCGAACATCAGGCAAGAAATTGCAACTGCGAAGAATCGTAGCGCGTTCATATTGGAAGCGTACGCCTAGTACTCCAGGATGTCAATTCAGAGTCACCGCAGACTATTCTTCAAGCTGTTTCCACAGGATGACGGTCTGCTACGAGCCCTCCTTTGTGCCAGCAGGGAACTCCCATCGATTTACTGGCCCGTCGTCCGGGTCGTCGAATTCACCGATCCTCCGAAAGCCAAGTTTTGTAAGCACTCGCTCGGAAGCCGCGTTGTCAGGCTTGGTATGAGCCAAGATGAAATTCACTTCCTCAACGCTGGCCGCGAACTCTACCAATGACCGCGCGGATTCCGTTGCATAACCTTGGGAGCGGTATGGTTCGTCGATTCCGTAGGCGATCTCAACGGCTCCGACTTCGTCAGGGGGACCTTTGAATCCACAAGAGCCGATGGAGTCACCCGCTGCCGGATCCCGTACTGTGAATCCGCAACACCACGGGTCAGGTTCCGACGCCTGCCTCACCCGCTCGAGCCACAGGTCCGATATTTCGCCACGAACTTCGGGCGGCAGCGTCTGTACCCACTCGAGCACTTCAGCCGGAGTTTGCAGGATCAGCTCTAATCGACCAGTCACTAACTTCATGGCTCAAACTCTCAAGACGACAAGAGCGCGCCCATACTTATTGCGGACCCGCCATCGCCACCGACGGCTTCAGCTTCGCCAGCGATTGAGCCAAGAACTCTTGTGAATACCATTTCCCGTTCACCATCACGCCTTGGATACGATTGAGCGCATCGAGGTCGTCCAGCGGATTCGAGCCGAGCAGCACCGCATCGGCCCGCAACCCTGGCTGAAGACTGCCGAATTGATCGCCTGCATCATAAAACGCCGCGCCGTTGACGGTCACGAATTTCAAGATATCGGCATGCGAAAAACCGGCTCGCGAAAAATGTTCCATTTCAGAGGTCACGCCAAAACCGGGAATCATGAATCGACCATCGTCCCAGCCCAGTAGCATGTGCTGGGCACCAGCAGCGGCAAACATCTTCAATAAGACCTCCCGCCCATTGGTGAGGTTCGGCTCCTTCGCCTGCGCTTCTTGCAACCACAATTTCCAAGAATCGACCAAAGCCACAGGCAGAAACTCCAGTCCTTTACGATCGAGCAATGTCGCTGGCAAGCGTTTTTGCACGTGATACCAATCAGCGGTCGGACAATTGAAAACTCGATTCTGTTCTGATTCGCGAATCAGGGTCTTCAGCTCATCAAGCTCTTGATCGATCAAGAGCTTCGTATACCCGTGAAAATGTTCGATCCCTCGCTGGCGTGCTCGGATCGTATTCTGCAAATCGATATGCGGCGGCAGATGCCCTGCGAATGGTAGACCAACTCGGTTAGCGGCAACGACCAGCACTTCATGCGTCGCCGAATCGAGCCCATTCAGATACTTAATGTGGTCATAGCCGAGTTTCTGATAGGACGTGAGCAGCGATTCTGGATCGGACACGTAATCAATTCCATCGTCCTTGCGAATCGCTGGAGCTGTTAAGTAGAGTCGAGGGGCCACCCATGCTTCATCGACCGTTTGTTTGCGCAATGCTAAATGGTCCTCTTCATAGCGCATGACGCGCAGTGAAGTAACGCCCGCCGCAACTTGCATCAGCATGTAGTCCCGCAGCGGCATTTCGAGCCCTTGCGGTCCGGGCAGATGTGCATGAGCGTTCATCATGCCCGGCATTAAGTAAGCCGTCCCTTCTCCGTCGACCGTCGTGTAACCGTCGGGAATGCGAGTTGTGTTGGCGTCCGAGATCGATTCGATCTGATGGTCTTTCACCAGCACGGTCTGATGTTCCAACACCGTCGTATCCGTCATCGGAATGACATGGACGTCTTTAAACGCTACTTGAGCGTCCGCTCGGCTGGCGAGCAACAGACCGACCATCACGCCAGTGACAAACAGCAAACGGCCGCAACACCATTTCCAGCAAACCTGGGACGAGAGCATCTAGCTTTCCTTAATTGATTGCTTGGGTTGGGAGTCCCGCAAAACGTTAAATTTCCGCAGAGAATGTCATGTTCGGAATAGCGGCTCCCACAAACTGCATCACCACGCCCGTAAATATCCCGGTGAGATACCCCGAAAGCGGCATCAACAACTCGCCTCTCCCTGACAACCCAGACACATCGACAAAGCAGAAGACTGCGATTGCAAACAGCAGCAACTGTCCCAGCCCCATGGTCCACGCACCGATTTTCTGTTGATTCATGGTATCGCTCCTAGGTTCTCTTTGGTAACGGCAATCGTATCCTCAGTCAAAACAAAACAAGAACTGGTCGTCGGGCGGAATTCGCAGCACCT
>CAYZRS010000082.1:0-19567 GCA_964480915.1 uncultured Pirellulaceae bacterium | reverse complement strand
CAAATCTTGCATAGTGACTTTTTGTACACTATGATGAGATCGTGTCAACTGAGGGGTGGGATGGAAGGCGCAAATCTCAAATCTCAAATCTCAAATCGCAGATTTCAGATTTCAGATTTCAGATTTGAGATTTCAGTTTCCAGCCCCCAACTTCACAACTCATCTTTCGCACCCGGCTGCGGCCTGTGCTTGATGTTGTGCAACAGCCGGCTGCCTCGGGCCAGTGAATCGTGGCCGAATTTTTGTCGGATTTGGTCGGCGACGGTGTCGATCTGGCGCTGTTGTTGATGTTCCTCTTCGGCGAACAGCGATTGTTGGTGAGTTGTTCGGTCATCAAACCGGCTGATGCCGACTCCTAACAGCCTCACTGGCGGGTGATTGCTGGCGATCTTGTCGCGATAGAGTGCCAGGGCTGCATCGGCGATCGCCTGAGTTCCGTTGGTCGGTTCGGCGAACGTGGCGGCGCGTGTTAGCGTGCGGAAATCGTGAAAGCGAATCTTGAGTTGCAGCGTGCGGCCAGCGAGGTGGCTCCGCCGCAGTCGGCTACCCAGCTGGTCTGACAGTTCCAGCAACCAGGCGGCCAAGATCTCGCGATCGGAAACGTCGGCGGGAAACGTCGTCTCATGCGAAATCGACTTCGCCTTGCGATCGATCGTGACGGCACGGTCGTCGATCCCGTGGGCCAATCTCGAAAGATGCTCGCCCTGTTCGCCAAACAAGTGACGCAAAGATTCGGTCGGCAACTTGCGCAGCTGGGCGATGGTGCGAATGCCCCGCAGTTCCAAAGTGCGATTGGTGACACGCCCAACGCCCCACAGACGCCCGACCGGCAATGGGTCGAGAAATTCTTGAGTCCGTTCCGGATCGACGACGGTCAAACCGTCTGGCTTATCCAAATCGCTGGCGATTTTGGCGAGGAACTTGTTGGGAGCAATTCCCACCGAGGCGACCAAACCTAATTCGGTGCGAATGTCGTGCTTCACTTTCTCCGCAATGACCTCGGCGGGTCCGAAGAGTTTTTCGCTACCGCTGACGTCCAAAAATGCTTCGTCAAGCGAGAGCGGTTCGACGAGCGGCGTGTAGCGTAGGAATCTCTCGAAAATTTGCTGGGACACCTGTGCGTAGTGCTTCATGCGAGGAGCAACAAACACTCCATCCGGACAAAGTCGCTGGGCGGTGACCGCCGGTTGAGCACTATGGACCCCGAATTTGCGCGCCTCATAGCTGGCGGCGCAGACAACGCCCCGCCCTGCCGACGATCCACCAACAATCACTGGCAATCCACGCAGTTCCGGTCGATCGCGTTGTTCGACCGATGCATAGAAGGCATCCATGTCTATGTGAAGGATCATTGATTCAAACCATGGGGAAAGGCGATCGGCAACAGGCCAGCGAGTCCGATTATACACGCTCACTCGAACCCACATTCCTTACCCTTTATCGCTCGTCTTCTCGCCGCTGCCGGTTGCCGGTTGCGTGCCACCTCCCTTAAGCTAAACGCTCGCGAATCGGGCCCTATCACTCCATTCAAGTCATCGAAAGCACACTCCATGGCCGTCGTAATTTTTGAAGATGTTCACGTGCCTCGCTTGGCTCCGATTACGAATACTCGTCCGGCGTACACAATTACTTGCGGCGGCAACCGACTGTTGGACATGGCGGTGATGTTTGGTCAATCGGTACATGCGGTCACTCGCCCATTCATGCTGCCGCAACAAGAGGCCAAGTACACGGAAGTTTCCACCGGCCTGCCGTCATCCGAAGAAAGCCATCTGTTCATCAACGCTCGGATGGTGCCGAATCCGGGCGCACTGAGCCAGTTGCATCGCGGGGCATCTTCGGCCAACGAGTGGGCCATTATCGAGAATGGGCAACTGCTGGCGGCCAAGCTGAAACCGAAACAACCGCTGGCGGCGCTGAACACGAGCGTTTCGCTCGAAGAATGGGTCGGCAGCGACATCCCCCGAGTCGAAAATACGGGCGGAGTCTTCACGCTCTTCGACTACCCGCACGAAATCGTGACATACCATCAGCAGTTGGCCAGTACCGGCATCGAATTTTACGCGCAGCGAAAACAAATTCCACAGGCAGCCGACGGTGTCTTCATTGCCGACCAACAGAGCTTTAGCCCAAACATCAGTACGAATGCGAAGGCGGGACCGGTCGTGGTTGAAAAAGGAGCCGTTATCGGACCGGGCTCCGTTCTCATCGGACCAATCTTGATCGGACCGAACGTCATTGTGCGCGAGCACTCGGCGATTAAGGATGGCACGGTGCTGGGCGAGAGCTGCCGCATTGGGGGTGAAGTCGAAGCTTCGATCTTCGAGCCTTTCACGAACAAGCAACATTACGGATTCATTGGGCACAGCTACGTTGGCAGCTGGATCAATTTGGGAGCCGGTACTTGCAATAGCGACCTTAAGAATACTTACGGCGAGGTTCGCATGAGCTACCAACACGACAAGGTTGGCACCGGGCAAAGGCTGATGGGCTGTATCCTTGGCGATTTCGTCAAGTCGGCGATCAATACCAGCATCTTTACCGGCAAACTGATCGGCTCCTTTACCAATCTCTACGGCTACGTGACGGAGAATGTCGGCCCTTTCGTGAACTACGCTAAGTCACTGGGAAGCGTGTCGGCCATCACGCCCGATGTGGTCATTGCAATGCAGCAGCGCATGTACGAACGGCGAAATGTCGCTCAACTCGACTGCGATCGTCAGTTGATTGAGCAACTGTTTGCGGCGACCGCGGCCTTGCGACCTGGGTTGGAGAACCGGCCTCCGTCGATCTAAACAGCACAGGTGGCAGCAATATCGCCGCGAACAATGCCGCTTCGAAGCGACTTTTATAGCCCCTCTTGCGGTCCGATTTCACAAAGTCGCCACGCGCCGATCGTCCGTGGCCGTCGCCAGAAATGACTGGCCTGACTACAATTAGTACTGCCGCCAACCAACCAACGATTCGATTGATGAGCCAAGATGCAGCTGAAGAACGATTACGCAAAACCGGAACTTACCGTCTCTTTCGAGCTTTTCCCGCCTAAGACCGCTGCCGGCCATACGGCGATGATGAAGCACGTCGAGAAACTGATGCAGTATTCTCCCAGCTACATCACGTGCACTTATGGCGCTGGCGGCTCGACGCGTGGAAAGACGCTCGACATCGTTTCCGAGGTCAAACAGAAATTCGATGTCCCGGTGGCTTCGCACCTGACGTGCGTGGCGGCTACCGTCGATTATCTCAGAGAATATTTGCAGGAAGCGAAAGAGCGCGGCGTCAATTACATCGTCGCGCTGCGTGGCGATCCGCCGCAAGGGGAAACCGAATTCGTCCAGGCGGACGGCGGGCTCAAGTACGCGAATGAATTGGTCGAACTGATCCGAGCCGAATTTCCCAACTTTGAAATTGCAGTTGCCGGATATCCCGAAACTCATCAGGAAGCGCCATCCGCCGATATCGACCTGGAAAACTTGAAACGCAAGGTCGACGCTGGCGCGGATATTATTATCACGCAACTCTTCTACCAAAACGAAGACTTTTTCCGATTCCAGGATCGCTGCCAAGCGGCCGGAATTACGGCCCCGCTCGTACCTGGCATCCTTCCCGTGACCAACTTGGGCCAAATCCAACGCATCACGTCACTCTGCAAGGCAGCCCTGCCCAAAGACTTCATCGATCGCTTGGGCGAAAAAGATGACACCGCATGGCAAATGGAAATTGGCATCGAACAGGCCACGAAACAAGTCGAAGAATTGGTTGCCGGTGGCGTTCCGGGGGTCCACTTCTACGTGTTGAACAAATCGCAAGCGACCAGTCGGGTACTGGGGAATTTGCAATCGGCCTCGCAAGGGTAAACCAGGCCTGCGGTCGTCGTAATACGCCACGTTGCGGACCAACAATTTCGCCGTCTCCGTTCCGCGCCCTTCGCGACACTGCCCGTGTCGCTGTCATTTCCTGATTTTCTTTCGGCATTCTGCCTCACAGCAGCCATTCGTTGGGTTCTCTTGATTGAGACGTCCGCGTTCTACGAGCACGAGCGATCCTCCAAACCTTGCCCTTTTCTGGATTGAGCTATTCTGATGAAACATCGATCGATTCCTCGTAAACACTCGACCTCTCGCCGACCATCTTGGCCATCGATTCGGAAACGCTTTCTGGCGCCTCACACGTCTCAAGTTGAGGCGATCGAAATGGGACTGGAGCCACTCGAATCGCGACTGCTCATGGCCGGTGACGTCTCCGTTTCCGTATCGGGAGGCGATTTGCTGATCAGCGGTGACGGCGATGACAACCAGATTCTGATTGTCGAATCGGGCGGCACGTTCGATGTCCTCGGCCAGGCGGGGACGACCGTGAACGGTGGCGAGGACATCACGGGGCTGGCTGGAGACATCCTGATTGATATGGATCGCGGCGACGACCGCGTGGTGATTAGCGGAGTCGATTTTGATGGAAACATCATCGTCGATGGTGGGGTCGGTGGAAATGAGTTCCGCTTGTCGAATGCAAACATCGGTGGTGATGTGAGCGTCGAGAACGGCACGGGCAAGAAATCGGCCGATTCGTCGCTCTTATTGTCGACTCATCAATCGACGGTGGAAAATAGCAGCATCGACGGCGAAGTGACGATCGTCCATGGAAAAGCGACGGCGATCAACAAGGGCGGCGAAGCGATCGCCAGTGAAATCACAATCGACAACAACTCGCACCTGGGCGGCCTCAACGTCACCGTCGTCAGTGGTGTCGCCAACGCTGCCGATGGGGCTGATGGAGCGATCACTCAGATTACGAATAACGCGTCCATCACTGGCGACGTCGTTGTCCAGCACGGAAATCTGAAAGCGAGCGGTTACGGTTTTAGCGTGGCCAGCAGGCTGACGGTGACCGACAACGGGGCGATTTCAGGCAACGTCCTGCTCGACCAGGGCAACGCGACCACACAACAAAAAGGCAACGGCTTAAACGCGCGAGGCACGTGGACACGAATTGACGACAATGGTCCGATCGGTGGCGATGTGAGGGTGAGTGCCGACAATGCGGTATTGAAAGGAGACTTGTCAGGCGGGTCGGCTCATCGAGTCACCGTTGCTTCAGCAAACGTGACGGGAGAGCTCACGGTCACGGTCGGCAATAGTAGTGCGAAGACTCGATACTACGACAGCTCAATCACTGGCAGTGACATTTATCTGGGCCTCAGCGAAATCGGCGGCGACGTCACGATCGCAACCGGCAATGCCAACGTGCAAGGCTCGGAAGTCACCGGAAACGACGTAACCCTGTCAGACAACATGCTGCTGGGGAACCTTGACATCCAAAATGGGAACGCCAAGAGCAGCTCGACAGGCGGCTATTTTTCTGAGGCAACCGGAAACCAGGTGACCATTGGACGCTATTCGACCAATACGATCGCGGGCGACGTGACGATTACGAATGGCAACGGCGCCGCCACGCTTTCCTTCTCGAACTACCGAAGCGCTGTCGGCAACAACGCGGTGATCGCCTCGTATACATCCATTGGTGGAAACGTTTCGATCACCAACGGATCGGGCAAAGCGACGCTCAATGGCTTCACCTACGGCAGCGCCATCGGGAATATTGGCCGGGTAGGTTCCGACAGCGTCGTGAGCGGTGATGTGACAATCACCAACGGCAATGGCAAAGCGATCGGCAAACCGACGATCTCGGATACTTACTACGCTTTGGGTTCTGTCATCGCCAACGTCTCATCGCTCGGTTCCAATGTTACCGTTGGCGGTTCGGTCAGCTTCGAAACGGCGAACGGTTCGGCCGTGACTAAATCGAACAGCGCGATTGGAAACTCTGTCTCCGTTGGCGGAAGTGATATCACCGGCGCAGTCAATGTGACGCTGGGCACTGGAAAAGCGAGCACGAAGAGCAGTTCGGCGGTCGGAAATGTAACTCGACTGTTCGGTGGCGCCGTCCTTGGTGACGTCCTCACGATCCATCATGGCATAGGCTCGTCAAAAGTAGGCAGTGGCAAGTCACGAGGCAGTGAAATTGAGCTGGGCAATAATTCAATCGCGACGGAAGTCTTCGGAGCCATCTCGGTGACCCAAGGTTCCAGCAAAGCGGCCGGCGGCGATGCGGTTGATAGTACGTTCGAAGTGCGGCAACTGATGGCCATGAGCTCGTTCACCCTGAACGCCGATAAGGGTGACAATGAACTGACGGTTGGCGATTCTGCGGTCGTCGGCACTTTTACCGCCAACTTGGGTGCGGGCAACGATTTGTTGCAGCTGGAAGATTCAGTGTTTAGCGCGACGGTGCTCTTCGCTGGCAGCAGCGGCACGGACACTTTCGAATCGATCGGAATGAACAGCTTTGCAATCGGTCCGCCAACGTTGACCGATGTTGAAGTGGAGATTTAGCAATCTTGCGACCGTCGGGCCCCGCAATCCCAGCATCCGCACAGGATGAGCGGCATGAATAAGTGACACCGGAAAGCCGTTAGGCGTTGGCCGCGTTGCACAAACCGCCGATGGGCCGCCAGGCGTCCTCGCTAGGTCGTGGGCAAGTTGTTGTTCAGGTACATTTCGGGTGGCAGATCGAGGAACCCGGCCAGGCGACGGGAACGGTAAGGCTCCTGCAGTTTCCGGACAGCTTTCGATTCGATTTGTCGCACTCGTTCTCTCGTCACTGAAAATATCTTACCGACTTCTTCCAGTGTATAGCTGTATCCATCGGCCAAGCCGTATCGCAACCGGATGATCTCACGTTCACGGTGGTTCAGGACATCCATCACTTCCGAGATACGAACTTTCAACGCGTCATGATTGTGATCGTAAAGTGGATCGTCGTCGCGATAATCTTCTAAGAAGTCGCCGAAGTAACTGTCGTCGTGGTCGCCCATGGGCTGGTCGAGCGAAAGTGGTTGGCGCGCCATCCGCATGATGCAGCGAGCATCTTCGAGCGACATGTCGGAACGCTCGGCCAGCTCTTCGGGCGTCGGTTCGCGGCCCAGTTCTTGAACCATTTCACGCGTCAGCTGCCGCACCTTGCTCATGGTATCGATCATGTGGACCGGTACACGAATTGTACGACTTTGATCGGCGATGGCTCGCGTGATCGCTTGGCGAATCCACCAAGTCGCGTAGGTCGAAAATTTGTAGCCGCGAGCGTGCTCGAACTTATCGACCGCTCGCATCAGGCCCGTGTTTCCTTCTTGAATCAGGTCGAGGAAACTCAGACCGCGATTGCGGTATTTCTTGGCGATCGAGACCACCAACCGCAGGTTACCGGCCGACAGGTGTCGCTTCGCCGCATCGTACTCGCGGCGAAATTTGTCTGTGCGATTGATGCGACGACGGAGAGTCGCCGGGCTCTCCAGCGAGATTCGCATGAGGTAATGCAATTCTGACTTCAGTTCTTTAACAGTTCTACCGCCAGCCGATTCGCCTCCGCCTTGTCGAATCTGTTTCTGGAGCGTCGCCATCCGACGGGAGATATCTTCCAGCTGATCGAGCAGCGGAACCAGTTTCTGTTGGCGCAAGTTCATTTCTTCGACGAGTCGCACAGCACGAAAGCGACGACGAATGAGGCGACGCCATGCCTGACGTCGTTCTGCGATCGGGTTTTTCTTGTTCATCGCGAGGTGGAAATCGCGGTGGTTCTCCACCAGCATGCGCCGGATGGTCTCGATGTTGGGACCGATGCGTTGCATGATCCGCTTTTTCTCGGCCGTGTTGGTGACCGACACTTCGATCGTGCGATCCAACCGCAATTCGCTGTCACGGACTTTCTCGAGTGCGACGACGGCACCCTGAAGAACCAAGTCGGAAGCTACCATGCTAATACGAAAGCGGGTACGCCATGTTTCGATATTGACGGCCGCCTGAACTTCTTCGGTACGCGAGAGCATTGGGATCTCGCCCATTTGCATCAAGTACATGCGCACCGGATCGTCGGTCGCATTGAACTTCGAAGTACTGTCTCGATACTTCTTCGGTGCCGGTTTGGATTCTTGCTCACCCGGCTTCGCATCCTTGGGAGACATAGGCGACTGCTTCGCGTCTTTCGACAGCTTGCCGGCCTTGGCCTTTCCGTTCGCGGTTGATTTCCCATGGGCGGATTTCGGCGAGTGATTCTTCACGATGCATTCCTTGGGCTAGGCGACTGGTTCACTCACCTAAATGCAGGACCGGTGCCAGGATCGAATCGACGAAACAAAAGAGGCGTTAATGCCAGGAATTAGGCGATTCCGCTATCTTTGCTGGGGTCAGACGAGCCGGAAGAATGTCGCGAAAACAACACGTCCACGTCACGACCGTTGCGAAATGGCAACTTCATGCGAACGACTGCCGGGTGGAGTCGTTCCGATTATCGCAAACGGCACCGCCCTAACTGGTGGTCAGCGCCCGCGCGAGAGCGCCGTTTTCGGTGGGCGTTGAAATCGAATCGATCGGAATCGACAGGCGAAGCGTCCCATTTTCAACGGGTATCTCCCTAACTCCATTCGGTGTTCTTCTGCGTGGGGACGGCTCGCAGACGACCATTCGGTAACGCCGCTTTCGGCAAGTCACTCGAACCGCCACAAACCCATTCGTGATCAACAAAATCACCGTCCAGCGCCGCCTGGCTCGCAACTCAGACCAAGACAAAAGACGAAAACAAAGTCGAACACGTTGGGTTCGAGCGAGTTCCAGGTTTTGTGGCGACTTTCGGTAGGGAAAACATACCGGTCGGTTCGTAGGTTTACGATAGTCAAGGGACAGTCCATGCTTCGATTGCTTTCTCATGAACGCTTCCAATCACATCCGATCCAACTGCGTCGCATTGTTGCCGAACGGTTGTTTGCAAGACTTGAAGACCGAACGCTGTTCGATGCGGTGGCGCCGTTCGATTTCCTTGTCGCCTCCCCGTTGGCTGACGATTTCGCGAATGAGCCATTTGCTTCAGCAGAATGCACCGCCTGCGATGTGACGGTTCCGCCAACCGAACTCGCCAACACGCAGATTTTTGTGGAACCGCCCCGTCAGGCAATACCAGAGGTCGACACCCGCCATGAGATTGTCTTCTTAGATGCGGGCGTTGCGAACGCGGCAGCAGTATTCGCCGAGCTACAAAACCAGCACATCGAAGTCGTTTTCATCTCGTCTGATCACGACGGACTCCGGCAAATGGCCAACGCGCTCGCTGGCCGTACCGGCCTAACGGCGATCCACATTGTGTCCCACGGCCAATCGGGCGAGTTGCTGCTGGGCAATTCACGCATCGGCACGGACGGGCTGAGATCGCAACACCACTTACTGGCAGAGATTGGCAAATCGCTCACGGCAGACGGCGACATCTTACTCTACGGCTGTGAAGTGGCCGACGGAACGGACGGTCGCGGCTTCTTGGAAACGTTCAGCTCACTGACCGGGGCCGACATCGGAGCCAGTGATGACCTGACGGGAAATTGGCAACACGGGGCCGATTGGCAATTGGAAGTCGAAGTCGGCCAGGTCGAGTCCGACTTGATCTTCGACGCCGAGGTGCAGCAGCTGATCGATGCGACACTCGGATTGATCGACATCAGCGCCGCCGTCGTCTCGGACGGTACGCCATCGTTCGATCTGAACAACGATCCGGGCAACGACTCCAGTCCGCTCAATGGGATCGTCCGTTCCCACGACGTCGTCAACCTGGATCTGTTTTTTAACACCGATTCCAACGGCGCAACCAACCCGAATTTCACCGTCACATTGCCGGACGGAATGGTCTGGGATTTTTTACCCGCACAAGCTGCCGGCGATGCCAGATCGGGTATCTTTGATTCCGTATCAGGAGAACCGGGCGGCGACATGCGCACGATGGTGATGTATCTACCCGACATTCCCGGCACAATCACCAGCAGCATTTCTGTGACGGCCCGCGCCCTGGGTGTCGCCAATGGCACGTCGATCAACGACATCGTCTTCTACGGTAACTCGGACGAGAATGCGACCTCATTGCAAACGTCGGAAGATATCGACTTCACAATTTCGTCTGCCGCCAGTGCCGATTTATGGCTCTCGCTGCCTCAGTTCCGTGGCACCTACACCGACGTCACCGGCGCAGAGGACGGTGTTGTGTATAGCTACAGTGTCGGACTCTTGGGCAGCCATCCGACCCGCACCGGTGACGATGCGATCAAGGGTACGGCGCCGCTGGAACAAAACATCGCATTCGACCTCGACCTGACGGGCGTCAGCCCGGGTGCGGTGCTGTTCGATTGGGGACCAACGATCGGTGTCCCGGTAGCGCTCGACGGCATCGTCCGCAATTTTGAGTTCGATGGCACGAACTTCCCTTGGTACGAATGGTTGCGACCCAGTGGCACGGCCGGTGAGCACCCAACCGCAGCCAACTCGAACGTCGATCGGTCGACCCCCGACAGTGGCGATTGGACAGTCACCGGTTCCACGACAACTGCCGCCGGCGCCGTCTATTCGGCCAATATTGCGAACGCCGATACCGCCGGCGTTTTCTTTCCCTCACTCGATTCGGCCGGCCGTGCACTCCCGGCCGACGAACGCTGGCTTGTTTCGGGCGCGATCCACGTCTGGGTCCCCATCGATGAAGTCATTGCGGGCGAAGACGGCGTGCTGGGCACTAGCGACGACGACGTGTTGATGGTGACTCCACTCATCAGCAGTTTTGACCCGGATGACGAATTTGGCGTCACCAGTAATTTCGGCGCCGGCACGGAAGAAGAATCGAACAACACGCTCACGCACACGATCGTCTCGTCGGGAATTGGCGGCGCGACCAAACGCAACGCCGAGTTGGGCCGATGGACCTGGATCGACGGAGCGGCTCAATGGAACGCGGGCGATGCCGTGACATCGGTCGGCCATCAGTACGATTCACTTGTTTCCTCGGGACAGAATATCGGCGTGCTCGATTTGTCGGGTATCGTCTTCGGCGACAAGTTTGACAACTCCTCGACAAAAATCGTTCCCATATCGACCTACCCGCCCGAATCGACGGACAACCCGTCTCAGGGGCAGTGGAGTCGTGCGTTCGTCAACGGTGGTGGCATCGACGACTGGTTACAGGAAGGGATCGACTACATCATCGAATTTGGAACAGGCGGTGTCGGTGGCGACCCGGCCGGCTGGACCGATTGGAATTCGATGGGGGACGCCACGCTGGCTGACGGTGAAACCTCGACCGTCTGGACCACCGATCCGACCGACGCCGCGTTGGGTGGCACGGCCGATCCGGTGACCGGCGTCCGCGATTCGATCACCAAATATCGAGTCCGCTTATTGAACCCGTTGGCGCCCGGTGCGTCCGTCCATGTTTGGGTTTCAATGGAAACGACCGGTCACTCGACACTCGACTTGGCCAACAATCCTGAGGGCGACATCATTGCGAATTTTGTCGCCGCCACCGCCGATTTTCTGCAGTCCGATGCCGATCCCACGAATGATTGGAACACGTCGGACTACGATCCGGCCAGTAACCTGTGGTACGCCGAAGGCTCGTCGAGCGACATCTGGACCGGAGACCGACTAACGATCGTCGAAGCGGCCGTCCGCATCGACAAGGAAGTGATCGACATCGGTTCCGGCAGTCAATTCTTGGCGGGCGGCACGGCCACGATTCGGTTGGATGCCACGGTCACAATTCCCGGTCCCGATTCGGGCGCGCCGGCGCGCGACGTATGGGTCACCGACCTACTGCCCGCCGGTCTTACGGTCGTCGATGGTAGTTCCAATTTGCAAGTCGGCGATACCTACCGGCAAGACCCCACCGATCCCGACAGTGAATTGCTGACGGTCGAAGCGGTCGAGTATTTCGACGGGACCGGTTGGAGCTCGACTTGGAGCTTTGGTGCGACCGGCATCCGCTACGGTTTTGGCGATGTGCCGCTCAACACGGGCCTGCCCACGATCATGTTTGACGTGCTGCTACCGTTCGACGCGGTAAACGGCGAGTCGTGGACCAACACCGCCTTCATCAACTCGCCCGATGACGCCTCGCACGCCGATTGGCGCGATGCGTCGGCCGGACTGGTGGCCGTGCAGGTGGCCGCCTTGGCGGCCGGTAAACAGGTCGTCACTCCGCTCGTCCCCGAAGATACAACGATCATTTACGAATTGGGAATCGCCAACGTTTCGACCGACAGGGATCTGGCCTTCTTCGACGCGATCGACATCTTGCCCTACTCGGGCGACTTCAGCGGCTCCTCATTTAGCGGCAGCTACACCGACATCATCGTTGCGGGACTCGACCCGGCCATCGATGTCTACGTAACGACCGCATTGCAAACCGCACTCGATGCTCAAGACGGCGCCGTCGATGGCTACGCCGATCCGGGCGCACTGACCGATACCTGGTACGAAGGAGTCGGCGCAGGCAACTGGACCTTCACCTTGGACGACGTGATCGCTGGAGTCGCCGGCGCACCGACGATGAGTCAGATCACGGCACTCCGTTTTGTCTCCGACGGTAGCGTCAATCCGCAACTCACGCCCGGAGACAGTATCACCTGGCGAATCGAACTGACGCCGGACGGCAATGTCGGAATTCCGTCCGATCTCTACCGCAACCAATTCGCGGCTCGTACCGATTCGGCCGTCCTGCCGTTGCCGGTCTTCTCGCCAGTGGTCACGGCAGCTGTCGTCGCACCCGACATTGAGATCCAGAAAGAGATATGCCTCGACCCGGCCGATTGCGACCCGACGAATGATGCCCATTGGGGCGAAGAGACGACCGTCAACGTCTCATCGACGGGTACTTACCGCATCAAAGTGACGAACACGGGCACCGCCGACTTAGATACCGTCGTGTCGGATGTGATTCCGAGCGGCCTCGTCTATGTCGCCGGGACGGCAATGGCCAGCGTGGGGGATGCGTCCGGTTTCCCGCCGACTTGGTCTTTGGAGTTGCCGGCCGGAACCAGCGCCTACCTAACGTTCGATGTCACCAGCGCCTCGGCAACCACTCATACGAACCAGGCATCCGCTACAGGAAGCGATCAGTTCGGCCGAGTCGTGAATGACTCGGACCCGGCCAGTATCACTTTCATCAACCCGATCGACTTAGAGGTTTCCAAGAGCGACGGCGGCGTCTCCGTCGCGCCCGGCGAAGCGATCACCTACACCATCAACTTCGCCAACCATGGGCCCAGCGCTGCGACCGGTGTGTTGCTGCGAGAAGTACTGCCCGTCAACACAACTTACAATGCGAGCGGCAGCACCAGTGGCTGGATCGAAATCACGCCGGGTGTTTTTGAATTCCTCTTGGGGCCGATGGCCAATGGCGACGTCGGATCGGTCGACTTTAGCGTCATCGTTGACAGCTCGTTGCCGTCCGGATTTGACACCGTCAGCAACACCGTCACCATTGCCGACGATGGACTGAGTGGAACCGAAACGAACGTCGGCAACAACATGGCGACCGATACGACGCCCATCACCTTGCCGTCCGGGACGGCGCCCGACTACCAAATCACCAAAGACGATGGACTCACGAATGTCGTTCCAGGGCAACAAATCACCTACTCGCTGACGATCAGCAACGTCGGCGATCGTGATGGCACCGGCGTTGTCGTCAGCGATACCTTTCCGAGCGACCTGTTGACCAACGTGGTCGCCAGCGACGGGGGAATCGTCGACGTGGCGAACGGCACTGTCACATGGAATATTGGCAACTTCGCAATCAACGACTCCCGAACCTTCACCGTAACCGCCGAAGTCGTAAGCCGCCTACCGGCAAACGTTGACCGGATCACGAATCTGGCCAGCATCATGGACGACGGGCTTCAGGGAATCGACCCGACGCCAGAAAACAACACCGCTGATGACATCGATACGGTCACTGCGACCCCCGACTATGTCATTCTCAAAGATGATGGGATCACGACGGTCCATCCAGGCGATTCGATCACCTATTCGATCTCGGTCACAAACGCCGGCAACCAAACTGGTACGAACTTGGTGGTCACCGATACGTTTCCGGCCGATCTGCTCACATCGGTTGTTCCCGATAGCGGAGGCATCGTGGACGTGGTCAATGGCACCGTCGTTTGGAACATCCCTCAACTCGCGCCGGGCGATTCGATTTCCTTGACCGTCTCGGCTCAGCTCGTTGCCATCGCGCCGGTCGGCAGAGACACGATCACCAACACGGTGACGGTCCAAGATGATGGCACAAACGGTGACGACCCGACGCTCGACAACAATCGGGATGACGACGTCGACACCCTGGACGCGGCGCCCGATTTGGTTCTCACCAAAACAGATGGCGACGTGACGGCTGTCCTTGGCGAAGGCGTTCGTTTCACGCTGGGATATTCCAACATCGGAAACCAAGATGCAACCGGAGTTGAAATTGTCGAGTCATTACCGGCAGGAACCACCTTTGACGCGACGAATAGCACCGCCGGCTGGATCGCCGTCGGAACGAACGAATATCGCTTCGACATTGGCAATTTGGCAGTCGGCGAATCGGGCCAAATCGATTTCGCTGTCGTGGTCGACGACGCGGCTGCTGCTGGCGTGCTGTTGAACAATACGGCCACCATTCGCGACGACGGCACCAATGGAACCGACTTGGATCTGAACAACAATACGGGCACAGATGAAACACCGGTGATCGCCGGTACGATCGAAGGATTCGTCTACGCCGATGGAGACGACGACGCTTCGTTCGATCCCGAGGAATCACCGATCGGTGGCGTGCGGATTGAATTGACCGGGATTGACCTGGCCGGGAATACCATCAACCGCACGATCAACACCGACAACAACGGATACTACCTATTCGATGACTTGCCGCCGGGCGACTACACCCTCCGTCAGATTCAGCCGACGAACTTCGCCGACGGTGCCGACAGTTCGGGTACCCCGGGCGCTTCGGTTGGCAATGATGTGATCCAGATAGCGCTCGGCGGAGGCGAATCGGCGACTGAGAATAACTTTGGGGAGGGCGCCTTGGATCTGAGCACGATCTCGAAGCGCTATTTCCTCTCTTCGACGAGCAGCGGAGTCTACGATGACGTGGCCACTTAAACACGCCGCCCAATCGTGCACGCCGCCAATCGTACACGCCGTCAATCGGCCGTCGACAGCTCGGGAAGATGCAGGTTCCACTTCAACGCAGCGAATCGCAGCAGCACCACAGTCAGCACGCCCGTGACGGCAGCAACCATCTCGTTCGGTTGAAATGTCAACGCGGCCAAATAGACAATGCAGCCGACAAACGAACAGGTCGCATACAGCGGCGACACGCGAAACAGGCTGGGCACCTCGTTGCACACAACGTCACCGATAACGCCGCCAAACGTCCCCGTGATCACGCCGAACAGCGGAGCCAGCATCAGCGGCACGCCCATTTCCATCGCGTAACCGCTACCGACGACACTAAACAGGCCCAGTCCGATCGCGTCTGGAATGTGCAACAGTTTCAGCACCACTTTCGGCACTCGTTTGGGAAGACACATCACGAGCGCAATGCCGAACACGACGACAGGGTAATGAGCAAACTTCACCCAGAACATCGGGTGTCGGTCGAGCAACAGATCGCGCAGCGTGCCTCCACCAAACGCCATGATGAACGAGATACTAAAGACCCCGACAAAATCGAGTCGACTACGACGCGCCAACAGCGCCCCAAAGATCGCCGAAGTAATGACCGCCAACAATTCTATCGTCTGTAACATCTGCCGTTTTTCGTTCTAAATCCCGTGATTCCGCAGTAAGTCACGCCACCAGCGCAGCACCACCACACCAACAGCGCACCTCGACTCTCCGAGTCGATCACCCACACCAATCCCCGCCCCACACCAACGCGCAGCGGCCAAGCAAAGCGTTGCGACTAATCCTCCGCCGGACTCCCGTCGCCACACATCATCACGATCTTCGGATGGAACCGCCCGACCACATCGACCAGGTCGGATTGAGCCGCCATCACGTCATGGATGTTCTTGTAGGCACCCGGCACTTCGTCCAGGCCTCCGGCCAACAATCGCACGTTGCGTTTCGACAAGTAGTCTTTCCACATCTGCCAGCGGAACTTTTCTTTCGCGGCACGGCGAGACATGCACCGCCCTGCCCCGTGCGAAGCCGAACCCAAGCTGGCAACCACTCCCTTGCCGCGTACGATGAACGCTGGATCGGCCATGTTGCCCGGGATAACACCCAACTCGCCCGCGTGCGCAGGGGTCGCTCCTTTGCGATGCACGATCAAATCGCGATCGCCGTGGCGTTCTTTCCAGGCGAAGTTATGGTGATTTTCCACCGTGGCGATCGCTCGCGCACCGGCCAATTTGTTCACGTTGCGGTGGATCACTTCATGGTTCGCGGCCGCGTAGCGTCCCATCAAGTTCATCGCCAGCCAATACTCTTGCCCCGCTTCTGAATCGAGTGACAACCAGGCCAAATTTTTGAACGCTTTGTTCTGTTTGTCGCGTGCGGAGAGGTTCTTGGAAGCGATGTCGGTATATCGACGGCAGACTTGAGCCCCCGCACCGCGGCTTCCACTATGGCTAAGCAGACCAACGTAGCGGCCCGCTTCCAGGCCCAAATCGGCCTCCGGCAATTCTACGATCCCCCATTCGGCAAAGTGATTGCCCGAACCACTTGTTCCGAGTTGATTGCAGGCCGTATCGCGCACTTGCCGCGTGATCGCCGTTACCGTCCAGTCCTCATCGAGGACTGGATGATCGTTGCGCCGCATCGTGTTCGAACGTTGCCAACCTTTACCGGTTCCAAAGAGCGTGCCCTTTTCGAGCGCGCTATCCAGTTCGCGACAAGCCTGCTTGTCATTCGCGTCGAGCAAACTCGGATCGAGATCGGTAATCGACAAACGCATACGGCAGGCGATATCGACACCGACCGCGTACGGCACCACCGCATGGTCACAGGCCAAGACGCCGCCGATCGGCAATCCATACCCGAGATGCGCATCGGGCATCAGCGCAGCGGCCGCCGCCACCGGCAAGCGGCACGCGTCGTGCATTTGGCGCTTGCACGGTTCATCAATCTCTTCACCCCACTGAGCGAATTCAATCGGCTCTTTAACCGCGCCCGGCTGGTGGTATTCGATCAGTTCGTTCGCCAACGCTGCGAAGATGGCATGCTCGGAAAACGACTGAGGGTCGGCCACCAGTTCTGGAATCAGTTGCTTCGGCTTGATTCGTCGCAGCGCACCCGAGGTGGCCGCGGCGTGGATGCAACCCACGGCGGTCTTGACGCAATCTTCCGGAACGCCGAGCGCCATCAATTGTTTTTTATTCATAGCCAGTCACCTCAGTTTTTCGAGCAGCCTCCATTCTTGATCGGTTGACAGGAAAACGAAATCCGCCAAGCTGAAAGGCATGTCAAATTCGCTCGTCACCGTCCGCTCGCACGCTCCGGGAGGCACGATTGTGCTCAATCGCCCGGACAAACGAAATGCGCTCTCTCGCCAGGTTTTACAGGACCTGGCTCAAGCCTTTAGTGACCTCCATCAAGAGAAAAAGGTTCGCGCCGTCATCTTGACCGGATCGGGAACCAGTTTCTGCGCCGGCATGGATCTTCACGAGATCCATGCGACGAGCCGCAGCGACGACCCGCAGCCGCAATGGTTTGCCGACGCTCAGCAGTATCGCAAGCTGCTCGAGCAAATGCTGCAATTCCCGAAACCGATCATCGCGTCTGTGAATGGCCCGGCGTTGGGCGGCGGTGCCGGTTTGCTGCTCGCTTCCGACATCGTCATCGCCAGCAAGACGGCGACTTTTGGCATTCCGGCACCTTACCGAGGCGTCGTCGCCGGCATGGTTGCACCGCTGCTTAATTTCCGCGTCGGCGGAGGCATGGCCGCCCATCTGTTGCTCACCGGCAAAACGATCGAAGCCGACGAAGCGGCTCGTCTAAACATCTTCCAAGAATTGGTTGATGATGAACTCGTTTGGGCGCGAGCCAACGACATTGCAGCGGAATTTGCCAACACGTCTCATGAAGCGGTCACGCTTACCAAACGAGTCCTCTACGAAACGATCGGCGAGAACCTGCCGACGTTACTCGCCGCCGGCGCCGCTGCCGACGCGACATCCAAGACGACCGAAGCGGCGACCGAAGGCGTGACCGCGTTTATCGAGAAGCGCGAACCTAACTGGCCCTAACGACAGTCGATTCCTCGGACGAGTCTTTGTTCGGCCATCAGATCTCCACGTGAGTCACCCCGCCGACTTCGTCGAAATGCCCAATCTTGAGGAGCACGCCCGGCTTTTCCGGTAGTTCGGCGACGAAGGCCGGATCGCAAACCATCACCGGTGTCGCAGCTGCTGCCAGACTGACCGCCGTGAAGTAGGCCGTCGCCAATGAAAGTGTGACGAACCATGGCAAGGTCTCCGCCGCCAGTCGCATCAGCCGTCGGCGTTCCGCCTGGGACAGCTCGTGATCGATTGCATACTGTTCGATGACGGCAACTTTGTCTAACGGGCTGGTCAGCGCCAGCATCTCGTCAAACGTACAACCGTTCGTGCGACATTTGCGGTGATGCTTGGCGGCCCGCAGAGCCGTCTTGCGACGACGAAATTCCAAGCGAGCGTGATAGGCTTCAATCGCTTTCCGCTTCCGGTTGACGTAAAAGGCCATCAGATTTCGCGGAATCGCCAGACACGCATTGACGATTTTTTTCATGACAAGCAGCGGCAGGCCCAGCATGTACTGTTGCCGGTACTGAGCAAACACCTCGTTTTGAATCTTCGTGATCGCGGCCATCAGATCTTCGCGGTCAGTAAGGATGAGATCGTCTCCCACTTCGACGCACAGCGGTTTGAGATAGTAGACCTTCACGCCGGGCCGCTTGCCCGGACCGGCCAGGAACTCGTCTAGCCGAGTCTGCACGCAGGCCGGCACCGTATCGGTGATTTGGTCGAAGTTAGCTTGCTCGGTCACGGTGACAAAGAACTTGCCTTTCGGCAATCGAATCGAGGCTTTTCTGAGTTCGATTTCGCGGACCTGAGTGAAATCGGCCCGATGCTGAGCGATGACCGACGACCAACGTTCCCGTTTTGGTGTGAGCGGACCATTCTTCTCCAGCATCGTTCGTGCCATCGCCTTGCTGGAATCCATCGGCGGAACCCAAATCGGTTTGTCCACCCAATCTCCAAATGGCGTTAGCTCTTGATCGAGAGTGAATCGCCCACCTTTGCTAACGGACGGTCGAACGCGACGGACATTCTTTTTTGGTTGCGCTGAACGTTGGATCGTTTTCGACATGCTTACTCCTCTTCAGAAAGGACGATTGGCTTCAAAGTGTCAGATACTAAGCGACCATCACTGTGTTGCGACGCCATCATTGTGACGAAATTCCAGCGGGCGATTCAAGCAATGGAGAAAATCGGCGAAGTCTGCGCGATCGACTAAGCGCTCCCCTGGAACGCCATCTGATGATGAGCGGCGAAAGAAACCGATGCGGAATCTCAGCCGGCGACGGAAAACCTTGGCACCTCCTGCCGATTCCCCTTTCGGCACCCACGCCAGGTCCCGACGACGAGTCACGTTTGCTGCCAGTTATCGAGTCAGCTTCAATCGCTGCACTTCGGTTCCGATCGCAAACACATCGACGCCGGCTTCCGTAGGAACGA
>CAYZRS010000081.1:0-20437 GCA_964480915.1 uncultured Pirellulaceae bacterium | reverse complement strand
CGATCGGGGGATTCGAACAAGGCATGCGTGATTCGACCGCCAAGCTCAATCGACGGGCGCAACCTTACTCTTGCGCTGCCACCGGCAAGAACAACTCGGTCTTCCATTTGGACGAATCGGGTTCGGTCATTGGATCGGTGATGTAGCACTCCCAAGGAGCACCGTTGGCAGTTTCTTGCTTGTCGGCAGCCCAGGCCTTCATCGCTTCGTGGCTGGCGCCAAGCTTCTCATACGGGCCCAGATGTGTTCCCGTGACGACTCGGCCGGCAGGCAAAGCACCGGCGACGATGTCGCCTTCACCTTTCGCCTTTTCCTTAACGGGAATACCGGCTTCCATCTCCAGTTTGCCACCATCCATGCCGTGATAGCGAGAAAATGGCTGGCCAGCCATCTCGATTCCGTTCTGCTGGGCGTACATGAAAATGCGAGGCAGGACGCTGCCCAGTTTTTGACTGATCGCCGTAGGCGCGACGGTGAAACGCATCGACAGAACGGGCTGCTCGTCGATCGTTTTAGTCGAGAATTCGATCTCGCCAGCGAAGGTAGCAGCGGTCCAGAGCAGCAGACCGACGAACAGACCTGACAGTTTTAAATTCATGGGTATGCCTTCCAAATTCGACGTTGAAGCATCGGCAGCGTGGGACTGGAACGCGCCACCGAACATGCTGTGAAATAGCCTTATGAATCGCATGGGTCATCGTACGAAAAAACCGCCTCGAATATTCGAGGCGGTTCGATTTTTTTTGCCGGAAGGCAAGATTCGCCGGCAACCAAGCTGGACTGCTGGGGCGTCTATACCTTAGTGACCGACGTAGGGCAGCAAGCCCATGAAGCGAGCTCGCTTGATCGCCTTGGTCACGGCGTGTTGACTCGCAGCGGTGCAGCCCGACTTACGACGACCCACGATGCGGCCGTGTCGGTTCACAAGTTTCTTCAGCAGTTCTACATCCTTGTAGTCCACATACATGGGACGAGGTCGTTCGCCATCGACGAAGATCGGGTCCTTTTTCTTGGCTCGCGTGCGAGTCTTCTTTTTCTTTCTTGGGGGCACTTTGGGCTCCGGCTTTCAAACAACAATGTGATCGGTGGGGCCGTGCTCGGTCCATTCGGGCACTGGCGTTCGGCTGGCTATTCTTCCCAAGGCCGAGTCCCATATTCTATAACAACGCTGCTCCCTCACAAGGCCGCTACGCCCCATCTGAGAGCTTTCGAGCACATTCGGCCCGGTAAATGGGCTCCTGACCATTCTGCAAAGGCCCGCTATGTCCACTTCACCACCGAGCGTCAATTCGGCCGAAGCCGCGGCTCAAGCCGTTAAAAAACTCTGCGATCAGGTCCAGGCCGACCCAAATTCGCCTCATTCGGTCGAAATCCAGCAGTCGGCGGCGCTCGCACGCGTTCTGCAAAGACGAGCCAACGAACTGCAAACGCCGGCCGAGAAACGGCAGCAGTCGGAATTGGATCGCATGATCCAGAACCCCAACGACAAAGTCACCCTGACCCAACTGACCGATCAAGCATTCCGTTCGACGACACCTCACCGAGCGGTCGACCAGCTGGTCCACATCCTCGACGTGCAGGGAATCCCCCGTTTCTTCACGCCGGTCGATCGAGCTCTGCTGAAAGGATTCCAGTCGTTCGGCAGCTACCTACCGGGTGTCGCCGTCCCGCTGGTGAAGGACAAGATGCAGCAAGAAACGGCCAACGTCATCCTCCCGGCCGAAGAGGAATTGCTGACGGGGCATCTTCGCGAACGGCGTCAGGAAGGCGTGCGGATGAATGTCAACTATCTGGGCGAGGCGCTACTGGGCGAAGATGACGCTCAGCTGCGATTGAAGAGCTATCTCCAGGCATTGCAACTACCCGACATCGAAGTCATGTCGGTCAAAGTCTCGACGATCTATTCGCAGATTTCTCAGCTCTCCTACGATCACTCGGTCGAAATCCTGTGTGATCGGATGGAGATGCTATACCGCGCTTCGGCGAAAGCCAGTTTCACGCGGACCGATGGTTCGACGGTCAAGAAATTCGTGTACCTCGATATGGAAGAGTATCGCGACATGCGACTGACGGCCGAAGTCTTCATGAAAACGCTCGATCGATCGGGACTGGAGAATGTTTCGGCCGGTATCGTACTGCAGGCTTACATTCCCGATTCGTTTCGCGTCCAGCAGCAAATCACCGCATGGGCAAAGAAACGGACCGCCGCTGGCGGCGCACCAATCACGATCCGCATCGTGAAAGGGGCCAACATGGAAATGGAACGCTTCGAATCGGGCCTGCACGGCTGGCCGCAAGCGCCCTACAAAGAAAAACTGGACACCGATGCGAACTATCGCCGCATGGTTCGCTACGGCATGCAATCAGAAAACATCGCAGCGGTCACGCTGGGCATCGCATCGCATAACCTGTTCGAGCTGGCTCACGGCCTCGTGCTTGCCTTGAAGCAGGACGCTTTCGAGCACGTTCAATTCGAGATGCTGGAAGGGATGGCCAACCATCAACGGCGTGCTATTTTCGAGCTGTGCAACAACTTGCTGCTCTACGCACCCGCCTGCCGCAAGCAGGACTTCATCCACGCCATTGGTTACCTCGTCAGGCGGCTCGATGAGAACACGGGCCCCGATAATTTCTTGCGGCACGCATTTCATCTGACTGTCGATAGTCCCGAATGGAAGCGGCTCGAAGAGCAGTTCTTTGCCGGCTTCGAACGAATCGCAGAACTTTCGGACGAGCCACGCCGCATCCAGGACCGTCGTCAGCCTCCGGCCGAAATGCCAGACGTACCGTGGCAAGAATTTCAAAACGAATCGGACACCGACTTCGCTTTGCCACAAAACTTGAAATGGGCGAAGGAGCTGATCGCCAACTGGAAGGGGCGGCATGGCGACGCCGCGATCAACATTCCGTTGACGATTGCCGGTAAAGAAGTCGAAGGCGAACGAGACTTGCACGAATGCCTCGACCCGTCACGCCCCGAAACGATCGTCGGTCGCTATCGTCAGGCAAACGGCGAAGACCTGAATGCGGCCGTCGCCTGTGCGAAAAGTGACGACGATGGTTGGCGTACCAAATCGGCGGCGGAACGTCGCACCATCTTGCGCAAAGTGGCGCAGGAAATCCGTGAAGCGCGAGCCGACCTCATGGGAGCCGCCATGGCCGACGGTGGCAAGACGCTGCCGCAATCCGATCCGGAGGTCAGCGAAGCGGTCGATTTCGTCGAATTCTACGCCAGCACGGCCGATTATTTTTCGCAGCTGACAGGGATCGAAACCCAGGGCAGGGGAGTCGTCCTGGTCGTCTCGCCTTGGAATTTCCCAATTGCAATCCCGTGCGGTGGCATTGCCGCCGCCCTTGCGGCTGGCAACACGGTCATTCTGAAACCGGCGTCCGATACGGTACTGGTCGCTTATCAACTGTGCAAATGTTTCTGGCGAGCCGGCGTTTCACAAAAGACGCTGCAGCTCGTTCCTTGCAGCGGCCGAACCGCGGGTGAATACCTGATCCCTAACCCGGACGTCGACACGGTCATTTTGACCGGCGGCACCGACACCGCACTGACGATGCTCAAGACGCGATCCGACTTGCGACTCCTCGCGGAAACGGGCGGCAAGAACGCGACGATCGTCACTGCCATGGCCGATCGCGATCAAGCCATCAAAGACGTCATCTATTCCGCCTTTGGCCACGCGGGACAGAAGTGCTCGGCCACCTCGCTGCTCATCCTCGAAGGTGAAGTCTACGATGACGAGAATTTCAAACGGGCCCTGTGCGATGCGGCGCGCAGCATGAAAGTCGGCTCGGCTTGGGATCTAGAAACGAAAATCGGACCGGTGATCCGGCCACCGAGCGGCGATTTGGAAACCGCGTTAAAGGAACTAGAGACGGGCGAATCGTGGGCCCTGATGCCGCAACATGACGACGACAATCCTCATCTGCAGGGGCCCGGCATCAAATGGGGTGTCAGCCCTGGCAGCTATACGCATTGCACCGAATTCTTCGGGCCCATGCTCGGCGTCATGAAAGCCAAGGACATTCACGAAGCGATCGACTTTGTGAACTTCACCGGTTTCGGGCTCACGTCCGGCCTCCAATCACTCGACGATCGCGAACAGGAAATCTGGCTCTCGCGAATTCGCGCCGGCAACTTGTACATCAACCGAGGCACCACCGGCGCCATCGTGCTGCGGCAACCGTTCGGAGGGATGGGAAAGTCGGCCTTTGGACCTGGCATCAAAGCGGGCGGACCCAACTACGTGGCTCAATTGATGAAGTTCCAAGAAATCGGCAGCCCGCAAGGACACGAGGACGTCGCCGACGAATGGCTGACTCAATTGAAGAATTCACTGGAGCAGAAACCGGCCTCACTCACCGCCGAAACGATCGCCAACAGCATCGCGGCCATCGGTAGCTACGACTTAGAAATGAGCCGTGAATTTAGCCAGAAACACGACCATTTCAAGTTAACGGGCCAAGACAACTTCCGGCGCTACCTACCGGTGCAGGAAATTCGCATCCGCATCGACCCGAACGATACCGAATTCGAAAACATCGCGCGGGTATGTGCCGCTCGAGCCGCCGGTTGCCGCATCACTGTCAGTTCGCCGATCGGATTCGAATCGGCGAGCATCGATTGGCTCGATCAAGTTACCGAACCTTGGGCCGCCGCCATCGAATTTGTTGAGGAGTCGGACGTGCAACTGGCCGACGTCATCCGCAGCGAAGCGACTTTGCGAGTCCGCTATGCCGCCTCAGACCGAGTCCCCGAAGGAGTCCGACGGGCAGCGGCGACCACGGGACTCTATATCGCCGACGCCCCCGTCTTGATGAACGGTCGTATCGAACTGCTATGGTACATGGAAGAACAAAGCATCAGCGACAACTACCACCGCTATGGAAACCTAGGCAGCCGTGTCGATGAAGAGCGAGCACCGGTTGCATAAGTTGAATACGTAGCATCGATTGACGATCCAGTGACAGTGGAGAAGAGACCATGGCCAGCGGCAGCAAATCGTTCTCCTTCAAACCGTCGCTGATGAAGTTCCTGAAAGAACTCGCGAAAAACAACAATCGTGATTGGTTTCAGGCCAACAAGCCGCGTTATGAAGAACAGGTGCTCGAACCGGCACTCGCCTTCCTTACCGCTCTCGAAGCGCCATTCAAGAAACGCGTCTCTCCCTATTTCAAAGTGATTGCGAAGCGGAGCGGCGGTTCACTGATGCGCATTTATCGCGACACCCGTTTTTCCAAAGACAAAACGCCTTACAAGACGAACGTCGGCATCCACATCCGCCACGAACTGGGCAAGGACGTCCACGCGCCCGGTTTTTACTTTCACATCGAACCGGACGAAATTTTCGTCGGCGCCGGCGTCTGGCATCCGGACAGCAGCGCGCTCTTTCAAATCCGCGAACACATCGTCGATTCGGACCTCGAATGGTCACGCATCGTCAATTCAAGAAAGATCAAAGCGACGTTTAGCCGACCCGGTGATACGTTGAAACGACCGCCTCGCGACTTTGACGCCGACCATCCTCTGATCGAAGATTTGAAGCGCAAGGACCATTTCCTGTTAGCGAACTTCACTGCCAAACAGCTTCAGCAACCAGACATCGTCAAGCAGACGATCGATCATTTCGTGCAGACGAAACCGTTCGTCCGTTTTCTTTGTGAGGCGTTGCAGCAGCCTTTCTGAGGTTCCACCTTTCGCGTCAACCATCGGTTTCCGACAGGAGCACACGGTGAATCCATCTTCAGAACAACCGGACGCGGGCGACGTTGCGAACGCAGCGGCCGCGCGCGAATTCACTCCGCTAAGAACCTGGCCGGCGATCGGGCTACTGATGGGCATGTTGGCCACTCGCTATCTTCCGAAACTGGCCGAAGCCGAAACGATGGCATTGTTGCTCGTGATGGTCTTGGGACCACTGCTGCTGGGCATCTTGATTCTTATCTGGTGGCTTACCTTCAGTCGAGCAACTCGTGCGGAACGATGGATCGGGTTCCTTGGGGCACTCGCGGCAGCAGCTGTCGCAATCGGTTTGTCGGACAAATCGGTGATGGGCCCTGCGCTCATGCTGATTACATTTCCGATGGGGACCGCCGCTTTCGGCATCGCGGCGATCCTGTTCAGCCGCGTGTTGTCGTTTCGCCGCACTTCGGCCGCCATCCTTCTGGCCGCGTGTGGATTCGGATTTACCGCACTCATTCAAAGTCACGGCATGTGGGGGAACGGCAAGATCGACTGGCAATGGCGTTGGCAGACGACGCCCGAGCAAGCAATGCTCGCCACCAGAAGCGATTCGACGAAGGAGAGCACGCCGCTCGTCGACACGGGCGAATGGGACGCATGGCTCGTCGATCCAGCATGGCCGCGGTTCCGTGGTGCTGATGGATTGAGCCAGCAATACGGGCCGAAGATCGACGTCGATTGGGAGTCCCATCCGCCGCAAGAAGTGTGGCGCCGACCGATCGGCCCCGGTTGGTCTTCGTTTGTTGTCGCCGGTAACTTGCTGTTCACCCAAGAGCAACACGGCGACGACGAAGCGGTTGTCTGTTACGCCGCCGATTCGGGCCAAGAACTCTGGACGCACACGATCGAATCGAGATTCAGTGATCCGCTCGGCGGTCCCGGGCCGCGAGCCACCCCGACGCTCGCCGACGGCGCACTCTTTGCCCAAGGAGCCAACGGACAGCTACAGCGGCTCGATCCAAAAACCGGCAACTTGGTTTGGCAGCAGGATATCCGCGAACTGGCCGACCGCGAACCGCCGCAATGGGGTTTTTCATCGTCACCGCTGGTCGTCGGTTCGGTCGTCATTGTCCACGCCGGCGGAACGGGCGACAAAGGCACGCTCGCGTTTGATATCGCATCGGGCGAATTGAAATGGTCGGCAGCGGCCGGCGATCACAGTTATAGCTCGCCTCAGTTGGGCATCCTCGCAGGGGCAACCTCGGTGCTCATGGTCACGAATGACGGGTTGAATGTGCTCGATCCAGTCTCGGGTGAAGAGCGATTGGAATACGCTTGGCCGTTCCAAGGTTATCGTGTGCTTCAGCCGCCGGTGATCGACGGCGATGCGGTTCTCGTCGCCACCCAGGAATTGGGGACGGCCCGCATACGAATCCAACGCCAGGAGTCAGAGTCTGAAGAGGCCGAGCCGGGCGGACAGCTTGTGGCCGAACAAGTTTGGATCAGTCGGCATCTGAAGCCCGACTTCAACGACTTTGTGATCTACGATGGTCACGCCTTCGGTTTCGACGGCATGATGTTCACTTGCATCGACTTGGAAACCGGGAAGCGAAAGTGGAAAAAGGGGCGCTACGGCAAGGGGCAGGTTTTGCTGCTGTCTGCTTCTGGACTGTTGTTAGTGCAAAGCGAATCGGGCGAGATCATCCTCATCCCGGCCGACGCGACCGCTCATCAAGAACTGGCGAAGGTACCCGTACTCGATGGCCGCACATGGAATCATCCCGTGGTGGTGGGTGACCGTTTGTACGTGCGAAACTCGACCGAAGCGGCCTGTTTCCGTCTACCTCTCGCCCCCGAATAGCAATCGAATCACACGCCTGTCCGAATATGGCAACTGTGCTGCCTGAACCGCCTTCGACCGCACCTGGGCCTCGCAACCGATCGGTCCGGGCGCGCTCAACGCTTGTGGCGGCAAATTCCCCGATCAGAATGGGAGCATGGGCCTTCCACTCCTCACCCGCCGCCAAGCCTTGCTCGCCGTCAGTTCGATCGGTCTCTCTTCGACCGTCGCTTCACGAGCATTAGCTTCCCAAGTGGCAGACGCCGGCACCGTCACGTTGGAGATGATCCAGCAAGCCGAGTGGATCGCAGGGCTCGAATTGACCGAAGAGGAACGCCAAGCAACACTCGCCGGTATCCAGTCGAACCTGGACAACATCACGACCAACCGGTCTGCCAAAATCCCGTATGACTTATCGCCGGCCGTTCATTTTTCGGCCGATCCGTTTGCCAAGTCATTGGCGGACGCCCATCGCAATGCGGCGCGACCGACCGATAGCTCGTCCTTAGCGGAATTGCCCGAAAAAGAAAAACTCGCTTTCCTGCCGGTGACCGAATTGGCAGCGCTGATTCGAACGAAACAACTCAGTTCCACCGAACTCACACGACTCTATCTTGATCGACTTCACGAATACAACGACCTGTTGAAATTCGTCGTAACCTTCACCGATGACCTGGCGCTCAAACAAGCAGCCAAGGCCGACCAAGAGATCGCCGCCGGTCGTTACCGCGGGCCGCTCCACGGAATCCCCTGGGGTGCCAAGGACTTGATGGCCTATCCCGGCTATCCGACCACCTGGGGAGCGACTCCGTTCAAGGACCAGTCATTCAATTACAAAGCGACCGTCGCCCAGCGATTGGACGATGCCGGTGCCGTCCTGGTCGCCAAATTGACCATGGGCGCGTTGGCCATGGGCGACAAATCATTCGGCCAAATGACAAGAAACCCTTGGAACACGGACGAAGGCTCCAGCGGCTCATCCGCGGGCAGCGCGTCAGCCGTTGCCGCCGGCTGCGTCGGCTTTGCCATCGGGACGGAAACTCTGGGCAGCATCATTTCGCCAAGCCGTCGCTGCGGAGTCACCGGCCTGAGGCCCACCTTCGGTCGCGTCAGCCGGCATGGCTGCATGACTCTGGTTTGGTCGATGGATAAAATCGGCCCGATCGCGAGACACGTAGAGGACACGGCACTGGTGCTGGATGCCATTCACGGAACGGATGGGCTGGACCCGACCGTCATCAACCGTCCTTTCACATGGCCACCCAAGAGAAGCTTAAGAAAACTCAAAGTCGGCTACGTCAAATCCGATTCAGAAAGCGACGACGATCGTCGCGAGTTGATTGTTTTGCGAGGTCTGGGCGTCGAACTGGTCCCGATCCATCTGCCTCCCGCCGAGGAAGTTTGGCCCGCCTGCATCGTGTTGGACGTCGAGTGTGCTACGGTCTTCAACGAACTGACGCGGAATAAGATCACGCAAGATCTGAACGAATGGCCCAACATCTTCCGCGCCGGCGAGTTCATTTCTGGCGTCGAATACCTACGTGCCATGCGCATCCGTTCCCAGCTCATGGACCGCATGAAGACGATCATGAAAGAGGTCGACCTCTATGTCGCAGGAGACGACTTGGCGTTGACCAACCTGACCGGTCATCCTTCGGTGACGATCCCCCATGGCATCCAAACCAAACGCGGCAAACAATCGGTGACGTCTTTAAAATTCACCGGGCGGTTATTCGGCGAAACCGACCTTCTGTCGGTCGCCATGGCCTATCAAAGGGCGACGGGAAACCATCTTGAAACGCCGCAGATCGGTTAGTTCTTCGCTTCGTCAAACGAAAGCCGCACGATTATGGCGCTGCCCACTGCTTCGCATCGAATCCAAAATGCCGCAGCGGCGTTTTTGTCTAGCTCGCCGCAAACATCCCCGTCGTTGACGAGGGCTCTCAAAGCTCCTTGCATCTCAACTAGTCGACCGACGGTTCGCCATAGATCACGACTCGATTGAGGTGCAGAATTCCTTGTTTCGTCAAACCTAGCTTTACATACTTGGCCCGCGTCTCAGCGGGCAGCTCGAAAGCCCATTCTTCGGCGATTTCGTTTTCTTGCCAGACCTGCTGCCAAGCTTCGCCATCGGTCGAAACCCACATCGTTAACGTATCGGCTCGATCCCAATACGCTTTATCAACCCGATTCTGAATCTCGACAAAGCGAGTCGCCGTCACTTCGGGCAATCGAATGACGACAAAGGGAGAGTTCACATTCCGGTCGGGAGAATGAAAGACGAAGCCCGGATGGTCTTGTTCGGCCGAATCGATGGTGCTCAACAGCCAATTGGCGTGGCGGTTGTAGCGACTTGGAAAACAAGGCTCGAGCTGCAACTCGGCATGGCGTGACACTTCGACAAATTCGCCATTCTTGCGCAACTCGGTCGAGTCCTCTTTCGCTGCCAGCCAATCGTCGCGAAGTGGATAGTCTGGGTTTTGATTTTGAGCTTCCAGATAATGGATAAGATCCAAATACTCGATCGCCGCGATGGTCTTGATCAGCCCTTCCGGCATCGAACTGGCGTTCTTTTGCTCACGCTCTTCGATCGACGATTTGGGAATGGCAACAACCTCGCCTTCTGCAATTCGCATCGTTAAGAGCTCTTCGGTCTCTTCCATTAGCAATCCGCTAAACGTCTTCCCTTCATCGGTTTCCACCAGCAACGTCTCGTAACCTTTCGCGATCGTTTCATTCGGCAGCATGACCGAACGGATGATCTCCTCTTTGCTCAGGCGTCGTGCCACGTTCGATAAATCTGGCCCAAAGTCCTTGCCCTTCCCATGGATCAGGTGGCAGGAGGAGCACACGCGCTCGTAGATCACTTTGCCGCGTCCCGCATCGCCGCCATGATGACCGACCAACGTGCGCACCGCCTTTTCGATCGCATCGGGAGAAGAATCTCCATCGCCCAGGACTTTCAACGGCGCCATCACATCCCCGCCCGGCGTCAGACGCATGAGATATCCTTCGAACTTATTCTTGACCGCCGGGTCCAAGCTCGCCATGAACTGTCGCTCATCCCCTAGTTCTTCCGAAAGTGCACTCAACGTGTGCTCCAAGGTGTAGTCGATCCAGTAGTCGACCGGCAGTTTCGTCGCCTCCATCGCAACCGCCGCCGCTTCGGGCGTGCCGAGGAAACTCAAAGCGCGAATCGCTTCTACACGCACACGCGGGTGTTCATCGCTCACCGCCGCACGCAGCATCTCGTCCGCCCCCGCGACTCGGTCAACCTCATTGGCCAGCGTGTGGACCGCGGCTGCTCTGGCGCGAAAATCGTCAGCGGCAAGGACGTCTTCTAATAGCTCCAAATCGACCGCTCGAAAGCCTTCTTGGACCCACATCGCTTCCAAATTGCGACGCGGATCGGACCCATCGCCGACCCATTTTTTGACGGCGGTCAAAACTTCCGGCTGAGGCCTGTCCCGCAACTCTCGGCGCGCTCGCGAACGAGTCCGCGGCTCAAATGCCAACAGCTGCATCAAGAGCTGCTCCACCGACTTATCGTGCTGGGTCACGGTTTCGAGAAGTGGATTCGCCGCATAGATCATGCGGTAGACACGTCCATGGTCATGGTCACGGTTGGGATCGCGTTGCGAGTACTGCATGTGACCGATCAGTGGGTTGCACCAATCGCCAAACCACAACGCCCCGTCCGGCCCAACCTTGGGATCGACCGGGCGAAAGAAATTGTCGGTCGACGAGAGTAAATCTTCGATCCGCTCGCCGGTGAAGCCGGCTCCCTCTTCCTCATCCCGAACGTCGAACCGAGTGAGACCGTGCATGTTGATCACACATCCGTAGATAAAATGGTCGTGCAATTCGGCTGGAAACTGACGTGTTCTCAAGAACTCGCTGCCGACGCTCGGCCGCATGCCTTCGTTGTCGAAGATCGTCCGCATCGTCCGACGGGATTGGACCTTTGCCCCAGAAAGCGGAGTCGCCCAATGCTGGTTGGAGCCGGTGCCATCGCCGATGACTCCCGTCCCCCATTGATCGAAGACCATGCACCAGGGATTGCCATAACCGGGCGTACGAAAATATCGCACCTTCCAAGTCTGCGGATCAATCACATAGGCGCCCGACGGCCCTTTCACACGAAACGGCCCCCAGGGAGTCTCCAACGTCGTCGACATGTGAATGCCTTCCAACGCGTAAAGCAATCCCGCATGCGAATACTCCCAAGCGCCACATGCATGGTGCGTATCGTCCGCCCCCCAGCCGTCCAGCAAATGAATGACTTGGTCCGCCTTGTCATCGCCATCGGTATCCTTCAAGAAAATGATCCGTGGCTGATCAACGACCAACACGCCGCCATTCCAGAATTCGAATCCGGTCGGACAGATCAACTTGTCGTAGAAGACCGTCGATTTGTCGGCTTCGCCATTGCCATCGGTATCTTCCAAAATCAACAAGCGGTCATTCGGTTTCGAACCGGCAGGTGACCACTGTGGGTAGTTGGCCATGCACGAGACCCACAACCGCCCACGATGGTCGAAGTTTAACTGAGTCGGATTCGCCAACTCTGGGAATTTTTCTTCCGCAGCGAATAGCTTGACGGTGAACCCCTCAGGCATTGTCATCTGATCCATCGACTCTTGCGGAGTCGGATAAACAAGCGTCTCCGGTTCACGAAACTTTCGAAAGCCCTCGTCGCGAGTGCCAAACATCGTATCGGGCACGACGACTTCGCCCGTTCCTGAATCGTCCGGTTCCGCCGGAACCGATTTTCCCGCGGCAATGTCCCACACATACTGATCACGCACAGCGACCATTTTGCGAATCTTGCGAAACTCGGCAGGGAACGTTTCGGTGTCCCAAGTTCGTCGACCACCGTAGACGTACCAACCATTGAGCATGCGGTAATCCTGCAGATGGTGCCACGCCTTATCGACAACCGCGAGCCGCAACGTTTCGAGATCAACGGTCGGCACCTGCGGCTCACCAAACAACGATCGATCAAGCAAACGGGCGATGAATAGGTCGCCCTCCTCATTCAGATGAACTCCATTCACCGTATATTGCAGCCGCTCTTCACGACGAAAGTGCTTGCGAGTCGGTCCAAAAAGATCAACGAAACCGCATCCTCGTGCCAAAGCCAGCTCTCGAATCGCTTGCGAGTATTTTTCGAGCCGCCGATTCTCCGCTTGTCCGTTCGGTTGGAGCGGATTGCCTGACGCTTCGAACGCGATCGGCGTCACGAGCACATACCGCGAACCGGCAAACCGAGACTCCAGTCGGTCGAGATAGGCTGCATAGTCGCTTACAAAGGTCTCGATCGCCGTATCGAGCGCCCCCTCCGATTCGTCCTCGGATGCCGCAAAACTCTCGTTAAATCCAAAGAAACAGAAGAAGCAGCCAGGGCGAAAGACAGCGAGCGGATCGTCCAACTTCGTGTAATTCTCAGGACGCTGTTGCAGCGCCACTTCATCCGCCGGCCAGCCGAAATTTCGCACGACCAGTTTTTCGTCAGCAAAGCGATGCTGCAAGAGCGCTTCGAAATGGCCAAACAAATTCATGCGCTCGGCCAGGCTGTTGCCAACAAAAGCGACGCGCTCGCCAGGCTGAAATGTCATTGCCGCCTTCGGACGGTGCTTCCAATCGGGCGAGCCGGGCGGATCGGGCATCGCAAACGATTGCCCAAGTCCGTAATCGGCCGGCCGCTTGTGGGCCTGCTTCCAATAGTTTTCGTCGCGAATGAAGCCATAAAAACTTGGGTAGAACGGATCCACAAAATCGACATTCGCGGAACGCGGGACGGCCTGGCCGGTCAAAAAGTATGCCGCATTCACAATCAGGCGTCGCAAATTGGCATCGACGAAATCGACCGCTGCGCCTGCCGTCGTACAAAACGAAAGTCCGTTCGCCTTGCCGTCGGGCGATTCGTAATCGTGCAACCAGGCCAAAGGTTGCATCGGATCATTCGCGTCCCCTTTGACCGGCGCCGACGCCGGATCCAGCGACTCGGTCACGGCACCGCGCAGCAGGATTTTGTCCGAAGCGGTCAAATGCGTTACACCGTACACATCACTGGGCGCGAAAAACGAATTGACACTGCGCAGAATCGGATGGTTGCCGTGACTCGGTTCAGGGAGCGATCTCGTCCCTTGCGATTTATGCTTGCCGTGATGGCTAACCCATTCCTCCCCCAAGATCTTCAGACCGAATTCCTCGTAGGGCAGGGTGCCACCGAATCTCTCGTCCCCGGCAAAGGCATGCGTCGCCGTCCGCAGGCCAATGATCGGCTTACCCGCATTGAGAAAATTCGTAATATGAGCCGCCTGCTGCTCGCCAGGACGCCGGAACCGAGTCGCAATGATCATCAGGTCGGCCTCGTTCAGCGCGTCGAGACCTCGCAAACCGGCTTGATGATTCGCGTCAATGTAGTCGGCATCATCGGGGCCAAAGGAAAACAACACCGTACATTGGAACCCGTGTCGTTGGCTGAGAATTTTCCCCAGCATCGGCAGCGATTCTTCCGATCGATACTCTTCATCGCCAGCAATCAAGACGATCCGCTGACCATTGGGAACTTTGGCCTCAAAGACCAATCGATCTTCGGCAGCGGCGGACAGAGAAGAAAAAACAAGCACCCATGCCGTCGCATGGATCAATCGAAGTTGAGTCATGGTGGCCTACGCAGTTCCTGATTTCAAGTTGACTGGTGGATGGCTCTTGTCGCCCGCCATGGCGCCAAGAATTTGACACGTCCTCCGGGCATCGAACCTTGGCGTGGGCTTCTCGATAGACAAAGGCGAGCATCGATAGCACGCGAGTTCGTGAGCTTATCGAAACTGGGCAAATTATACGGCCAGATTCGACCTGTTCGCTAGCTCGACGTAGCAAACGAACAAAGAATCGTGGCCGCGCGACCGATAAACTTTACCGATCCTTATCTTGGCAAGTCCTGCCTTACATAAGTTCTCTACCCCGCAATGAGAACCGTGATGAAGAATATCCACTCGCTGCTGCGCGTGGCCGGGCAGACGTTGCCCGACCGCAATCCCCTGTCCGATTTTGTTCGCTTTGGATTGGTGCTGAAGTTCCGCCCCAACATTCCCAGGGAATTGCTCGTCCGACCGGGCAATTGCGTTGTCCAAGTCGGCACGCCGTCGACGTCCACGATGCACCGGCTGGTCAAGAGTGTCGGGCAACGGGGACGCGTCTACGTCATCGAGCCGGCCCAAAATAATGTGGAGCGATTATCGGAATATCGTGACGAACACCGGCTGCGAAACGTTGAGATCATCCCCAAAGCTGCCTGGGACAAACCGGGCACGCATCGTTTCTTAGTTTCCGCGCGTGATGACGACCACCGCTTGGAAAATGAGGCCATCCTGCACGACAACGATTTGCGTGAAGCGCGTGAACATGGTGGCTATCAAGAAACGACCGTCGAAGTGGATACCGTCGAGAACATGCTCGCTGGCGAAGCGATCAATACGATCGACTACATCGAAATCGCCGTGAATGGAGCCGAGCAAAATGTACTCGACGGCATGGGCGAGCTGCTCGACAAGACGCGCTGTGTTTTTGTCAAAGGGCACCCACGTGATCGAGAAACGGGCGAACCGGCCTGCTACCGCTTGACTAACTATCTGGCCAGTCGCGGCTTCGAAACGGCCATCACAAAACCATCGCGGGCTGTCGATGCCACCTGGGGCCACCGGGAGGGCGACGTCTATGCCTGGAAAAAAGCTGGCTAACCCGCGAAATGAAAACAGGCTGACCGGTTCGAACCGTCAACGGGCTACCGGCGCCGTTAGCTTCGGCTTTTGGGCCGCCAAGGCATCCAATTCAGCCAGCTTCAGCCGCACGGTCAAGATGAACGGTGGCTCGTTCTCGATCCAATGGCCATAGGTCGTCGAAACGAGACTGCCGTCGGGCAACGCTTCCACGCCAGGATAGCCACAGTCTGAACCGTGATGGTTCTCCTTCAACCTGACGACGTACTGGCCGTTGCGACCCGCCTCAGCATCCGTCCGCAACGCTTCGTAAGTGCCGACCCACGCCACCCAATCGCCTTCGAAACGGGCGGTCGCCCCTTTTGGCGATCGACGACGGAACGCGACGAACAGTCGACCGTCCGGCCCATACTTGGCGGTATGGCGATCTCCATCCAAAACAAACGGCAACGCTTGTGGCTCGGTCCACGTCTCGCCTTCATCGCGTGAGAACATCACTTGCGAATGGTGCCGCCGACTGTTTTCTCGCAACAAGCAGGCCAGTTCATTTCCGTCAGGCGAGCGGACGAATCCACCCTCGCACAAATGCAGTTCGTGCGAAGCGTAAATCGGTTCCGGTATTGACCAGGACAAGCCACCATCGGTCGAACGCGTTTTGTAAAGCGTGAACGTGATCGGTTCGTCCGACTCTTCAGCCTCACTTGACTGAGCTTGCTTGGAAAAGAAACGACCATCATCGTGAAAGATTGCCAAATAATGTCCCGGCTTGCCTCGTACCGGCTCAACACTGTTCATCACGACGATGCCGCCCCAATCGCCCACCGATTCCAGTTCTGACCAGTTCATTCCGTCGTCTTCCGAGACTGCCATCCGCGCTGGAAACAGACCGGAGAACATAAGGACCCGCTTCTTGCCAGCCGCATCTACGACCCGATGTAGCGTTGGCGTCTCCTTGCTGGTCGCCCAACTCTGGGGAGTGCTCAGCCGTTCCGACCAAGTCAGCCCGCCGTCTTTGCTTCGCTTATAGATAATCGCACCCCGTCCGTGACCGGCCGGATAGACGCACAGTATCGTTTGCCCATCCTCCAAGAGGCACGTCGTCGGATGCCCCAGGTATTGGTTGGGATCACGATCGACGACGACCTGCCGATCGGAATCAGCGTCGAGATCGAGATATTCAACACCGGAAACCGGCATGACGAAACAGGCGGCAACCAGGCCAGTGCGAATCACAATGTTCATTTCAAATCACGCCAGACGCGTGCCCGTTGTGGTGCTACCAAACGTCCCAGCAAAATAGCAGATGAATCGGATGAATACGAAACGGTTTTCGACCCACACCGCTGCAAAGGGCGCCACCGCCTGGCACTCAAGGACCCACGCCTAGATGCGTTCCCTGTCAGCGAAGGGACAGCGGCAAATGAACAGCCGCAACGAGGCGCTTCGCAGCCCGGCCGCTGATCGCCCGTGCGACTATCGCCTTACGAAAATCTTATCGGCGGTAATGACCAACGTGTCCAACTCCACCGCGGCCGATCCACTGACGACAACCAGCGATTCTTCTTCCAGTTCGAATAGCGCCTTAGCACATACGGGAAGTGGCTTGCCATCCTTGCCCAAGAAGCGAACGACGGCTTGCGCCTCAACCGCTTTCTTGTTGCAAAAAGGGCAGTCGTGATCTTCACCGTGATCGTGACTGGCGTCGATTTCGAATGCCGGATCGGCAATGTAAAATACGGCCTCGTCTTGCACGATGGGAAAATCGCCCTCATCCATCCCTTCGGGACACTTGCCGCCGACTTTTCCGACCACCACGACCGAATCGTAGTCGACCGGGTTAACCGGTGCCGTCTCGTCGGCCGGGTCAGCAATTGCATCGGCTTCGGCCTGATCTTCCTCATCTGGAAAACTCTCCCGCAGTTCGATCACGCCCAACGTCGCATCTGGTTCTTCGCTCGCTTCGTACTGCACACGCAGCGTCTTCAATTCGTCGGTCGAAAGCGCCGCGTCGCCTGTTGGATTATTTGCCGACTGGCAACCGAGCATCAAACCACACGCGAAAACGAGACTGCAGAATAGTCGCTTGATCATGACAATTTCCCAAAATTCGAATCGATAAAACGGCACGCCACAGGTTCTACGCAAAGAACCGACGGAGAGTTTCCTCTTTCGGCGGCTTGGTCAGCAAAGATACGACAACCAAGGCAATCAGAGAACAGGCAAAAATCCAGACGACGGGCATCGTCTCGTACGTCGTTCCACCCATCGGCAATTCGACGACATACGTGCGGATCGGACCCGGATTCCCCGCCTCGCGAGCCCGCCCCAATGCTTGACTGAAGAAGTAGCCCCAGGCACCGGCGGTCGCCAGTACGCATGCATAGGCGCCCCATTTGGTAAGCCGTTTCCAATACAAGGAAGCGAATACGAGCGGAAACAATGAAGAGAATCCACTGAAGCACCACACACCAAGAGCAAACACGCTGGGCGGCCGCTTCAGACTCAACCAATACGTCACCGCCACGATCAAAATGATAAACCCACGTGCAATGGCCACCTGCTGCTTGTCGGTGAATCGATCCTTTCCCATGTAATGCCCCACGACGTCGGTGGAAAACATCGTCCCCAAACAAAGAAACTGGCTATCGAGCGATGACATGATGGCAGCCAAAATCCCCGCGGTTAGGAAACCGCCTAAAATGGGCCCCGCCTGTGTCTTAACCAAGAAGGGCAACACCGCATTCGGATTCGAGGGCATCGGCGGCCGCGCCGGAATAAAACTGGTCGTTGCCCAAACCCCGATCAAAACGCAAGGCACCCAGACGATCATGATGAAGATGGGATGAGCCACAATCGGCAACTTGAAACTGTTGGCACTCTTGGCCGTCAACCAGTGCTGAAACAAGTGCGGAAACATGCCGACGGAAAGCGGGATCAACAGATAGGTAAAAAACTTGGTCCGAGACATATCGCCGCGTGTCGCACGGTTTTCGGGCACCGCTTCGGCCAGCGATTGTAAGTTCTCCAACAGGCCCGCTTTGCCGCCCAGTTTCGTGGCGATGACACAGAACGTCACCAACCCCAGTACCATGAAAACCATCGTTTGAAATGCGTTCGCCCAGGCCGTCCCGCGCATGCCTCCCATGAACACATACGTCAACACGACCAAACAGATCAGTAGCGATCCGTACTCGGGCGGTAAACCGCCGTTCGTCGCCGGGCTCTCGGTCGGAAACCACTCGACGAAAGCGCCCGATGTCATCGTCTGCATCACGACGCCACCGGCAATCACGCCGATCAACAAGTACGGAATGACCAACGCAACAAGGATGGGAAACAGCAACAACCCAATGCCACCGCTATCGAGGCGATCTCGAAAGAACTGAATCTGAGTCGTATAGCCATACTTTTGCCCCAACGACCACAGCTTGATACCGACGACGAAGAAACAAAGCGAGTGAATGATCCCACTGCTGGACGCCAGCATCCCATAAACGCCAATGCCTTCCTTAAACGCCTCTCCGGTCGAACCGACCAGGGCGAACGCAGTCATCGTCGTACCAAAGATCGACATCAACAGCAGAAACGGACCAATGGAATGACTCGCCAACAAATAGTCGTTCGACGTGCCTTTGAATAGCCTGCTCGCAAACACGCCCAGTCCCAGCAGCATCGCCAAGTACACACAGATGATCAGCAGAGGAATTTGGCCATCGTTCATACCTCACCCTCGCTCTCTAGCTCCGTTGGCCAACAAAATTTCGTTGCCAGAAACCAAACGACGCCAGCGGCCATCGAGATGCACGCGTGATAGGCCAATCCGATCGGGATGAATCCAAAGACCAATGTCCCGTCATCCCAATTCCAGTTGTCCTGGTGCAAAATCACCAAGACGAGAACCAGAATCCAAACTAATTTCGACATGAAGTACCCCATTCCGTTCGGTGCTCGCGAAGTGGCGCGAACCGCATCCTAGTATGCGGATCTTTCCGAGGATTTGCCATGGCAACAGATGCAGTATCCGCCCAGTCAACGCAACCGCTCGAAGCGAGGACAAAGCACGAAAGGAACCGCCGAATTCTGCAAATTGGCCTCAATTTCTTCTCCTCGGAAGGTCGGACGTACGCGGCAGCTGGCAACCGACGACCGTAGAAAGTCGAGATCTGCAGGCTGTCCCCTCGTACCGGGGAATGAATTTGAGTTATTCTGTCGGCGCCTGCCGGTGGCCACTGGCCGCGGTAGTGGAAACATCCTGCAATCTGCCAAGAGGGCTCCATGACCCGATACATCTACAAAGTCGTCGATCGCGATACGTGGCAGGCGGCTGTATTGCGGGGCACATTTGCCGGAGCCGAAATCGACCTCCAAGACGGCTACATTCACTTTTCGGCCCGCCATCAGGTCGAGGAGACGATTCGCAAACATTTTGCCGGCCGCCACAACCTCCTCTTGCTTGAGATCGACGCGGCAGCCTGGAATGAAGGGGAAGACGATTCTCAGACGGCGTTGCGTTGGGAAGTTTCACGAAATGGCGAAAAATTCCCGCACCTTTATGCGGCCTTGGACGTCACGCTCGTCACCGCCAGCTATGAGCTACCGATCAATGCCGCGGGAGAGCATGAGCTGCCAGAGTTGAGTGGGTAAGCGTGGTCACAGCATCTCTTGTTGGCAGGTCGTACCGCCAAGCAAGAACGTCCCACGACCCCCGAATGGATAGGCAATCCTTGCGAATACTGTAATCTTGTAGGCATCATGAACGACCTCCGACGCCTACCGATTCTCTTCGCGTTGCTACTTGTGGTCTCGTCGTCGCCACCACGCTGCAATTCTGCCGAATCGACTTCACCCGGCCAGATCTCCAATGAAGAGCTAATCGAGAGATGCGTCTACGTACCTGACTTCTACGAAGACCTCTGTTTCGCTGACTTGGTTCATGCTTTTGAGTTCAAATCGATTAGCCCTGACAACTATGAATTGACACATTCGATCGCCCAAAGGATGGTCGATCTTGGCTCCTCCAACGCACAAATGGCGTCGCGTGGCTACGCGCGTCTGGCAGCAGTCGAACTAAATTGCGGCAAATGGAGTCCTGAGTGGGAAACTTGGTTGCAAAAGGCCGGCACCCTGGCCGGTACTGGCGTCACGTTGGCTCGTGGTGAGTTCTTGATGATTCGCGGA
>CAYZRS010000080.1:0-20906 GCA_964480915.1 uncultured Pirellulaceae bacterium | reverse complement strand
CTAAGTCCTGTGTTAAGACCTGTGTTAAGACCTGGCCCCATGCCCCTCCCATCCGTAGAGAGGGGGTCAAACTGCCCGACTGCCATGTTAGAAAGAAAAAGCTACGCTGCCGATGAGAAAGACAGGATTCTCGACTTGTTCATAATTCAATTTCTTTGATTTCGAAATGACACGGGCCGGACACGGCGTACTCTACGGCATGAAAATCGTCACCGGGTCTTACTAGTTCTGCCTCAATTTCCGGTCTATCCGATGGCAAGCGATTAATCTCTACCGATTGTTTACCCGGTCGCAGGGATTTGGTTGGAATTAGTGCCAAGAAGACACGCTGGCAGGCGATTTGAAGTTCGTCGGGCCCTTGATTAGGCACGAATTGATAGCTGATCGTTATCTTGCCGCGAGCTTGTTCGATTGACTTAATGTGCACACACCAGGGACTCAAGTGAACGAAAAACACCAAGGTGATTTCGTCATTGGGAGCAAATTCACGTCGAGGTTCGGCACCACCAACCAGTACCTTGTGGGCTTCACGCAACGCCTTGTCCCCTTTTCCGAGAACTGCAAAAGTTTCCAGACGAGTTGGGGCCCCTCGTGAAAACTCCCGGAGTCGCACAGGGCCGAGTCGTTTGACAATTTGCTGCGTGAGAGTTCCACCTCTATTTCGGTAGTCTCGAAACTCGCGAGGATACTTCATCAACTCGGCCGGTGCTGCAGGCTCAAGCTCAAATATATCCCGCGTGTCTGGGATTCGATTCGACCAGACTTTTGCGACGGGAATGAGTTCGACTTCCGAATCTTGACCGAACACGGAGGGCCCGATCAGGAAGGACATTGAAGTTGCGAACGCTAGTGCACGAATCAATGTTGAGTCGAACATTCAATTCCCCCTAGGATCATCCAGTGCACTGCTGGATGAAGTACAAATGACCACCCCCCAGTACTTGTACTAGTAGGATGGGTGCCCTTTGTCTACTACCGGCTTCGACACCGAATACAGTTGCTACCGCCCGGCTACACAGCTGGAGCCAATCTTCGCCTCGCCTTGAATAGCCCTTCTTCGCAGGACGCACCACAGCACAAACAGCCATATCGAAGCGAAACGTCTCGGTTCAGGGATCGCGGTCAAATACAAACCTGTACCGTTGTTGATGGCCAGTAGAATTCGACCATCGTTGAAGGCCGGTGATGTAAAGCTGAGCGAACTCACGACCCTTCCGTCAATCGTGTCACCGGTCATCGCGATCGTCTCAAGACCTGCATCCGAGAACTTGAAGACGCCAGTGTTTCCATTCGAAGTCCGCGACTGAAAAACGACAACACCATTTTCGACACCGAGGTCTTGGTGCTCAAACGATGACAAATCAAGTGTGTCGCCCGCCAAACCAGGAATGGGAGTTTCGTCATCAACAATGACTGTCAATGTCCCGTCCAGACTCCCAACGATACCGGTCCGCCCTTGGCCAAGAGAACTCAGAAACAACACATCGTCTCCGTGCATTGCCGGCGGCGTCAGCACCTCTTCGACTCTAAAATTCGTATTGGGAATCGAATCGAGCTCTTCGACGATTCTTTCTGTGCCCCCATTCAGTCCCGTGACGAATATCCCTCGTACATCTATGTTGGGGTTATTTGGCAAACGCCCCTCAACGATGGTTGCGACGCGATCACCATCGCCGGCACTCAGCGACATTCGAACATTGCTGATCGACTGATTCGTTGTTGTCCCTGGATACGGAACGTCGTCCACTAAAATGGGCTGTTGAATCGTCCCATCGATCGAAGCAAAGTGGAGGCCGCTACCTTCGTTTCTGTCAGTGCCAATGAACGCGATTCCGCCATTCACGCTTGTGTTTAGCGCTGTCACCAAGATGAACCGGTCGAAATCGGTTTGCACCACTGGATAGGCAACTCCAGTCGCCACGTCACTTGCGACGTAGCCAAAGCCGCCGGGTCTGTTAGCGAGGATGCGAACCGTGTCTTCTAGCAACTGCGGCTGACCTACGAACGCACTGGCGGTGCCAAATCCGTCAACAACGTCTCCCTCAGATAGCACTCGCGTGTACACCCCCTCAGAAATGGTACCACTAAATAATTCCTGATCACCGAACCCCATCTGCGATACATAGGCAATCCGATCGCCCTTGAGGACCGGGGTTAGACCATTGAAAAAGGATCCACCGGTTACGGGGTCTCCCGTCGCCAGGATTTTCGTAAACTGCGCATGAGACACCCGCTCGGACATTGGTAGAAACGCCAAGACAAACGCCAACGTGGCGACAACATTTATTTTCTTCATTGGACTCTCCTTTTAACTATTTAGATTCAAAGCACTACAGCGCAGCATCACGCCCGCTTGCGATATCGAGGCACATGCTCTGCTGGAAAATCGACCGAGCGTAATCGGCCACTCTCGAAACCACGCTCGGATTAAAGTTATGAGCGCGCAAGCGACCAGAAAGTACGCCTAGATAACCAGACACTCAGCACTGAACGTTCGAGACAGTGGTTTGAAACGTCAACGAACAAGAAACTGGCAGCATTGGTGCAGCACAGCATGAAGCCGGAAAGTAAGCGATTCAATCGGCGATGCGCGTTTGGTTCACTATGCTTACATAAGAAGATGGGAAACTATCGAACTACCGGACTCGAGGGACATCAGTTTAGCGTGCAAACCGACAATGTCAACCACACACGGTAACATACCTGCCAATATTACACTCGCCATACCAACATTGCTGTCTCCCGGCATTCAGGCTGCTCGATCAAACTCCTACTTGGGGCAGTCTCACCTCCATAAGTGACCCGCATCAATCTCACCGAATTCAGAAATGGATTTGCCAGTGAAATCCTTGCCAGTCTTGCCCTGCCGGCCTCTATGAATTAGATGGTTCCGTCGTCGCGCCTTCGCTATGCCGCTGGCCAGCGCCATTGTTTTTCCTGGTCCGGCCGGCGTCTGAATTTCTGAGCGAATAGCCTTCCGACGTCCCCCCAGGATTGGAACGCCGGTCGCCGTCCGACTAGCCGTCCGACGACTCAACGGTGATCGTTGATCGATACCACGAATTTTGCAGGTAGCCTTTCGCATTCCAGGCAACGCGCTGCGGCATGAAACCGCCCGTTTGATCTGCCGCTTTGACCCACAATTGGTCGGCCGACTCGGTCACCGCGACGGTGGCGCGCCATAGCTGCCAACAGAAGGGCTCCGACTTGCCCACCAACTCAGCCGGCTGCCAGGTGGCGCCTCGGTCCGAGGAAACGTGAACGCTGCTGGCCCGCGCAGCGGCGCGGCCCGTTGGCAATACGTAGCCGGCGACATCGACGTTCCCAGCACGAACTTTGGCGCCAGCGGCCGGAGTGCAAATCGCCGCGTTGATCGGATAGCGATAGATCGGTCCTGCTTCGCTCCAATCGAGCGGTTCGGGCTTGGCGACAATTTTGTAGGCGGTCGCCTGATAGTGATTGGGGGATGGCCGGTCGCTGACAATGATTTTGCCAAGCCATTTCACGCTGCGTGCGCCGATGTACCCAGGCACGACCGTTCGCAGCGGAAAACCATGATCGGCGGTCAACGGCGCTCCGTTCATTTGATCGACCAGCAGCGCGCCGGGAATCGGTTCCCTCGACATTGCTTTTTCGAGAGGAATCGACGCGCCGAAAGGGATCGTTCCATGGCCCCGAGGAATCTCATCGAGCCCTTCGAACCACACATGCTTTGCCGACTCTAACAGCTCGGCCTGTTTCAGCAGATCGGCCAACGCGACTCCGTCCCACGTCGCATTTCCGATCGCGCCCGCTTCCCACTGGACTCCACCAACTTTTCCTTCGGCATTGAATTCGCTGCGGCGATTGCCGGCACACGTGAGCGTCGCCGTCACCGATTGCCTCGGCAATTGGCTCAGGTCTGCTAACGAAACCGACGTCGGCTTGCGCACCATGCCTTCAATTTGCAAGCGATAGTCGGCGGCGTTGATCTGAGGATTGGGCGCGTGGCTGCGGACGTAAAAATGTTTTGTTGGTGTGAGCCACGATTGGACGAGATGTTCCAGCTGCGGTTCACCATTCCTCGGGTCGGTCGTGCGAAACACCAGCTCTTTCGCCGATTCAGCGGCGGTTCGTTGTGCCAGCACGTTGCCGCTGGGCACCGTGACGGCGGCCAAGAATCCGCCACTGGCGAGTAACATCTGGCGTCTGCTTAGTCGGAACTCGAATGGATCAAGCGTTTTCATCATAGGTTTCCCAATCTTCAATCCTATTTTTGGCCTGCAACCGCAGCCTCTTGCCCAATGGCTCTTGAAGCCAATTCAAGAATTCGCGACGATGCGAGCGAGATGATAAAGGATCGCTGTCCTTTGTTTCCAGTCCAAGAGGTCTCGTCATGCGCGGTATGTTTTTTCTCTGGCTCCTGTTTGGGCTGATTGCGCTCGCGGTTCTCTACTTTCTGTTCCTCGTCGCCAAGTCGTTCGTTGTGATCGCTCAAGACATTTGGACGAACCGAGAATTGACCAAATTGGCGGACGAGTATTCTGATCGCCGGAAACGACTGAAGACAGAAGCGGTCGCTCGATTACAGAACGGCTGTGAACATCAATACGACGATCAGGCCGGCGCGCTGCCGGGAAACGTCTGTTGTCGCTGTGGACTCAGCAAGGAAAAGCCGCCCGGCGATTGCGATCATGTCTGGCGCGTATTGCCAGGAATCATTCCCCGCAGCCAATGCGAGAAATGCAATCAAGAATTTAGTAGCGTTCCCATTTAGCTACGGCGCCGTTCGCTGACCTCGCATTTCACCGCAAGTTCCGCTCGGCCACCCCGCCTTCAGGTGCTCGTAGGACTCCTATCGAAACTACGCGAATTTCCACGCGAATTCGCGTGCAGTTTCCAACTGCTGGCTTTAGTTTGCGCGACGGCCAACACTTCGTCAAATAGAATGCGATCAACAATTTTTGCGGACCAGTTTCGAGCACCAAATTTTTGGAAAATCGGCAAATGCTTTGCCATTTTTCGATTTCGTGAGATTATGATCAGCTACTCAGTTTCGGGGTTGGAAGCACGAAGTTTTGAGCCAACCCGGAAACGCTTTTCACTACTCTCTTCCGGACTCCTCTGATGACGCAAAGCTTCTCATCTGAACTGCTCGCTGTCGCGACTGAATGGAAATGTCAATTTGACTCGATTGAACCGGTGATCCAAGAACTGGTCCAATGTTACGACTACTCAGCACACCTGGCTCGGATGAACCAGTCGGATGTCGCTCCCCGTTTGCTCAACGAACTGTGGGATGAACTCGACCCCGACTTTCCGTCAGAGCTCGACGTCCGAGCTGCGGCGGTGCGACTTTACTCGTTCGACAGTCGGATTCCGAATTGGCTCGAGAGTAAGATTTCAAATGACGCGCAAGCGATCGCTGCCGGCCGAGCGACGGTAGGCGTGACCGCTGTCGGTGCGATGGCCGCGACCGGCATGCAAGCGACCACCGAAGTGGAAGCACCCGCAATCGCCGATTCGTTGAAGGCACTGCACCGTCGTGTGGCCGATGAAATCGAGCACTTGTGCGTGCTGACTGGCAAGCTGGAAGAGATGCTCTCGGAAGAATCGAAAGAGCCCGTACCCGCGGCTCTCGATGCATCGCTGGAAAGCTTGGCAAATATCAAGGCAGACGATATTCGTGCGGCGGCCGTTCGCTTGGGCATTGCGACCGAATCGCACTTGGCGTGGTGAGTCCGAACGACGTGAGTGGCCTACCTCGGTGGTCGTGGATTGAGCATAATCAGCGCCGACGCTGATTCGATTCGTCCACTTGTCATCGTGAAGGGCACTCATGTTTCCACGACTTTCGTCCGTGCATTGTGCTCGCGCGCTCTTGCCTCAAGGCTGGGCAACGAACGTTCGGATCGATATCGATCAGGGCCACATTGGCAACGTCACGGCGGGGACCGAGCCATCCCCCACATGCCTGCGAACGGACAGCACCGTCATCCCGGGCATGGTCAATGTCCATTCCCATTCGTTCCAGCGAGCGTTCGCTGGGCTCGCCGAACGACGAGGCAGTTCGGACGACAATTTCTGGGTTTGGCGCGAAGCGATGTATCGCTTCGCAGAACGGCTGGACGCGCAAGCGGCCTCGGCGATTGCCGAACAGCTCTATACCGAGCTGCTGCTGAACGGCTATACGTCGATTGGCGAATTCCACTATCTACACCATTCGCCCTCGGGACAGCCCTATGAGAACCGGGCCGAGCTATCGATGGCTCATCTGGCCGCAGCCCGTGCTTCCGGCCTGCGACTGGCTCATCTGCCCGTTCTCTACTCGCGTGGCGGATTCGACGGACGACCTCTGGCAGGAGGACAAAAGCGATTCGAAAACACCGTGGACCAATTGTTGGCCATCCGCGAAACGCTTCTGCAAGCCGCCGACGCTGACCCGACCATCACAATTGGCGCTGCCATCCATTCGCTCCGCGCCGCCAGCGGCGATCAAATCGCCCAGCTACTGGCAGGACTCGCCCAACAAACGACCGCCCGCCACGACGCGCCCAGTCCCATCCATATCCACGTGGCCGAACAAACCAACGAGGTCGAAGACTGCTTGGCAACCTATGGCGCTCGTCCAGTACAGTGGCTGCTGGACAACGTTCCGGTCGCTGCGAACTGGTGCTTGATCCACGCCACACACATCAACGAATCAGAAATGGCAGCGATGGTCGATCGTCAAGTGGTCGTGGGACTTTGCCCAGCGACGGAGGCCAACTTGGGGGACGGCATTTTTCCAGCGTTGGAATTTCAACGAGCGGGCGGTCGGATGAGCATTGGCTCGGATAGCCATATTTCGACTTCGCCGTCGGAGGAACTGCGGCTGTTGGAATATGGTCAACGACTGCTGCATCGAAAACGAAACCTATTGGCCGACGAACATGGCTCGGTGGGGACGACGCTCTATCAGCAGACAGCGACCCACGGTGCCGCCGCACTGGGCATCACGGCAGGAGCCATCAGCCCGAATTCGGCTGCCGATCTGGTCGTCTTACGTGACGCTCACCCACGGCTCGGCGGACGCGACGCCGACGCTCAGCTCGACACCTATGTTTTTTCTGGTGGACGTGAAATGGTGCGGGATGTAATTGTCGGCGGTCGACACATCGTGCAAGATGGGAGTCACGCGAATCAGCAGACGGTCGACGAGCGCTTTCGCATCGCCACGCGACCCATTTTTGAAGCGACTTAGCCCACTGACGATCAGCAGGAGCAGCAAACCATGAATCCGCGGAAAGAGCAGGGGACGGTCCAATGGATTGGACTTCGCGTTGGCAAGGAAAAACCGATGAACTCGGTCACCCAGGTCGCCGTCGATGCGACGAGTGGCCTTGAGGGAGACCGCTTCACCAGCAGTGGCCCGGCGAACCGCCAGGTCACTTTCATCCAGCAAGAGCACATGGATGTCGTCGCTTCGCTGATGGGACGCGACAGCGTCGACCACAGCCTAACGCGCAGAAACATCCTGGTTTCGGGCATCAATCTACTATCGTTCGAAGGGCAGTCGTTTCGAGTGGGTGATTGCACATTCAAATGCACCGGGCCCTGCGAACCTTGCCAGCGGATGAACATCACTTTGGGACCGGGTGGCCTTCATGCGATGGCAGGACATGGTGGGATTCTCGCCGAGGTTGTGACAGCGGGCACCATTCGCACCGGCGATGCCGTGACCCGAATCGTTGAATGAAACCTAATTCGCCCCAGTCGATTCCGCCTTGGAATCTGACAAATGCTCAGTCACGCCTCACAGGAGCCAGCCGATGCCGGACGTTGGATTCACTCATATCGCATTACCCGTTTCCAATCTGGATGCGAGCTTGGCCTTTTATGAAACCTACGCCGGCATGCGGCCAGTCCATCGCCGAACCAGTCTGTCCGACCCGACCAAGCGCGTCGCTTGGATTTCTGACAACACACGTCCCTTTGTGATCGTCCTCTTAGAGGTCGACGAAGTGCAGCCCATTCTCAGTCCGTTTGCTCATCTGGGCGTCGCGTGTGCGACTCTCGAGGCGTTGGAGGCATTGTGCGACACGGCCCGCGCTGAGGGCGTCCTGGGCAAGGAACCGACCGACTCCGGTCCTCCGGTTGGTGTCTGGGCGTTTCTGACCGACCCGGACGGTCACACGCTGGAACTCTCCTATGGGCAGGAAGTGGGCACCACGGTCCAACGCTAACGATTCTTTAAATTCAGCACCGGCGTCTTGTAAATCACGAATGGGCGAATGGGATCTATGGAACACTAAGATGTTGTTTCAAGAAGTTGAGCCGTTTGCGGGAGGCCCAGGGAGTTTCTGCTGAGCCGTGGCCAGTGCCGGTGACCAGCACAAATTCAAAATCTTTGTCGTGTTGGATAAGTTGATGAACAACCTGCGTTGTGCTGGCCGGATCCACGTTGCGGTCCAGTTCCCCCACAATCAGCATTAGGTTGCCTTTCAGCAAATGAGCATTTTCCGTGTTGGAGTTTTCCCGATAACTTTCGTCGATTGGCCAGCCCATCCATTGCTCGTTCCACCAGATCTTGTCCATACGATTGTCATGGCAACCGCAATCGGCAATGGCCACCTTGTAAAACTCGTTGTGCCATAACAACGCCGCCATCGCGTTTTGGCCGCCCGCAGATCCCCCATAAATCCCCACCCGCGACGTATCCATGTGGGGAAATTTTTTCGCCGCCGCTTGAATCCATGCAATGCGATCCGGAAAGCCGGCGTCTTTCAGGTTCTTGTAACAGACATCATGAAATTCCTTGGAACGCCACGCCGTGCCCATGCCGTCAATTTGCACAACAATCATGCCTTCATCCGCGATGCGGTGCTGAGTTTGATAACGTGATCGAAAAGACTTGGGAACGTGATGGTCATGAGGGCCCGCATAGATGCTCTCCACGATGGGATATTTTTTTGTGAGATCCAACTCTCGCGGCCAGTGTATGATTCCCCAAATGTCCGTTTTCCCATCTCGTCCCTTAGCGACGAATCGTTCCGTCACACGTCGGTCGCCAAATTGATCGGCCGTATCGTCTTTGGCAAGCTCGCAGATCAATTCGCCCTCTTCTGCGGATCTCAGTTCGGTAACCGGTGCCATGTCTACCCGGGAATACGTGTCAATTAGGAATTGGTCGTCCTGTTGCAGAGTGACTTTGTGGGTCCCGTCACCTTCGGTCAGAATTCGCAGTTCGCTGCCATCGAAATTGACTCGGCAAAAATGTTCGTGATACGGATCCTGGCCCGGATGAATTCCCACGGCATAAAACCAAATCACACCGGCGTCTCGATCCACGTTTTCAATACGTTTCACATTCCATTCGCCGGACGTAACAGCATTCAGAAGCTTGCCTGATTCGCGTGCATAGCGATACAGGTGGTTCCAACCGCTGCGTTCACTGGCCCATAGGATCTGTTCGCCAGGCAGGCTTTCAAATACGGACTTCCCGGGATCAGAGTATTGAATGAAGGTTGAACTCGTTTCTTCAATTATCGGTTTGGCGGCACCCGTTTTTGCAGAAATGCCAACGACCCGTATTGTCTGATGACCTCGTGCGTTGTAGTGCACGTAAAACGTCTCGTTTGAAGCTGACCAACCGTCGAATTGTATGCTCCAAGGATTCTTTAGAAGTTCGTCGGAAACGGGAATCTCTTCCATGTCGGCCAGGGAAAACAGACGCACCTGCGTAACAGAAATATCATCACCCGGTTTGGGATACTTATGAGTTTGCAGCCGAGGCTGAAGCTGATTTTTGGGCGATGATTCGACCATGGAGACAGTTCGCTCGGTTCCGGATGTCGTTTGAAAAGCAACAAGGAATTTCGAATCGGCCGACCAATACACCTGTGGCTGATCTGAGCCACGACGTGCAAATGATTTTTCTTCGGTGCCATCGTGTGATAATTTCTTTTCTTCTGATCCGTTCCGCAGCCACAGATTGTGGTCACGTACAAACGGCACCCAGCTTTCGTCCGGAGCAGTGAGATGGTGGCGAATGGATCGACCATTCGATGGACCCAGGTCAGCAGCTTCTCGTCGCACGACGTTTTCAATCGCTTTGGCGTCAATCACAAAGCGATCGCCACCCTGCGCAGAAAAGCACCCGAGATTTTCTCCGTCCGATTTCAACAACCACGTATGACCAACGTAGGTGCTCGTGCGATGTGTCTTTCCGGCACCGATTTCACCATAACTGCGCTCGTCACCGTCCGGCGTGACCCAAAAGATCCGCAGTTCATGCGGAAGCCTGTTTTCAATCAGTACCTGTGCTGATTCGCCTGATGCCTGGCTTCGCCGTGGTGGCAGATACAGACGGCCTGCCTGGGATACTTCCAAAGCATCGACTGCCCGCAGGTTGTAAGTTTCCAGATCGAGAGCCCAGCTTTTGTTGTCTGCCAGCAAGAGCAGTTCTGTGTTCGATTTGCCAAACTGAATAAAGTCGACCGACAGATCGTTCGCAGAGATGTCTTCTTGCAGCGCCCCGGACATTGCCACGGCGAGTCGTTGCCGGTCAAACGCAGGTTTCCGTGATTTCTGTTGAATGTCGACAACAAAAAACGACTGCCGCCCCGTGGGGTCGGTTGTTTGGTACCAACAACGATCGTTCGTCTTTGACCAATGAGGTCGGATGGCCTGAGCAGACGAAACGGTGGCAGTGGTCGGCATCAGCATCATCCACATCAGCAATCGCAGAAGTGGCCGATTGTTGGCGCGAGCTATGATTTGTGTTGTCGAAATCGATCGGCGAAACCGATGCGGGAATGAAAATTCAAATGGCATGCTGGCTGATCGTTCCTGGGCACGGATGCTGGTTTTTGTGGCGGAACAAAACAAATGATTTGCTGTCGGTGGGGAGTGAAAAGAGAAGACTGGAATTTACTGACTCGGCGACGTCATTGAGTCCGTCATGGTTGGCGGCGCGCTCGATGACAAACAGGCAGTCCGACCGTCGATGTGAGTACCTGCTGACAACGGGATTCAGATGTGACTTGCTGGCAAGCACCTAGATATCCAGTTCCGGACTTCGGCATCCGCTACCGGCAACGATGGAATCGACCTGAGCGCAGCTTTCGCCGACGAAGGCCGAACCAAACGGCCGCCGCCAACCAGTATGCGCTACCACCGGCCGGTTCGGGTACGCCGCAAACATGCCCGTCGTCGACAAGTTGATAGAGGACCACTTCGTTGGTGGCGATCCGAGGTTCGACCATGCCGCCGATCGTCGCCCACATGTTGTCGCCTACCGAGACAAGTCCGCGGTGATCCATCGTGGCCAGCGGATCTCCGACCATCGCAAGCTCCTCCCACACGCCAGTTTCTGGATCGAACAGCAGTGCCTGATCCAATGGGTCTGCGGGAATACCGTCGTAACCAATCCCCGTATAGTTGTACGGATTGTCGGTGCCGCCGATCACTAGCAATCGGCCATCGGCGGTCGCGACCTGGCTGGCGGCCGCTCGATAGGTCGGAGCCCCAGGATGGGCCGGCAGCTCTTGCCAAGAAATGTTCGTCAGGTCGTTGGGATCGATTTGGCCGACCAGAACCGAATCGTCAATAGTAAAGTTGCCACCGGTCGTTTTGACACCATCGAACGCGATGATCTTGTCGCCGATCAATCCACCCGCATGACCAAATAGGCCACGAAACGGTCCGGGAATACTTGTCGCGTTCTCCCACGTATTGTTGAGAGTGTCGTAGACCTGGACTTCCTGCGTGTTGTTGTTGCTCGGTCCGTGCCAGCCACTCACCGTATAGATGTAACGATCCTGGAAAACGCCCACGACCGTATCGTCCACTTCGGTAGGGACGTCGGCCAGCTCGACATAGTCATCGGCGACCGGATCGTAGCGGTAAAATCGTCGCTCAGTAATTTCTGCACCGGGAATCGAATAGCCGCCCAGCAGGTAGACCTCTCCTGCTACCGTGACAGCACTCGCGCCCACCTTAGGACGCGGATTTTGACCGACGCGGATTCCGGGAGCGTCGGCAATCGCCGTCCAACCGCCACCGGACGTATCTAGCCGGTAGGCACGCAACATCGCATTCGTGCCTAAGACCGTTTCGCCTGCGATACCGGTGAAAGAATAGAGTGAGTAACTGCCGTCCGAATTCTGCACCGACGTGACCGCATTGTTCGTCAGATGCTCGGGCAAGTTCGGTAGCCTCGTTACACACAACTCGATCGCCGCAGCACCATTCAATGAGAGGCCACAGCAGACTAGCACTGCTACCGATAGTTTGCTCGAAATCACGGGAGGGTTACCGCCAGATTGTAAGCCGGGTAAACGGGGTCGTGTTTGCCGACTGAGTAAAGTTAAACGCGATTGACGAACAAAGCGATTATTCCGTCAAGCTGTTCCGATTAGTCAATTAGAACTGGATGATGCCAACGCGCCAAGAATCAATCGCGAGCAACCATGTGGGCGGACGTGGGGCTCGTTCGAGTTTTCCCACGAAAGAAACCGAGAAATGTCAGCTCAATCTGTCCTGATCGCCACCATCCTTGGCCTTGTTGCGACGACCGTTTCGGCCCAAAAGTACATTGCAGCACCGCACGCGAAGAACGGCGTGCTGCAGGTGAACCACGAATACACCTTGGCACCCGTGATGACTCCGGACGGTGCAGCCAACGGGCTGCCAGACACGCTTGCCGACGAGGCGACGGTGATCTGGGGCCCTTCGGAACTACCGCATGACGTCGGCGGTTGGACCGAATCCAGTGGCACTAACGAAGGCTGTACCTCGAGCATCGCTGCCGAACCCGACTGTGGCCTGATGAGCACGCAGGGCGAGCCGACATGCGGGTTTGCGGCGCCTGAGCCGACTTGCGGCCTACCCACGATGAATGCATGCGAGCCCACCTGCGGCTTACCAAGCTCAGGTTGCACGGGCCCACACGCCACGCCGACTTGCGGCTGTCGCGGCTGCAACCGCCAACCGTCTTGCGGACTGTGCTGGGAACTCGGCGATGCGTTCTCGCTGTGGGACACCATGTTGGGCGACTGTGCGGAGTGCTGCCCTTGGGACATCGGTGGCTGGGTTTCGACCGGCTATCACGATCGATCGACGGGGCTATTCAATAGCCATCCGAACCGTTTGAACGTCCACCAAGGTTGGCTCTTTCTCGAACGGACCCCCGACACCGAAACCAAACAGATCGATTGGGGATTCCGGGCGGACGTCGTCTATGGAGTCGACGCGGCCGATACACAGGCCTTTGGCAACAACCCTGGCCGTTGGGATTTTCAGAACGGATTCGACCGAGGTGCCGGCTTCGGTTGGGCGTTACCTCAGGTTTACGGAACGTTGGCCACGGAGAATGTCTCGCTACAAGTCGGTCACTTCTTCACGCTGATCGGTTATGAAACGGTCACCGCTCCGAACAACTTCTTCTATTCCCACGCCTACACGATGTACAACAGCGAACCGTTCACTCACACGGGCGCCTTGGCCACGATCAACGCGACGGAAGACGTCACGGTTTACGGTGGCTGGACGTTGGGCTGGGACACCGGTTTTGATCAATTCGGCGACGGGAACAGCTTCCTCGGCGGGCTCGGGCTCGCTTTGACCGAAGATGTGGCCCTGACTTACATGACGACGTTCGGCGACCTGGGTTGGCGAGGGGATGGCTACTCGCACAGCGTCGTTCTCGATGCAACGCTAACCGAAAAATTAAATTACGTCTTCCAAAGCGACCTCGTTCGCGTCGAGAACGTCGGCGCCGGCAAGAATGATGACATCGGCATCAACCAGTATTTGTTCTACGATGTTTGCGACACGATGGCGTTGGGGGCTCGTGCCGAATGGTGGAAGACGGACGGGACATCATTCTATGAGGTCACCACCGGTGTGAACTTTCGCCCATTTGCCAACTTCGTGATTCGACCCGAAATGCGCTACGATTGGTCGCCTAGCACCGATTTGAGCGCAGCAACGTTTGGCATCGACATGGTCACCACTTTTTGAAATCGAGGCCGTCGAGACCGACATCAGTTGGCGGCAGGTGCCGGCTCGGGCTTGGCCTCCCAAAGTTCCATCAGGTCATCCGAAGCCTGATAGCGGATCCCTTCATCGTTGAGCACGTCTTCCGTGGTCGCTTCCATGTCGCCACGTCGAAAGACGATCGTCTCATGACGACCATAGGGCTCGATGGTCAGAAACTCATCTTTCGAATCACGAAGGATAGTAACCATCTGATCGAGATTCTGAATATCGACTCCATTCAGCGTTCGGACAACTCCGTAAGGGGCCGTTCCATAGCCTTTCATGGTGCGGTGCGTCAGCAATCGGTAGACCACCAATTCCTGATCTGCTTGCTCCGGCTTATCCGAAATCCGGCTAATCAACGGGCTCTCCATCGCCAAGAAGAACGCCAACCCTTTGGTTCCTGCCTTGCGAATCATTTCCGTCGAAGCGGGCATGAACACCATCGGACCGTAGACGAAGTGGCGGGGGTATTCTCCGTCGAGCGTCGCAATGATGCGATTGAGTTTTCGACAGACCGGAACCAAGACAGTTTTCACTTCTTTGTCGCGCATTACTTTGAGTTCGACTTTGCCATCCTTGGTGAACTGGGGCACGCGATACTGAAACAACAGTTGCAAGTCGTCACGAACTTTGACTTTGCCTTTGTTGTCAATCGGTTCGTCGCCGATGTGAGTGATCACGTCCCATTTTTTGAGCGGGTAATCCTCGTCTGATGAATAGGGTTCGCGGACCATCACACCGGTCGTACCGTCATCCATTCCTAAACGTTCGCGAAGCGCCTCGTTTTCTGTCGTTTGCAGCTGTTCGTACAAGGCCCATTTCCCATCCGTCGCACCGTCGTCGCAGTCTTCGAGAAACATGCGAATCTCCTCCGCGGGAATCAGGTACCCGATGTTCTCAGCCGTCCGTATTCCACTGAAGACCAAACCGACAATCTTGCCATCGACGAGCGCGGGGCCACCGCTGTTTCCCGGGTTAAGAGCCGCATCGACCTGGATGCGGACTCCGGAGACATCCGAGCTATACGAGGCAAATTCAACGCGAGAGATGATCCCCTCGGTCACGGCCATGTCATCACCACCCATCGGGTAGCCGTACACGTTCACCGTCTCTTTCACGCTGGGCAGTCCTTCCGCAACTTCCAGAACTGGCTTCCCCTCCAATTCGGCCGGGTCTTCCAATTCCAGTAGCGCGAGGTCCATGCCGACCCATCGGTGAAGGACCCTGGCCGGCACACGATCGGTCGACTGATGGAACTGAACGAAAATTTGGCTGGCATAGTGCACGACGTGAGCGTTCGTCAGAATTCGATTACCGGCGATAATGGCACCGGAGCCGGTCGACTTCTTCGACGCGGCTTTCGTCCAAGGGCGGATGAAATCGGGTGTCCGATGAGTCACGTGGATTTTTACTACGGCATCACGAACCTCATCGGCAGTGCACGCAGCGCTCCACAAGCACCCCAGAATCAGACCGAACGCTATTAGACATTTGCCCACTTCGACATCCTCTATTCCACGGAAACGCAATTCGACAAGAGGGAAGTTTTAACTGACCCCGGCCCGATTATCCAATAGATCGAGTCATTTCGTGCCACCCGCATGGAAGAGCAGCCGGAACGCCTTGATTTGTCGTAAGAAGCGGTCAATCATCGACAGCGATTTATCGCAGCCGTTCACGTATCGTCGTCGGCTTTGGCGAGAGGCGTGATTTGCTGGTGCGAGTCTCGAACCAGAACGCTTCAAATCAGAAATGTGGAGACCGCTGCCCCCATTGAAGACCGTTGCCCTGAAAGCGAGCCACTTAGCAGGTCGAATCTTCCGCCGTTTCCAACTCGCGGCGGCCGACTTGCGGCGCTTGCGGAACCGGATAGGCGATTCGTTTTTGACCACAAGTCACACAACGGGAGGGGCGAAAAACGAAAATCAAGCCGAGCGTCGCGATAGCCAACACGGCACTCGTGAGCCAGCCGTATTTGACTGGCTTGAAGTACTCGTCTCGCCAGCAAGATTTGCAGTACAACTTGCGGCAGCGGCGGAGGGATTCTTTGGACATATCACACTCTACGATACAAAACACCCATCCCCCTCGTTTATATTACCACGGTGACCGAAATCGGTCACCGGAGTTGCAAAAATACATCAAATTGACCGAGTTCCATCGTCGGGATGCGAATTTTTGAGCTGGAAAATGCCTGCCCAGCGGAGGCATCCCCATGCAGATAAGGAAAACAGCGAGATGCGTAAGGTAATGACTCTTGTAGTCCTTTTAACGATGCTGACTCAGGTCCAGGCGGAGCAGGCGACCCATCAGCCGGTCACTGCGCGAGACATCCATTCATTCGCCAAGCCGGAACTGGTCAGCGTCACACACCTCGATCTCGATCTCCGGGTCGATTTTGAACGGCGTGTCATTCAAGGATTGGTCGGATTGGAGCTGGCACGTCACGATCCCCAAGCTGCCCTGATCCTCGACTCGCGTGACTTGACGATCAAACATGTCTTCCTCGCCGACAAATCGACTCCGACTCCGTTTTCCCTTGGGCAACCGCAGCCACATCTGGGCTCCTCGTTGACCATTCAACTGCCGCCCGACTGCAACACCGTCTATGTCGAATACGAAACCTCGCCAGACGCCAAGGCCCTGCAATGGCTCCAGCCTTCACAAACCGCCGGCAAGCAGCAACCGTTCCTGTTTTCGCAATCGCAGGCCGTCCTCGCTAGGACCTGGATCCCGTGCCAGGACAGTCCTGCGGTCAGAACCACTTACAACGCGCAGGTCAAAGTTCCACCCGCAGCACTGGCGGTGATGAGCGCTGCGAACCCTCAGGCGAAACGAGCGGACGGTGTCTACCAATTCGAAATGAAACAACCGATTCCAGCCTACCTGCTTGCCTTGGCCGTCGGTGATATCGAGTTTCGTGCTATGGGCGAGCGCAGCGGCATCTATGCCGAGCCATCGGTCGTCGAAGCGGCCGCTTGGGAGTTTGCCCAAACGGAACGGATGATCGCAGCCGCCGAAGAACTCTACGGGCCTTACCGCTGGGACCGCTACGACATCCTCGTTCTGCCGCCCAGCTTTCCATTCGGTGGAATGGAAAACCCAAGACTGACGTTTGCTACGCCGACCGTCTTGGCCGGCGATCGGTCGTTGGTGGCGCTCATCGCTCACGAACTGGCTCATTCTTGGTCGGGAAATCTGGTGACCAATGCGACCTGGAACGACTTCTGGCTCAACGAAGGATTCACCGTCTATTTTGAACACCGCATCATGGAGGCCGTCAACGGACGCGGCTTCGACGAAATGTGGGCTCAGCTTGGCAAAGACGGACTGCGGCGAGAAATGGAAGAGTTGAAACCCCGCGACACCTGGCTGCACCTCGACCTCGCCGGCCGCGACCCGGATGACGGGCTGACAGATGTCGCATACGAAAAAGGCTATCTCTTCCTGCGCATGCTGGAGGAAGCGGTGGGGCGCGACAAATGGGATCCATTCTTGCGTTCCTATTTCGACAAGTTTGCTTTTCAGAGCATGACGACCGACCGATTCCTGCGCTATCTCGATGCCGAACTGGTCAGCAAAGAGTCGCAAGAGGTCCAAGATTCACTGCGCATTGAAGAATGGGTTTATGGCCCCGGTCTACCCAGTAACGAACCAACCATCGTCGCGGAAGAGCTGGATCAGATCGCCACCGAATCTGAGCGATTTGCAACCGGTACGACGGCGGCCGAATTGCAGGTCGACAACTGGACAACGCACCACTGGCTACAGTTCTTACGAAGCCTCAAACGGCCGCTGCCTACGAAGCAGATGGAAGATCTGGACCGGCAGTTCAAATTTTCGGATTCGGGAAATTCCGAAATCCTTCACGATTGGCTGTTGCACGGCATCGCGGCGGAATACGAACCGGCAATGCAACCGCTCTACGATTTTCTGACGAAACAAGGACGTCGGAAGTTCCTCATGCCACTCTACGAAGAACTATGGAAATCCGAGGCGGGACGAAAGCGCGCTGCCGACATTTACCGCGCCGCCAGACCGACCTACCATCCGCTCGCCGTCGATTCGGTCGACCGCTTACTAAAATGGGATGCATCGCCACCGGCCCACTAAGGAGTCGCTTCGCCTGTTGCGTTCCAGGGATCGATGTCCAAGACTGGAAATCGGCGCCAGCCCGGCGCATCGTAGTGCCACCATTCCGAATCCAACGGCTCGAAACCTTCGGCGACCATCGCCTCCTTTAACAGCTGTCGATTGCGTAGCACTTCCACTGGCAGATCGCTGTAATCGTGATGCGCCTTTTCCGAAAATTCATCAAACTCGGTCGGCATCGGAAGTTCCTTGCCTTGCTGGTCGACAAGGGTGACGTCGACCGCACTCCCGCGATTATGGCGCGAGCCTTTCGCCGGATCGGCCACGTAGGTCGGATCGGGCAAGACCTGCCACAATTTCTTTTGCACCGACAACGGGCGATAAGCGTCATAGATCTTTAGACGCAAGTGCTGTTGCTGCAGTTTCTTTTGCACGCGCCCCAGCCGCTCGGCGGCACTCGCTTCCAAGTACAGCTCGTTCTTCGGATACAACACAGCCTTCGCCATATTATCGGCCGTCGCGTACGGGCTATCGATCACCCAGCTGTCATCCACCTCTTTTAAGTTGACCAAACGGACTTGCTGCATTTTTTCTAGCATCTTGAAAAGCGACCTCAGCATTGCGACTTGAACTTCCAAATGGCCATGCTGCGCCTCGACGTTAACGTAGGGGACCCCTTGCTGAGCACAATAGACCGACAGCGATCCGTCGTCGGTCACGGTCGCATTGTTTTGCAATACCGCATTGAACCCTTGCTGAGTCAACGCGTCAAAGAACCTTCGCTCGGTCACGAAAAAGAAGTCGTCCGGGTCACTTCCCGGCTTGATAAACACGGCCGACGCGTCCGATTCGTATTCCTGCCCCTTGGCGTAGCTGCTCGCCGCATAGCGTTGGTCGGTATTGTTATGCAGCGCGACGACCGCCTGCACGCGATCCAATCGGTATCGATCGATTAGCGCGCGGCCGAAACGAATCACTTCCTGTTCCGCCTCCTCTGTATGGTCGCCCAGCTTTTCCAGCGTGGCTCGAACCCCTATCGGTGTAAAAATGCGATTCGGGTCGCAGCGAAATTGGTTATCGCCGATCGCAAACGCGATTTCCCGCTCGCCCGAATGCTTCAGCTCGATCAAACGGGCAGGGCACTCGGTCAAGATCGACTTGGCCGCTTCGACCGACGTGTTCTCGTCATCGTGTAGATTCACCAGCGACCAACGATCGGGTCGCTGCGAGCCGCTGCTCGTCACCACTTCGACCACCGACCCACCGATCTGAACGGGCGTTACTTTCAAAGCCAGTTCTTCTGCTGCTGCGGGCAACACCCCAAGAAACGCGACCCAAACGACGATTGCAATGCGACCCATGATAGAATTCCGCTGGCAGGTGTGAATCATCCGCCCGACGACGGCCGAATTAGGAGACGTTCGACTCTCGGACCAAAGATGATCGTAACGGAAGAATCACCAAACCGGAAACGACGAGCGCCAGAGCGACCCACGAATAAGTGTCGACCAAACCGAAACGTTCCAGACTCCAACGGGCAAACTGTGGTCCGACAAAAGCCATCGCCCAGGCTCCACCGAGCGTCAGCGCTGAGGCCATGCTCGTACGGTGGGGTAATAGCCGTTGAGCCACGGCCATCGAAATCGGCACCATCGAAGCAAAACCAAATCCGGCGATCGCCGATAAGAGATAAGCCGCATTGAGCCCAAACCGAGGCAAAAAGTAGACAGCCGGACTCACGACAATCGGCAACAGCACCATTGGCCACTTTTCACGCCCTTGCGGCAAGATGATACCCGCCAATAGACCACCACACCCCATGCCGACAATCATCATCGCGTTCAGGTTGCCGACCAGCGGTGCCGATTCGACGGCGATCTGTTCGGCCGTCCAACCATCATGCATCCCGGCCGACAATCCGTGAATGTACCGCACGCAAAGAAACATCAACGCCATGTTGACGGAAAAGCGAATGGCCGACGCCAGGAACAACAGCGCCACCATCATCCACCGTTGACCGACATTCGGCGGCACGAGGTCGACGCGGCCGTGATTGGCGACCCGATGCGGAACACGTCGAATCGCGAACTGCAACCCAACAGCAGCTGCCAGCCCCGGCACCATGCATAGCGTCAGCCAATGAAAACCGTGCAGCTGACCAACCAACCGCGGCGCCATGACATTGCCGAATCCCCAACCGATCATTCCGGCCACGAAGAACAGGCTCACTCCCAAGCTCCGCCGGCGACCACCCAAATGGCCCATTGTCGCAGCAGCTGCCGGATGAAACGCACCACTGGCGAACATGCCGAAAGCATACAAGACAATCAGCGTCGAAAATCGGCTCACCCAACCGATGGAAGACAAGCAGGCGGCACAGCCGAGCAAACCACAAGCGGCCGTCGCTCGCGAGTCGAACCGATCGTTGAACCAGGCCGCCAGAGGCTGAGCCAGCCCCGAACAGATCGAACCGACACCCAGCAGTGTCGCCGACTGTTGCATCGACAACCCGCAGCGTACTTCCAGCAGTCCCAGTAGTGCAGGAACAAACGCAGAATAGATATCGACAAGCGAATGGGAACCGAGGATTGCGGCCATGCGGACGTTTCTGCGCGTTAGCGGCGCCGTCACGTCACCCGGCGACTCGCCAACTGCCGATTCGTCCCCGTTCACGTCGGTTTTCGCAGTGGTGCTCATTCTGCCCCCATGATCCGTGCCGTTGGGCGGCCGATCCACCTCGGCTCTCCCCTCCTCGACACCATCCGAACTCGGTGGCTCACACCGTACTATCCCATCTTAGGACTGCCTAG
>CAYZRS010000079.1:16023-20950 GCA_964480915.1 uncultured Pirellulaceae bacterium | reverse complement strand
CCTTCGGGCGTCGCGATCAACCAGTACGGTTGACCACCATTCCAACTGGCCGTTTGCACGAAATCGACGGGAGATCGAAATGTGCCGCTCGACAACGGTTCGTCCCACAGCTCGGACATGGCCGGGCTCAAGCCGATGGCCACTAGCGATCCGTCAGGCAATTGAGAAACGGCGCAATAGCCGCTGTTCACGCCGGCAATGACCGGCGCCGCCATCAGATGATGGATGCTCCACGACGGAATCTCGATCGGTTTCTTGGGAGCGCCTTCATGATCGAGTGGCGCCACCTTGCCGCGATCGTTGGTGACGAGCAAATAGCTGCGTCCCGTATTGTCAGGCGAAATTGAAAGCGAATAGACAGGCGCCACCGATTCGTTGGTCCACTCGCGCTTCCCACGCCGGTTGACACGGTGGACTCCGCCCGTCCCGTCAAACGCGACATAGACTTCCAATTCACCGTCGCCATCCATGTCGGCAATCTGTGCATCTTGAATCGCATTGCCGTCTGCCGGGTTGGCGCGAGTTGCCGCGTCGGTGTCAGGGTAGCTCATCAAGTGCTGCCACCGTTCATCGAAGAGGTGAGTTTGATCTCCCATGGCTGCGGTTGCCAGGTAGTACTCCGCTCCCGAACGGTCCGAGGCGACTCGCAAGTTCGTCATCAGTGCCGGTCCATTGGGCGTTGGCAATTTGAATTCGTCTTTCACGCTGCCGTACGTCGAAAGTTGAACCAACGAATCGGTGCCGTCATGAACTAGCAACTCGTGCCTGAGGCCCCGTTTCAGCGCCAGGATGTTTCCCGGCTGGCGGATGCGATCGTTTTTCCACAGCTCGCGGACCGTCAATTGGCTGGGCAGCGTGGCCGGGCTCAATTCGGGTAACGCCGGTTTCAGCTTTAGCTTGGGCTCTTCCAAACTGGCCGCTGCGAGTAGCTTTTCGTATTCTCCGCCACGCGAATCGAGGAACGTTAAATACTGCTCGGCGATGTTTTCCCCAGCGAGAATTTTTTCGATCACCGTTTGCATCTGCGTTCCCAGATCGGGGTTGGCGGTCGTCTCCTGCAGTTGGACTCGACCTTGGCTATCGACGATGACCACGGTTGGAGCCTGGCTCACCTGAAACGTATCGCGGCCAAACGCTTCCGTGTCGCGCACGACGGGCAGGGCAATTTTCCATTGTTCGGCCAATTGTTGAACTTGAGCGTGACTCATCTGAGTCGACGGAATGGAGGAAACGGCCAGCATGCTGACGCGTTGATCGTCCTTGAATCTTTCGTAAGTTGCAGCCAGAGAGTCGAGCGCGACGCGACAGGCCGGATGGTTGTTCCACCAGACAAAGAGGCTGACTTTGTCTTCCCAGTAACCGGGCGGCGTCCGCTGGTTCCGCAGATCGGTGAACCAGAATCCGCCCACCTGTTGGTTCAAGATGGTGTCAGGATCAGACTGAGGCGGCAGGATGAAGTTGCGGACTAAGCGAGCTGATTCTGGCTTGGCAAGCGTAAAGGTATCGTTCGAGAAGCGAGCATCGGTCCGCAAACGTCCGTAATCGCACTGCAGCATGCTTTTGCCCAGATGCGATGTTGGGTCGCCCGGTTGCCGGTCGGCGGTCGGGAATTGAATACGGCGCACCAGCTTCTGCCGCTCATCAATCCAGAACACGAACGAACCGCCCTCGGTCCGGACGCGGATTCGCTCGCAATTGCGACCTTGCATGCTTTGCGGCGTCAATTGGCGAATATCGAGTGACGTGGCGACCATTTGATCCAGCGAATCGGGTTCCAGCACAAATGCGATTTGACTCACCAGCAATGGAGCCGGCAACGACATCAGCGCGTTGAGCAATTCGTTGGGCCGGTCCATGTTGACGTATTCGGTGGCCGAGTAGACCGAATTGACGGTCACGTCACCTTCCGATTGCGCGACGACGAATTGGTTGTCAAAGTTCTGAGTCGTCGGATCGATGATCCGCGAATTCCATTCGTTGCCATCGTTCGTGACGACGACTCGATGCCCTTCCTTTTCCACTTCTAATCGCACACGGTTAGGGCGTTGGAATTTGAACGAGAGTTCGGCATTCTCTTCTTGGATTTGATTCCCGACCGGATAGCGCAGCTGCATCCGAGTGATGTCTTCGTACGATTCGAGCTGGCGGTAGGTGTCGGCGACCGATTTCAGGATCGCGATCGCTTGGGGTTCTTTCTGGCCCGGTTTGGGACGGGGTTTGCCGAGTCCGGCCGTAAGATCGGTCGCCGGGCCGCCGGTCGTGGTGGTGGCCGAATCGGCGTTTCCCTGCGCCGCAGTTCGAACGGCGGGCGGCAATCCATGGGAATTACTTAGACGGGCCAGCCAAAAGATGCCCGCGCCGATCAGCACGACGACCACGATCCAGCCGAAGTTGTTTTCTCGATCGGGATAGTCGTAGTCCAAATCGTCCGATTCATCGTCCGTCAATTCAGTGTCCCGCGAGCGTCGTCGTCGGTTGTCGTTTCGGTTACGTGATCGATAATTGGCCATCCGGTCCTTCCTTGGTCGTTGTTGAGCCCGATTATCTCGGTCTGGCCGCGAAGCGTAAACATCGGCTGCTTGACCATCTCGAAAAGCGAGGACTATGATCGATTCGGCTGCACGGGATTCGCAAGGGTGGCCAAATTGTTCGATAATTTGGTCGAACGGCCCCGATGGGCGATTTTTCGGAACAAATAACGCTGGCACTGCTACAAGACATGAAGTTGCGATACGGAACGGAACGGGAGCTATCACTGGACCTCAGCGAGTCTGAGATTCTGGCCGTTTGTGGTATGCCTCAGGCAGAACCGCTGGACGATACGGTGGCCGCGGTTGCGGCGTCGCTGGTCGATCCGCTCGACTTTCCACCACTGGCCGAAGCGAGCGTCCCGGGCGACCGCTTCGCTGTTGCGATCCATCGCAGTGTTCCGCAGAAGCGGCTGGTGTTGGCTGGCATTTTGCAGTCGTTGGCGATCCCACCGCTCGATCCGGGAGCGATCGATGTGCTCCTCGCGCCTGGCAGTGGCGACGATCCGCGGTTGCAGGATGCGATCCCCGATCCGCTCAAGGAGCGCGTCACGATCGGTGTTCACGATCCCGATGAAGTCGAGGAGCTGGCCTACCTCGCGACGACTCAAGATGGCAAAGCGGTCCATATCAATCGCAAGTTGACCGACGCCGACGTCGTGATCACCGTTGGCTGCATCCGACCGACCGGAACGACCGGCTACGCGAATGCGCACGGGGGCGTCTTTCCCGCGTTCGCCGATTCGGAAATGCGCAATCGATTTTTGGCACCGGCGACCGGTTTGGAGTCTCGAGAAAACCACCTGCGCAGTCGCGAAGCGGACGAGGTCGCTTGGCTGTTGGGTGCTCGTTTAACGATCCAAATGATTCCCGGCGCTGGCGATGATATGTTGAAGGTCGTTGCCGGCGACGTCGATTCGGTGATTGAACATGGTCGCGGTTTGAGTGGCCAAGTCTGGGAATCGACATTGCCGCAGGAGGCGGCCTGCGTCGTGGCGGCCATCCAGGGAGGTGCCACGCAGCAGACCTGGGAGAACGTCGGCCGAGCGGTGGAGGCGGCGGCGCGGATTGTCAAAGACAACGGTGCGATCGTCGTCTGCAGTGAATTGGACGAGCCGCCCGGTCGGGCGATGGGCCAATTGATCGGAGTGCGCGACGAAGAGGAAACGGCCCGCGAAATTGCCAAGCAACCCAGCTCGGACGCGGAAGCGGCGACTCAGGTTCTGGCGGCACTCGGGCGGGCTCACGTCTACCTGCTCAGTAAGCTCGATCCGGGCCTCGTTGAGGACATGGGATTTGTGCCCGTCACCGACCCGGACGAAGTCTCGAACGTCTGCAAACGACATCTCCCGTGTGCGCTGCTGGCCAACGCCCAGCACGCGCGTCCCTCTGTCTCAACCGACTCGGTGTCCGCCTCGCCAGGCGACGAAAACGCAATCCTATGACCGCTACGACGATCTTGATTCCCTGGCCAGACCGCACGTTGCTGTCGCTTCGCGGTGCCGACCGAGCCAGCTTTCTACACAATCTTTGCACCAACGACATCAAGAAGATGCAACCGGGCGACAGCTGCGAAGCGTTCATCACGAACGTCCAAGGCAAGACGATCGGCCATGTCGTGATCGCTTGCGAAAGTGAACGTTTGTTGTTGACGACCGTACCTGACCAGGCCGACACGTTACTGGCTCATCTCGATCGTTACTTGATCACCGAAGATGTCGAATTGGCGAATGAGAGCGCCAACTATCGCCAGGTTCTGATATCGGGTTCGGAAGCGGCTGCTGTTCTGAGGCGAGTCTTCTGCATCGATGCGCCGGACGGACAGACTTCTGCTACGTGCCAAGAGCAACCTTGTATCGTGTGGCGCATGCCGTTCGCGGCAGCCGATACGTTCGCGGTCATCGTTTCTGCAGGAGGCAACGAGGTGGACCAGTTGCTCGTCAACGCCGGAGCCAGCGAAGGCGATGATGAGGCGATCGAATTCCGCCGCATCGAACATCGCTTTCCCTGGTTCGGTCGCGACTTGACCGATAAGACTCTGCCCCAAGAAGTCGACCGCAACGACGAGGCAATTTCCTTCACGAAAGGTTGCTACTTGGGGCAAGAGACGGTCGCTCGGATCGATGCGCTCGGGCACGTGAATAAACTGCTGGTGCGCGTGCGGGCTGATCAGGAATTGGCCGTTGGCGACGAACTGCTAGTGTCGGACAAAGCGACCGGCATCATCACCTCGACGGTTGCCGGCGCAGGCCACTATTGGGGGTTGGCCACGATTCGCCGCGAGCACGCCACCGGCGGATGCAAATTGAACCTCAAGAATGGCGTCGAAGCGGTCGTCGTCTAGTCGTCCTCAGTCGCAGGCCAAGCGATCAAGGCCAAGCGATCATCGCAAAACGATC